>NZ_JACVZC010000036.1 GCF_016658545.1 Pseudomonas sp. S37 | reverse complement strand
CCCCCCCCCCCCCCCCCCCCCCCCCCCCCCCCCCCCCGCTCCTACAGGGGGATCGCGCAGGCTTTCAGATGTCGACTATTCGAACTCCAGGCTATACCCCACCCCATACACCGAGCGAATCGGGTCATGCCCCGGTGTGATCGCAGTCAGCTTGCGCCGCAGGTTTTTCACATGGCTGTCCACGGTGCGGTCGGCCACCACCCGGTGGTCCTGGTAGATGTGGTTCATCAACTGGTCGCGCGACAGCACCTGCCCCGGGCGCACCGCCAGTGCCGCCAGCATGCGGAACTCCACGGGCGTGAGCTCCAGCGCCACACCACGATAGCGGGCCTGGAACGCCCGGGCATCCAGTTCCAGGCCGAGGCTGCCTGGCTGTTCGCCACTGCGGCGCAGCACCGCCTTGACCCGCGCCACCAGCTCGCGCGGTGAAAACGGCTTGCAGATATAGTCGTCTGCGCCCAGTTCCAGGCCCAGCAGGCGGTCGATCTCGTCGACCCGGGCAGTCATCATGATCAACGGTAGGCGGCTAAAGCCACGCAATTCGCGGCAGATGTCCAGGCCGTCACGGCCTGGCAGCATCAGGTCGAGCAGAACCAGTTCAAACTGGCCCTGGCGAATGGCCGGCATCACTGCCAGGCCGTCGGCCAGGTGCTCGACGCTGTAACCGCCCGCACGCAGGTAATCACCCACCAATGCCGCCAGCTTGGGTTCATCTTCCACCAGCAGTATCCGGCTCATGCGTCATCTCCGGCAACCGGCAACGCCAGCGCCAGCAACAGCCCGCCCATGGCCGAGGCCTTGGCCGTCAGGCGGCCGCCATGCACTTCGGCAATACTACGGCAGATCGCCAGGCCCAGCCCGGTGCCGCCACTGGCCCGGTTACGCGAGCGCTCGGCACGGTAAAAACGCTCGAACAGGCGTGCCAGCGAGGCGCTGTCGACACCGGGGGCTGTATCTTCACATTGCACCAACACCTGGTCCCCCTCCTGGAATGCCCGCAGCACAGTATGGCCACCGGCATCGGTGTAGCGGCGGCTGTTCTCCAACAGGTTGTGCAGCAACTGGCCCAGGCGCGATTCGTCACCCAGCACCCACAGCGGCTGTGCGGGTACCTCAACGCGCAATTGCAGGCCGCGCTCGGCAAAACCGGCCTGAAAGGCTTCGGCAACCACCGGTAGCAGCACGCAGAGGTCGATGCGCTCACGGCGATAGGTGGGGCCACCCACCTCAGCCAGCGACAGCTCGAACAGGTCGTCGACCAGCTTGCTCAAGGCCCCTACCTCGCCCTGCAGCGAACGCAAGGCATTGCCGTCGAGCGGGCGAATGCCATCTTCCATGGCCTCCAGTTCGGCACGCATCACCGCCAGCGGCGTGCGCAATTCGTGGGAAATATCCGCCATGAAATCACGCCGCAGGCGCTCGTTGCTGGCCAGCGTTGCGGCCATGCGGTTGAAGTCGCCGGCCAGTTGCCCGGCTTCGTCTGCCGAACGCACCGGCAACGTGATGGCGTAGTCACCTGCCGCCAGGCGGTGGGTGGCGCTGGCCACTTCACGAATAGGCCGCAACAAGGCGCGGCTCAACCACCAGGCGATCACCGCCGTGGCCAGCAGGCAGGCCAGGCCGATCAGCAAGCTGGAGCGCAGCTGGTTGAGCTGAAAACGCTGGTCGCCAATGCTGGTCACCGACTGCAGCGGTGCCAAGGCCATCCAGCCCACCACCTGGCCCTGATACTGGATCGGCCGCAGCAACATGTCGGCCGGCGCGGCCTGGTAGCCGATGATCGGCTGGCGCCGGGCGTCGAGCAAGGCAAAGCGCACAAACGCCCCGGTCAGGTCCGACACGGTCAGCAGGCTGGGGTCGAAGGTCTTGTCTGGCTGGGCGTCGTCCGGGCGCAGCAGCTCGAACCACTGGTCCTTGTCGCGGCGGATGAAGTCCCAGCTGCCATGGCGCGCATAAGCCTGCTCGACCCGCGGCACGATACGCTCCATGCGCTCCTCGGCCTGCTGGTTGAGGTAGCCGAGAAAGCCGTATTTCAGGCTCAGGTAAGCGGCAAACACCATGCCCAGCACGGCAAATGCACACACCGCGAGCATGGCGAAGAAGAACTTGCGCGAAAGGCTGACTTTCATGGCACCGCCGGCACATTGGAATAGCCCGTATTGAAGCGCGCAGGCCCAGGCGCTGCAAGGCATGCCGGGCAATCTCCATGCTTTCTGCACATTGCCTGCACAATTGCCGCGCACGCTGACGGCATCGAAATCCTTGGCTCGGAGCCTGCGATGCCTACGCTATTCCACACCCTGATGTTTGCCCGTTCGCCGCTGGCGCGCGCCCTGCTGCTGGGGGCCGGCCTGCTGGTTATCGGCGGTTGCCGCGAAGCCGAAACCATGGCCGCGCAGCCACCGCTGCAAGAGGTTGCGGTGTATGAAGTGACCAGCGCCGCCCAGGCCCTGACCACCACCCTGCCCGGCCGTGCCAGCGCCCACCTGATTGCCGAAATCCGCCCGCAGGTGGGCGGCATCATCCAGAAGCGCCTGTTCAACGAAGGCGACTCGGTCAAGGCCGGCCAGGCGCTGTACCAGATCGACCCGCAAACCTACCAGGCCGCCCTGGCCCAGGCCGAAGCCACCGTCAGTTCGGCACGCGCCACGCTCAAGGCTGCCGAGCTCAAGGCCAGGCGCGATGCGCAACTGGTAAAGATCGACGCCATCAGTGCCGAAGACAACGAAAGCGCCCAGGCGGCCCTGCTCGAAGCCCGCGCCAGCCTGCAATCGGCCCAGGCCACGCAACGTACCGCACGGATCAACCTCGACTACACCCGCATCAACGCGCCCATCGATGGCCGCACCGCCACCTCGTCGGTTACCCCCGGCGCGCTGGTCACGGCCGAGCAGACCACGGCGCTGACTACCGTGCAGCAACTGGACCCGATCTACGTCGACTTCACCCAGCCCAGCAGTACCCTGCTGCGCCTGAAGCGCGAGCTGGCCGAGGGCAAGCTGGCATCCAGTACGCAGCAGGACGCCACGCGCATCAGCCTGGAACTGGAAGACGGCAGCACCTACGCCCATGCCGGCACCCTCACCTTCAATGGCGTGAGCGTGGATGAAAGCACCGGCAGTGTCACCTTCCGCGCCGTCGTACCCAACCCGGACGGCCTGTTGATGCCCGGCATGTACCTCAAGGCCACCGTGCAGGAAGGCGTGCAGGCTGACGCGATCCTGGTGCCGCAGCAGGGCGTAAGCCGCGACGAGCGTGGCGGCGCCACCGCGCTGGTGGTGGTCGACGGCAAGGTGCAACAACGCGAGCTGACCCTGGCCCGCGCCGTGGGTAACCACTGGTGGGTCAGCCAGGGCCTGGTGGCCGGCGACCAGCTGATCGTGCAGGGCCTGCAGAAGGTCCGCGTCGGCCAGCACGTCCAGGTACGGGGCAACGCCCTGACCGCACGCAACGACAGCCAGCGGGGCGAATGACATGGCACGTTTCTTCATCGACCGGCCGATCTTCGCCTGGGTCATCGCCATCCTGGTGATGCTCGGCGGCGGCCTGGCCATCTTCCAGCTGCCACTGGCGCAGTACCCCAACATCGCCCCGCCGCAGATCAGCCTTAGCGCCACCTACACCGGTGCTTCGGCCAAGACCATGGAGGACTCGGTCACCCAGGTGATCGAGCAGCAGATGACCGGGCTCGACGGCCTCACCTACATGTCCTCCAGCAGCAGCTCGGCAGGCAGTGCCTCAATCACCCTCACCTTCGAGGCCGGCACCGACATCAATACCGCGCAGATGCTGGTGCAGACCAAGCTGGAACAGGCCAAGGCGCGCCTGCCCGAAGCCGTGCAGCAGCAAGGCATCGAAATTCACAACTCGGCCAGCGACTTCCTGATCATTGTCTCGCTGGTGTCGGACAACCCCGACGTCAGCGCCACCGACATCAGCGACTTCATTTCCAGCACCCTGTACGACCAGATCAGCCGGGTCAGCGGTGTCGGCCAGGTAACCACCCTGGGTTCGAGCTATGCCATGCGCATCTGGCTCGACCCGGACAAGCTCAAGCAGTACGCGCTGATGCCGTCGGATGTGAGCAGCGCGCTGCAGGCGCAGAACGTCGACACCTCCGCCGGCCAGCTGGGCGCCCTGCCCGCCCGTGCTGGCCAGCAGCTGAACGCCACCATCAACGCGCGCAGCAAATTGCAGACCGCCGCGCAGTTCCGCGAGCTGGTACTCAAGCACAACAGTGCCGGTGCGGTGGTGACCCTGGCCGATGTCGCACGGGTTGAGCTGGGCAGCGAAAGTTATGACGTGGTTGCCGAGCACAATGGCCGGCCCTCCGGCGGCCTGGCGGTGAGCCTGGCCACCGGCGCCAACGCGCTGGATGTATCGCAAGCGGTGCAGGCCAAACTGGCAGAGCTGCAGCAGTTCTTCCCAAGCAAGCTGCAATTGCGCAGCGAGGTGGCCTACAACACCGCACCGTTCGTGAAGATTTCCATCGAGGAAGTGGTCAAGACCCTGTTCGAGGCCATCGCCCTGGTGGTGCTGATCATGTACCTGTTCATGCAAAACCTGCGCGCCACGCTGATCCCGGCCATCGCGGTACCGGTGGTGCTGCTGGGTACCTTTGGCGTACTGGCCCTGCTCGGCTATTCGATCAACGCGCTGACCCTGTTCGGCATGGTGCTGGCCATCGGCCTGTTGGTTGACGATGCCATCGTGGTGGTGGAGAACGTTGAACGCATCATGGCGGAAAAAGGCCTGCCTGCGCGCCAGGCGACGCGCCAGTCGATGGGCGAGATCAGCGGTGCGCTGGTCGGCATCGCCGTGGTGCTGTCGGCAGTGTTCGTGCCCATGGCCTTCTTCGGCGGCTCGACCGGGGTAATCTACCGGCAGTTCTCGGTCACCCTGGTGGCAGCCATGGCGCTGTCAGTACTGGTGGCCATGACCCTGACCCCGGCCCTGTGCGCCACCTTGCTCAAGCCAACAGCCAACCACGGCGAAGCGCGCCGCGGCTTCTTCGGCTGGTTCAACCGTACCTTCGAACGCAATGCGCTGCGCTACCAGCGAGGCGTCGGCAACGTGCTGGCGCGCCCGCTGCGGAGCCTGTTGGTGTACGCCTTGGTACTCGGCGGCGTGGTGCTGATGCTGCAGAAACTGCCCACGGCGTTCTTGCCTGAAGAAGACCAAGGCATGCTGATGATGCAGATGACCCTGCCAGTGGGTGGCACCGACGAACGCCTGCTGGCAGTCAGCCACCAGGTACAGGACTACATGCTGCAGCAACCTGAAGTGGCTTCGCTGCTGACCGTGCGTGGCCTGGGCAATGGCGGCAACGCACAGAACTCGGGGCGTGGTTTTATCAAGCTGAAGGACTGGAGCGAACGCCGGGGTGATGAGCACAGCGCCGCCGCCGTGGCGCAACGGGCCAACAGGGCGCTGTCGAAGATTCTCGACGCGAACGTCTTCGTCATCGCCCCGCCGGCCATCCAGGGCCTGGGCCAGAGTGCCGGTTTCGACGTTCAACTGCAGGACCTGGCTGGTTTGGGCCACGCCGAGCTGCTCAAGGCACGCAACCAGTTCATTGCCCTGGCTGCGCAGGACCCGCGCCTGGCCAATGTCCGCGCCCAGGGCCTGGAAGACACGCCGCAACTGAACGTGAGCATCGATGATCGCAAGGCCGGCGCCATGGGCGTGGCCGCCAGTGATATCAACGACACCCTCAGCACAGTGATGGGCGGCAGCTACGTCAACGATTTCGTCGATGCCGGCCGGGTAAAGAAGGTGTACCTGCAAGGCGAAGCCGACACGCGCATGCTGGCCGAGGACATCGGTGCCTGGTACGTGCGCAACGACAGCGATGCCATGGTGCCGTTGTCGGCATTCACCCGCACTTCGTGGAGCACGGCTTCGCCGCTGCTGGAGCGCTTCAACGGCTTTGGTTCGTACGAGCTGGTTGGCGAACCGGCCAGTGGTGTCAGCTCAGGCGACGCCATGGCCGCCGTCGAGCAGATAATGGGCCAGCTGCCTGAAGGCATCGGCTATGCCTGGGCCGGCCAGTCGTACCAGGAACGCCTGGCCGGCAACCAGGCGCCGCTGCTGTATGCAATTTCAATCCTGTTCGTGTTCCTGTGCCTGGCGGCGTTGTACGAGAGCTGGTCGGTGCCCTTCGCGGTAATGCTGGTGGTGCCGGTGGGCATCCTCGGCGCGGTGCTGCTGACCGGCCTGCGCGGGCTGGCCAATGACGTGTACTTCCAGGTCGGCCTGCTGACCACGGTGGGCCTGGCGGCGAAGAACGCGATCCTGATCGTCGAGTTCGCCAAGGAGGGCTACGAGCGTGGCGAGGATCTGCTGGCCGCCACCCTGGAGGCCGTGCGCATCCGCCTGCGGCCGGTGCTGATGACCTCGCTGGCGTTCATTCTCGGCGTGCTGCCGCTGGCCCTGAGCAGCGGCGCCGGCGCCGGTGGGCGCCAGGCCATCGGCACTGGCGTACTCGGTGGCATGCTCGCCGCTACCCTGCTCGGCCTGTTCTTCATCCCTCTGTTCTATGTGCTGGTGCAGCGCCTGGCTGCGCGCCGCAACGCCCCACGCCGCGACATTGTCGCAGGAGAAGCCTGATGCGCCTGTCCCCTCTATTGATGTTGGCGCTGGCCCTGGGCGGCTGCGTCAACCTGGCCCCCGACTACCAGCGCCCGGCGGCGCCGGTGGCCGAGCAATGGCCGCCCTCCACCGCCAGCGGCACTCGCGCCGAAATCAGCTGGCAATCACTGTTTGTCGATACTCGCCTGCGCGACACTGTCGCCCTGGCGTTGACCAACAACCGCGACCTGCGGGTAGCGGCGCTTAACGTCGAGTACCAGCGCGCGCAGTACCGCATCCAGCGCGCAGCGTTGTTCCCGGCCGTGCCTGCCAGCGCCGACGGCACCCGCCAGCGCAGTGTCAGCGATGGCAGCAACGCGGTCAGCAGCCAGTACAGCGTCGGCCTCGGGGTGAGCAGTTACGAGCTGGACCTGTTCGGCCGCCTGGGCAACCTCAAGGACGCCGCGCTGGAGGACTACCTGGCGCTGGAGCAGACCCGGCGCAGCACACAGATCAGCCTGGTGGCCGAAGTGGCCAGTGCCTGGATGACCCTGGCGGCCGACCAGCAGTTGCTGGCACTGGCCCGCGACACCTATGCCAGCCAGCAGAAAACCCATGAACTGGTGCAGCAAAGCCACGCGCTGGGTGGCGAGTCCGGCCTGAGCCTGTCACAGGCGCTGAGTACCGTGGAATCGGCACGCGCCGACGTGGCCAACTACCAGAGCCTGGTGGAGCAGGACCGCAATGCCCTGGAGTTGCTGGTGGGACGACGCCTGGATGACAAACTGCTGCCAGGGGACGCCCGCCTCGATGCAGCGCTGCTGGTCAGCGTACCGGCGGGCCTGCCATCAAGCCTGCTGCAGCGGCGCCCGGATGTGCTGGCCGCCGAGCATACGCTCAAGGCAGCCAATGCCGACATTGGCGCGGCACGGGCGGCGTTTTTCCCCAGCGTCACCCTGACCGCCAGCGGTGGCAGCGCCAGCAGCGAGCTGTCCGGGTTGTTTGCTGGCGGCAGCCGCGCCTGGAGCTTTGCCCCGTCGATCAACCTGCCGATCTTCAACGCTGGCAGTAACCGCGCGGCGCTGGATGCGGCCAAGGTCAACCTGGAGATCGAGGTTGCGACCTATGAGAAGACCCTGCAGACGGCTTTCAGTGAAGTGGCGGATGCGTTGGCCGTGCGCGGGCATGTCAATGAACGGCTGGATGCCCAGCGCAGCCTGACGGGCGCTACGCAAAAGCGCTACGACCTGTCGCTGGCGTTGTACCGGCAAGGGTCGGAGAGTTTTCTGGAGGTGCTGGATGCGCAGCGCTCGCTGTACTCGGCGCAGCAGGCACTGATCAGCCTGGAACTGACCGAGCAGCAGAACCGGGTAACGTTGTACAAGGTGCTTGGGGGTGGTTGGCAGGGTTGAGTCCGAGAACCTGAGGTGTACCGCTGTGGGAGCGGGTTCACCCGCGAATA
The DNA here is from genome assembly GCF_016658545.1 of Pseudomonas sp. S37. Lineage (GTDB taxonomy): Bacteria > Pseudomonadota > Gammaproteobacteria > Pseudomonadales > Pseudomonadaceae > Aquipseudomonas. Next base: position 40,157 of record NZ_JACVZC010000036.1, on the reverse strand, counting down.
CGATGGTGGCTTCACCGCCGCATTCGCGGGTAAACCCGCTCCCACAGGAATGTGTTGCGCTGTTCAAATCAATCGCGCAAGAAGCTTTCCTCGAACGGGTAATGGGTCAACAGCTCATAGCCATCCTCGGTCACCAGCAACTGGTTCTCCAGCTTGATCCCGTCGCGCCCGCCCACTTCGCCGACATAGGCCTCCACGCACAGTGCCATGCCTGGCTGCAGTTCGCCTTCGTAGCCATAGGATTCCAGGTCTTCGGGGTAGCGAATGCTCGGGTATTCGTCGCACAACCCCACACCGTGGAACATCACCCCGTAGCGCTGCTCGCGGCAGCGCTCGGGCAGACGGTGGCCGTTGCGGGTGAGTTCGGTAAAGCGCACACCGGGTTTGACCATGCCGGCGTTGACGTGGATATGCTCATGGGCAATGCGGTACAGGCGCTTCTGCTCGGCACTGGGCGCCAGGTCGCCGCAGATCCAGCTGCGCGACATGTCCACACAAAAGCCATACACGCCGATCAGGTCGGTGTCGAATGACAGCAGGTCGCCATCGCTGAGTACCCGCGGGCCGGACTCCTGGAACCAGGGGTTGGTACGCGGGCCGGAACTGAGTATGCGGGTTTCGATCCACTCGCCACCCCGGCGAATATTGCCGCTGTGCAGCGCGGCCCAGACATCGTTTTCGGTAGCGCCGGCACGCATGGCCTGGCGCATCTCGGCAACGGAAGCTTCGCAAGCGGCCACTGCACAGCGCATGGCGAGGATTTCGTCGGGGCCTTTGATCAACCGCGCAAACTCGGTGACCTCCTGGCCGTTGTGTACCTGCACGCCAAGCGCATCGAGGGCACGCAGGCCGGCAACTTCAATCCGGTCCACGGCCAGGCGGCGGTTGTTGCCGGCATGGGTGCGTAGCAGTTCGTCGACCTGGGCGCAGAAGCGCCGGGCATGTTCGTCGGTACGGTCACCGGTTTCGAAGTAGAAGAACGAAGCACCACTGCGCAGCTCGCTGACCAGCGGCAAGTGCGCAGAAAGGTGGTCGCAGCCATGGAAGTCCCACAACACCATATGGCCACTGGCGGCGACGAAACAGGCACGCGCCGGGTTGTGAGTGGTCCACAGCTGCATGTTGGTGGTGTCCGTGGCGTAACGGATGTTCAGCGGGTCGAACAGCAGGATGCCACCCAGGTCGCGCGCCACCAGTTGCTCGCGGATGCGTTGAAGGCGGTATTCGCGCAGGGTAGGCAGGTGCGGCGCCTGCAGGCCAAGCGCGGCCCACTCGGCAAAGGCCAGCGGCGTAGGGCCGATTTCGGTGCGGTCGTTGTCATCGACCGAACCATCGGCCTTGAGTGCGGCGGCGCGCTGGCGGGACGGGTCGATACGGCGGGCGCTGGCGGGGATCGAGAACGGCGATGTCATCATGGCTTGCGGATTTCCTGGTTCTTGTTATCTGGAAAACAGCGGTGCGTCGGGCTGCAATGCACGTCATCGCGCTTTGATGCGTCTGCTCATTCGATTAGTCTTTTCAGTGAGCAGCGCAGCCTCCTGCTTGCACTTGAGTCTAGGGCGGGGGCCACAACGCGTTACATCGACTTTTTCTAGGGCCTATTGATTACAAAACCGTATGGTCAAGCACACTCAGCCCGATCAGACCCTGATCAAGATGCCCTCCCTGCGCGCGGTCAAGGCCTTCGTCGCCGCCGCCCGCTACCAGAACTTCACCCGTGCAGCCGAAGCACTGTGTGTCACCCAAGCCGCCATCAGCCGGCAGATCCGTGACCTGGAAGAGCACCTGGGCGCCGAGCTGTTCAACCGCGCCGGGCGCACCGTGGAGCTGACCCCGGCGGGGTCGATCTTCTATGACGCAGTGCAGTTGTCGTTCACCAACATTGCCCAGGCTGCAGAACGCATTCGCCATACCGACAGCCCCAAGCAACGGGTAACCCTGTGCTGTTCACCGGCCTTCGCCAACTTCTGGCTGGGGCCGAAACTGCCGGCGTTCTTTGCCAGCCACCCTGAAATCGACCTGAACGTGGTGGTCACGCAGAACTTCCTGACCCTGGAAAACGGCATCAACCCGGACCTGCTCATCTGCAAGATGGCCAAGAGCGGCCAGGGCTATTTCAGCCAGCCGCTGGTGTGCGACGTGATCTACCCGGTGTGCACCCCGCAGTACCTGCAACAGCACCCTGAAGTGCGCACCCTGGAAGGCCTGCGCGATACCGCCCTGCTCAACCTCAGCCCGTTTGGCCGCTCGCAGGTGGCCGAGCATGTCGACTGGAAAGTCTGGTTCGCCTACCAGGACATCGACCTCGACCGCCGCAATATCGATGCGCCGCTGCTGTTCAACGCCAACGACTTCAGCCTGTTGCTGCAACTGACGCAGAACCACCAGGGCGTGGCGCTGGGCTGGCATTACCTGGTCGCGCCGCTGGTCGAACAAGGCCTGCTGGTACGCCCGGTGGAAGAAACCCTGGTGCACCGTGAAACCCTGCATTACCTGAGCATGAGCGAAGCCAAGGCCCGCGATGCCAGTTGCTGCAAGGTGCGCGACTGGCTGGCCGAGCAGTTCGACTGGTCGCTGCATGAAGACAGCGAGGCAGATACACAAGCAGATTCGCCGACATAGGTACGCGGTCTCTGTGGCTATCAGCCCCTCAACGCCGCCTCGATCCTGGCCACATCGATCTTGCCCATCTGCATCATGGCCTCGAATGCCCGCTTGGCCGCCGCACGGTCCGGGTGGCCGATGGCTTCAATCAGGATGCGCGGGGTGATCTGCCAGGATATCCCCCATCTGTCCTTGCACCAGCCGCACACACTGGCCTCGCCGCCGTTATCGACAATTGCATTCCACAGCCGGTCGGTTTCAGCCTGGTCTTCTGTACTCACCTGGAACGAAAACGCTTCGCAGTGGCTGAAAGCCTTGCCGCCATTGAGCCCAACGCAGGGAATACCCATCACCATGAACTCCACGGTAATCACGTCACCTTGCTTGCCAGAGGGGTAATCACCTGGTGCCTGGTGCACGGCAATCACTTTGCTGTCAGGGAATAGGCTGGCGTAGAAGTTCGCCGCCTCCTCGGCATCGTGGTCGTACCAGAGGCAGATGCTGTTCTTGGCAGTCATGGTCTAGCTCCATGAAAGAGTGTGGGCCTTTCAGTCTAGTCCCGGCATTGACCCCAGGCCCGTACGGCCGTACGATTTTGCCGTACGCCCGTACGATAAACCTGCTGTGAGCCCTTCATGCCTTCCCCCGTTACCCGCTGGTCGCGTTACGCCCTCTACCTGCTGTTCCTGCTCCCAGGCCTGACGCTGGCCACCTGGGTCACCCGCACGCCAGCCCTGCGCGATGGCCTGCAGGCCTCTACCGAGCAGATGGGCATGATCCTGTTCGGTTTTTCTGCCGGGGCCATGCTTGGCATCCTCAGTGCGGGTCGGATAATTGGCCGCTTTGGGGCCAACCGGGTGATCTGCCTGGGCTTGCTCGGGTTGTCGGCCGGGCTGTGTGTGCTGGCGGCCAGCAGCGACCTCGACAGCGCCTGGTGCGCGTTCGCCGGCCTGTTGCTGTTCGGCCTTGGCATGGGCTGGGCGGACATTGCCGCAAACATCGAAGGGGCCGCCGTAGAGCGGGCAATCGATGCACCGATCATGACTACCCTGCATGGCTTCTTCAGCCTTGGCACCCTGGTTGGCGCGCTGGCTGGCATGGGCATGACCGCCATGGACGTACCACTGGACCTGCACCTGCTGGCCATCGCCGTGCTTTCGGCATTGCTTACCCTGGCCCTGATCGGTCACGCGCCGCGGGCCAGCGAACAGGCCGGCGCGCAGCAGGCCGACAGCAAGGCTGGTTTCTCCTGGTGGGCACTGCTGAAAGACCGTCGCCTGCTGCTGATCGGCTTCGTGGTGCTGGCCATGGCGTTGGCCGAAGGTGCCGCCAACGACTGGCTACCGCTACTGATGATCGACGGCCACGGTTTTGCGCAAACCACCGGCACCCTGATCTACCTGGTGTTCACCGTCGGCATGACCCTCGGCCGCTTCGCCGGGGCTCCGGTGGTCAACCGCTTCGGCCGTGCCCTTACCCTGCGCGCCAGCGCCCTGCTCGGGGCATTGAGCCTGGCCCTGGTGGTGTTCTGCGATGTGCAATGGGTGGCAGCAGCGGCCGTGATGCTATGGGGCGTCGGCGCCTCGCTGGGCTTCCCGCTGGCCATCTCGGCGGCGGGCGAAAGTGGCGAACACAGTAACCAGCGCGTGCGGCTGGCGGCCACCGCGGGCTACCTGGCATTCCTGGTCGGGCCACCGCTGCTGGGCTTCCTCGGGGAGCACTACGGCCTGCGCCTGGCCATGCTGCCGGTGCTGGTGCTGGTGGCGATCGCGTTTGTGCTGGCCTCGGCGCTGCAGGAAAACAAGCGCCTGCAGCCGGCCTGAGCCGGTTTCAGGTGATGGCCTTGATTAAGCCCAGGATGTCATCACGGCTGACCACGGTCTTGCTCAAGGCATTGTGAATGGTGAAGCCCTCGATCAGCGCGTCCAGCGCCCGTGCTGTCTGCGCATCGAAGTGCATCTGCAGGGCCTGGCGTGAGCGCGCCATCCAGTCATCCATCACGTAGGTGTATTGCGGGTGGCGGGACACGAAGGTGTACAGCTCGAAAATCAGCAACATCTGCCCCGAGGCCTTCCATAGGTCGCCGCAGATCAGGTCGGCGACCAGTTCCTGGGCATGCGCCCGGTCGCGGGCTTCGCTGAGCTGGCGAAAATACTGGTCGGCGATACCGTCAGCCATCCTCACGAAGGCAGCCGCGACGATTTCGTTGATGTTGGCAAAGTGGTAAGTCATGGTCCCCGGCGACACCCCGGCCTCGGCGGCAATGCGCCGATAGGTGGCACACCCGGCGCCCTCCTGGCGAATGACCCGCAATGCGGCCTCGATGATCAAGGCCTTGCTGTCGGGGGTATCGGTGTTCTGCTTGCGGGGTCTTGGCATGGGGGGCTCGCGGCTGCTGTTGCGGCGAGGATAGCAAGCTTGGCGCTGCCTTCAAAAAACTGAATTCCTGGCCACCCGCCCCGGTCACAGGTGTTGAGCATGCAACATGGACTGCAATCCACAGGAGACTGGACATGCCTTTTACCTACGACCCGATGCTTTCCCGATTCCGTCACCTGGCCCTGGCCGGTGCCTTGCTGGCCTGCGCACCACTGGCGCAGGCTGGCGATGTGCTGTTGGTGGGCAACAAGGCCGACGCCAGCGTTTCGGCGCTGGACGTCAGCAATGGCAAGGAACTGCTGCGCCTGCAGGTCGGCACCGGCCCCCATGAACTGGTGGTGGCTGGCAATGGCCAATTGGCGGTTGTCGGCAACTACGGTGCCCATGGTACCGCCAACAATACCCTCAGTGTGATCGATTGGCCGGCCCGCACGGTGGTGCGCACCATCGACCTGGGCAAGGACTCGCACCCGCATGGCATACGTTTCCTGCCCGACAGCCAGCGCGTGGTGGTCACCAGCGAAGACAGCGAGCGCCTGCTGATCGTCGACCTGGCCCAAGGTAAAGTGCTGGACCGTATCGAAGTGGGCGGTGGCAAGCCACACATGGTGGCGCTGTCACCGGGTGCCGACCGTGCCTATGTCACCCACGTGGACTCCGGCAGCCTTTCGGTGGTCGACCTGCTGCACAAGAAAAAGCTCAGTGATATCCCCACCGGTAACGGCAGCGAGGGCATCGCGGTGACCCCGACCGGCAGCCAGGTGTGGGTGAGCAACCGCGAAGGCAATGAAGTGGTGATCGTGGATGCCCAACGCCTCGAGGTGACCGACCGCATCCGCACCGGGCTGTTCCCGATCCGCATCGCCATGACCCCGGACGGGAAATACGCCTTGGTCACCTGCGCCAAATCGGCGGAGCTGGCGGTGATCGACGTGGCGGCCAAGCGCGAAATCAAGCGCATCAGCCTGGCCCGGGAAGGCGACGAGTACCGCGAGACAATGCTGGGGGCCGAAGCGTTGCCGATAGGTGCAGTGGTGTCGCCGGATGGCAAGCGCGCCTATGTGGCGATCAGCGGTGGCGACCAGGTGGCGGTGATCGATACGGCCAACTGGAGCGAAAAGGCGCGCTGGCCGACCGGGCCAGAGCCGGATGCATTGGCGATCATGCCGCAGCCCGAGGGTTGATCAGGTAGGCTCGCGCAGATCCCTTGCAGGAGCGGGTTTATCGAGGCGTCGAACCGCCGCGAAGCAAGCAACACAGTGACGGGCACCGGCTTTGCCGGTGTTCGCGACTAAAGCCGCTCCTACAAGGGACCGCGAAGGTTTTGACAAATGCGTCATCGCCAACGCAGCGCACCGGGCAGGTCCTGCAACATCCTGCAGACATTTCCGACACCCGGCGATGAACCTGCTGACAAAAATACGGTCTTTCGCTGACGGTCAACTCACCGACCGGTTCATCGGCCCAGTCATCGGGCCTACTTTTGTCCTGTTTCAGCGAAGACCCAACATGCCCGAATCCCGCCCAACTGCCTCCGCCCTCCCTGCCCTGCGCGGCGGCCTGATTGCCGCCCTGGTGGCCCTTGCCGCACCGGTGCACGCCGAAGAGCCCGCCAGCGATGCGCGCTGGGTTAGCGACAGCCTGAGCACCTATGTGCGTAGCGGGCCCACCGACGGCCACCGCATTGTCGGCACGCTAAAGTCCGGACAAAAGCTGACCCTGATCGGCAGCCAGGGCAATTACAGCCAGGTGCGCGGCCAGAACGGTGATGTGGTGTGGATCCTCAGCAACGACCTGCAGTCGGTACCCGGGCAGAACGAACGCTTGCCGATGCTCGACACCCAGGTCGCAGAACTGACCAGTCAGCTGAAGACCATCGACGACAGCTGGAAGAACCGTGTGCAAGGCATGCAGGAAACGCTGGATTCGCGCAAAAAGCTGATCGACGAGCTGGAGGCACGCAACAAGGCACTGAACGAGCAGTTTGACCAGAGCCAGTCGGCGCTGCGCGATACCCAGGCGCGCCTTGGGGATGAGAACAAACAGGTGATGATGCGCTACATGGTGTATGGCGGCAGCATTGCCGGCGCAGGGTTGTTGGCGGGCTTGATCCTGCCGGCGCTGACCCGTGGGCGGAAGAAGAACGATCGCTGGTTCTGACCGGGCCATCCTGCACAGGCCTCTTCGCGGCGGTTCGGCGCGAAGAGGCCTGTGCAAAACATGCCACTACTTGCTACGTGCCTTGTTATAGATGGTCTTGGCTTGGTCCGCCGAGGCCTGGCACTGAGCCATATCCCCCTTGCTCTGAGCATCCTTTGCATTTTGCAGATGGACTTTGAAGTCATGGGCCATGCCGCCATGCATCGCCTGACCACTGGCCTTGTGGAAGTCTTCAAGCTCTTTGATCTTGGCCGCACAGTTGCTCTCGGGGTCTGCGTGTGCGGCAAAACTGAGGACAGAGGCAATCACCAGCAAGGGTATGCATTTCGTGGATTTCATGGAGCGTTCTCCTGGAAAACCCTAAGGTTCGTCGAGGTACATGTGTCTCGACGCAGCAAAGAGCATAGTTGCCCCGTGCCTGCTTCGCCGCGCTTCAGCCCAGCGGTAACCCGGCCTCGGCAAACAGGAAATCAATGAACACCCGTACCCGCAACGGCATATGCCGGGCCTGCGGGTAGATCAGCATGAATGGCCGTGAAGTGCCGCCGAATTCGGCCAATACCTCCACCAGTTCGCCGCTGGCCAGTGCGTCCTGCACGGTAAAGCGGTAAGCCTGCATCAAGCCGCCACCATGGCGCACCAGCGTGGCCGTGGCGAGGAAGTCACCCAGGCAGGTAAACGCGCCTTGGGTTTCGACCTCTACCTGGCCGCCATCCTGGCGAAAACTCCACGGCGGGCGTCGGCCGCTGCTGGGCATCTCGAACTGGATGCACTCGTGCTGCTGCAAGTCCTGCAGCACCTGCGGCATGCCAGCGCGAGCCAGGTACCCTGGCGTGGCCACTACCACCAGCTCGGCGTCCTCCAGGCGACGCGCCACCAGGCGTGAGTCGGCCGGCGCGCGGCCACGGATGGCCAGGTCGAACGGTTCTTCGGCGAAGTCGACGTTGCGGTTGCTGACATGCACATCCACCCGCACCTGCGGGTAGCGCTGGCGAAAGCGCGGCAGCAACGGCAACAGCCGGTGATGGGCATAGGGTGTGGGTGCACTGATGCGCAATAGACCACTCGGCTCGGCCTGCCCGCCCGTGACCTGGCGTTCGGCCTCAACCAGTTGCCCCAGCGCTTGCCGGCACTGCTGGTAATAGGTTTGCCCGGCAGCCGACAGGCGCATCTGCCGCGTGGTGCGGATGAACAGGCGCACCCCAAGGCGCTCCTCCAGGCGCGCGACACTGCGACTGACCGCCGCCGGAGTAACGCCGGCCTGGGTGGCCGCAGCGGTGAAGCTGCCGCAGTCAGCGGCCAGGCAGAACAGTTCCAGGCTGCCCAGTTGCAGGTCATCGAAATGTCGGCTCATGACGGCTCAATTGATTACATGGTGTATCGATTGAAATGCCTTTCGCCCCATTTTTCAAGCATGGGTAGCGGCCTACAGTGGCGTTACACCGAGCCGATGGCTCACTTCACGGGAGAAAAGCAGATGAACACACCACGCACCGTCATTATCACCGGGGCCTCCAGCGGCCTGGGCTTCGCCCTGGCCGAGGCCTTCCTCGACCGCGGCTACAACGTAGTCGGCAATGCCCGCAGCCAGGCACGCCTGGACCAGGCTGCCGCTCGTCTTGGCAAGCCATCGCGGTTTATTGGCGTGGCTGGCGACATTGCTGAACGGGACACCGCGCAGCGGCTGTTTGCCAGCGCTGTTGAAGCCTTTGGGGGTGTCGACATCCTGATCAACAATGCCGGCATCTTCATTGCCAAGCCGTTTGCCGCTTACAGCGAAGCGGATGTCGACGCCTTGGTCGGCACCAACCTCAAGGGCTTCTTCTACCCCGCCCAGGAGGCGGCCCGGATCATGAGCGCGCAAGGGCATGGGCAGATCATCGCCATTACTGCCTCGATCGCCCTGCAACCCGATACCCGCGTACCGGCACTGCTGCCGGTGCTGGTGAAAGGTGGCCTGAACCAGGCAGTCAAAGGCCTGGCACTGGAACTGGCGGCCAGTGGCGTGCAGGTGAACGCGGTGGCACCCGGGATCATCGATACACCGCTGCATGGCGACAGTGTGCAGGGCATGGGCGCATTGTCACCCAGTGGCCGCACCGGCACGCCGCAGGACGTGGTGGACGCGGTGCTGTACCTGGTCGATTCGCGCTTTGTCAGTGGCGTGATTCTGCCGGTGGACGGTGGTAGCACTGCCGGCACCTGGCACTGATCAAGGGAGCAGAAAACCATGCCTTATGTACATATTCGCGTGACCGATGAAGGCGTAACGGCCGAGCACAAGCGGCAGTTGATCGAGCAGACCACCCACATGCTGCAGCAAGTGCTGGGCAAACCGCCGGGCAGTACCTTTGTGGTGATTGAAGAGGTACCGACCGATAACTGGGGGGTAGGTGGAGAAACCGTGACCGAGGTGCGGGCGCGGGAGCGGGGTTGAGGCCCGGGGCTGCTGCGCAGCCCTTTCGCGACGCAAGGCCGCTCCCACAGGGTTACCCGCAGGCTTAAACATAGTGCGGTCACATTGGGCGCTGGCTTGCCGGCGATTGGGCTGCGCAGCAGACCCTACTGGCGCAACCGCTCCAATGCCTGCAACACATACCCCGTGGCCCGTTCCACCTGCCCTTCCCGGCAGGCAATGCCCAACTGCCGCCACAACCCTGGCCGCAGCGGCCGGCGGGCAATACGCCGGTCCAGCTCCGCCGCCTCGCCCTCCTGCGGCAGCAGCGTCGCCCCGTACCCGGCGCCGACCAGGCTCTTGATCGCATCGTTGTAGTTCAGCTCGATTCGCGGCTCCGGGTACAACCCTGCCGCCGCGAACCACTCACCCGTCACCCGCGACAGCTGGGTGCTGTTGTCGTTCAGGATCAACGCCCGTTGCGCCAGCCAGGCCGGGGTGACCTTGGCCGGTGGCTGCCAGTCGGCCGGCACATACGCCAGGATCGGGTCACGCCGCCATGGGGTAACCGTCAGGCCTTTGCCCGCCACCTGTGGCAAGGCCACCAGGCCGATATCCAACGTACCCTCGCGCAAACCGGCCAACGATGCCTGGGAGGTCTGCACCTGCACTTGCACATCGATCCCCGGGTGCTCGACCCGCAGGCGCGCCAGTGCCTGTGGCAGCAGGTGGGCGATGGCCCCGGTAGAAGCACCCAGGCGCACTCGCCCGGTCAGGCCTTCGACCTGGCGGCGTACTTCTTCCAGCGCCAGGTCAGCGTCGGCCAGCAGGCGGCGGGCACGGCTCAGCAGGGTTTCACCAATGGCCGTGGGCCGTACCTGGCCACGGGTGCGGGTAAGCAACGGTGCGCCAATGCGCGCCTCCAGCTCCGCCACGTGCAGGCTGATGGTGGGTGGCGCCAGGTTGAGCTGGCGGGCGGCCTCGGCAAAGGAGCCCAGGTCGCTGATGACCACCAGGGTGCGGAGGCGGTCGAGGCTGATTTCGCGCATGGTCACTGTCGGTAACATTCAGAAAACCTGAATACTTAGGTCATCATATACAAATTTTCTTTACCCAAGCCGCAAGCGAACATAGGCCATCCCTCCCCCACCGGACCCCGACCATGCTCACCCCTGTTGTTTTCATCGACGGCGACCAAGGCACCACCGGCCTGCAGATCCATGCACGCCTGCAAGGCCGTACCGACCTGCGCCTGCTGACCCTGCCCGAGGCCGAACGCAAAGACCCGCATCGCCGCCGCGAAGCGATCAACAGCGCCGACATTGCTTTGCTGTGCCTGCCCGACGACGCCGCCCGCGAGGCCGTGGCCGCCATCCACAACCCACAGGTACGGGTGATCGACGCCAGCTCCGCGCACCGCACCACCCCAGGCTGGGTTTATGGCCTGCCGGAGCTGGACGATCAGCAGGCCGAGCGCATCGCGCAAAGCACGCGCGTCAGCAATCCTGGCTGCTACCCCACCGGCGCCATCGCCCTGCTACGGCCACTGGTCAAGGCCGGCCTGCTGCCTGCCGACTACCCGCTGAACATCCACGCGATCTCCGGCTACTCCGGCGGCGGTCGCGCGGCAGTAGAACGGCATGAGCAACCCGGCGCCGACAAAGCCCCGACCCTGCAACTGTACGGGCTGGAACTGGCACACAAGCACGTACCCGAGATCCAGCAGCACGCCGGGCTGTCGGCACGGCCGATGTTCATGCCCGGCTACGGCGCCTACCGCCAGGGCATCGTGCTGAGCATTCCCCTGCAGTTGCGCCTGCTACCAGGCCAGGTCAGCGCCGAACAGTTGCAGGCCTGCCTGGCGCAACATTACCAGGGGGCCCGTCACGTCCAGGTGATACCCCTGCACCAGCACGGCGCGGCCGCCAACCTCGACCCTGAGGCGCTGAACAACAGTAACGACCTGCGCCTGGCGCTGTACGCCAACCCTGAGCATGGCCAGGTATTGCTCACCGCAGTATTCGACAACCTGGGCAAAGGCGCCTCTGGCGCGGCGGTGCTAAACCTCGACCTGATGCTCGGTGCATTACGGGCACAAGGCTGAACCGGCAAAACCGGTTAAACTGTACAACCCGCGCCAACACGGCGCGGGCTGTATTCTCACCCGCCGGAGCCTGCCCCCCGATGTTCATCCTGAGCCGCCTCGACAGCGTGCCGCCCGAATCTTTCCAGAACCAGATCCGCGAGCTGGTGATCCACAATGTCGGCGACCTGAGCAGTGTCGCCATCACGGTCGATAACCCGCTGTACCCGCTGTACCAGTACGGCGTCGGCATGGAGGTGCACCAGTACCTGCAAGCCCTGGACGGCAGCCGCGGCCTGGCCGTGGCGCTGACCCTGGCGCTGGACGCCGACGCACCGGACCAGTTACTGGGCTTTGCCCTGTCGCTGCCAGCCGAGGACGACCAGCAGGCCTGCGCCCTGGAATTCCTCGCCGTGCGCGCCAGCCATCGGCGCCAGGGCATTGCCCGCGCCCTGCTCGGCGACCTGCAGGCGCGTCATGCCTGTGTCGAGCTGAACGCCTTCGCCAGCCAGGTGCCGTGGTTCGAGGCCATGGGCATGCAAGTAGTGGCCGCCAACGGCCCGCAGGTACTGATGAGCAGCACCGGGCAGGCCAGCGGCGCGTTGATCGGGCGGCTGGACATTGCGCCGATTTACCAGGCGGCGGAAGTGCTGCAGATTCACACCTACCTGCTTAACCAGCAGGGTGAGGATGCGATGATCGAGGCGGAACAGATGCGTGATGAGCGGCTGGATGAACTGGCTGCCCAGGCGCAGGAGTGTGTGCGGCAGCGCAACATGGTGCATTGATCTTAGGGCCTCTTCGCGGCGGTTCGACGCCTCGATTAACCCGCTCCCACAGATACAACACAGGTCTCTGTGGTGCAGTTGTGGGAGCGGGTTCACCCGCGAAGAAACCCCATTGGCCAGTCAGCCATGCACCCAGCGCCGATGCAGCCCGCGGGCCAGGGCATCGAGCATGAAGCCCAGCACACCAATCAGCAGCACCATCGCCATCAGTTCGGAATATGCCAGCCGGTCGCGGGTATCGAGAATGAAATACCCCAGCCCCGCACTCACCCCAAGCATTTCGCACGGCACCAGCACGATCCACAGGATACCGATAGCCAGCCGCACACCGGTCAGCACATGGCCGATCACGCCCGGCACGATCACCTTGCACAGGGTCTCCCAGCGCGTGGCACTCAAGCTGCGGCTCAGTTGCAGCCAGCGCGGGTCCAGTTGCCGGACCCCGGCGGCGGTGTTGAGCAGGATCGGCCACAACGCGGCAAACGCCAGCAGGAAGTAGATCGGCTGATCACCCACGCCCATCAGCATCACCACCACCGGCATCCACGACAACGGCGAGATCATGCGCAGGAACTGAAACGCCGGCGTGGTTGCCGCCTCCAGGTGCCGGTAGCTGCCCACCAGCAAGCCCAGCGGTACACCGATCAGCAGCGCCAGCAACAGGCCAATCAGGATGCGCTTGAGGCTGACCCAGATATGCCCGTAAACCTCGCCCTGCCCCAGCAACTCGACCAGGCTGGCCAAGGTGGCTGCCGGCGAAAAACGCGCCGACAGGCCATCGGCCTGGCCAAACACGGCCACGCCAGCCCACCACAGCAGCAACAAACCCGACAACCCGGCCAGGCCTAGCCCGGCATGTACGACATGCGTGCGCATCAGACCGCGAACTCCTCGCTACGCTCGAAGTTGTCGGCAATGCCGAACACCGACGGCCCACCCACTGCAGCGATGGCATTGCGCACGAAACGGTCGTCAACCAGGTCGCGGGCGGCATGCGCCGGGTCCAACCCGGCGAGGAACGCGTTGTCGCCTTCGATCAGGGTGGTCTTCAGGCGTTTGACCAGCTCTTCGGTGTAGCTGGGGAACGGGTATGGCTGGAAGTCGATGCGCTTTTCATCCCACTGCTGATGGCGAATCGCACCACTGGCGATGTAGCCAGCGCGGTCTTCTGCCGCCGGGGCCAGGACCTTGGTCAGTACCGCCGGCTCATGCGGCGTGTACTTGTTGGGGCCGGCCTTGGACAGCAAGGCGGCGGCTTCGGCGCGGTGGTCACGGGTCCAGTGCTGGGCCTTGACGATGGCGTTGACCACCTTCTGCGACCACTCCGGGCGGTTGTTCAGGTCGTGTTCGTGCATGAACACCACGCAACAGGCATGGTTGCGCCACACATCACCCGTGAAGCGCTGCACGCGGCCAACCTTGAGGTTCTCGGCCAGGGCGTTGAACGGTTCGGCGACGATGTAGCCGGCGATGCGCTTGCTGGCCAGGGCCGGGGGCATGTCGGAGGGCGGTAGCACCAGCAGGTTGACCTCGTTGGCGGCCAATGGCGCGTTGGCGGGCCTGGACACTGGCGTCAGGCCATTGTCGTTGAGCATCTGCTGCAGCACCACATTGTGGATCGAGTACCAGAACGGTATGGCAACGGTCTTGCCACCCAGCTGTCTCATGTCGCTGATGTCCGGGGCCACGGTCAGGCCCGAACCGCCGACGTGGTTCCAGGCCACCACCTTGGCCGGTACTTTACTGCCGTAGCGGGCCCATACGGTCATTGGCGATAACAGGTGGATGACATTGACCTGGCCGGAAATGAACGCTTCGATCACCTGGGCCCAGCTACGCAGCAACACCGGGCGCTCGGCCTTGATGCCTTCGGCCTCGAACAAGCCGTTGTTGTGCGCCACCAACAACGGCGTGGCGTCGGTGATCGGCAGGTAGCCGATGCGCACCGGCGCGTCCGGCTCGGCCGCAGCGCGGGCCTGCAGGCTCGACAGCAACGGCAAGGCACCCGCGGCGGTCAGCATGGCACCGAGCTTGAGGAAATCACGACGCGAAGAAGTGGAACAGCAGTCATCCATGCACATGGACAGCCTCCGAGGGCAACGGGGTTGGGGTGGGTTCGACTGTGCGGCTTGCCCGCCGAAGGGTCTTGAGGATTTCAATGCGCAAGGCGCCCAGTTCTTCGACCCGCTGCGTCCGTGGTTGCGGCAGGTCGATGTGCCACTGGCCGAGGATGTGCGCTGGGTGGTTGCCCAGTAGCAGCACCCGGTCGGACAACAGCAGGGCTTCGTCGATATCGTGGGTAATCAACACCGCCGCCGTGTTGTGGGTGGCGATCAGTTGCAGCAGCAGTTGCTGCATGTCGGCGCGGGTCACTTCATCCAGCGCGCCAAACGGCTCGTCGAGCAACAGCACCTCCGGCTGGCGAGCCAGGCAGCGGGCCAGTGCGGTACGCTGGGCCATGCCGCCAGACAGCTGCGCCGGGTACTGCCCACGGGCATGGGCCAGGCCCACGGCGGCAATTGCATGGTCGATGCGCGCACGCCGTTCGGCAGCGGCCAGCTTGGGCTGGCGGGCAAAGTCCAGGCCAAAAGCAACGTTCTTTTCCAGGCTTAGCCAAGGCAGCAGGCTCGGGTCCTGAAAAGCCACCGCCAGGCGTGGGTGCGGGCCCTGCAACGGCTGGCCATGCAGGCTCACGCTGCCGCCACCCGGCTGTTGCAGGCCGGCCAGCACCCGCAGCAAGCTGGACTTGCCGACACCGCTGGGGCCAAGGATGCTCACCACCTCGCCCGGCGCCAATTGCAGGTCGAACTGCGCCAGCACCTGCTGCCAGCCGTCCTCGCGCGGGTAGCCCAGGCTGATATCACGCGCCTCGAGCAACACAGCACTCATGCAGCGCCCGCCTGGCGTTGCAGCTCGGCGCGCAGTTGCACCAGACTGGGCGTTACGATCGGCACAAAGGCCGACTCGCGCCAGCGGCGGGCAAAGCCTTCGCCGTACTCGCTGAGGTAGGCTTTGCCACCACTGGCCTGCAACTCCAGCTGCACTGCGTCGGCAGCGCTCTCGGCCAAGGTGATGCGCAGCTTGAACAAGGCCGCCGGCTGTTGCTGGAAGCGGCCATCGAGCAGGCCCTGCTTGAGCTCGCTGACGGTGTTTTCCAGGCGTTCGCTGAGCACTTGGCGGGCTTCATCGAGGAACGAGGCACGGCCATGCAGGTGCGTCTGCACCTCTTGCAGTGCCCGTCGCGCCAGGCCGATAGCCATGCCGCATTGCAGCGCCAGGAACGCCGGGCGTACCCGTGGCAGGAACTCGCGGGCATTTTCATGCAGCAGCCAGTCACGCGCCAGTTGCACCTGGTGGAAGGCCAATGCGGCCGTGTTGCTCGACTGCAGGCCCATCAGTTGCAAGTCATCGGATCGCTCAAGGCCTTGCGCGTCGGACGGAATGGCCAGCACGAACGGTGCACCACCCGCTTCGTCTTCGATGGCCGCCGCCACCACGAAACCGCTCTTGCGCAGGTTGGTCACCCAGTGCAAACGCCCTTCCAAATGCCAGCCCTCGGCCGCCGGGCGACCACGCACCTGCAGCGCTTCGATACCCGAAAGGAACTTCATGGCGTTGGACAGCCCGGTGGCGCCGGCCAGTTCACCGGTCAGCAGGCGTGGCAGTAAACGCTCGCGCAGCGCCTGGTTGGGGCTGTGCAACAAGTATTCGATAAAGGCGCGCTGGCCCCAGCAGACAAAAGCAGCGGCCAACGAGCGGCTGGCGATGGCGGCAATGGCCTCGACCGCGTCGGTCACCTGCCCGCCCGTGCCACCCAGCGCCGGGTCGACCCCCACACGCAACAGCTGCGATTCGGCGATCTGCGCCAGCACCTGCTGCGGCTCGCACAGGCCCCGGTCGATGGCCTCGGCATTGGCATCCAGCCAGTGTCGAAATGCACAATCTTGCATGGTCTTGCTCCTTTGAGAACGCCGGGCCGCCTGGCGGCCCCATTCACGGCACAAGGCCGCTTCTACAACGACCGTGGTATGGCCGATGTCACACGCGGATCAAGCAGAAGGCTGCCAGCGGTATTTGCCAAGCTCTTCATTGAGCGGCGTCTGGGCGAACACATTAGCAAAGTTGCACAGGGTTGCGAGGCTGACGCCAAGAATCACCTCCAGCGCGTTGCCTTCGCTGAAGCCGGCATCACGGAACGCCTGATAGTTGGCTTCACTGACATTGCCGCGGGTGGCGATCACTTCACGGGCGAAGGCGGCCAGGGTTTCGTAGCGGGCGTTGGGCAGCTCACCACGGGCCCGCAGCGCATCGACCACCTCCGGCGGCAGCTTGGCCTTGTTCAGCGCCACCGCGGTGTGGCCGGCCACGCAGAAGTCACAGCCATGCTGGGTGGCGGCAATCAGCTGCACCACTTCGCGATCGGCCAGGCTCAAGTCGGATTTGCCATTCAGTGCCGAAACGGTCACGTAGGTTTCCAGCGCTGCCGGGGCATTGGCCAGCACACCGAGCAGGTTGGGAATGAAGCCGGAATTCTTCTGTGCATTTTCAAGGAACGGACGTGCCGCTTCCGGGGCGCTCTGTAGGGTGTGTAAAGTAATGCGCGAGGACATGGAGTGGTCTCCTTGATGGGTGTCACTACAGTCTGTTGGTTATAAGAATTACCCTCCATATTCATCAGTCGCCTTTCCTTGCTCCTGAGTCTTTGCATTAGATGATTTCGTCCAGCCCGCTTGTCGATTGGTTATTAGAAGGCCTGCAGCTTGATGCCAGCGTGTTTCATGTCGGCCGCTACTGCGGTGGCTGGCACGCCAGCACCCAGGGCATGGGCCGGGCCAGCTTTCACCTGGTGGTGCAGGGCCATTGCTGGCTGCACATTGATGGCCAGCCGCAACCGGTACGCCTGGAAAAAGGGGATGCGGTGTTCCTGCTGCGCGACCTGGCCTATCGCTTGTCCAGTGACCAGGACCCGGCCGACGCCTGCGCGCAGCCGCGCCAGGTGATGCAGGCACTGGACAGCGAGGCCAGCGACGGGGTTGGGCTGGTGTGTGGTTTCTTCCATTTTCAGTCGGGCCTGTCTTCGCTGATTGTCGAGGGCCTGGCTGACTGGATCCTGCTGCGCGCCGAAGACCCCGCCGGCAGTGCGGCGCGGGCGCTGTTCGGGTTGATTCTGGAGGAGTGCCGGCGCGATGCCGGGCCATCACAGGCACTGCTGGAGCGCCTGACGCATTTGCTGTTTCTGTATGTGCTGCGCCAGCAGGTACACGCGGGGCAAGCGCTGGGTGGGCTGGTCGCCCTGGCTCGCCAACCGGCGTTTGCCGGTTTGCTGGAGCAGTTGATCGAGCAACCGGGGCAGGCCTGGTCACTGGAGAGCATGGCCGCTTGCGCCGGGTTATCCCGCTCGGCGTTTTTCAAGCGTTTCAGCGAAGTGGCCGGGCAATCGCCGGGGCAAGTGCTGTTGGCGCTGCGCATGCGCCATGCATGCCAGTTGCTGCGGGCGGGGCATACCGTGGAGCAGGTGGGGGCGCAGGTGGGGTATCAGTCGGTGGCGGCATTTACCCGGGCGTTTGCCAAGGCAGTGGGGGTGCAGCCGGGGGCTTATCGGCGGCAGCATGAGGGGCGTTGATTGCCGTAGTCCTGCCATGGCCTCTTCGCGGGTAAAACCGCTCCTACAGGTTGTGCTGACCTTGTAGGAGCGGGTTTACCCGCGAAGAGGCCCATACAGGCAACAGCTTCAGACCTGGCTGACAGGAATATCCCCAGCGCCCTTGGCCTCCCGCCGCTCCCCCATCCAGGCATCGACCTGCTGGCCGAACTCAGCCGGTGCCTTGCGCCCGAAGCGCATGGCCAGGTCCAGCACGTTCTGCTGCGCCAACGCCTCTTCCATGCGCTTCTGCGCGCCCAGCATCACCGCATGAATCGCACAGGTACCCTCGGTCGCCCAGCCCGGCGGCGCGCCGTCGAACAAGGTGCAGCGCTCGCGCACCTCGCGGCAATCGAAGATCTTCTTCGGCCCATCAATGGCATTGACGATATCCAGCACGGTGATTTCAGCCGCCGGCCGCGCCAGGCGGAAGCCGCCGCGCACACCTTCGGTGGCCGCCACCAACCCGGCACGGGCGAGCTTGGTGAAGACCTTGGCCAGGTACTCTTGCGGCACGCCTTGCAGCTCGGCCAGGTCGCGCACGCTGGAATCGCGGGTTTTACCGCGCTCGTCCACCAGAAATAAAAGGCAATGGATGCCGTATTCCACGCCAGCACTGTAAAGCGACATCGTAATCTCCGACCAACTTTGTCGTAAATATTACGCCGATCGCCCTGCACTGGCAAAACCAGGGGCCGAAAGGTTTACCAGGCCAAGGCTTCACGCTGTACCAGCGGTGCCAGTGCTTCACGCAGGGCACCGAGTTTTTGTTCAGCAAGACGTGCCAGCGGGCGGCGTGGGTTGCCCGCGTCAAAGCCCATGATCTGCGCACCGGCATATACCGACTGCACGTAGTCGCCCTGCCAGATCAGCGACATCACCGGCGCCAGGCTGGCCCAGATCTGCTGCACTTCAGCCCACTTGCCTTCGCTGGCGGCATTGGCCAGTGCCACGCAGGTTTTCGGGGCCAGGTTGGCACCGCCCCAGATCAACCCCGCGGCGCCGGCAAACAACGCGTAAGGCACCAGTGGGTCTGCGCCGTTCAGGGTCGGCAAACCGGTACGCGCCAGCGAAGCCTGGGCCGCCAGGTCGCCGCTGCTGTCCTTGACCGATACAAAGTTGGGAATCTCGCTCAGTTGCCTGAATAGCGACGGCGTTACCTCGACCCCCACAGCCTGCGGCACGTTGTAGCCAATGATTGGCAAGCCGGCTTCGGACACGCTGGAATAGAAATCGATGATGCCCTGGTCGTCGGTCGGCCCTTCGAAGAACGGCGGCAGCACCATCACGCCATCGGCACCGCAGTCCTTGGCATGACGGGTACGTTCGACCACGTCTTCCACCAGCAGCGCGGAAGCCTGGGCGATCACCCGGGCGCGGCCGTTGATCACCTTGGCACCAAAGGCCACAAGCGCCTTGGACTCATCCTTGCTCAAGTACACGTGCATCCCGGTTCCGGAACTGAGGACAAAACCATGCACACCTGCGGCAAGGTAGCGCTCGATCAGGCTTTCGAAGCGCGCGTAGTCGACCTTGCCCTGCGCATCGAACGGGGTGGTGATGGCCAGGTTCACGCCGGAAAACTTGAATGCAGGCATTGGGTAACTCCTTATTGTTTTCGGCTGGTCAGTCCAGCCAAGGCATCGAGCGTTCTGCTGCTCTGGGCAAAAGCGTAAGGGCTGGCCTGGCTGGGTTACAGCGACATTTGCGGGGCAAATAACATGATTTTCGGTTATGGCTGCTCGCCCACGCGGCCGCCTCGCATTCGTCGACCAAACGAGAAAACGCTTGTCGAAGCAAACTACGATCGATATAGTCGGAGTTATTCGAAGGCCAGCCATTTTGCCCTCGAAGCCCTCTTCGAACCTTGCGGAGCAACCCCATGAAATCGAACATCCTGATCATCGGTGCCGGCTTTGCCGGTGTCTGGAGCGCACTGAGCGCTGCACGCCTGCTCGACCAGGCGCAGCGCGCCGACCTCAGCATCAGCGTGCTGGCACCCCAGCCGGAACTGCGCATTCGCCCGCGCTTCTACGAGGCCGACGTGCATGGCATGAAGGCACCGCTGGGTGAACTGTTCGAAGCCGTTGGCATTCACTTCATCCCGGGCAACGCCGACAGCATCGATACCGAAGGGCGCAGCGTGAGCTACACCGATGCCCACGGTCAGCCTCAGCGCATCACCTACGACCGCCTGATCCTGGCCGCTGGCAGCCAGGTTGCACGCCCGGCAGTGCCCGGCCTGGCCGAACATGCCTTCGATGTCGACCAGATGGAGTCGGCCATGCGCCTGGAGCAGCACCTGGTCGGCCTGGCTGCCCTGCCCGCTTCGCCAGCCCGTAACACTGTTGTGGTGTGCGGCGGCGGCTTCACCGGTATCGAAACCGCAACCGAAATGCCAGCCCGTCTGCGCTCGATCCTAGGTGCCGACGCCGCATTGCGGGTGGTGGTGGTCGACCGTGGTGCGCAAGTGGGTGCGGCGCTCGGCGCTGGCATCACGCCGTCGATCGTCGCCGCCTGTGAGCAGGCCGGGGTCGAGTGGCTGGCCGGTGCTTCGGTGGTAGCGGTCGATGCTGCGGGTGTCACCCTGGACAACGGCGAGCACATCCCCAGCAATACGGTGATCTGGACCGTTGGCGTCAAGGCCAGCCCGTTGACGGCGCAAGTTGCAGGTGAGCGCGACACCTTTGGCCGGCTGAAAGTGGACGGCCACCTGAAAGTGCTGGGTCAGGACCACGTTTACGCCACCGGTGACACGGCCTGGGCTGCGGTGGACGACCTGGGCAACCACGCGCTGATGACCTGCCAGCACGCCATCCCCATGGGCCGCCACTCCGGCAACAATGCCGCCGCCGACCTGCTCGGCCTGCAGCCGGTGCTGTACCGCCAGCCCAAGTACGTCACCTGCCTGGACCTGGGCGATTGGGGCGCGGCCTTCAGCGAAGGTTGGGAGCGCGAACTGAAGCTGCACGGCCAGGAAGGCAAGGACCTGAAGCGCCAGATCAACTCGGTGTGGATCTACCCGCCTGCGGCTGACCGCGCCTTGGCCCTGGCTGCAGCCGACCCGTTGATCGCCATCGTTTAACGGCATTTTCCTGACAAAACCGTCAACAATTGACGGTTTTGTCAGCACATGTCATTACATTGAATGGCTGTTCAATGATGATGGCCATATGGCATCATCCAAATCAAAAACTATTCAAGAGGGTGAGACACACCACTAAATCCGCAGCGCATCAAGAGCCTGGCGCCACACCGGTGGCCTGGCCACCCGCCCGAGCTCCTGAGGCCTGCACGCCACCGTCAAGGAGCATTCCATGCAGTTACGGAATTTGAAGATCGGCATTCGCGCTGCCAGCGTATTCGCCCTGTTGGGCATCCTGGTCCTGGTCATGGGCCTTATCGCACTTTACGAAACCCGGCAGATGGACAAGGCCACGGACGAGATCCGGGTGACCTGGATGCCAGCCGTAGTGGCCCTCAGTGAAATCAGCACCAACCTTGGGCGCGCCCGCGCCGTCACCCTGCGTGCCGCACTGGACGACAACCCCAGCGAACGCAACCGCAACCTGCAGATGCTGGATGGCATCAATGCCCAGCTCAAGGATGGCCTCAAGGACTATGGTGATACCATCATCGCTGCCGATGACCGCGCTTTGTTCAATACCTTCAACACGGCCCACCAGCTCTATGTGGAATTGCAAGCTCGCGTGCTGCAGGACATTACTGCCGGGCGCATGGACGATGCCAAGCAGCAGATCAGCGGCCCGCTGACCCAACGTGCCGACAGCATGATGCAGGCCATGGCGGCGTTGATCGCCTACAACGGCAAAGGTGCCGAACAAGCCTCGCAACGCAGCAGTGATGTGGCAGACGAAGCGTTCACCGCGCTGATTGCCGCGCTGCTGGTGATCATGCTGGCCCTGGCCGCCATTGCGACCGTGCTCACCCGCAGTATCGTCGTGCCGCTGGCCGATGCGCTGGCTGTTGCCGAGCGTGTGGCAACCGGCGACCTGACCCAGGACATCCGCGTAGTCGGCCGTGATGAACCGGCCCTGCTGCTGCGCGCCCTGGGCCGCATGCAAGGCAGCTTGCGCGACACCATCCGCCAGATCGCTGCCTCGTCCGACCAACTGGCTTCGGCCTCGGAAGAGCTGCACACCGTGACTGAAGACACCAGCCGCGGCCTGCACCAGCAAAGCGCGGAAATCGACCAGGCCGCCACGGCGGTGAACCAGATGACTGCAGCGGTCGAGGAAGTGGCCAACAACGCAGTCAGCACAGCCGATGCCTCGAAAGGCGCCGACCAGACTACTCGCGATGGCCGCGACCGGGTCAACCAGGCGCTGGCGTCAATCCAGCACCTGGTGGCAGACGTGACCGGCACCTCGGCCGAGATCGAACAGTTGGCCAGCAATGCCAACGAGATCAGCCGCGTGCTGGACGTGATTGGCGCGATTGCCGGGCAGACCAACCTGTTGGCGCTGAATGCTGCCATCGAAGCGGCACGCGCCGGTGAGGCAGGCCGTGGATTTGCCGTAGTGGCTGACGAAGTGCGCGCCCTCGCCCACCGTACCCAACAGTCGACGGCGGAGATCGAGCAGATGATTGCCGGGATCCAGAACGGCACCGAGCGGGCGGTGACCGCGATGCACAGCAGCCAGGGGCGTGCCACGGGGACGCTGGAAGTGGCGCAGGGCGCAGGGCAGGCGCTGGAAGTGATTGCCGAGGCGATTGCGTCGATCAACCAGCGTAACCTGGTGATTGCCAGCGCTTCGGAGGAACAGGCACAGGTGGCACGCGAGGTGGACCGCAACCTGGTGAATATTCGTGATCTGGCGATGCAGACGTCGGCGGGGGCGAATCAGACCAGCGCGGCGGCGCAGGACCTGTCGCGCCTTGCCGTGGACCTGAATGGCATGGTGGCGCAATTCAAGGTTTGACCTGAAACAGCTGGGGCCGCGTTGCGGCCCCGCGACAAGATGCCTCACCCCGCTCAGTGTCAGGCCGACTGACATCCTTAATGGCACCATGCAATCATCTGTAGACAATTTGTCTAACGCCCTTTAAGCCGCAGACGTCATGCCTTGTCACGGAGTTTTGCATGCAGTTGAGGAACATGAAAATCGGCAAACGGGCGGCCTGCCTGTTCACCCTTATGGGTGTGATGATATTGGCCTTGGGCCTGGTTTCACTTTATGAAACGCAGCGCATGGACAGCGCTTCCGAAGATGTACGGGGCGGCTGGATGCCCGCTGTCGTCTCGCTGGGGGACGTCAGCACCAACCTTGGCCACGCCCGGATCCTGTTGCTGCGTAGCGCCCTGGAGCCCGACGCCCAAGCCCGTGCCATTGCCTTGGCAACGCTGAAAACCACCAATCAGGGATTACGCGATGACATTCATGCCTACGAGCAGACGGTCATCACCCCCCAGGGGCGCTCCCGCTTCGACACCTTCACTGACGCCTATCAGAAATACGAGCAGGTGCAGTCGCAGGTCGCCGAACGCATCCTCGCAGGCGAAGTCGACACTGCCCGGCAACTGATCGCTGGCCAGTTGAATGCCCAGGCCGAACAGATGATGCTGGCCCTGGGTGGGCTCATCGAATTCAACAGCAAAGGCGCCTACGAGGCCACCCAGCGCACCAGTGATGCGGCCAGCGAGGCTTACCAGATCACGCTCTGGGCACTTGCCTTGATCATGATTGTGCTGGCTGCGATTGCCACGTTGCTTACCCGCAGTATCGTCGCACCACTCGCTGAGGCCGTTAAGGTGGCCGAGCGCGTTGCATTGGGTGACCTGACACATGCTATTCAGGTAGCAGGCCAGGACGAACCGGCCCTGCTGCTGCGCGCCCTGGGCCGCATGCAAGGCAGCTTGCGCGACACCATCCGCCAGATCGCTGCCTCGTCCGACCAGTTGGCTTCGGCCTCGGAAGAGCTGCACACCGTCACCGAAGACACCAGCCGCGGCCTGCACCAGCAAAGCGCGGAAATCGACCAGGCCGCCACGGCGGTGAACCAGATGACTGCAGCGGTCGAGGAAGTGGCCAGCAACGCAGTCAGCACAGCTGATGCGTCGAAAGGCGCCGACCAGACTACTCGCGATGGCCGCGACCGGGTCAACCAGGCGCTGGCGTCGATCCAGCACCTGGTGGCAGACGTGACCGGCACCTCGGCCGAGATCGAGCAGTTGGCCAGCAATGCCAACGAGATCAGCCGCGTGCTGGACGTGATTGGTGCGATTGCCGGGCAGACCAACCTGTTGGCGCTTAATGCCGCCATCGAAGCGGCACGCGCCGGTGAGGCAGGCCGTGGATTTGCCGTGGTGGCTGACGAAGTGCGCGCCCTCGCCCACCGTACCCAGCAGTCGACGGCGGAGATCGAGCAGATGATTGCCGGGATCCAGAACGGCACCGAGCGAGCGGTGACGGCGATGCACAGCAGCCAGGGGCGTGCCACGGGTACGCTGGAAGTGGCGCAGGGTGCAGGGCAGGCACTGGAGGTGATTGCCGAGGCGATTGCGTCGATCAACCAGCGTAACCTGGTGATTGCCAGTGCTTCGGAGGAACAGGCACAGGTGGCGCGCGAGGTGGACCGCAACCTGGTGAATATTCGAGATCTGGCGATGCAGACATCGGCGGGGGCGAACCAGACCAGTGCGGCGGCGCAGGACTTGTCGCGCCTTGCCGTGGACCTGAATGGCATGGTGGCGCAGTTCAAGGTCTGATCTGGAATAGCCGGGGCTGCTTTGCAGCCCATCGCGACACAAGGCCGCTCCTACAGGGACCGCACACATTTCGAATGCTGCGCGGTCCCTGTAGGAGCGGCCTTGTGTCGCGATGGGCCGCAAAGCGGCCCCTGTTACTGCAACGACGCTTTATCAGTCATTCACACTCACAACCCGCCCCGCCTTCTCACCCGCCTTGCCGCGCGTAGCCAGGCAGTAATACAGCGGCACCGTCACCAGCAGACCAAACAACCACGACAAGTCAGCCCCTTCGACAATGTTCGAATACGGCCCTACATAAAGCGAGGTGTTGGCAAACGGCAGCTGCACCAGGATGCCGCAGGCATAGGCAATGATCGCGTGGTGGTTGAAGCGGCCATAGATACCGCCGTCTGCACTGAAGATCGAGGCGATGTCGTACTGGCCCTTCTTGATCAGGTAGAAGTCGATCAGGTTGATCGAAGCCCATGGCACCAGTACCAGCAGCAGCGCCAGGATCAGGCCGATGAAGTGGCCGATGAAGTCCGCCGAGGCGTTCAGCGCAACCATCCCGCAGCCCACCAGAATCACCGACGCCAGGATCACTCGCACCTTGATGCTCGGTGTCCACTCGGCCATGAAGGTCTGGATTGCAGTCACGATCGACAGCACCGCGCCATACAGGTTGAGGGCGTTGTGGCTGATGATGTTGAGCAGGAACAGTACCATCAGGATCGGGCCCAGCCAGCCGGTGGCCTGCCGCACAGCGTCCATGGCGTCGGTGCCTTCCGGCACGCACAGCACCGCCACCGCACCAAAGCTGAAGCACAGGATGGTGCCCAGGGTGGCGCCGAAGTACGTCGCCCAGAACGGCTTGGCAATGCCCACTTCACGCGGCAGGTAACGCGAGTAGTCGGAGGTGTACGGCGAGAAGCTGATCTGCCAGATCACACCCAACGACACGGTGGCAATGAAGCCCGACAGGTTGAATGCACCCCGGCTGAAGAAGTCGGCCGGCAAATCCTGGACGAACATCATGATGAAGCCGGCCAGCAACGCCGAGCCCATCACCCAGGTACCGATGCGGTTGAGGATATGGATGAAGCGGTAGCCGATCACGCCAATGGCCGTGGCGCTCAGGGCACCGATCACGATCGCGCCGGGCATCGGCACGCTCGGGGCGATACCGTGGATGGTCTTGCCCGCCAGGACGATGTTGGAAATAAAGAAGCCGACATAGATCAGCGCCGTGAAGAACACGATCAGCAAGGCGCCATAACGGCCAAACTGGCCCCGGCTCTGCACCATCTGTGGAATGCCCAGCTGCGGTCCCTGCGCAGAGGCCAGGGCGATGACCACGCCCCCGACCAAGTGGCCCAACACGATGGCAATCAGCCCCCACAACAGGTTCAGGTGGAACACCTGGACCACCATGGCGCCGGTCACGATTGGCAGTGGCGCAATGTTGGTACTGAACCAGAGGGTGAACAGGTCGCGCGCCTTCCCGTGGCGCTCGGCAGGTGGAACGTAATCGACCGTGTGATTCTCGACAAACTGGTTTTGCGATGACGGTTGGGACATAGGTATCAGCTCGAAAGGTCGTTTTTATCTTTGTAAGGAAACCGCATCTAGGCGGCCTCTCAGCTGCGGACCATATTATGGTATTCCAAACTTTTGACAACACTGATCCGCACGAAAAAACCGCCACTGATCTGCTCGCAAACCCCCTGCGACAATCCGCCTCACCGCTCAAGGCCACGGTTTACGTGGCCTTGAGCCATTCATCGTGAAAACCCAAGGCTGAAAATTCTGCTTGCAAAATAGGTATTACGGTATACCATCAGACACATCAACGATAAAAACCGCGGACCACCGCAGCCTTTTAGAGGTACACGAGATGATCGACGCAACCGTCTACAAGAACGTCCTGGGCTCCTTCCCGTCCGGCGTTACCGTCATCACCACCCTGGACGACGACGGCTCGGTCGTCGGCCTGACCGCCAGCGCCTTCTCCTCCCTGTCGATGGCCCCGCCGCTGGTGCTGTTCTGCCCCAACTACACCTCCGACTCCTACCCGGTGCTGATCAAGCAGAAGCGCTTTGCCATTCACCTGCTCTCGGGTGAACAGCAGGCTGAAGCCTATGCATTCGCCAAAAAAGGCAAGGACAAGGCCAGCGGCATCGAGTGGACCCTGAGCGAACTGGGCAACCCGATCCTGGCCGGCGCCACTGCCGTCATCGAGTGCGAACTGTGGCGTGAATATGAAGGTGGCGACCACGCCATCATGGTCGGCAAGGTACACAACCTGATTGTCCCTGCCGAAGCGCCGCGACCGATGGTGTACTGCCGCGGCAAGATGGCCAGCCTGCCAGCCTTTGCCTGAAGCCTATTCTGAATCGAGACAACTGGCGCCACCCCTGCCCGGCGCCAGCCCCTTTCAAGCGTTGAGGAATGCCCCATGAAATTTTCGTTGTTCGTACACATGGAACGTTGGGATGAACAGGTCAGCCACCGCCAGCTGTTCGAAGACCTGACCGAACTGACCCTGATGGCCGAAGACGGCGGTTTCAGCACCGTGTGGATCGGCGAACACCACGCCATGGAGTACACCATTTCACCAAGCCCGATGCCGCTGCTGGCCTACCTGGCCGCGCGCACCGAGAAGATCCGCCTGGGTGCCGGCACCATCATCGCGCCGTTCTGGAACCCGATCCGCGTGGCCGGCGAATGCGCCCTGCTTGACGTGATCAGCAACGGCCGCATGGAAGTGGGCCTGGCCCGCGGCGCCTACCAGTTCGAATTCGACCGCATGGCCAATGGCATGCCCGCCACCGACGGCGGCAAGGCGCTGCGCGAGATGGTGCCGGTGGTGCGCAAGCTGTGGGAAGGCGACTACGCCCATGAGGGCGAAGTCTACAAGTTCCCTACTTCCACCAGCGTACCGAAGCCGTTCAACGCCACCCCGCCGATGTGGATTGCCGCGCGCGACCCGGACTCACACAACTTTGCCGTGGCCAACGGCTGCAACGTCATGGTCACCCCGCTGATGAAGGGTGACGAAGAGGTGCTGGACCTGAAGAACAAGTTCCAGGCCGCCCTCGACAACAACCCGGACGTA
Organism: Pseudomonas sp. S37; assembly: GCF_016658545.1. Taxonomy (GTDB): domain Bacteria; phylum Pseudomonadota; class Gammaproteobacteria; order Pseudomonadales; family Pseudomonadaceae; genus Aquipseudomonas. Next base: position 12,280 of record NZ_JACVZC010000036.1, on the reverse strand, counting down.
CCGCGCCCGCAACTGATGGTGCTGCGCCACACCCACGTGCACAGCCCGGCCGAGCCGGAAGGCTGGAAGGTCGGTGCGCAGGCCATCTCGCGCTTCTACCGCACCTTCGATGCCTGGTTCGGCAACAAGACCGTGCCGGTCAACGGCTTCCTAGAGCCAAGCCCGGAATCGAAGTTTGCGGAAGTGCCGGCGTTCCAGCTGGAGAACATCCGCAAGAACACCATGATCGGCACCCCGGAAGAAATCATCGCGCGCATCAAGTACTACCAGGAACTGGGCGTCGACGAGTTCAGCTTCTGGTGCGACAACAGCCTGCCACATGCCGAGAAGAAGAAGTCGCTCGAGCTGTTCATCAAGGAAGTGGTACCGGCGTTCGCCTGAATTCCCATTGCCTGAATCATTGCGGGACGCAGCCCGCTCTCGTGGGCCCTTGTGGCCCGCGTGAGCGGTTTTTTTTTAAGTCTGCACCGGCCTCTTCGCGGGTAAACCCGCTCCCACAGGTACAGCGCACAGTTTGAAATCTGTGGTGGCCCTGTGGGAGCGGGTTTACCCGCGAAGAGGCCGGCACAGACAACAACAAAAACCCCGGTACAACGCACCTTTCGTCCCCTGGCAAGAGAAATTTTCCGACACCTCTTGCACAACAAATATTATGGTATACCATCAGACAACAAGAGCTGATAACCCTCACCAGGAGCCACCCATGAGTTTCGAAATCCGCAAGATCGTCACCTACTCCGAAGAGACCCGCATCGAAGGCGGCAAGGCCACCGACAAACCGGTGACCATGGTCGGCCTGGCCGTCGTGATCAAGAACCCATGGGCCGGTCGCGGTTTCGTTGAAGATCTGAAGCCGGAAATCCGTGCCAACTGCTCGGAGCTGGGGGCCCTGATGGTCGAGCGCCTGACTGCTGCCATCGGCGGTGCCGACAAGATCGAAGCCTACGGTAAAGCTGCTGTGGTCGGCGCCGACGGCGAAATCGAGCACGCCTCGGCCGTGATCCACACCCTGCGCTTCGGCAACCACTACCGCGAAGCGGTACAGGCCAAGAGCTACCTGAGCTTCACCAACAAGCGTGGCGGCCCAGGCACCTCGATCCAGATCCCGATGATGCAGAAGGACGACGAAGGCCTGCGCTCACACTACATCACCCTGGAAATGCAGATCGAAGACGCCCCGCGTGCCGATGAAATCGTCGTGGTCCTGGGCGCTGCCGATGGCGGCCGCCTGCACCCACGTATCGGCAACCGCTACATCGACCTGGAAGAACTGGCTGCCGAAAAAGCCAACGCTCAATAACAACAACCAAGACGGGCCGGGGCGTGGCGTGCTTACCCGCCGCGCCCGACCTTCAAGGAGCGCCCTCCATGATTCAGCCTGTCGCTGAACGCACACCCGCCGGCACCAGCTACCTGTCCGTCGGCCAGGGCCAACCCGTGGTACTGATCCACGGCGTCGGCCTTAATAAAGAGATGTGGGGCGGCCAGATCGTTGGCCTGGCCAACGACTACCGCGTCATCGCCTACGACATGCTCGGCCACGGGCAAAGCCGCGTACCGGCCGCCGACACCCCGCTGGAAGGCTACGCCGACCAGCTCGCCGAACTGCTCGACCACCTGCAGATTCCGCAGGCCACCGTGATCGGCTTCTCCATGGGCGGCCTGGTGGCCCGTGCATTCGCCCTCAACTACCCGCAGCGCCTGGCTGCGCTGGTGGTGCTCAACAGCGTGTTCAACCGCAGCCCCGAACAAAGTGCCGGCGTTATCGCCCGCGCCGCGCAGGCTGCAGAGCTTGGCCCCGACGCCAACGTCGATGCGGCCCTCGACCGCTGGTTCAGCCGTGAATACAAGGCTGCCAACCCGGCGCAGGTCGCCGCCATTCGCCAGGTGCTGGCGAGCAACGACCCGCAGGGTTACCACACCACGTATTCGCTGTTCGCCACCCAGGACATGTACCGCGCAGGCGACCTGGGCAGCATTCAGGTGCCTACGCTGATCGCCACCGGCGAACTCGACTCTGGCTCCACCCCGGCCATGACCCGCCAGCTCGCCGCCAGCATTCCGGGCGCGCACAGTGTGGTCCTCGCCGAGCAACGGCATATGATGCCGGTGGAAGCACCCCGTGAAGTCAACAAGATGCTGCTGGACTTCCTCGCGCAAGCCCGCACCCTCACCGAATCCGCCAAGGGGATTGTTGCATGACCCTCGTTCGTTTCCAGATGTGCATCGACGGCCAATGGCGCGATGCCCAGAGCGGCAAGACCTTCGACAGCCTCAACCCGGCCACCGCCCAGGCCTGGGCGCAACTGCCCGACGCCGACGAAGCCGATGTCGAGCTGGCCGTACAGGCCGCCCAGCGTGCCTTCGACAGCAAGGAGTGGCGCAGCATCACCGCCACTGCGCGCGGCAAGCTGCTGCGTCGCCTGGGCGACCTGATTGCCGAAAACAAGGAACACCTGGCCCAGCTGGAAAGCCGTGACAACGGCAAGCTGATCCGCGAAACCCGCGGCCAGGTTGGCTACCTGCCCGAGTTCTTCCACTACACCGCAGGCCTGGCCGACAAGATCGAAGGCGGCACCCTGCCGCTGGACAAGCCCGACCTGTTCGCCTACACCGTGCACGAGCCGATCGGCGTGGTCGCCGGGATCATCCCGTGGAACAGCCCGCTGTACCTCACCGCGATCAAGCTGGCCCCGGCCCTGGCCGCCGGCAACACCATCGTGCTCAAGCCCTCCGAGCACGCCTCGGCGACCATCCTCGAGCTGGCGCGCCTGGCCCTCGAGGCCGGCTTCCCGGCCGGCGTGGTCAACGTGGTCACCGGTTACGGCCCAAGCACCGGCGCGGCGCTGACCCGCCACCCGCTGGTGCGCAAGATCGCCTTCACCGGCGGCGCCGCCACCGCCCGCCATGTGGTGCGCAGCAGTGCCGAGAACTTCGCCAAGCTGTCGCTGGAGCTGGGCGGCAAGTCGCCGAACATCATTTTCGCCGACGCCGACCTGGACAGCGCCATCAACGGCGCCGTGGCCGGCATCTATGCCGCCTCCGGGCAAAGCTGCGTGGCCGGCTCGCGCCTGCTGGTGCAGGACGAGATCTTCGACGCGTTCGTCGAGCGCCTGATCGCCCGCGCCAAGCGCATCCGCATCGGCAACCCGCAGGACGACGCCAGCGAAATGGGCCCGATGGCCACCGCACAGCAACTGGCCGTGGTCGAAGGCCTGGTCGCTGCAGCCAAGGCCGAAGGTGCCAAATTGCACATGGGCGGCAAGCGTGCCGAGGTGGACGGTGACGGCTGGTTCTACGAGCCGACCCTGTTCGAGTGCGACAGCAACTCGATGACCATCATGCAGGAAGAAGTGTTCGGCCCGGTGGCTGCGGTGATCCGCTTCAAGACCGAGGAAGAGGCCCTGGAAATGGCCAACGACTCGCAGTTTGGCCTGGCGGCCGGCATCTGGACCCGCGACCTGGGACGTGCCCACCGCCTGGCCCGTGACGTACGTTCGGGGATCATCTGGGTCAATACCTACCGCGCCGTATCGGCCATGGCGCCGATCGGTGGTTTCAAGAACAGCGGCTACGGCCGTGAAAGCGGCATCGATTCGGTGCTGGCCTATACCGAGCTGAAGACCGTGTGGATCAACCTGTCCACCGCGCCGATGCCCGACCCGTTTGTGATGCGTTAAGAGGTAGCACGAGATGATCGAACCCGGCATCTACAAAGACGTGATGGGCTCCTTCCCGTCCGGCGTCACGGTTGTCACCACCCTGGACGCCGACGGCGGCATCGTCGGCATCACCGCCAGCGCGTTCAGCGCGTTGTCGATCGACCCGGCACTGGTGCTGTTCTGCCCCAACTATGCCTCGGACACCTACCCGATCCTGCGGGACAGCAAGCAGTTTGCGATCCACCTGCTGTCTGCCGACCAGACTGCCGAAGCCTATGCCTTTGCCGGTAAAGGCAAGGACAAGGCCAAAGGCGTCGAGTGGAAGCTGAGCGAACTGGGCAACCCGCTACTGACCAAGGCCACGGCGATCATCGAGTGCGAACTGTGGCGCGAGTACGACGGCGGTGACCACGCGATCATCGTCGGTGCGGTGAAGAACCTGGTGCTGCCGGCCGAGCCGGTGACACCGATGGTTTACCACAAAGGCAAGCTCGGTGCTCTGCCGCCTCTGGGCTGATTTACCCCATGAATCGGTGTTGGTTTCTTCGCGGGTGAACCCGCTCCCACAGGGCCCCACAGGCTTCAAGCCTTGCGCTGAACCTGTGGGAGCGGGTTCACCCGCGAAGAAGCCAACACCGATGTCCCTGTTTTTAGGGGCCGCGCTAATCGTCTCACCCTCGGTTGCGGCCCCTGTTTTATTCCGGAGTACTGCGCATGAGCAATGAAAAGTACGAAAAAGGCCTGCAGATCCGCACCCAGGTGCTGGGCGAGGACTACGTCAACCGCTCGATCCAGAACGCCGACGCGTTCACCCAGCCGCTGCAGGAACTGGTCACCGAATACTGCTGGGGCCACGTCTGGGGCCGCGAAGGCCTCTCGCTCAAAGAGCGCAGCATGATAAACTTGGCCATGATTTCCGCGCTCAACCGGCCCCACGAGCTCAAGCTGCACATTCGCGGCGCATTGCGTAATGGCCTGAGCCGTGAACAGATTCGCGAGATCCTGCTCCAGGTCGGCATTTATTGCGGCGTACCCGCGGCGGTGGACAGCTTCCGCCTGGCCCGCGAAGCGTTCGCTGAAGCCGATGCGGAGTCAACCCGTTAACACCGGGCTGTTCGAACCCACGCAAGGAGCACCCAAGGTTCGTGGTGCTGTTGCGGTTGCGGCCGGGCAGCCTCTTTAAGAGCGCACTTGATGAAACGCCAGCCACTCGACGACAGCTTCAAGGTCAACCGCAACCCCGTTACCCTGCGCGAAATCGTGCTCGACAAGCTGCGCGCCGCGATCATGAACTTCCACCTGCTGCCCGGCGACCGCCTGGTCGAGCGCGACCTCTGCGACCGCCTCGGCGTCAGCCGCACCTCGGTGCGCGAGGCCCTGCGCCACCTGGAATCCGAAGGCCTGGTGGAGTTCGCCGACGCCAAGGGCCCGCGCGTGGCCATCATCACCCTGGAAGACGCCCGCGACATCTACGAGCTACGCTGCGTGCTCGAAGGCCTGATCGTGCAGCTGTTCACCCTCAACGCCAAGGCCAAGGACATCCGTGCCCTGGAGCGCGCGCTGGAGGTCAACCGCGAGGCCCTGGAAGAAGGCGAGCTGCAACAGGTGCTGGATTCGGTGCAAGGCTTCTACGACGTGCTGCTGGAAGGCTCCGGCAACCAGGTGGCGGCGCAACAACTGCGCCAGTTGCAGGCACGCATCAGCTACCTGCGCGCCACCTCGGTGTCACAGGAAAACCGCCGCGGTGCCAGCAACCGCGAAATGGAAAAAATCGTCGAGGCGATCAAGGGTGGCGACCCGCTGGTGGCCCACCAGGCCTCGGTCGACCACGTCCGCGCGGCCGCCAAGGTGGCCCTGGACTACCTGCGCCAGAAGCAGGATGACAACGCCAAGGTGCGCGACATGGTCGAGCCCCTGGCCCTGAAGGATCCACGTATTTAAGAACCGCATAGGCCGCTGATCATGCCCAACGCCCCGCGCTACTGCCCGCACTGCACCACGGAACTGGCCCGGGGCGTTCCCACAGGCGATACCCACGAACGCCTGCACTGCACCGGCTGCGGCTATATCCACTACATCAACCCGAAGATCATCGCCGGCTGCATCATCGAGCGCGAAGGCAAGTACCTGCTGTGCCAGCGCGCCATTCCGCCGCGCCCTGGCACCTGGACCTTGCCGGCCGGGTTCATGGAGGTAGGCGAGACCACCGAACAGGCAGCCCTGCGCGAAGTGTGGGAAGAAAGCGGCGTACGCGCCGACATCGTCTCGCCGTACTCGATCTTCAGCGTGCCTACCATCTCCGAGGTGTACATCATCTTCCGCGCCATCGCCACCGAAGAAACCGGGCAGTATGGCCCGGAAACGCAGGCGTACAAGTTTTTCGAGCCGGATGAAATCCCTTGGGACGAGATCTATTACCCGGCGATCCGGCAGATTCTCGAGCGTTACATCCTGGAGCGCCAGGCTGGGGTGTATGGCATTTACATGGGTAATGACGACACCGGCAAGGTGCATTTCATGCGTTAACCTGTGCTGGCCTATTCGCGGCGGTTCGGCGCGAATAGGCCGGTACAAGCCAACACAAAACCCTCGCCAACCGTCTATTCTCGGTGCACCCTAAAGGCCTTGAGTAAAAGGACCGGCAGCGCACATGGTTAAATGGCTAGACGGCGGCGGATTGATGGCCGAATGCATCTGCAACCACGACTGGGCCACAACGCCCCTTGGCCCGCTGGAGCAATGGCCCGACGCCCTGAAAACCAGCGTGGCCCTGTGCCTGGCCTCGCGCTTTCCGCAGGCCGTGCTCTGGGGCCCGCAACTGCTTACCCTGCACAATGACGCCTTCGCCCAGATCCTCGGGCAAAAACCTCTGGCGCTGGGCAAACCCTTCAGCGATGTATGGCAGGAAGCCTGGGTCGATATCGGCAGCATGGCCCAACGTGCCTTGGCCGGCGAGGCGGTGTTCATCGAGGACTTTCCGCTCACCATCGACCGCAATGGCGGCCCCGAGCGTGCCTATTTCACCTTCTGCTACAGCCCCATCCGCGGCCACGACGGCAAGGTGCTGGGCATGCTCGACACCGTCACCGAAACCACGGCCAGCGTGCTGGCCAACCAGCGCCTGAAGTTCCTTGACGACCTCGGCCGCGCGGTGGCCGACGCCACCGACCCGGACCAGATTCTGGCCATCACCACCCGCCGGCTACTGGAGCACCTGCAACTGTCGAGTTGCGCCTACGCAGTGATGGAACCCGACGAAGACGGCTTCACCATTTGTGGCGATGCCGTAGCACCCGGCTCACCGCACCTGGTCGGGCAATACCAGTTGCACGACTTCGGCAAGCTGGCACTCAGCCGCCTGCGCAGCGGCCTGGCCCTGGTCATCAATGACAACCTGCGCGAGCTGGCCCCCGAGGAGGCCGCCACCTTCCAGGCGATCGGTATCACCTCAACCATTTGCATGCCACTGATCAAGGGCGGCCGGCTGACCGCGCTGATGGCCATCCACGACAAGGCGCCCCGGGCATGGACGCACTATGAACAGGCGCTGATCAGCGAAGTCACCGAGCGCTGCTGGGCGCATATCCAGCGGGTGCAGGCCCATGCCGAAGTCCGTGAGGCGATGGCTGCGCTGGAAGCGCTGAATGCCACCCTGGAACACCGTGTCGACGAGCGCACCGCCCAGTTGCTGCACACCGAAGCCGTGCTGCGCCAGACCCAGAAGCTGGAAGCCATCGGCCAATTGACCGGCGGCGTGGCCCATGACTTCAACAACCTGCTCACCATCATTCGCTCGTCACTGCACTTCCTGCAGCGCCCCAGCCTCGACGAAAAACGCCGCGAGCGCTACCTCAAGACCATGTCCGACACCGTCGACCGTGGCGCCAAGCTGACCGGCCAGCTGCTGGCGTTTGCCCGCCGCCAGGCCCTCAGCCCGCAGCTGTTCGAGGCAGGGCCGCGGCTGGAGGCCATGGCCGACATGCTCGACACCGCCACCGGCGCACGCATTCAGGTCGAGTTGCAATTGCCGCAAGCGCCCTGCCATATCCGCGCCGACCTCAGCCAGCTGGAAACCGCGGTGATCAACCTGATGCTCAATGGCCGCGATGCCATGGCTGGCGAAGGCACCTTGCAACTGCGCCTGCAAGCCGACCAGCGCTTGCCGGCCTTGCGCGGCCAGCCATTACAACCTGGCCAGTTCGCAGCGATTTCGGTCAGCGACAGTGGCAGCGGCATCGCCGCCGAATTGCTTGAGCGCATCTTCGACCCGTTCTTCACCACCAAGGCGCCGGGCGAAGGCACTGGCCTGGGCTTGTCGCAGGTGTTCGGTTTTGCCAAGCAGTCCGGCGGCGATGTGCAGGTGAACAGCCTCCCCGGCCAAGGCACCACCTTTACCCTGTACCTGCCGCAGGAGGACCCACCTGCCGCAGCGCCCGAAGCAGCCTTGACCAGCAGCCAGCCGCAGGCACAGGGCGAACGGCGGCGGATACTGGTGGTAGAAGACAACCCCGACCTGGGCAACTTCACTGCGCAGATCCTTGAAGACCATGGCTACCGAATCAGCTACGCGCGCTCGGCGGAAGAGGCGCTGGCACAACTGACCGGCCCGGCGGGCGATTTTGATGCGGTGTTTTCCGATGTGGTCATGCCCGGTATGGGTGGGCTGGCGCTGGCCCGAGAGCTGCGCCGCCAACGTCCACAGCTGCCGATTATCCTGACTTCGGGGTATAGCGAAGCGATCGCCGAAGATGGCCATCAGGGGTTTGCCTTTCTGGCCAAGCCCTATTCGGCAGAGCAGGTGTGCCAGATGCTCGGCAAAATACTGGGCAGCTGAAGCTTGGCGGCGCTCAGCGGCGCCCCTCTGCCAGCATACGCACTGCCAGGCCTGCCAGCACCGTACCCATCAGCCAGCGCTGAACCTGTTGCCACAGCGGCCTGCCAGCCAGGAACACGGCGATCGAGCCGGCCATGACCGCGATCAGCGCGTTGACCGAGACGCTGATGGCGATTTGTGTCGAGCCCAGTACCAGCGACTGCAGCAGCACGCTGCCATGGCCCGGCTCGATAAACTGCGGCATCAGCGACAGGTACATGACGGCAATCTTGGGGTTGAGCAGGCTGGTGGCAAAACCCATGGTAAACAGCCGCCGCGGGCTGTCGGCGGGCAAGTCACGAACCTGGAAAGGTGAACGGCCACCAGGGCGCAGCGCCTGCCAAGCCAGGTACAACAGGTACAATGCGCCACCGATGCGCAGCGCGTCGTAGGCAAAAGGCACCGCCATTACCAGCGCGGTAATGCCCAATGCGGCGCAGAACATGTAGATGACGAAACCCAGGGCTACACCGCCCAACGATATCAACCCGGCCTTGCGGCCCTGGCAGATCGAGCGGGAGATCAGGTAGATCATGTTCGGCCCCGGGGTCAGGACCATGCCCAGGCAGATCAGGGCGAAGGTGAGCAGTTGGGTCGTTTCGGGCATGAAGCACATCCTGGTTGTGCGTAGGGTTTGGTCGAGTTTATCCGAAGCCATTTGCAACCGGTGAAATCAATTGATTTGCCCGGCTATCAGGCCCAGCGCCACGGTAATCATCGCCACCCCCGACACCCGCCCGACCAGCCTGGCCGCGCCCGGCCGGGTGCTCAGCACGGCCTTGGCGCCATACCCCACCAGCGAATAGATCACCAGTGAACTGCACAGGTGCACCAGCCCCAGCAGCAAGATCTGCACCGGCACCGGCCAGCTCGACTGCGGGTCGGTGAATTGTGGCAGCAGGGCCAGGAACAGCAGGAACACTTTCGGGTTCAGGCCGCTGACGCAGAACCCCTTCAATGCCCAGCGCGAACCAGATTCCCCAGCCCCACCCTGCCCGGCCGACGGCAATGCCGGGCTCAGCAACAGGTTGCCGCCGAGCCACAACAGGTAGCTGCACCCCGCCAGGGTCAGCAACGTCAGCGCCAGCGGATGGCCCGCCAGCAGGCTGCCAACCCCGGCCGCCACCACCAGGGTGGCAAGAAAATGCCCCGACAACATCCCCGCCACCGCAGGCATCACCCAGCGCCCGCGCATCCCCGCCGAAATGGCATAGGCCCAGTCGGCACCCGGGGTAATCACGAAGAGCATCGACACGGCCCAAAATGCCGTCAGCACACTGATAGCCACTTGAATCTTCCTTATCCACTGCTTTGCGATATCGAAAGATTACGGATTCCGCCCGGGGATTTTCTTTCGTATATTTCCCCTGTTCATTCATTCACTGGAAGAATCTTCCCCATGGACCGAACCGATCGAAAAATCCTTGCCGAGCTGCAAAAAGACGGTCGGCTGTCGGTGACCGAACTGGCCGACCGCGTGGGGCTCAGCCTGTCACCCTGCCATCGGCGCCTGAAGGCACTGGAAGAGTCCGGGGCGATTCTGGGGTATCACGCCCGCCTGGCGCCAAGCGCGTTGGGCCTGAACTTTGCCGCGCTGGTATTCGTGACCCTGCGCGAAGTGACCCGCCAGCCGGTGGCGGACTTTGAAGCGGCGCTGGCCGAAATCCCGCAGATTGTCGAGGCGCAGCGGCTGTTTGGTGACCCGGACTACCTGCTGCATGTGGTGGCCAAGGATTTGCCAGCGTTTCAGAAACTGTATGACGAGCAGCTGACCAGCATTCCCAATGTGAAGCGCCTGAGTTCGACCCTGGTGATGAAAGAAGTGATTCAGGATCGGTTGTTGCCGATGTAGTGGGGTTCTTCTGTGCTGGCCCTTTCGCGGGTAAACCCGCTCCTACAACGGCCTGCGTGGCTGTTGTAGGAGCGGGTTTACCCGCGAAGAGGCCGGCATAGGCAACAATTCCTTCTGCCCCAACAATGCACAGGGCGCACCAGCAAAGCCCACCCATTGCAGCCCACGCAAAGCTCAACCCCTCTACCCCAAGCCCTCCAGCCAACTGGCACCCTCCTTGCTAACGTCACCCGCTTAAGCTTTTGTCAGGCTTAGGTTTTTTAAGGTTTATGGGTACATATTTACTAATTTCCCCTTACCCCGGCGCCCCGCATCATCGCTCCAACAAGAACGCGTCGCCCTTCGCCGGCACGCCCCCGGGCAGTTCCCGATGCCCTACCTTGCCTTGGAGTCAGTCATGACCAGTGCAGCCAATTCGGCACCCTTGATAGAAAAACACACGATCGGCTATGTGCCGCCGGAAGACCGCCATGGAAAGGTAAGGGATCTGTTCACACTGTGGTTTGGCGGCAACATTGCGCCGTTGCCCATCGTTACCGGCGCGCTGGGCGTGCAACTGTTTCACCTGAACCTGGTGTGGGGCATCGTCGCCATCCTGGTTGGCCACCTGGTCGGTGGCGTGCTGATGGCCCTGCATTCGGCTCAGGGCCCGCAGATGGGCATCCCGCAGATGATCCAGAGCCGCGCCCAGTTCGGTACCCTCGGCGCGCTGTTGGTGGTGGTGATTGCCGGTGTGATGTACATCGGTTTCTTTGCCTCCAACATCGTGCTTGCCGGCAAGTCGCTGCATGGCGTGGTCGATGTGGTGCCAGTACCGGTGGGCATTGTCATCGGTGCGCTGGGTTCGGGCATCATCGGCATCATCGGCTACCGCTTCATCCACGTGCTCAACCGCATCGGCACCTGGGTGCTGGGCATCGGTATCGTGGTCGGCTTCGGCTACATCTTCACCCACGTGCAAAGCGACGACTTCCTTACCCGCGGCGGCTTCAACCTGGCCGGCTGGCTGGCCACCGTGTCGCTGGCGGCGCTGTGGCAGATCGCCTTTGCACCCTATGTGTCGGACTACTCGCGCTACTTGCCGGCAAACGTGAAAGTCAGCTCGACCTTCTGGACCACCTACCTGGGCTCGGCCCTGGGTTCGAGCCTGTCGTTCGTCTTCGGCGCCGTGGCGGTGCTGGCAATCCCGGCCGGCATGGACACCATGGATGCGGTCAAGCTGGCCACCGGCACCCTTGGCCCGATCATGCTGGTGCTGTTCCTGCTCAGCGTTATCAGCCACAACGCCCTCAACCTGTATGGCGCGGTGCTGTCGATCATCACCCTGGTGCAAACCTTCGCCTACCGCTGGATCCCGACCGCCAAGAGCCGGGCCGTGCTGTCGCTGATCGTACTGTCGGCCTGCTGCGTGGTGGCAGTGTTTGCCTCGGCAGACTTCATCGGCCACTTCGTGGACATGGTGCTGGTGCTGCTGGTGGTGCTGGTGCCGTGGACAGCGATCAACCTGATCGACTTCTATGCTATCCACAAAGGTGACTATGACATCCAGTCGATCTTCCAGGTGGATGGCGGCATCTACGGGCGTTACAACCCACAGGCGCTGATCGCCTACGCGGTGGGTATCGTGGTGCAGATCCCGTTCATGAACACGCCGCTGTACGTCGGGCCGATTTCCGAGCATATCAACGGGGCCGACCTGTCCTGGCTGGTAGGTTTGGCAGTGACCTCGCCGCTGTACTGGTGGCTGGCCAGCCGTGACAGCGCTTACCGTCGCCGTCAGTCGAGTGCCAAGCTGGCCATGGGGCATTGATACAACCTGTACCGGCCACGTGGCGGGGGGGGGCCCCCCCCCCCCCCCCCCAGCGAGCCGCCGGGAGGGGGGGGGGGAGGGGG
>NZ_JACVZC010000035.1 GCF_016658545.1 Pseudomonas sp. S37 | reverse complement strand
ACCATCGCCCTTAAAGCTGGAGTTCGGAAGGTGAGTTCGCCGGACGCTTACTGAAGAAGCAGCTTAAAATCACTAGATGACATGAGGTGTCAGTCATATCTGTCTCAGAGTCTATTTCCAACCGTATCAAGTACATGCCTAAGGGTAAACCCTTTGTTGGCGCAGTTTTCGCGCCAGCCGGCTCCCGTTCTGCGGTTAACAAAGCGCTGGCTCGTATGGTCCTAAGTGGCTCCCTAGAGCGCGTTTTTCACGGCGTATACATGCGCCCCAGTAAGAGTGAGTACACTGGTAAACAGATACGAGCCAATCCGATTGCAGTTATGAAGGCGGTTGCAAGGGCTAGAGGCGAAACTATCCAGATCCATGGCGCAGAGGCCGTGCGCCGGCTTGGACTGAGCACACAAATGCAGGTTCAGCCGACTTATTACACCAGCGGATCGACGCGTGAGATCAAGGTCGGTAGCGCGGTGGTTCGGTTACGTCATGTGTCGCGGCAACGACTCCAGCTAGCTGGCACGCAAGTAGGAGTAGTACTGACTGCTTTATTTTATCTTGGGAAAACAGGGCTGACTGAGCAATCGGTAAGGAAGATGGCATACTCGCTTAGCCCTGAGGAACACAAGAAGCTCATGGCCTGCAAAATGCCTAAGTGGATGCGAGCTGCATGGACCAGCTCCGCTTTCGAGGGCGAGAGCTAAAATCGTACGCTCCCCCCTTTACCAAGCTGGTAACCGCGAAATCCAAAGCAACGATCTCTCTTGTAACCGCTTGCGAAGCCTCATAGATGATTGGTTCAGCTCACATGACTAGTGCGACAAATAGCGCGGACGGAGCCGTCATCGCCTTACAAGGATTCGACGCAGGGGTCGGTTGAGCGCAGCGAAGGAATTGATGACGCCGTCCAGGGGAAACGCGGCGACATAATCCATTGCGACTGAATGCTTTAATAGTTGCCAAACGGGGGCTGAGCTTTTCGTACAGGCTGGACACCTAGCGGCAGCGACCGCTGTCTGGGTATTCGACCCAAGGGACATGATCCTTCACAGGTTGAGGCATATTTGCCTAGCGACCAGAGCGCTTACCCTTTGACTAGACGCAGGTGAGCCGTGGAAGTCGGGCGCGAGATGTCGGCATCCCCGCCTTGCCCCTTCAAGACATTCAGCATCAGGCCAAAGGTCAACTCGTTGATCTCCTCAGGCGGAATGGCCAGCTGCGCGGCCACCGCCGATTTGCTCAGTCCCTCGGCCCGTAACGCCGCAAAAATCTTCTCGAGAACCACCGAGCGCTCATGTTGCATCGGCTGTGGCTCATTGGTGCGGTAGCCTTCCTGGGCGATCTGAATGCACAAGGTTCGATAGGTCCAATCCGAGCTGAGGCCCAGACTGTGCAAACGATAGTTCAATGCGGCAACCGAGACGGCCCATACCCGCTTGAACTTGATCAAGCTGTTCAAAGTAATCGAGCGCGGTGCACTCGCCAGTACGCTTGCGCGCGGCATCAGAAATGCCGACGCGAATGCGTTGGCTTCGCGCTCCAAATCGGGTCCCTGAGGATGGGCGTGTTGGTGCATAACCAGATGGCCCAATTCGTGGGCCGCATCAAACCGGCATCGTTCCGCTGACTTATAGGTGTTAAGGAACATGAACGGGCGCCCTCCGCTCCACATGGAGAACGCGTCGACCTCCTTGGCGTCGATGGCCAGGGAGTAGACTCTCACGCCCTTCGATTCAAGTAACAGAATGAGATTTTTAATCGGCTGCTCACCGAGCTGCCACTGCGCCCGCAACATTTCGGCAGCGACTTCCGGGGTTTGATCGGCCCCCGCCACTCCATCCACAAAGGTCTGTGCGCCGCGCTCGGTGCCCAAGTCAGGCACATTTACCGGTGGAAGATCGAAGCGTGATTCCAGCCACTCGTTGAGCAAAAGTGCAACCGCCCCGGCGCCTAGCGCACTGTCACGCAGGGCGGCTGACATTTTCGACAGCGAGCGAAAGCTGGCCACGTCAGGGGTGGGTATTTCCGGATCGTCTCCGAAGAAGAACGCTTCAGGAAAACCCAGTGCTTGGGCGATCCGCGCCATCGTGGCAGCTTCAGGTTCTTGTGTGCCACTTTCATAGCTCGATACCGAACGTTCGGTCACACCGATACGGGAGGCTAGCTCCCGTTTTTTCATACCGCGCCGCCGTCGGGCAAGCGCAAACCGCAGGGAGTTAAACATACAGGAAATCAGGCGTTCTTACGGCGGATGTCAATTTCGATTTCAGCACCGCTCGGCGTTGAGAGGGCAATGAAATCATCATTCAGGTCAATGGGAGACAACAGGATGCGTTCAAACCAGGCAGTAATTTTTCCGCCGCGGCCAATACTCGCTGGACGGGACAGCTCCAGGCGAATTTCATTTTTTACCGTGTCCGTGTGATGTAGCAAAATCCAGGTTTCGTGTCCGTCAGTGCCGTGGGTGCTGCTCAACTGCGGGAGCAGCTCGGCGAACATGTCCAATTGGCGGTTCTGCTGGACCGCATCGACGGTGCTCTTGCCCTTTTTCGAGCGATTGGTGGGCGTGCACGACGGATTCCCTACCCCGGCGTCAGCCGAGGCGACGGTGAGGGCAAGCAGAAGATCCGAGTGCACGGTCAGCGGATAATTGGCATTTTCGTGAGCCATCCAACCGAACGGGCGCAACTGATCACGAAGTGAGCTCACTATCCAGCCCCACATTTCCATACCCGGGAAAATCCCGGGGTGATTGGGGGTCAGCCTGACCCGGTGCAAGTGGCCTTGATAGACAGCTTCAGCGATCGCCTTGGCTGGCATGCGCAACTGGCCGAGACGGTCAGCCACTTCGACAACACCTTCGTAAACCTGACAAACCTGCATGCCAACTTCCTCCAGGGGACGCGCTTCCGGTTATCCTCCCTCATTTGAGGGATAAAAACAAGAAGTCCTGCGTAGCGCTGCTAGCCAGTACCACCATCTCAGCGCCGCCTTCACCAAAACCAAGGTCTGTACGTCCAGCTCACTTAACGCCTCCCCCGTTGCTGCACCCACTGCGTCCACAACCATACTCCCATCGATTGTGGCAGCTCACTCGCTACCATCAGCTTCGACGGGAAACGTCGTTGTCAGAAGTGACGTCAATGTAAAGGGTCGAGGGGCTTTGACCTGCGCTTCAGCCTGCCGAGCATTCACTGACCTGTTTGTGCGCCGCGATAGCGGTCTCGTATTTCGAGCAGAGCCGCATGCCTTGCTCATCAACCGCCCCATTGCCTACGCCGCAGCTGAACTTTCTCGGCAAGACATAGATGCTATTGCTGAGCGGATTGGATCCCAGAGTCGACGGTGGCACAATGCCTGCGGACGCCGCAGGGTTAGGCTGCCACAAGCATGAGCGCTTCGGTGGCGGATGACGTTGACGTGCTGCCGAGCAGTCTCGCGTAGCCACAAACAATATCTGGCACGGCAGCAGGCAGAAAACTTGGCCCGCTGGGAGCAATGGCACGAGGTGCAATGAACGTGGGTGTAAACCAATTGGCAGATTTCGCCGCGCTTAAGAAACTAGCTGCGGCGCTGTGGCAACAAGACGGCACATTCCACGGCGCTGCCATCATGGTCGGTGCGGGGTTTAGCCGGAGCGCCGCCATGAGCGGCAATCCAGCGCAAAAAATGCCCTTGTGGTTTGAGCTCTGCAAGCAAATGGGCGAGGAACTAGGGTCTTCGAGCTCCGACCCGCTACGCCTGGCGGAAGAGTATCAAGCGTTCTTTGGCCCCCAGTCGATGCATGACAACCTGAAAACGGCCGTCAATGACCAGGCATTCCAACCCGGCGCCCTGCATGATGACTTATTACGGCTGCCGTGGTCGGAGGTGTTGACCACCAATTGGGACACACTGTTGGAGCGCGCTGCAGCGGCGTTACCGGAAAGGGTCTATAACGTGGTGCGCAAGCAGGAGGACCTGGCAAGCGCCAGGTCTCCTCGCATCGTCAAACTGCATGGCACCATCGTGCTCGATAACCATCTGGTATTTACCCAGGAAGATTATCGGAGGTATCCCGCTCGGTATGCCGCTTTCGTCAACTACGCCCGGCAAGTGTTCATTGAAAACGAACTGTGTTTATTGGGTTTCTCCGGCGAAGATCCTAATTTCCTTGCCTGGGCGGGCTGGGTCCGCGATCACCTGGCTGGACATGCGCGTCGTATCTACCTGGTGGGCGCACTTGGGCTCAATGCGGCCAAGCGGAAATACCTCGAATCGATCAATATCGCTCCCATCGATTTGGCACCGCTGGTCGCCGATTATGATGATCGAGAGCTTGCTCATCGTGAGGCAACCAAGCTATTTCTCCAGGCCCTTGTTAGCCTCGAGCCGAAGGCCGAGAGCGCTTGGTCACCGGTTTATCTCAACCAGCCGATTCAACAGAACAAGCACATCGATGCGTTTCTGCGGGAACAGAATTACAAGTGGTTCGAAGACAGCCTTGCCACCTTGCAAGCGGACCGAAACAGCTACCCAGGGTGGTTAGTCTTGCCGTCCCGCCTACAAGACCGCGTTCTTGAACAGGCCAGTTTCCATGCTTTCTCAGCCAGTAATCTGCGGCGACTGCCGGAGCAACTGCGCGCCCGCCTGATCTACGAGCGTGTCTGGCGCGGATACCTGGCACACGATCCGCTCGATGCTGAGTTTTCCCAGCTGCTGCTGGACACCGTGCTCGACGAGCAAAGCACGCTTTCCAAACGAGAGCGCCTGGAGGGCGCGGTGTTGCTGCTGAAAAACCAGCGCTGGGCCGATGATATTTCCGACTCATGGAGTCGCGTGGAGGATTTCATTGAGTCCAATACCAAGCATTGGTCCGACGCGGCGAACGAGATGGCCTATTATCGGGCCATCCGTGCACGGGATGCGTTCGACTATGAAGCACTGCAGGTGCAATGTGACCGGATTTCCATCGACGAACCCTGGTGGAAGCTGCGCAAAGCCTCGCTGCTGGTAGAACTCGGCACGTTCAATGAAGCGAATCTGTTAGTCGCGCAGGCCTATCGCGAGCTTCTCGTACTTCATCACCAAAACCGGCGGTCACTGTTCCTGCTTTCTCGACTCGCCTGGGCCCACTGGCTTTATCATGTGCTGGACCTCGCAGGACACTCTTCGCCCTTCCCGTCCCTCTATCGGGAGCACCGGTGCGATCCTTGGGCGATCCTCGATGACTTGAGGGTCTGTATCGATGACGCGCTCGATCGGCAGCGCAAAGACAGCGCAGTAGTACCCAACTTTGCCCCCGGCAGCTACCGCGACGGATCCAGCCGCGTGACTTTCACCTCCGGTTTACATCCCCTGATCGTTATGACAGGGCTGTTGGACACGGTAGGCATTCCACTGCGCTGGCGACAGACAAACTTGTTTTGTCGCCAGGCGGAAAAGTTGGTCGAGTTGGACGGCGTGGACGGGCTCTACAGCTTCTCGCTTGCTGCGCGAGGGGCGAGTACAGAGACCGCTGAGATCATCAAGAAAACATTCAGCAGACTGCGAGTCGCCCGCTTTGCGTACTCGCAGGTCGAACACCTCGCCGATCAATGCGTGCGTGCGATCAATTACTGGAAAGCAAGAGCCGCCGAGCGAGCAGGCCCAGGCCGGCAAGCTGCGTTGCCAAACCTGCGTGTATTCATCGAAATCTTGGCGCGCATTAGCGTCCGACTGCCCCCTGAGCGGTCCCGGCAGTTATTCATATTGGCAACCGAGCTCAGTAAGCAACCCGCCCTACACGATCTCTGGTTGAAGGACGCCCTGGGCAATTTGTTGCGCTATTCGCTAGAAAGTGTTCCAGAGGATGACCAGGCCGGCTTGTTGCAGCATGCACTTGAGGTGCCATTGGCACACGAGATCGGTCTCAGTGCTAACAGCGATTGGCCGAACCCGGTGATTGAAAAACCCGGAGAACGCCTGGCGAACCCTGTCATTGATCGGCGGATCGCACAGATTATTCAGTCGGTGAACGCCAATAGTAAAGACACCGGCGCAGCCTTGATCAGACTGCTCCCGTTGCTTGATGCGAACTACCTCACGCCGTCAGAACGCGATAGCTTGCTCCAGCAAGTGTGGGGCAGCGACGCCGCCAATCCCAGCCTGCAGGGCGCCAACCGATTGTTCGCTCATGCCTTGCTCAAACTTCCGAACCATCAGCCTGAGACCTTCAAAGCTAGCTTGAGTGTTAAGCTATTTGAGGCAGGTGCCGAGGGGTTGTTCGAAGATGAATTGTTGGAAGATTTGATCAACTCGGTGGGGTCTGTCAGCGCAGATATCAGGCCCAGCGTAGAACAGGCCCTACGCTACTTCGAGCTGATGACACGCTGGCGGCCGAAAGCGCAAAGCCAGCTGGAAATGGCGTTCTTGCACGGTGGCGAGCAAAGGAAAGCGGCACTGATCAGCAAAGCGTTGGGTCTGGTGGTGGTGCCACACCTGGGAGGCCTGTCGAACAAAGCGATGTTTGCCCAACTCGACCAATTTTATCGAGAAGTCCAAGCACCAGGCGCTTTGCTGGCGTTCATCTATTTCGCCGACACCGATCCTGTTGCCTCTCTTGTCGAGAAGACTTTGCGGCATGCGCTGCAACACCAAGATGCCAAGTTCGTAAGCTATGCCGCTTATGCGATTCGCGAATGGCGCACGCGAGTCGACAGCCCGATCACCCGCCGCCTGGCGAATTTGCTTGTCATGTTTTTTGGCCCCCAGCGCCTGAGCACACTACCGGAGATAATCGAGTCATTGCGTACGTTGCTTGAGCGGGGTCGGCTCTCGGAAGAGGAAGCCGGGTCATTGATCGACATACTGCCGGTGGTGTTTGATTGCACCCGTTATGACGCGACCGGCGACCTCGGGCATGAGGCAGCTACTATTTCGATTGTCAGGACCAAGTGTGTGCAACTGGCCCGCAGCCTCAGCGCAAACCGCGCCGAACCCGGCGGGGAGCTCGCTCGCGTCATGGCCGAAGCCAAGGAGGATCCGTTGCCTGAAGTCCGGTTCGCCTAGGCAAGAGCGCACACCGAATAGTCTGGGCGATGCTGCCGCCGGCGCGGTACGCCCTTGGTCCGTTAGGCGGGCTACTGCGGTTTACCCCGAAGTGTGACTGCTAACTTCAGTGAGGTAGTGAGCTGCCGTCCATAAGCGTGGACCTGTATGTACTGAACGGCCCGGTTGGTTTAGGCGATGATTCGCTAGGATCAGTCACTCCAAGACTCTGCCTCTCCCTGGGCGTGTCGGGCCAAAGCATCTTCAAGCAGCCTACGCGTCTCCAACTCACAATTATCCATTGCGCCGACGTCGAGGCGATCAAGCCACTCAGCGCAGCGCGCCAATCCCATCATCTGTTCCAAGGCGCTTGATGAGATGTAGTCGGTGCGGGTCGAGCTACCACCACTGTGTGAGGTCCGGAAATTGACCTGTCCTCGTGCGAATAGGAGGAAGCGGGCTTGCGTGGTGACGTGGGACTCGACCCAGCGGCGCCCGTCATCTCCACCGACACTGTAACGGTTCAAGTCGATGAGATAGGAGGCATGGTTCTCATCAGCCAGGAACGCATCCGGGTCACGTTCTGCTAACTGTTGCAGAGCTTCGACATATAGGGTTTTTAACTGCTCAAATCCGGCATCGTCGAAATAGCCGACATCACCCTTGCGGCGCAGTCCAGCCTCCCCTCCCAGTAAATGATCCATAACGACCAGGCCTGGCCCCGCGGCGAAGGCCTCGATGACCAATTGGCTGCGGGTGCACTCCAGTTCATGGCGCTCAAGGAACAGTCTCAGCAGGCGGGTGACCTGCAGCCGCGGCGACCAGTTGGTGAACGACATGCGGCGTCCAACATGATCGCCCGCGCGCAGCAAAGTCTGGACCACTGCGAGCGACTGATCGAGAGGGAACTCGTCCACCAGGCCGAGAAGTCGCTGCAGGATTTCCGCCTGGCGCTCCTCTTCATGACTGATCAGTAGTGCGGTAAAGGCCACTGGATCGGTAATGCGTCTGCCAAGTTCGTGTAGCAACGAATTGGGGATGTCCGCCAGAGGAATTGAGAGCTCGAAATAGCGGTCGAAAACTTGATCGCAGCAGACCCGTGAGCGGGCCAACCAGCGCAGCTTTTCTGTTTGATCGTAGTAGGTGTTGGTCAATGCCCAATCCAGTGTGGGGAACATCTCTTGGAGCAATTGCCGTATGGCCAATTGATGAAGAGAAGGTGCCAGGTTGACCAGCTGATCGATTATTTGGTTTACGCGCGCTTGCTGTGGCTGATCCTTCCGCGCGAACGGCTCGCTGTCAGTCAACAACGCTTTGTAGCGTGGTAGCTCAGCGTAAGTCTCCGGGGCGAACACTCGTAGGCATTCCAACGCAAACAGATCGACCGCATTGACCTCTGCCACTTCGGTGCCGCGCAGCAGGCGACAGTGAAAAGCCAAGGTCGAGGTGTACCGGTAAACGTGACGTAGATTGCGAAAGAACGGTCGCATCCCGCGCTCGAACGTCTTCTCCCAGTACTCTTTGTCGAAGCGCTCCTGCAGTTGCGGTTCGTCGGTCAAGATAGCGTCCAATCGGCTAAACAAGATCGTCTGCAGCTGATTGTTTGCAATGGTCGGTACGCTGAGAGGGGCTTGGATGATCTTCTCCAGGTAATCTGCACCATTGAAGCCGACCTGGTTCAGTCCATTCTCGACCGTATCGCGCTGGAATAGCAGCAGGAACACGACATTGGCAAAATCCATGTGCGCCTTAATTAGCTGAAACATCGCCTTCATTTGATCGGCCGACAACCGATCCAGATCATCCAGCACGATCAATAGCGGCTTAGTACGCGCGCTCAAGAGTGTCTGCAGCTCAGTGCGAATTTCTCCGAGGGTCAGTTCATTGTCTTTTGCCTGCTGATCGAGACGTTTGGAGTGATTGGTCATCGCGCCGGCGAGCTTCTTCACCTGCGGCGCAAGGGTACCGAGCCAGCTAGCGGCGCTGAGGAGCCATACTGTCACCTTTGACGCGTCGCCTTCAGCCACACTGGCCAGCGCGGTAGTCACCAAAGCCGAACCGAGCAAAACCGGCGTCCATTTAGCAGTCGTGCTGAGCACACCGGCGCCGGTATTCAAGTACCGGCCATAATGACGCAACAGTTTGGCAAGCTTTTTATCGTTATCGCCGGCATCCTGGCGCCGTACGACACGGGAGATTTCTTCGAAGAAGGCGCTGCTCAACTTTTCTTGGCTAGCCCACTGCCAAGGATTGAATTCGATCACCTGGCAGCTCTGGTTTGCTTCGAGCTGCTCCAGAGCCATATTTTTGATCGAACTTTTGCCACTGCCCCAGCCCCCCGTCAGGCTGATCACCAAGCTTTCCTGATTCTTCCACGAGGTAATCGCTAGTGCCAGCCGCTGGGCAAACCCGGCGCGATCGAGCAGGTCGTGTTTCTTCAACAGAATTGGACGGTCATCGGCAAACTTCAAGTCATCATGGTTCATAGGGCGGCTTTCCGGCAATCGAGGCTATGGAGAGTGGTGTAGGCAGACGCGGGGCCCGGGTGGCATATCAGGGGCGGCTGCGTTGAGGCTTCTTCTTCAGCGCCTCTCGCAGCTGCTTGAGTTGTGCCTCCAGGGTATCGGCACGCGACTGCTGTGCTACGGCGCTGTGCTGAGTCTCGGCGAGCAAAGTCTGCATTTGTTGAAGGCTGTGCTGCAGGGCTTGGCTACGCGTCTCCGCTTTCGCAGCGGCTTGGCGCATCTGACTGAGATTCTGATTGAGCGCATCATTCTGTGCCTCCGCAGTAGCACGCTGCTCACGAGCTTCAGCCAGCAGTCGCTGCTCAGTTTGTAGCGACTGTTGCAAGGTGAGGATGCGGGCATTGGCGTCCTTGAGCTGGAGGGCCAGTCCTTTGCTCTCCTCGCGAGCCCGATCGATTTCACGATAGGCGCGATCCTCGACATCACGGGTGTAGCGCTGTTGTGCCTCACGAGCTTGCTCGGCCTGTTCGCGGGTTTCGTGCAGTAGCTGACGTACCTCGGCTACGTGAGCGCGAGATTCGTCACGTTGCGCCTGAAGTTCGTCGCGCTGCGCACGCAGGTCATCGATTTGTACCTGGCGCTCGGCCAACAGTTGTTCCAGGCCGGCCAGGCGGGTCTCCACGCTCTGCCGTGCGGTAACGGCCTCAGACGCCTGCTGGCGCGCCTGGGCTACGTCCAGCCGGGCACGGGCTTCCAGCGCCCCCAGCGCCTCGCGCTCTTCGTTCAGCACTTGGCGTTGGGAGGATAGCGCCTGCTCCGCCACGCCCTGGGCCAGGGTAGTGGCTTGCTGCCAAATCGCCCTGAAGGCTTGCGCTACTTCCGTCGGGAGGCCAGGCAGGCGCGCTTCGCCGCGCAGCCGTGCGGCTAGTTGCTCCCACCACTGATCCAGCAAGGTACCGACCCGGGCCGGGCTGCCGCGCCCGAGTTCCAGGCGCACCCGTTCCACTGTCGGCCGCTCGCCGCGGGCCAGAACCGCGTCTGCTGCGGCAAACACGTCATTTTCCGGTACGCCTACCGCCATGGCCTATCCTCCACCCATTTAGGTCTGATAATTAAATCTTATCCGACCTAATTGGCCGAAAAATTAATTTATATTACGTTGAACGTATCAAATAATACAGATCTGTCGAAAGTCAGCCGAACCACCGGATGTCTTTGACCCACGGCAGCCCTTTCGGTCGCGAAGGCGCTCGTTTTGCCGCGAAGACCCAGGCGCACCAGCATGTGCTTAGCGACTATTCGCCGATGGCAACGCCATCACCTCCACAATGCTTCGGCACAAATGATGGAGCAGCCGGCAGTATTCAATTAGGGCCGAGCGCAATAGCACCGACAGCACGTCAAGTTTGCATTGCGCCTTGGTGCACGACCGCGGCACGGCTCGGATATCCACCACCCTGCCAATCGCAAAGCTGTCCAGAAGAGCCACGAATTCATCGATACTTCGGATCGAATGGCCAAGGTGGACATCTCACCGCTGTCCACGTCATGGGCGGCGAGCTTTCACGTCGGCCTCGGCGAGATGCCGGCTGATCTGGCGCGCCTGTTCTTCCTGTTCCTTGATTGAAGTAGGCAAAACCTTGTTCACTGCCTCGGTATCCTGGTCCGGGCGCTCAAGCACCGGGTTTGGCACCCGTTCGCTTTGCCGCGTATCTTCAGAAGAAAGCGGTTATCGGACTTAGTCGCCGGTCTTGCCATCGTCAAGCTTCATGGGCTGCTCCTCGCAGTGCCATGCGTTTCAGAAGATCCCGACAGGACCAAAAATTTTGATCCGCCTGCATCAGCGCAGGTATTGCTCGAGTGCAAGCGCATTACCCGGTGCTGCACCGGAAGCGGTGTTGTCGAAGATGCACCAGGTTGCCGCTCCTGCAGCGTGGCTGCGGTGCAGCCGCTCAGCCAACTGTTGAAGGTGCTGTTGTGAATACTCGCTATGGTAGATCCGCGGCTCGCCGTGCAGGCGCCAGTAGACCAATCCAGGCCAGCCAGCAGGTTGCGCATCGGCAGCGAAGCGAGAAGGGCTTGCCGCTACCTGGGCAATACGCAAGTCGATCAGCATGGACTGCGCCCCTAGCCAACTGGCGTGCCTGGGCTCGACCGCCACTGGTCCGGCATGGCGTAAGCGCAGTAGTTCAAAGAAACGCCGGTCGCGGCTGGCATCATGGACGAGCGATGGCGGCAGTTGTAAGAGCAAGCAGCCCAGGCGATCACCCAATTGCTGGCATTGGCCGAGAAACGCATCTAGCGCAACCTCACAACCTTCCAGGCGTAGTTCGTGGGTGATGATCCTGGGCAGCTTGACGGCGAAACGAAAATACTCCGGCACCGAGATAGCCCAGCGGGCATAGGTGGCAGGCAGATGGGGCTTGTAGAACGAAGTGTTGATTTCCACGGCACCAAGCCGCGCGGCATAGCGCTGCAATTGGCTGCCCGCCTGCGGGAACTCATCGGCGTACTGGCGGGACAAGCTCCAGCCCGCGCATCCCACATGGATCATCATGGCACTCCATCGCACGCCGTTGTTGCAATGGAGTCGCCAGAGCCGGTCGTTGTTCCATTCACGCAATCTTCCACTTGAGGACCAGTCCGAGGGTTGAATCCGTCAATTGCTCGCCGGCTCGGCGCGGCTCGCCGTACCGTCAACCGCCACTCGCCTGGCATACCCCACGCCCCACACCAGCGCCCGGCTCATGCTCTCGCCGGCGCGCTGGGCATAGGCCCGTTCACATAGCGCAGTCCCATCAGCACGGTACACGCCGACGAACAGCTGCGTCGCACCCGTGCGCGACAGGCGCGTCTGCACCTCCAGGCAAGTCCCGTCGTCGAGTGTTTCTTCATGGGTCTGGTGATGGAGGATTGGGTCGCACCAGTTTCTGTAGGTCTTGCCTCTTCGTTTCATGTGTCTGCCTTCGCGGTTGTTGTCGACGGTAGATCTCATGATTCGCCCAGCCAGTCGAAATGAATCAGGGTGTTCAGACAGCCGGGCGCCTTGTACGAAACGAGGATTTTGTACATCCACCATTCGTCGTGATTACGCGATTTACACACAACCTTCCTGCTCAGGTCGTCCTTCTAACGGAACAAGTCAAACATTCAGCAACAATTACAGGACCGGCTCATGGCAAAGGGACCCCCTAAAGCCGCACGACTTCTCGGGCTGATGGTGCTGGGCGTCATCATGCTGCAGCTTTCGGGCTGCGACATGGTGCTATTCAATCCCAAGGGTCAGGTCGGGGTGGAACAACGCAACCTGATCATCCTGGCCACGCTGTTGATGCTGGTGGTGGTAGTCCCGGTCATGATCATGGCGCTGGTGTTCTCGGTGCATTACCGCGCCTCGAACGAAAAGGCGCGCTACACGCCAGAGTGGAGTCACTCGCGCGCAATCGAGGCGGTGGTCTGGGGCGTGCCGCTGATCATCATCATCGTGCTCGGGGTCGTGACCTGGCGCTCTACCCACGCGCTCGACCCGTACCGCCCACTGGATGCCGACAAGGCGCCGGTCACGGTGCAGGTCATCGCCACTGACTGGAAGTGGCTTTTCGTGTATCCCGAACTGGGCATCGCATCGGTCAATGAACTGGCCATGCCGGTGGACACACCCATGGATTTCCGGGTGACCTCCGATGGCGCCATTACCTCTTTTTTCATCCCTGCGCTAGGCGGGCAGATCTACGCGATGGCCGGCATGCAGACTCAGCTGCACCTGATTGCCAATGAGCCGGGCAGCTACGCCGGTATCGCCGCCAACTACAACGGCCCCGGCTTCTCCGACATGCACTTCAAGGCCCTGGCACTCGACCAGGCGGGTTTCGATGCCTGGGTGGCCGAGGTGCGCGGCTCGCGACGCCAGCTCGACCAGCACCGTTATGCGCAGCTGGCCAAACCCAGCATCGCCCACCCGGTAGAGCATTACGCTGCGGTCGATGCCGGCCTGTTTCAGTCATTGATCGACAAGTATCAGGGCATCAACCGGGTCCGGGACGTCGAGCAGCGCCTGAGTGCTCCTCAGGGTGAATCGCCGCAGGGCAGCAGGGAGTAGCGCACATGTTCGGAAAATTGACCTGGAATGCCATCCCTTTCGGCGATCCAATCATCATGTACACCCTTGCCGTGGTCGGGCTCATCGGTATTGCCATGATCGGGACCATCACCTGCAAGCGCAAATGGACGTACCTGTGGAAGGAGTGGTTCACTTCGGTCGATCACAAGCGCATCGGCGTGATGTACATCGTCGTCGCCCTGGTGATGCTGCTGCGCGGTTTCGCCGACGCATTGATGATGCGCACACAGCAGGCCATGGCCTCGGACGGCTCGCCCGGCTACCTGCCGCCGGAGCACTATGACCAGATCTTCACCGCCCACGGCGTGATCATGATCTTCTTCATGGCCATGCCGTTCGTGGTCGGCCTGATGAACATCGTGGTGCCGTTGCAGATCGGTGCCCGCGATGTGGCCTACCCGTTCCTCAACGCGGTGAGCTTCTGGCTGTTCGTTTCCGGCGCGGTGCTGGTCAACCTCTCACTGGGCATTGGGGAGTTCGCCCGCACCGGCTGGGTCGCCTACCCGCCTTTATCCGGCATCGGCTACAGCCCCGGCGTGGGCGTGGACTACTACATCTGGTCATTACAGATATCGGGGATAGGCACCTTGCTCACGGGGCTCAATTTCTTCGTCACCATCCTCAAGATGCGCACTACGGGCATGACGCTGTTCCGCATGCCAGTGTTCACTTGGACGGTACTGTGCACCTCGATCCTGATTCTGGCGGCGTTCCCCATCCTGACCGCCACCTTGTTCATGCTCAGCCTGGATCGATACCTGGGCATGCATTTTTTCACCAACGAGCTGGGCGGCAACCCGATGATGTACATCAACCTCATCTGGGCCTGGGGCCACCCTGAGGTGTACATCCTGATCCTGCCGGCATTCGGCATCTTCTCGGAGGTGGCTTCGACCTTCTCGGGCAAGCGGCTGTTTGGCTATTACTCGCTGGTGTGGGCGACCATCGTCATCACCGTGCTGTCGTTCATCGTCTGGGTGCACCATTTCTTCACCATGGGTGCCGGCCCGAACGTGAACGCGTTCTTCGGCATCATGACCATGATTATCGCCGTACCCACCGGGGTGAAGATTTTCACCTGGCTGTTCACCATGTACCGCGGGCGGGTGCGCTTCGAGACGCCAATGCTGTGGACCATCGGTTTCATCGTCACCTTCAGCATCGGCGGCATGACCGGTGTGCTGCTGGCAGTGCCAGGCGCCGACTTCCTATTGCACAACAGCCTGTTCCTGATCGCGCATTTCCATAACGTGATCATCGGCGGCGCAGTGTTCGGCTACCTGTGTGGCCTGACCTACTGGTTCCCCAAGGCGTTCGGCTTCAAGCTCTACGACCCGCTGGGGCGTGCCGCATTCTGGTGCTGGCTAGCAGGTTTCTATTTCGCTTTCATGCCGTCGTACTTCCTCGGCTTCATGGGCATGACCCGACGCCTGAATCATTTCAACGTGCCCGAGTGGCGGCCATTTCTGCTGCTGGAAATGTTCGGCGTGCTTGTCATCCTCTGCGGCGTGGCCTGCCAGGTGATGCAGCTGGTTGTGAGCATACGCAAGCGCCACGAAAACCGCGACCACACCGGCGACCCCTGGGACGGCCGCACGCTGGAATGGGCCACCGCGTCGCCGCCGCCATTCTACAACTTCGCCGAGCAACCGGTAGTGCATGGCATAGACGCCTATTGGGGCATGAAGGAACGCGGGGTCAAGACGCTGACCGAGGCGGATTTCCGCAAGATCCACATGCCGTGCAACACCAGCCTGGGCGTGGTGATCGGGGCGTTGAGCACGCTGCTGGGCTTCGCCTTGGTGTGGCACATCTGGTGGTTGGCGATCGCCGGCCTGCTGGCCACGGTGGCGACATTGATCGTGCGCAGCTACGACCCACATACCGAGTACTACGTGACGGCCGAGGAAGTCGAACGCGTGGAAACCGAACGCCGTCAACTGATGACAGAGGCTTGAGCCATGTCGCAGATCGTCCTGAATGAATCCGCCCGTCAGCAAGAGCAAGGTTACGAGGATGCGGGATCTCTGAGCCTGTTTGGCTTCTGGGTCTACCTGATGACCGACTGCATCCTGTTCGCCACGCTGTTCGCCACCTACGCCGTGCTGGGCCAGTCTGTGGCAGGCGGCCCAGGTGCGGCAGACATCTTCGAATTGCCCTACGTGCTCGGTGAAACCAGCCTGCTGTTGCTCAGCAGCCTCACCTACGGCTACGCCATGCTGGCCAATCACCGCAAAGACAAGCGCCGCGTGTTGCAATGGCTGGCTATCACCTTCGTGCTCGGGCTGGGTTTTATCGCAATGGAGTTCAACGAATTCCACCACTTGATCGCTGAAGGCTACGGCCCGCAGCGCAGCGCGTTCCTCACCGGCTTCTTCACCCTGGTTGGAACCCACGGCCTGCACGTGCTGATCGGCTTGGTGTGGATGATTTTGCTGATGATCCAGGTGCAGCAGCGCGGCCTGTGCTGCGTCAACTCCACACGGCTGAGCTGCCTGAGCCTGTTCTGGCATTTCCTCGACATCGTGTGGGTGTGCGTGTTTACCGTCGTCTACCTGTTCGGGGTGATCTGATGAGTAGCGAAAGCCAAGTTCACAGCAGCGCAGGGGCCAGCCAGTCCAGCCACAAGTCCTACAACATCGGCTTTGTAATGGCTGCACTGCTGACGCTCGTTCCCTTCGGGCTGGCCATGCATCCGAGCTTGCCGCGCACCGCCACGTTCCTGCTGATGCTGGCCTGCGCGGTGATCCAGATCCTGGTGCACGTGGTGTTCTTTCTGCACTTGACCACGGCGCACGAGCAACGTTGGAGCCTGGTGGCGCTGGTGTTCACCGTAGTGATCATCGTGCTGCTGGTGGGGTTGTCCCTATGGATCATGTACCACGTGCACTAAAACATGCTCGGTTTGTGAAATCGGATCGACCTATGACGCCCATGGGACATCCCATGAAAAGGACCTTCAAAACAATCCAGGCACCCGGGAGGCGCGCTGCTCATGAATGACCGCATCATAGCCCTGTTCACCGACACCACCCTGTTGGGCATTTCCATCCTCAATCTGCTGCTGGCCCTGGCTGTGGCCATCGGAACCTTCCTGGTCTCCCGCGCCGCCATCAGCTTCCTGCTGCACCGCATCCGTCGCTGGTCTGAACACGACGGTGTGCTCAGCCACGTGCTGGCCAAGGTGCTGGCTGGCACCAGCAATTTCTTGCTATTGCTCGCCTCCTTGCTGGTAGGCCTGAGCATGCTCGACCTGCCGGAGCGTTGGCTGACGCGAGTCAGCAGCCTGTGGTTCGTGGTCGCTGCTCTGCAAATCGGGCTGTGGGCCAACCGTGCCATTGGCCTGGGCCTGAACCGCTACTTTGCCCGCCACCGCACCGACGGCCTGAACCAGGGCAGCGCGCTGGCCACTCTGGCGGCGTGGGGAGCGCGGGTGCTGCTGTGGTCGGTGGTGGTGCTGGCGATGCTGTCCAACCTGGGCGTCAACATCACCGCTTTCGTCGCCAGCCTGGGTGTCGGCGGTATCGCCGTGGCGCTCGCTGTGCAGAACATCCTCGGCGACCTGTTCGCCTCGCTGTCGATCGCCGTGGATAAACCGTTCGAGGTGGGCGACTTCATCGTCATCGGCCCACTGGCAGGCAGCGTCGAACATGTGGGTTTGAAAACCACGCGCATCCGCAGCCTGGGTGGCGAACAGATTGTCATGGCCAATGCCAGCATGATCAGCAGCACCATCCAGAACTACAAACGCCTGCAGGAACGGCGCATCGTGTTCGAGTTCGGTCTGTCCTACGACACGCCAACCGAGGCGGTGAAAAAAGCCCCTGCTATCGTTGAAGAGGCTATCAAGGCGCAGCAGCAGGTGCGCTTCGACCGTGCCCATTTGCGCGGTTTTGGCAAGGAGGCGCTGGAGTTCGAGTGCGTGTACATCGTCAAGGGCCCTGGCTACAACCTGTACATGGATATTCAGCAGGCCATCAACTTTTACCTGCTCGAGCGCTTCTCCAAGGTGGGCGCCAAGTTCGCCGTACCGGTGCGGGCGATCAAGGTCACCGCGTTGCCGCAAGAGGCCAACCTCTCGGCACCAGGTCGAGAGGGCCTGGGCATCAGGGGCGCCTGACTTGTCGGCTGCTATGTCTACCGCATTACACGGACCATCCCTGGCAGGGAAGCGGCGGCAACCTTCAGGAAGATGATCCCCAACGTACCGTCGGCGCAAGCCAACGGGGTGGTCAAGGAGGCCATTCCACCGACATTAAATCTGACCGGATTCTGATCACTGCCAGAGTCTCATCAGAGCACCGTGAGCTCCGCTTACCGGGTCTTGCTCAGGATGTGGCACTCGGGCGATACGTGCCAGCGCCTGCTGGTGAGCGGCAACTTCTGGTCGTTGGATGTCGTAATCTTCCTGCCCTTGCGGATAGGCGCCCACGACCAGAAAGTCGTCGCTGGACGCCATGCAACGATGCCCCGTCCCTGCGGGTAAAACCAGAACATCACCCGCCTTGACCGTCAGCGCCTGACCCGCTGCACCGCCCAACATTATCCGAGCCTGGCCGCGGGCAACGCCAAGCACCTCGTGCGCATTGGGATGAAAATGGTGGTAATCGAAAATCCCGGCACGCCACAGCGGGGTCCATTGATGAGCGGCGAACAAGGTCTCGAACGCGCCGGCATTGTCATGCGCAGGCGCAAGTTGCAGCTGGTAGAGCAACACGGGGAAGCGGCTATTGGGCGTCGCACCATCGTCCTCGAACCGCAGGGCCTGCAGGGGCTGGGTGTTGCTGTCGATGGCATACATGAAGGCATCCTGATCAGGTGGGCAATGTCCTTGAGAAGCCATACCGGTGCCGAGGTTCCTGCGGGCTGACCACGTACAACCTGTTGAAACTTTCCCCTTCGCGGCCCAGTCCAGACCCTATCGATCACAGACAGGGAAAAGACGATGACAACGACAGTAGGCGACTTTTTGGTAGAGCGTTTGTACCAGTGGGGTGTTCGACGCATCTTCGGCTACCCTGGGGATGGCATCAATGGCGTATTTGGCGCATTGAGCCGAGCCAACGGCAAGATTGAATTCATCCAGGCCCGCCATGAAGAAATGGCCGCGTTCATGGCTAGCGCCCACGCCAAGTTCACCGGCGAGCTTGGCGTGTGCATCGCCACTTCCGGCCCCGGGGCCTCGCACCTGCTGACCGGTCTCTACGATGCACGCATGGATCACCAACCGGTACTGGCCATCGTCGGCCAACAGGCGCGCGCAGCGCTGGGCGGGCATTACCAGCAAGAACTGGACCTGTTGTCGATGTTCAAGGATGTTGCCGGTGCCTTCGTACAGCAGGCGTCGACCCCGGAGCAGGTGCGGCACCTGCTCGACCGCGCAGTGCGTACCGCCGTCGGCGAACGCCGCGTCACCGCCATCATCCTGCCCAATGACTTACAGGACCTGCCCTACCAGCACCCAGCACGGGCACACGGCACAGTGCATTCGGGCATTGGCTACAGCAAGCCCAAGATCGTGCCGTTCGACGCTGACCTGCAACGGGCGGCCGAGGTGCTCAATGCCGGGAAAAAGGTTGCGATTCTGGTCGGTGCCGGCGCCTTGCAGGCGACCGAGCAGGTCATCGCCGTGGCCGAAAAGCTCGGTGCCGGCGTGGCCAAGGCGCTGCTGGGCAAAGCCGTGCTACCTGACGATTTACCCTGGGTCACCGGCGCCATCGGCCTGCTCGGTACTGAACCGAGCTACCAGCTGATGAACGAGTGCGACACCTTGCTGATGATCGGCTCCGGCTTCCCCTATGCCGAGTTCCTGCCCAAGGAAGGCCAGGCCCGTGGCGTGCAGGTCGACCTGCAACCGGACATGCTCAGCCTGCGCTATCCAATGGAAGTCAACCTGGTCGGCGATGCCAGCGAAACCCTGCGCGCCTTGCTGCCGCTGCTCGAGCGCAAAAGCGAGCGGCGCTGGCGCGACAAAGTCGAAAGCTGGCGCGCGCACTGGGACAAGACCCTGGAGAAACGCGCACTGGTCAAAGCCGACCCGATCAACCCGCAGCGCGTGGTACATGAACTCTCCCCTCGCCTGCCTGACCAGGCCATCGTCACCAGTGATTCAGGGTCATGCGCCAACTGGTATGCCCGCGATCTGCAGATCCGCCAGGGCATGCAGTGCTCGCTGTCCGGCGGCCTGGCGAGCATGGGCGCGGCGGTGCCCTATGCCATCGCAGCCAAGTTCGCCCACCCACAGCGCAGCGTGGTGGCTCTGGTAGGCGACGGCGCGATGCAGATGAACAACCTGGCCGAGCTGATCACCGTGGCCAAGTACTGGCGGCAGTGGGACAACCCGCAGTGGATCTGCGCGGTGTTCAACAATGAAGACCTGAACCAGGTGACCTGGGAGCAACGCGTCATGGAGGGAGACCCCAAGTTCGAAGCTTCGCAGTCGATCCCCGATGTGCCTTATCACCTGTTCGCGATTTCCATCGGCTTGCAGGGCATCTATGTAGAGCGTGAAGAAGACATTGCCAGCGCCTGGGAACGCGCGCTGGCGGCTGACAGGCCGGTGTTGATCGAATTCAAGACTGACCCGAATGTGCCTCCCCTTCCGCCACACATCAAGCTGGAACAAGCGAAGAAGTTCGCCAGTACCTTGCTCAAGGGCGACCCGGATCAGGCCGGGGTCATCGTGCAGACCGCCAAGCAGGTACTCAGCTCGGTACTGCCCGGCAAAAAATAGCGATAGCAGGAGCCCGCGCGCAGGCGCGGGTTGCACGTTATCCGGCGTGCTTCAACGTTGTTCGCGCTGGCAGTAGCGCCACGCGCCGCAACGTTCGCAGCACTGGCATGTCAAGCCGGTGAATTCACCATCAGGCATCACATGCCACAGGCAGCCACGCAGCAGGCAGACAATGTGCATCTATCACCTCCATGGCCCGAAAACGCTGGGCTCCTATTGGTAGTGACTGCACCTGTGCGTGAAGGTTTGGTTGAAGTGCCTTAGCGGCGCTGGCGGCGCTCGCTCAACTCGATCCAGACGGGCGCATGATCGCTGGCCTTGGCTTCGTTTCGCACCCACGCATCGACGCCTGCCTGTTTCAGATACGGGGCGAGGTCCCGGTTGAGCAACAGATGATCGATGCGCAACCCGGCATTGCGGGCCCAGTGGTTGCGAAAGTAATCCCAGAACGTGTAGATGCGCTCGTCAGGGTACAGATGGCGAATGGCATCGACCCAGCCTTGCGCCAACAGTTGATCGAAACACGCCCGGGACGCAGGCTGAAGCAGCGCATCATTGGCCCAGGAACGTGGATCGTAGATGTCCATGTCCGTCGGCACCACGTTGAAATCTCCGGCCAGTAACATGGGATGGCCGCTGCCGTAGAGCACTTGCGCATGCTTGAGCAGGCACTCGAACCAACGCAGCTTGTAATCGAATTTCGGGCCGGGTTGCGGGTTGCCGTTCGGCAGGTACAGGCAGGCCACGAGCACCCCGTGTGCCGCGGCTTCCAGATAACGGCTCTGGTCATCGTCCTGCATGCCAGGCAGGCCGCGACGGACTTCGATCGGCTCGCTGTCACGCGCCAAGATGGCCACCCCGTTCCACGCCGGCTGCCCCTGGTACAGGCAGCCGTATCCCACGGCCTCGATATCCTCGCGCGGAAACTGCCGATCCGCCGCCTTGAGTTCCTGAAGGCAGGCGATGTCGGGCCGCTCGCGCTCCAACCAAGCCAGCAAAGCCGGCAGGCGGCTTCGGATTCCGTTGATGTTGAAGGTGGCGATTTTCAGCGCTTTCATGCGTCCGGGTCGCTCACATGGGCCTTCACTGCATCCTCCAGCGCCCCCACGTGCGCTTGGTCGGCCAGAGCCTTGAGCGCCAGCCAGTCGTCCCAGTCGATGGCGCCGTCGTCGCGCAGGGCCTCGGCCGTGCGGATCAGTTCATGGTGGTAGGCATCCGGCGACTCGCGCCGGTAGCTGATGTCGTCGTACTGTGCGTACCAGGCCTCAAGCTCGGGGATGCTGCGTTCGATGCTCATGGGAACGTCCTCGCATTACCAATACAGGTCAGAGCCTTGGCATAGCGTGATGTTCAACTCCAGTGTGCGGCTCAAAAGCCAATGCGGAGGTAGCCCGTCGCCCCCCAAGCGTCTTCACGGCTTTTTCACATGCAGTATGGGAGCGTTAGCTATCCCTACGTGTGATAGACCTTGCCCGCCTAGCAGCGGGCTTTCTTTTGCCCGACTTATCAGGCCTGGCTTGCATAATTGATAGCTGAAAAAAAGCCCGCGCAGAAGGCGCGGGCCGCTCAAAGAGCAACACCCGCCCTGATCAGTTATCCAGCTCGTCTTTGATGATTTTCCCGTCGTGTGGATCGACCTGGAACTCATACTGCTTACCATCAGCTTTCATGCCCTCACCTTCCCAATGCCCATCATCGGCCTCGATCTTGGTGATCTGCGTGTAGCCAGCACCTTTCAAGGTGGCTTCGGCCTGATCCTTGGTAACCTTCCAATCTGCGCCGGGCTGATCCGCCCATGCTGTCGTGGCTCCCAAGGTCCCCACCAGAGCCAAGCCGGTAAACAGTCGAGTCATCGCTTTCATCCCTAACGTCCTTTCCCATGGCATTTAACGATCCGACCGGCTCAATGACCTCGCCGTTCAGTTTGTGTCGGATGCCAATTCCAAGGCAGCGGGATCATCCCGATGGACAAGCGCTGATAGATCTCGGGACAGCAAAGCAGCGGCTGTAGGTTTCAGCATGGTTGAGCTCAAGTCCTCCCAGCCGATCCACTTACAATCGACGATGCCTCTGCCAAGCGAAACACTGCATCCGTCAGTAAGGTCCGCGGTGAAGATATGGTGGAGAACCCTGCCAACCTCGAGGGTGCCCACGGCGTTCAGCCGCGAGCAATGCAACGATAGCGCCTTCCAAAGCTCTCTAGCAGCAGCCATGATTGGGGACTCACCTGCCGCAAGAAGAGCGCTTGGAAACTTCCATTTGGCACCCTTTCTGCGAACCAGAAGAACCTGGTCATTGCGAGAACAGATGATCGTTACCTTTGCGCTGGTTGGGCGATGCTTGATGACGCTCATGAGGGATCGCACCTGGAAAATGGGCGACTTCCTGAACGTTGACGTTGGCTTCCTTATGGTGAAGACCCGCACGTTCGAAAACGAGTTCCGGACGCCTGTCCGGACCTAACCTTGAGGTCGTTTCGGGAATGATCGCTCGGGTGCAAGTACGCCCCTTTAGCCATGCCCTGCGAACCTGGAACCTCGCCCTTCAGGGCTCGACTCGCGTCCCACGCACCTTGATCCCGCTTCTGCATTGCTCGACCCGCTCGCGCTGTTCTGGCCGTTACGACGGGCACATTCGTAATCCGCCTCGGCACGCGTGGGGCAGTTCAAGGCAAGCCGTATCTTGCAATGGGTATCGTACAGGTCGAATCCTGCCCCAGAAGCGCCGGTGTAGCCGATTGGACGCGGGAAGGTCTCTTTTTCCATGGGTACAGCGGGAACGACAACGAAGCGTGTCTGCATGATGATCCCTCTTCCGGCAGACCTAAGTATTAGTCTTTTTATATATAACCATCAAGATAACTCATGTTTATTTGCACACCAGAATTTTGGGTACCCAATGACGCCAATGAGGTCAACAGTAACTTGCCCGGTAGCGCCTAGCCGCCTGTCGGTATAGGGTCGAGAGAACGAGAAATTTGTCCGATAACTGTTAGTGTGGACAGGACTGAACCCGAATCGCTTAGCCCTCTGGAGGCATCTGAAAATGACTAAGGCGGACTCGATTCGAATAACGGCACAGCTGAACGCCTGCAGCCAGGCCATGAGATCGCTACGAGCCTATGAAAGGGGAGTATCAGACAGCTGTTGTACGGATCTTCAGAAACTGCGCATCCGAGCGGAGTTCCAGTTCAATGCCTTGAAAGCGTTGGACGACGCTGAGAGACCAGGTGACCCCACCGCCGCTGGATGGGCTTGGCTTCTAGAAAAATTAGAGTGAAGACCAAGTGAGTTGCTTTGAGAACAGCGGTCGGTGTTACCTGATGACAACGACCGCCCTTGAAACCCTGTGCTTGTAAAAGCTACGCAACCTGTCTCACTGCAGGCTGCTGATCTGTCGCCAAGCGCCTTGCCCGCTCCACGCCCCAAGCCAAAGCTCGAGTCATGGACTCGCCTGGTCGAGAGTCGAAGGCTTCTTCATGACGGGCCATTCCACAGCCTGCATAGACCCCGATGAACATCTGAGTCTGGCCCACCCTTGAAAGCCTGACCTGCACGTCGATTGACGTGCCATCATCCAACTTCTCGCCATGAGACCGATGATGAAGCACTGGATCCGCCCAGTCCCAAAAAACATCACCACGAATGCGCATTCCGGCCTCCTACGACGTTAGTCTTATAGTTGTGAAACCTCACCATAGCCCATTAACGCGACCATTCAATGACATCGGCAATGATTCAGCGCAGAAGGGTTCAGGTGGGTCATGACATCGTGTATTTGCGGCAGGCGCTTGGCCTAGTTGAACCGTTCACCGTGCGACATGAACTTTGGCGTGCGGTTCTGGCCTTCCGTTCATATCGGAGGAACTGCCATGAGCCAATCGAGAGAGTTGCATGCCACTGTCATTTGCCTGCAAGCCGGCAAAATTCTGATGGTGCGTAAGGAAGCCCCTGAGTGGTCACTGCCCGGCGGGAAAATTGATCCCGGCGAGACCCAGCTCGAAGCGGCCTGTCGAGAATTGCGTGAAGAAACCAGCCTCCAACTTACCGATGCTCAGTTTCTCGGGCACAGCGTGCTTACTGGAGAGGAGCACTGGCTCTATCGCATGAACGTTCCAGCGTCCCTGCATCCTCGACCATCTCACGAGATCGTGGAATGCCGATGGTTTTCTGTCGCAGAACTCAGTCACGTGGCGGTAAAACCTACGAATGTGGAATTACTCAGACGAGAAGGCTTCCTGGAACTCAAATAAGTGAGGCCTTATCGTCATCAAGCCGCAAGCCAGCTCACCCTCAGCCCTGAAAGCTCAGCACTGAGGGCTCGCTGCTAGGTGGTCAGGACGATGGGCTTTTACACAACGACTCGATGGTACCCACCAGGTCGTCATACTGCACGGGCTTGGTGAGATGTCGGTCGAACTGCATGTCCTTGCCTTTGTGAGGATCCGTCGACACGCCATAACCGCTCAACGCAATCGCAGGCGTGTACTGATGAACCTTGCCGGCCCTGAGGGCACTGATCAGCTCATGCCCATCCATCTCCGGCATTCCGATATCGGTAAGAATAACATCGAAGCGCTCCTGGAGTGAATGCTTGAGCGCTTGGGCAGGATCACTGTAACTCTTCACCTGGGCACTCTCCATTTCAAGCAGCATGCGCATCACTTCCAGCACTTCTGGCGAGTCATCAATCAGCAAGACCTTGAGCCCCTTCAGTCGTCCTTGGGGCTCGCCGGGTTCGTTCCCATCCTTCGGCTCTTTGATCAGCTCCTGAGAAAGCGGCAGCGAGAGACTGAACGTACAGCCATGACCAATACCCGCAGACCTGGCAACGACCGAGCCTCCATGCGCCTGTACCAGCTGGCGAACCAGCGACAGCCCAATGCCCAGGCCGTCTCGCTGGTGGGTGGCATGCTTGGGTTTGGCCTGCTTGAACAGGTCGAACACGTTTTCCAGGTCGGCAGTAGGCAATCCGACACCGTTGTCGATGATATCGATGTGGGCGTGCTTGTCCGCCTTGCTGAGCACAATACGTACCTTGGCCGCTTCACCGCTGAACTTCAGCGCATTTTGCAGCAGGTTCCAGATCACTTGTTCCAGGCGGGTCGGGTCGCCGTCGATGATCATCGCCGGCACTTCCGCGCTCGGTTTCTCTAACGTGATCTCTGCGTTGGGATACTCTTCAATAACGATTGAGTGGATTTCACTCAGCATTGCACCGATATCAAGCAGGCGGGTCTTCAACTTCAGCTTGCCCGTGCGAATGCGAGCCACATCGAGCAAGTCATCGATGATTCGAGCCTGGCTGGTAACAGCCTCGCCGATGGCGCCGACCGCCTTGCTGGCATTCTCCGTGTTGCGAACGGCCGGGAGCCTTCGAAGAATTTCTGCGTTGAGCTGAATCAGGTTGAGCGGGTGCTTGAGTTCATGGGACATGACCGCAAAGAACTCGTCCTTCATGTGGATGGTGCTCTGGGTCTCGGCGAGCTTTTTGCTCTGCTCATCGTGCAGCCGTTTATGGCCCGTAAGATCACGCGCGATCTTGACGTAACCCAAGGCACTTTCGGCACGCAGCAACGCAATTTCGCCGCTGCAGAAGAACCGACTGCCGTCCTTACGCACGTGCCAACGCTCATCCTCACCACGCCCATGCTCACGGGCATTGCGCATTTCGGTTTGCGGAACACCCGCACTGCGATCTTCAGCGGAGAAAATCAGCTCGTAGGAGGAGCCGATGACCTCTTCAGCGGTGTAGCCAAAGATCAGTTGTGCGCCAGTGTTCCAGTCGGTGATCTTGCCGTGTTCATCCAGGATGATGATGGCGAAGTCGTGGGTGCTTTCAGCGACCAGGCGCATGCGCTCCTGGCCCAGGCGCAGATCTTCCTCAGC
Organism: Pseudomonas sp. S37; assembly: GCF_016658545.1. Lineage (GTDB taxonomy): Bacteria > Pseudomonadota > Gammaproteobacteria > Pseudomonadales > Pseudomonadaceae > Aquipseudomonas. Next base: position 22,323 of record NZ_JACVZC010000035.1, on the reverse strand, counting down.
CTCCCGACGCTTGGTGATATCGATGAACGTCAGTACCGTCCCATCGATATGGTCTTCGCTGGAGCGGTATGGCAAAAGCCGGGCAATGTACCAACGGCCATCCGCGCTGCTGACTTCACGCTCCAGCATGGTCAGCGACTCGTACACGGACGAAGCGTCTTCGGCCAATTCCGGATAGTTGAGGCGATGGGTGATATCCAGCAGCGAGCGCCCGGTATCCACCGGGAGCATGCTGAAAATCTCTTTGGCGCGGGGCGTGAACCAGCGGATATGCATGTTGCGGTCAACGAACACCGTGGCGATATCCGTGGAGGCAATGAGGTTCGCCAGATAGTCGTTGATCTTGTCGGTTTCTTCGACCTTGGTCTTGAGCTCGTAGTTGACCGTGAGCAGCTCTTCGTTGATCGACTGGAGCTCTTCCTTGCTGGTTTCCAGCTCCTCCGTCGCGGAGCGCAGCTCCTCGTTGATGGCCTGCATTTCTTCGTTGGACGCCTTGAGCTCTTCGCTCGAGACTTCCGATTGCTCGATGGTTTCCTGCAGGTGGGTCTTGGTTCGCTGCAGCTCGTTCTCCAGACTGGCCAGCACCTTGTTCTCGGTTTGCAGATCCAGGTCGAGCAGTTCGGTGCCCGGTTCGATGGAGGTGACATTGAACACGATGGTGCGCACATCCTGATCGGTGGCTTCGTCTTTGAACGGACGCGCCGTGATATCGACCAGATAGTCACCTTCGTGATCGCTCACCCGGATCTTGCGGGACAGCGTGGCTTTGCCACTTTGCTGGGCCTGGTACAGCGTGGTGCGAAGCTCAAGGCGCAACTGCGGCATGATCAGCACCAGAACGTTTCGCCCAACCTCCCCCGTTACGTAACGCAGGAATCTGCCAGCACCCTCATTCATGTGCAGGATGTCGCCATTGGGGTCGACAATCATGCTCGGCGGCATCTGCTCGGCCATCGCCCGTTGATGGATATCGGCATAGGAAAACTTCCGCGCGGGCGGCAGCATGGGTGGCGGCGCCGCAAGACTGGACAGGGCAAAGCCGCCGCGGGGCATCGAAGGCGCCCGGCGATTGATATTGGCACCTGCCCGCGCACGGAAAATCCGGTTGCGCTTGTCAACCGGTGTGAACAGATCAGGGCAGGCATCGGCAGACTCGGACGAGCCCATGAACAGATAACCGCCAGGCTTCAGGGCAAAATGGAACATCTGCAGCATTTCTCGCTGGATGTCGCGATCCAGATAGATCAGCAAATTGCGGCAGACGATGAGGTCGATTTGCGAGAATGGCGGGTCGGACAACAAACTGTGCTTGGCAAACAAGACTTTTTCGCGGACTTCCTTACGGACGCGGTAGTGCTCACCTTCTTTCAGGAAATACTGCCGCAGACGCGTGGGTGGCACGTCGGTGATGATCGCTTCCGGGTACGCGCCAGTCCGACCTACCGCAATGGCACGCTCATCGATATCCGTGGCAAATACCTGGACTTTGACCGGGTTGACCTCAAGTTTCTGATGCTCAGTGCACAGGATTGTCAGGCTATAGGCCTCCTCCCCTGTCGAACATCCAGCCGACCAGATGCGCACCTCATCGGGGCGAGCTTTATCCTCGCCTGTGGACATCAAAGGGCTGAGCACGTGGCGCTCCAGCGCCTCGAAGGCCTCTCGGTCACGGAAGAAGTTGGTCACGCCGATCAGCATGTCCCCCAGCAACTGCTTGGCTTCGTCGGGCGTGTTTTCCAGGTACTGGTAATACGCAGGCAGGTCGGGTTGAGCCGTCACCTGCAGGCGCCGCTCGATACGCCGGAGCACCGTCGCTCGCTTGTAGTGCTTGAAATCATGCCCGGTGCGGGTTCGCAGCAGCAGCAAGATATCCAGCAGAACCCGCTCCGCCACCTCTCGCTCCAGTTCTGGAGACGTGGATGCGACCTTCATGTCGTGCGGTGCGGGGATCTTGATCGTCTTGGTATTACGCCAGATTTCGAGCAGCTTGTTGGGTATCTCGGCTGCCGGCAGCACAGCGTCGACCATTCCAGTCGCTATTGCCGCCAGCGGCATCCCGTCGAATTCAGCATCATCCGGGCTCTGCACGATGGTGATACCACCCTGCTCCTTGATGCGGGACAGGCCCACGGCACCATCACTGCCCGTGCCGGTCAGCACCAGGCAGTAGGCGAACTCCTTGTGCACGTCAGCCAGATCACGGAAAAACAGGTCGATAGCCACATGGCTACCCGCCGGGCGATTGGCTGCCGTAACCCTCAAGTAGCCATCGTTCATAGCCAGCTGACTGGCGGGCGAGATCACATAAACGCTGTTCTGCTCAATAGGTGCGGTATCGGTTACCTGCATCACTGGCATCGACGTACATGCCTGGATAATCTTGTCGGCCACACTTTCGTGGTCTGGCGACAAATGCAGAATAATGACGAACGCCATTCCGCTGTCAGCAGGCATCTGCTCGAAAAATGTCTTCAGCGCAGCCAGACCGCCCGCAGAAGCACCTATACCGACCACAGGAAACCGCAGGTGGCTGGGCAGAATGCCCTCTCGCTCCGGCAGTGAGGTGGGACGTCTTGTTGTCGGTTTCATGGGAATCTCGAATCTGATCGTGAGCTGAGGTTTGACGGTTCAGGCTGCAGATGGCCGTGTCCTGATCGACGCTATCGGCAGAGTAGATGGGCACCGGTAGGCATGCACTTCTGAGGAAGCAAGAAAGACAACTAGACGACGATTGTGAAACGCCATCATGTCGATCTTTAAGAGCACATTCCCAAAGTATAGTGCCTACCATTCGCAAAGTGGCCACAGCATACCTCACCTCTGCTCATGATCGGATCAATCCTGCTCTTGGAAAGATCAGTCAGCTGATCCACCTTAGTTCTCTGCCCGCTCATGACCACCCTCTAACGGGGCTCATGGATGGGACAGCCATTATGAGTAGCGCGAAAGTCGGATGACATTTCATAAGAAGGCTTGCGCACCCGCATGATGCCGCCAAGCGGTCGATGTGCAGCCAAGCCATGCCAGGGGCTGAACGCCATGCCATCTTCAATTTGCACAATTTTCTCCCCATCCCAGGATGGCTGGGGGTCTACGGTCAATCGGGCCACGGTGAGGTAGGGACTGAGGTTTTCCGGCCATTCAACGGAGGCATCTTCGATAGGCATTTTCTCGATATTGGTTGCCAGCTGAACCCGTACCTCCCAGATGCCACCATGCCGTTGAAAATGCTCAGCGACAATCGTGCGCAGGCCGTCGGGATCTTCACCCAGGTCGACCTTGAGGTCAGTCAATGCCTTCAACGACGGCGACACCGGTACGACGGCCAGCTTTGCGTAATAGGGCCCATACAGGATAGGCACGACGGTGCTGAAGGTTTCACCCAGAATATGCGTCTGCGGATGGCCGCCAAGGTCTTTCAGGGTACCGCTCTCGCCCCCAAGGGCTTCGACCATCGACTCGACCCCACGCAGCACTGCTGACAATGCCTTCTTCATGCCAGGCGCTTTATCGGTGGTTTTGGCCAGTAGCTTTAGGGTCTTGAGAAATGCCTTGGGCGTTGCCGAGGTGAAGGCCTTGGCGTTCACCATTACAAAGTCCTGCGTGATATCACCCTCGCTCCCAGGAAGGCGGGGGCCCTCTACGCCCACGATCTTCAAAGCGAGCCCTCGTGGGGTCGATACCTTGTCGTCCAGGATATCGCCGGGGTTGGTCGAGAAGCGCAGGAACACCGGCAAGGTACCTGGCTTGGCAAATGCACCCTGGGCAAGCTCAGTCGGCAAATCGTCCAGCATCGTTATCTGGCCGCGTAACAAACCGTGGGCTTTGGCATGCACGCTACGACTGGCGTGCCCGTTGTCGGCAAAGGTTTTTTCCATGATGCCGTGAAGGGTTTCGGCTAGCTCTTTGCTGGTCTCGGCCTCGTCATCCGGGATTTGCTCGAACGACGGCTGAAAACGCAGTGGCGTGACCACAAGGGAGGTATACGGCTGGTCAGTCATGGGTAAGCGCTCCTGAGGCGAAGACACAGGTTTCGTCACCTGTCTTTAACTCAGGGTCAGTTATCCAGAGCAGCGTTCATCTCGCTAACGAAGCGTCGGACAGATGGCCTGGCCGCGGATCTATCAGATATTCGACGAGCGTAACGGCACAGGCCGAGATCCCCTCCATAAGGGCCATCTCGAAACCATGGGTATTTTCGGTCGGGATCGCTATGCATCCCGCCTTGGCATCGATACCTGTGCTCAACACCGCGCTGGCATCGGAAGCAAAATCCACCAGTAATGCCGCTTGGGGGATATACCCTGCCCGCCGAGTGGCAGCCATCAGCGCCTGCACCACTGTGCGACTGTAGTATCCCTTCTGATCGCCGGTATTGATGATCGGATTGGCCGTAAGCTCCGTACCATACTCTTCAAGCACCGGCCCAACCTCGACTGCTATGGTGGTCTCTCCCGGTAACCTGGCAGCAGCGTACAGCGCACCGGCATTGGATTCCTCTTCCAGCGTGGTCAAGACGAACCACACATCCTGGTGCAATTCGTCACGCCTTGCTCGCAGCAAGCGGGCGCAATCGATGACCGCAGTGAGTGGTGCACGGTCATCCAGAAAATGGGCAGCCACACAGTCATGAACACTGAAAGGTTTACGCCAATGCTGACTGAGTACCACACGGGTGCCGGGGCGCACCCCAGCGCTTTCCAGCTCAAGCTTCGCCATGCGTGTGACCACATACACATCTTTCCACTGAATATTGCCTGCCAGCACATCTCGCCCATTGGGAGTCCGGCCGCTGTTGTGCATCGATCCATAGGACAGAACACCGGGCAGAGTTTTTCCATCGCCGAGGATCTCGACCGGGCAAACACCGAAGCTGATCGGCTGAGCACCACCCAAGGCCAGAACTTCCAACGTTCCATTCTCGTGGACGTTCTTGACGATCATTGCGATCTCATCAAGGTGCGCCATGACCCTGATGGCATCTTCTGGATCGCAGGAGTGTCCAGCGCGAACGACTCCAATTACATTGCCTGCCCGGTCAACATGCGCATCGTCGCAGTGAGAGGCCAACTCCCGCAGACAAATGGCCTGCACCTCATCTTCCTGGCCGCCAGGGCCGCGAGCATTCAGTAGCTCCGTCAGTAACGCGTCAATTTGCACAGTTCTCCCTCCTCGCTCCTGCGTCAGCTATTGACCCGATCCCGGCAACCTGCGTTCAGCCGGTTCGCTGGTCAAACCGCGTGGGGGATTTGTTTGAGCGGCCACCTTTGGCGGAACCAATGCCAGAGAACTGATGGATGCCAATCCAAGCTGCTTGCGGCGCAGGCTCTAGGACGCATGAAGTAAAGCGCCAAATACTTCATGCGTTTCGTCCGGTGAATGGGATTTTGTGGGAGTGATTGCCCTTGGCCTAGCAGTCGGACTTGAACACAGACTTTCCTGTGTGACTGACATGAGGTGAAAGATCATGGCTAACAACCAAACCAATCGCGGGCATCAAGGCGGCACTGCACAGAACAACCCAGGCAATTTTGCCAACGACCGGGAGAAAGCCTCCGAAGCGGGGCGCAAGGGTGGCCAATCCTCAGGCGGCAACTTTGCCAATGACCGTGAACGCGCCTCAGAGGCTGGCCGCAAAGGCGGACAGAACAGCCATGGCGGCGGTCGCAACAGCTAAGGCCGCTGGCCTACGTTGAATGTGCCAGGGCGAAGGATCGCCCTGGCATTTTTATGAGCGAGCGTTGTTCACAAGCACTCGACCGAGACAACTGGAGGTCACCGAGCGCTCCGTTTCCACGCCTCGTAACGCGCAAGCAGCGGCTGCACGCTGAGCCCGTGCAGCAAAATGCTCAACGCCACAACTGACAGCACCAGATTGCTGACTTGCACTGCAGAGCCCGGCAACAGGCCGTGATTGATGGCATAAAACAGGTAGTAGAAGCTACCAATGCCTCGAATGCCGAACCACCCCAACAGCCCACGCTGCCTCGCATCCAGCATTCCCCGGAACGGCATCAGCATGACGCTCAAAGGCCGAATCACCAGGAACAGCGCCCCCGCAATGATCAGGGCTCGCCAATCCCAATGGGCGACGAGCACAACGCCGAGCAAGGTCACCAGAAAGACCTCCAGCGCCCGTTCAACCAGGCTGCCAAATGCGAGCATGTCTCCCAGCATGATCCCGGCAGCCACCTGTGAATCCTCAAGCCCTTCCACATCTCCTTTTACGGCCAACTCTGGCGCCACGTGCTGGTGCCCCACCACAGGCTGCACCAAATGCTCCGCAGCCGGGGCATCTGGGTTGGTAGAGGTCTGCACTTCGGCCTGGCGCAGGCCCAGCCCGGCAGCGAACACCGCCAGGAACCCATAGGCCTGGATCGACTCGGCGATCACGTAAGCGAGCGCGATCAGTGCCAGGGCCAGGTAATCGTTGGGTGACACCGTACTGTCGTCGTTACGCAGGCGCAGGAATAGCGTGAGCTTGCCCAGACCACGCCCCATCCAGTAGCCGCAAAACAGGCCAGCAGCCACGGCCCATAACATGTCTTTGAGTAGCCAATCACCCAGCCACGACGCCCCGGTGTTCTGCTGAAGGAACAACCCGAGCATGACGAATGGAAAAGCCACCCCATCGTTCAGCCCGGCCTCGCCAGACAAACTGAAACGAACAGCATCATCATCCTGAGCATCGACCACCTGTACCAGGGTCGCCAGGACTGGGTCGGTAGGCGCGAGAATAGCCCCGATCATTACCGAGATACCCCATCCCAAATTCAGGCCGTAGTGCGCCACCAGTGCTACGCCAGCGATGCAGATCACCATGACCGGCCCAGCCAGGTAGAAGGCCCCCCACCATCTGCGGTTACCCAAGGGCAGCCGCAACTTCAGGCCGCTGAAGAACAGCGAAAACAACACGGCGACTTCGGTCAGATGCTCCATCCAGCCACTGGACTGGGCGACATCAAGCTGCAGGAAGCTCAGCCCGGGCGAGCCCAGCGCAATGCCTAGACCAAGGCATACCACCGAGGACGTAACAGGTATCCAACGCAAATAGGAAGATGAGAGCGCGAGTAGCAACAAGACTGCGCCCAGCATGGCGAACCAGACGATGAAGGTCATGTGCGCAGGGGCCTGCAAAATAGGTATCGACTGAAATTCGACGTTTCGTCACTTCACGTCGTTCCGCTGCGCTTATCCTGTTCGCCGGTCACACTGACGAAATGTAAAAAAAGATTTCAGCGCTTCGCTGTGGTCAGAGTTTCTAGACCGCGGTGGAGATGCAAAAAATGAAATTCGCACAATTTTGCCAATGGCTATCCAATCACGCGGGCAAGCCAAGCACTTTTCTGATCGCCGTGGTGTTGATCGCCATGTGGGCGGCCTCCGGGCCCTGGTTCCACTACAACGATACTTGGCAGCTCATCGTCAACACGTCCACCACCATCATCACGTTCCTCATGGTGTTCCTTATCCAGAACACCCAAAATCGTGATAACGACATCATCCATGTGAAGTTGGACGAGCTGATCAGGGCAACCAAATCGGCACACCAGTCGGTGCTCGATCTCGAAGCGCTCGACAATCAGCAAATTCATAAGCTACGCAAGGAATACCGAGCCATGGGCAACCAGTGCGAAGCCCATCCTGAAAAGCCCGTCGAGCAACTGGGAGAGGATGCGACGCGTGACAATCAGCAGCGCTAGATCGGCTTATGGCCAGATGGATTTAGCGAAGCTCTAAAGGGCGTCGAGGACTGAAGGGCCTTACCGATAGCCTCTGCGAGCTCTTCGATAGACCACGGCTTGAAAAGGAATGTAACGGGAGGGGTAACCTCTGAAGCGTCCAGCTGATGTCCCGAAGTGAGAATCGCCGGTAACCCAGGCCACCTTGCATGAACCATGGAAATGAACTCCATGCCCTTGATACTTCCCGGTACACCGTGATCGACAACGACCAGGGAGCAGCCATCGTGGCTGCCCATCATGGAAATCAGCGCATCTTCCGAATTGCTGAAGCCATCGCAGGCGGCTCCCATTTCGGTGAGAATATCCACCAGAAGTATCCGTAGTGTCTCATCATCTTCGACAACCACGACTGCCATCCCTGACAGTGACACGCTCTCGACATCGAGCTTCATGAGCTTCTCCAGTCCATAGTGGATTTCCGAGTGTTTCACTCATGGGTGGAAACGTCGATGGCGGCATTAAGCCACGTCCCAGCTACCTTTCCTCGCATAGTGCCGATAACAGCGCTGATGCCTCGCGCATGAAAATCTCAACCGTCTTGGGCCCAATCCCTTCAAATGACAACAGCCACTGTTGAAATCCATCAATGTTCTGTTCGCCGTTTTGAAGCACGCCAAGTTGATGGTCGAGTTCAGCTTCCAGCTTGTCGCCCAGCCTATGTAGTCGTCGAGCCGTAGACTCGTCATATCGGGTGTAACCCGCTTGGCCCAGTAGACGAACGAGCAAAGAATGGGGTGCACAGCCTAGCTTTCTTGGAGTGTCCAAGCCTTGCTGATCTATCAGCACCTGGTAGGCGGTAACCGCCACGGTTGAGCGGATCCTCTTGCCCATTAGAAAGCTGGCTAGCAACCAAAGATACAAGCCGCTTGTGCCCGCGACGTCGATGCCGAGATCACGGGCGCTAATCGTGTTCAACCCTTTGTACGGCGTGGGTCAGCAGAGCGTGGATAGGTACGCTCCTCCTCGAGGGTACCGTCGGCCTTATGGACTTTTACCGATACGGTTTTGCCGGCGAAGAACTCCTGCAACGAGCTCAGCAATTCCTGCTTGGTTGCAGCTCGCTTCGCGGCCCGGTCAGCGCCTGCTTTCTTCAGCTCCCACCCTTCCGAAGTCGGGCTGAGGTGATAGTTGTCCATCACATGCTCCTTCTACTCAGAGAGATTGGCCATCGTCTTCGATGTCTTCCTCAACTTCTGCGGCATCCGTGGCATCAGCGTCATTCAAAGGAGGTGAGGTAGGTTTTTCCGGATCGTTGATGAAAGGCACACCACTTGGGCCGTGCTCCTCATGACCTTCGGTTTTTGGTTGCATAGCGAAGCCTCCAGTCAATTGGGTCAGCTGCAGGCCGCTAACCGCCCACACCCTTTCCCGAAAATTTTTCGACAGCGATAGGCGGCGCAATGAACTCCGGCCCATCTCCAGCCAACCGCCACTTCACATTCGCGACCCCGTAGCGCTCGGCCATGGGCCGGCTGACCATCTTGATGTTCTGCTGAGAAAATCTTGGAATGATGCCCACCCCTGCGTCGCAGCTTGCCCAATGCCACGCAACGGCGTTGTCCATTTTTTCCAAACGGATAATGAACGTTCGGCTTTCGCCATGGAGCGTGTAGTCGATTACGTACAGTTGCTGTCCAGCCACGTGATTCTCTCCTTTTTACTCATGCGTCTGTGAGGGGAGATGGAAGAGAAAAATTCAATTGAAAAGCCAGGCGGCAAAATACGACGTGAAAAAGGCAAGCACGCCTGTGAAGGTTCAAATTCCTACCCATTGGTCAGCCGTTCGGAACAGGCCTGATCTATCCAACCTCCATCGCTATACCAGTAAATGGAGGTCTTGCTCATGATTGATCCCACAACAGGCATGAAAGCCGGTGAGCGTTACGCGGTAGAGAACATCGAACGCGCTCACCAGTTTCCAGGCTTCTTCCTTGATGGAAAATACTTCCTCGGCCCCGAGCTACTCACTGCCGTTGGCTGGCTGGAGGGCAAGCGCTTCATTTACGACAACCTTGATGCTACAGGCGAACCAATTTTCCCGGGTCGCGCGGCAGGAAACATCGAAGACCTGACGCTGACCTTGGTGGATGGCACGGCATTGAAGCTGTCCAGACTGGAAGTGAGCGCCATGGCCGACGACATCAATGCAGAGGATCAACCGGCCAGAGGATTCAGCCGTAATACCGAGACCTCGGGCAGCCTGGTGTTAACCCGTAAAGACAGGATCCCGCTTTTGCTGAGCGCGGCTGTGATCGGGTTCCTCGCCGGGTTTGTAATCACCCATGCGCAACGCAGGCGCCACTGAAACGTCGTCTTTTGAACTTTGCGCCTACCACTGGCCTCCCCTTTCATGTCTATCGAAAACGGAGATTCAACGATGAGTGCACAATTGAGCGGCAAACGTGTGGCCTTCCTGGTCACCGATGGTTTTGAACAGATCGAACTGACCGGCCCTCGTGAAGCCTTGGAAAAAAATGGCGCCGTGGTCGACATCCTGAGTGACAAGGAAGGGACTGTACGCGGGTGGAACCATGACAAGCCCGCCGACGAATTTGCCGTGGATGCGACGTTCGACAGTGCCCACCTGGATCTCTATGACGCCATTGTGCTGCCGGGCGGCGTGCAGAATTCTGACACCATCCGACTGATACCCGGCGCTCAGAAGCTGGTGAAAAGCCATAACTCGGCAAGCAAGCCATTGGCGGTCATCTGCCATGGTGGCTGGCTGCTGGTGTCCACCGGCCTAGCCCAGGGCAAACGGATGACCAGCTACAAGACGCTGCAGGACGATATTCGCAACGCGGGCGGTAACTGGGTTGATGAAGAGGTAGTGGTGGATGGCAACCTGATAACCAGCCGCAAACCGGACGATATTCCAGCCTTCAATGAGCAGTTGATCAAGGCGCTGGCTGGCTGACCCTTATTTCTGCACATCGGCCCCCTTTTCCAGGGGGCCATACTTTCGCCGAGTGAGGCGTTATCACGCCAATTGGATGTACACGGAATAGATCCCCAACAGCAACCAGAACACCAGAAAAATCCACGGTGTGCGTAGCGAAAACAGCAGCGACTTTCGATGCCCTGCTCGGGAAGTCTCAGTTTCGCAGAACAGCGGCGACTCATCGTATGCCAACCCCATCATGGGCTCGCTTTGTAGCAAGTGGCTTTGCTTCAGTTGCCAGTGATCGATGATGTTGTACGCCGCTCGGATCCCAGGCCAGGCATTGAGCGAGCTCAATACCCCGAGCAAGGCGAGGAACGCTGGCACGATCAGCGTGAACATTTCTCCCCATCCCTGGTTGAGGTTGCCCATGGAGGACACGAACGCGATGACCAGAAAGGACTGGGCAGCCAGGTAGGCGTCGGTGCGGTTGGCCAGGATGCTGGTTTCGTACTGGATCTCACGCCGGTAGAAGTCCAGACGCTCTTTGGGAGAGCCGAACATCCTGGCGTTGTGTTCGCTGATTTCATGTTCCGGGGTCGTGGGGGTAATGATTCGAGGCACTTGTTCCTCCTGCAATACGGCTCCCGGCGAGAAGAACGCGAGGAGGTCAGGTCGGTAGAACAAACGATGCGACCTGAAATTCAATTCGCATTCGAGTAGGGCACCGCTCGTCGTGCCGGGTGCATATTCAATCCAACGCACAGGCATCCGATGCTTCGAAACGGTAAGAACGTTCTCAACTGCAGGAGCTTCTACCATGCGCGATTTCCCTACTCCGCCCTTCCCGTCCCAGCCGCAAAGCGTTCCCGGTTCACAACGCAAGATGGAGCCTTATCCAGACTGCGGCGAGCAGTCATATACCGGCCACAACCGCTTGGAAGGCAAGATTGCCCTGATCACTGGTGCTGACAGTGGCATTGGCCGTGCGGTCGCCATTGCCTATGCACGCGAGGGTGCTGACGTTGCCATCGCTTACCTCAATGAACATGAAGATGCGCAGGAAACCGCGCGCTGGGTAGAAGCCGCGGGCCGACAATGTCTCCTGCTGCCCGGCGACCTGGCCCAGAAACAGCACTGCCATGACATCGTCGAAAAGACCGTCAACAAGTTCGGCCGCATTGATATCCTGGTCAACAACGCCGCCTTCCAGATGTCCCATGAGACGCTGGAGGAAATCGAAGATGACGAATGGGTGAAGACCTTCGATACCAACATCACCGCTATCTTCAGGATCTGCAAGGCAGCACTACCTTCCATGCCAAAAGGCAGCTCGATCATCAACACAAGTTCGGTCAACTCTGATGATCCTTCTCCAAGCCTGCTGGCCTATGCAACGACCAAGGGTGCCATTGCCAACTTCACGGCGGGTTTGGCTCAGCTGCTAGGTAAGAAGGGAATACGGGTCAACAGCGTTGCGCCTGGCCCCATCTGGACGCCCTTGATCCCGGCCACCATGCCCGATGAGGCGGTTAAGAACTTTGGCTCCAGCTACCCCATGGGACGACCAGGGCAGCCGGTGGAAGTCGCGCCAATCTATGTACTGCTGGGCTCCGATGAGGCCAGTTACATCAGCGGTTCACGCTACGCTGTCACTGGCGGTAAACCGATCCTTTGACGAAAGAGAGGCTCGTCCGAAAGGCGAGCCTCAGTCCAGATTCTAGAAACGGAGATCAGGGTTTTCGCTGCCCATGATCACGTGCTGTTTTTTGCGCCGTAGAGTCATGAGAAGTACCGGACGAACCATCCGGACGATGAGCATCGTTATCGCGCTCCTCTTCGCCACCAGACTTCGATTGTGAGCCAGGCTTCTTCTGTTGGACTTCTTTCGTCATGCTGCTCTCCTACCCTTTACTGTGTTCCGGTGAGGTCGGCCCGGTGCCGCGCTTGATGCCACGAGGCCCGGCCACGCCCCAGATGGCCAGCCCGACGATGGGCAGTACCACCAGCATCAACGACCACATAACTTTGGTTGCATCAGACTTGTCGCTACGGAAAACGCTGACGATTGCCCATAGGTCAACCAGCAGGATGATTGCCGCTACGGCTATCCAGAAATACGTGACAGGATCATTCATGATCGATTCTCCCTCTTCCCAGGTGAATTGGCCGCATCGCTGACACGATGACTGCCGGCCCTGTACACAAGGGAAGCCAGAGTGATGAGCAAAGTTCAGGCTAGATTTACTGCATGGGATGGATGGACAAAGATGCGCTGAACCAATCACCGCTTGATTGCGTCCACCGCACAAGAACAAGCGAGTCGATTCTTTTATGGCAAGCGAACCGGTACTGGCCGCCCTCGGCTATCTCAAAGACAACCAATTGATCCTGACGACGGCGGAGTCATGCACGGCGGGTTGCATGGTGGCTCTTCTGGCAGCGGTGCCCGGTACCGGAGAGGTGCTGGAAAGTGGCTATGTGGTCTACTCTCCCAGCGCCAAGAAGCGCTTGCTTGGCGTCAGCGCCGAAACCATCGAACGTTACGGTCTGACCAGCGAGGCAGTAGCGTGGGAAATGGCCCTGGGAGCGTTGAGAGACAGCAATGCCAATGTCGTGATCGCTACCACTGGCGTAGCTGGGCCCGCGCCCGAGTCTGGTGTACCGCCAGGCACAATGTGCTTTGCCTGGGCTTTTGCCGGGGAGCCAGTAGCCGTCTTTACCCGTACCCAACGGTTCTTCGGTGAGCGGGCTGATGTCATGCGCCAAGGGGCGTTGTTCGGGCTGACGCGGCTTTCCCACTACCATCAACGCTGGCTTCGCGGCGAGCGCGCCTGAGGGCAAGTGATCATGCCGGAAGACGAATGGGCGTCCAGGCGCAATCCTGTTCAAGAAGACATGTCGATGCAGCAACGCGTCTGGCGTTTCGAGCGCGTTGGCTGGTATCTGCTCGTCATTGTCGTCCTGCTCGCCTTGGCAGGGCTGTTTGGCAACGGCCCGCTCAGTGATGCTGAAGTGGTAAGCCAGGATGGTCGTGTCAAAGTCGAGTATCAGCGCCTCAGTCGCAGTGGCACGACCGACAACCTCTATATAACGGTTCAAGGAGAGCCCGGTCAGCCGGTCAAGGTAGAGCTTGAGGGCTCTCTACTGCGCGCAGCCAGTATCGAGACGATGCAGCCGGAACCGCAACTTTCGATGTCGCATGGCCCTGCCCTGTTGCTGCAACTGGGTACCAGCAATGACGGTGTGGCCACCTTGTACCTGACGCTTCGAAGTGATCACGTGGGTACCTTGGAGGGCGTCGTCAGAACAGGCCCCCAAAGCGCAGTTCACTTTTCCACATTCCTCTACCCCTAGGGACGCGTCATGGATTCGATACTCCGCGCAGCCGGGATGTATGTGGCCCTCATGCTACTGTTCCGCGTAGCCGGACGCCGCTCATTGGCTGACCTGACCACCTTCGACTTTGTCTTGCTGCTGATCATTGGGGAGGCGACTCAGCAGGCACTGCTGGGTGAAGACTTTTCGTTCACCAACGCCATGCTGGTCATTGCTACGCTGATCGTCCTCGACGTGGGGCTGTCGTTGGCAAAGCTCAACTCCAAGCCCTTGGCGCGGCTTCTCGATGGGCACGCTACCTTGGTCGTGGAGAACGGGCAATTTCTGCATCACCGAATGCGCCGCGCTCGCCTCACGGAAGACGACATTCTCGAGTCGGCAAGGAACAGCCAAGGTATTGAAAACATCCAGCAGGTCAAATTTGCCATCGTCGAGCGCAATGGCAAGATCTCGATCATTCCCGCCGATTAGAGCATCAATATAGCCTGACCATGATCAATGCTGGGAACGGGCATCACATCGCGCCGGGACACAAGCCATTCCCGCATCCGCTCGGTATCAAAAATCTGACCCTCTTCCATCATCAGCAGAATGAGCGACTGTGACATCCGGTAGCAACCGCATAGGGAGCAGCTTCGCTCTTCCCAGCCACTGGTACATTCGACGGACTCAGCGTTTCCGGCGCAGATCAAACAACTCATACAGGCCCCCTATTGTTCTTGTTCAGTCGAGGGTGGTCAAAGGGATCAGATGGATCCCATGTCTCTCGCTTTGTATGAGATTCCCATGACAATCCTAAATTCCCTCCATTTTCTCTGCTCCCGTATCCCAGACGAACTAGGCGCTCTACAGGTGTGTCCCACACTGTACAAGACATCTGGGAGGCATGCCGATGGAGAACGAACCGGTCGATGGGGTGCAACAAGGTGTTCCTCAGCGAGATGAAGGTGGCTGGCTACCATTGGAGGAATACGGCGCGCTAGGAGATGGCCGCTCCGTTGCGCTCATCGGCCTGGACGGATCTATCGACTGGTGGTGTGTGCCCCACATGGACTCCCCACCCCTGTTCGACAAACTGCTGGCCCCGCAAACAGGCGGCTTCTTCTCCATTACCCCCAGCGAGCCGTTTGTTGCCGAGCGCCGTTACCTTCCTGACAGCAATGTTCTCGAAACGACATTCATCACCGGTGCTGGTCGGGCTCGGCTCACAGAGTCCCTGAACAGCGGCCCTGCTGGCCGGCTGCCTTGGGCCGAACTGGCCAGGCGCGTCGAAGGCGTCGAGGGGCAGATGGATTTGCAGATTGCCATCGACTTCGGAACCCAGGCCGATACGGTCAGCCCCTATGTAGCGCCGAATGACAACGCCTGCGTCTTTCATGCTGGCCGCATACTTGGCATGTTCCTGCACGACGACCGAGTACAGATTGAGCGCAAGAACGATATGGGCGTGCGGGCATCCCTCCGCGTTGCCGCTGGGCAGCGATCAGTGGTCGCAATAATCGCAGGTCGTGATGAGCCGCTGGTGGTACCGCCATTGGCCCTGATAGATGAACGAATCGATGGCTCACACAGGGAGTGGTGCCAATGGTCTAAGAGTCTTGTCTACGACGGGCCCTACAAGCACTTGGTCGTTCGGAACGCTTTGGCCCTCAAGCTGCTGCTGTCCTCCCCCAGTGGGTCGATCATGGCGGCAGCCACTTCATCACTTCCTGAGCGAATTGGTGGCAGCAAAAATTACGACTATCGATTCGCCTGGATCCGTGATACCGGCTACACCATCGAAGCCTTCCTGAGCATCGGCGCACAGCCTGAAGCCAAGGCTGCCTTCACCTGGTTGCTGCGGAGGCTGGATGAACATGGGCCACGGGTGTTCTACACACTGGACGGGGCAATAGGTGATTGCGTGCGCCCGGTCGACCTCCCTGGCTACAAGCATTCGCCCCCCGTCGTCGGCAACGATGCCCGTGACCAGCTGCAACATGGCGTATTCGGCGATATTTTCGAAACCGCCCGCTGCTTCATCGACAGCGGCAATATTCTCGACTCGCCAAGCGCCATGATCCTGTCTGGCCTTGCCGACCAATGCGCCGATTGTTGGAGACAGCAAGACGCTGGCATCTGGGAGTTGCCGGAAAAGCAGCATTACACAATGTCCAAAATAAGCTGTTGGCAAGCCTTGAGCCGGGCCATCGAGTTGGCGGACGGCGGTCACCTCCCCACCACATGCCGGGAACGCTGGGATCGCGAGCGGCAACGCATTCAGGGATGGATTGAAGCCCACTGCTGGAGCGAGGCACAGCAGGCTTACCTGTTTTACCCAGGCAGTGAACGATTGGATGCTTCGATAGCATTGGCTGCCCGATTTGGATACCCCAGCGTGGATCGACTACGCCATACGCTGGATGCTGTTCAAAATGAGCTGGGGGCCGGCACTTTCCACTATCGCTACAGCCAGGCTCAAGAGGAGGAAGGTTGCTTCCTGGCCTGCACATTCTGGCTCATTGAAGCCTGGGCAATCTTAGGCCAGCAGGAACGTGCCGAAACTGCGTATGGCGAGGCATTGCGGGGGCTATCGCGGGGGGTGGGTATCTACTCGGAAATGATCGACCCAAATAACGACCAATACCTTGGCAACCTTCCGCAGGGCCTGACCCACTTGGCTGCTCTTCGGGCAGCGCTGGCCATCGGAGGCTGCCACCCTGATCGATGATGCCAACCTTCGTGAGGGTTGCCCAAGCTTCCGTCCCTGGAAGCGAATCTGAGGGGATCAAGCGGCTGGCTTGAGTACCACCTTGGTCCAACCATCATCCCGTGCATCGAAGTGCTTATAGGCATCCGGGCCTTCCGCCAGCTTGAGGCGATGAGAGATGATTTGCGAGGGCTTGGCACGCCCATGATGAATGAGCTCCGCAAGACGACGATTGTAGGCCTTCACGTTCGCCTGGCCTGTGCGGATCTGCTGGCCCTTGAACCAGAACGCGCCGAAGTCGAAAGCCATCTTGCCCTTTTTCGCCAAATCGTTTTTCGCACCCGGATCCTCAGGCACGAACACGCCCACCACGCCTATGCCACCGGTCGCCTTGGTTGAAGCGACCAGGTTGTTCATTGTCAGGTAGTTCGCTTCATGACCATGCTTGTCGCAGCATTGGTAGCCGACACATTCGCATCCCCGGTCGGTGCCTTTGCCATGGGTAAGGTTCATGATCTCTTCCACAGCCTTCTGCTCGACAGCATTGATCGGCGTTGCCCCCAGTTGCGCGGCTAACTGCAGGCGATCCGGCTGGTTGTCGATGACGAACACCTGGGACGCCCCTTTGATGATTGCCGAGTGCGCCGCCATCAGCCCGACCGGGCCTGCGCCATAGATGGCGATGCTCTCGCCCGGCTGCAGACCCGCCAGCTCGGTTGCATGCCAACCGGTAGGGAAAATGTCTGAAAGCATCACGTAGTCATCTTCTCGCTCCTGTGCGTCCTCCGGCAGTACGAGACAATTGAAATCCGCGTAGGGAACGCGCAACAACTCCGCCTGGCCACCTTGATAGGGCCCCATCTCGGCGAAGCCGTACGCGGCACCGGCAGCGCCTGGGTTGGCCGTGAGGCAGAAACCTGTGAGCCCTTTTTCGCAGTTCTCGCAGAACCCGCAGCCGATATTGAATGGCAGGCAGACCCGGTCACCGACTTTGACCCGGTCGACCCCGGCGCCCACCTCGATCACTTCACCCAGGTTTTCATGCCCGAACACACGCCCGGTTTCGAAGGAGGTGCGACCTTCATACATGTGCAGGTCGGAGCCGCAGATGTTAGTGGTGGTGATCCGCACCAGCACGTCTGTGGTTTTTTCGATTCTTGCGTCCGGTACATCTTTGACCGCGACGTCACGTGGACCGTTATACACAATGGCTTTCATGCTGAACTCCCTAAAGTCAGGGGCGACAGAAAAGTGCCCTACCCTGTTCAGGTGTTCACTGAGCATCGCGTGTTCAATGCATCGCATCTTGAGCCGGATCAGTGGCGCTAATCACCATTGCTACGGGCATCGCAAACTTCCAAATCGACGCAAAGGCCTTGAACGTGATGGTAGTCCGCGCCGGCTATGGCTTTGAGAAAAACCCGGTCGGCGAGACGCCGCAGGTCTCGCCATTCGCGCCAGTCAATGATCCCCAAGCGGTCCATCTCGTCAACCTGGCGAAGCAACTCCTCGTGGTGGCTACTTGGGCAATCACGTCTGCGCTCGACATCGTCATACAGCGCAAACCAACGGTTCATTGCAGCCAGTCGACGCTGCTCCTGGGTGATCTGCCAGGTGATCGCATTCATGTCGCAAGCCCTCGCACGCTTTGACTGTCGAGCCTGCAGCCGCGGCTAGGTTCACTTGCAAAAGGTTAGCGGTAGGACAGCCTCGCAGCCTCAACCTACACCGGTCGGGCCATCGAGGACTTGCCTTACCCTGCGGGCAAGGTCGTGGGGTTGGCAGGGTTTGGAAATGACCTCAAACTCAGAACCGCCGATATCCGTGCGTTCTATCGAGTTTTCCGCGTAACCGGTGGTCAGCAGCACCTTGATCTGCGGTTGCAAGCGGCGCACCTCTCGGGCAAGCATGACCCCATTCATCCCGCCTGGCATGATCAGGTCGGTGAACAACAGGTCGTAGCGCTCCCCTGCCTGTATCAGCTTCAAGGCCTCACGCGCGTTGAGCACCATGTCGGCAGCATAGCCGTAGTCTTCCAGTACCATCTTGGCCAGCTCCGCGACATCCGGCCGGTCTTCGACGATAAGGATGCGCTCGGTGCCGGCGCTACGCTCAGCCACCTTCATGGGCTTTTGCTGGACGATGTTAGCCTCGTCTACAGGGAAGTACAGTCGCAGCGTCGTGCCCTCGCCTTCTTCGGTATAGATGCGCGCAGCCCCTCCGGACTGCTTGGCAAAGCCGTACACCATCGACAAGCCCAGGCCGGAGCCTTTGCCCTCCTCCTTGGTGGTAAAGAAAGGATCCATTACCCGGTCACGGATACTGGCCGGCATGCCAATACCATTGTCGGTGACCGACAAGCTCACATAGCTCCCAGGCAACAGGCCATCGAAAGAAAGGTTGATGTCATTGACCTGGACATTACGGGTTTGAAGGAACACGTGCGGGCGCTTGCGTCCGATGAGCGCGTCCCGCGCATTCATGAAAATATTGAGTAACGCCACTTCGGCCTGTGTTGCATCGATGCGGCAATTTCGCAGGCTTGTTTCAAGGTCGAACTCCACCACCACCTCGGCACCAAAGGTGCGCTCCATCAACGGCCGCACATCATCGACCAGGTGATTAAGATTAAGGACCCGCCCATGCAGCTTCTGCTTGCGGGCGAAAGCCAGCAACTGCTTGGTCAAGGTACTGGCGCGCTCAACCGCCGTCTGGGCGTGGCCGACACTGCGCCGCACCCGGTTGAGATCGAGTTGGGACTTGTCTGCTTCGCTCGCGATCAAACCCAGATACCCGCCCATGACCTGCAGTAGATTGTTGAAATCGTGGGCAATCCCCCCCGTCAGTTGCCCCAAAGCTTCCATCTTCTGCGCCTGGCGCAGTGCGTCTTCAGCGTCACGCCGACGGCTGACGTCCAATTGCGAGGCGAAGTAGTAAACAAGGTCGCCGCGCTCGTTGAAAATGGGAGATATGAACAGCGCATTCCAGAAACTGGACCCGTCCTTGCGATAGTTGAGAATCTCAGTGGCAATATCGACACGTTGTGCGATGGAATCGCGTAGGGTGTCTACGATCGAAGCATCGGTCTCAGGGCCCTGCAAGAACCGACAATTGCGTCCGATGATCTCCTCAAGGCCATAGCCAGTCATTTCCAGGAACGCTCGATTGGCGAAAATGATAGGGTTGTCGTCACGGTTGGGGTCGGTGACGATCATTGGCATGCGGGTAGTTTCAACGGCTGCGAAAAACATGTCGTGCGGCAGCTGAGTGATGTCGCCTGATGCCTGGTTACTGACGCGCGCCTTTTTGCTGGTCACGCAGACCTCCTTGATGACTGTGATACTGACCGATCTGCATAGCGGTAACAGGTAAATTGCTCGCCCTTCACCGTTGCGCTTGAAACTTTGATCGGCGCAGTACTGTCGACTCGCTCTCGCTTCGCTTAGTTTCACTCTCTGTTATTTGCCTTTGAATTTTTGCCTGGCAGGCTGCTGCACACCAACGGGACGGGTATGGATATCGGAAAGCGCAACAACGTGAACCTTTCGGGCAACGGCAGCGCGACACTGATTTTTTCGCACGGTTTTGGCTGTGACCAATCCATGTGGAATTACCTGCTGCCCCATTTTCAAACGCGTTTCCGGCAGGTCACCTATGATCTGGTGGGTGCTGGCCGCTCGGACCTCACGGCCTATGATCGCGAAAAGTACGATACGCTCGCAGGTTATGCCGCTGACCTGAACGAAGTCATCACCGCGTTCGCCGAAGGCGCCGTCATTCTGGTAGGCCACTCGGTCAGCGCAATGATCGGCGTACTGGCCGACCGTTTGCACCCTGGGCGCATCGCCGCGCACGTCATGGTCGGCCCCTCGCCGTGTTATATCGACTCGGGTGACTACCAGGGCGGCTTCAAGGAGCAAGACATCCATGCCCTGCTCGACACCCTCGACAGCAATTACCTGGGCTGGTCCAGCAGCATGGCCCCAGTCATCATGGGTGCCCCTGGACAGCCGGCGCTCAGCGAGGAGCTGACCAACAGCTTCTGCCGCACAGACCCGGAAATTGCCCGGCAATTCGCCCGAGTGACCTTTCTGTCGGACAACCGCCAGGACGTCAGCGGCCTGCAGACACCCACGTTGATCCTGCAATCCAGTGAAGACCTGATTGCCCCCTTGGCGGTGGGCCAATACCTGCACAGGGTGCTGCCGAACAGCCAGCTGTGTTTGATTGACAACATCGGCCATTGCCCGCACATGAGTGCTCCCAGCACCTGCGCAGCCGCCATGGACGCGTTCCTGGCAACCTGGGTTGACAGCCATGAGTAAAGCGGCGCTGCCCGATGCCGACGCGCTGTTCGAGCAGGCGCCTTGTGGGCTGGTGATCACCACCGAAGAGGGGACCATCCTGCGCAGCAACCAGACATTCGGCAACTGGCTCGGCCATGCACCGACACAATTGCTGGCAAGGCGCTTCCAGGACCTGCTCACCGTTGGCGGTCGGATCTTTCATCAGACGCACTGGGCGCCGCTGATGAAAATGCAAGGTTCGGTCGCGGAAGTTAAGCTCGATCTGCTGCACAGCCAGGGTCATGTCATCACCATGCTGCTCAATGGGGTTCGCCGCGAGCGACCTGAAGGCGTGTATTACGAATTGGCACTGTTTGGCACGATCGAGCGGGATCGCTATGAACGTGAGTTGCTTGCCGCGCGCCGCCGTGCCGAAGAGCTACTAACCCAGACAACCGCCGCCGAGGCCGCGTTGAAACAGGCCAAGGTCGAATTGGCAGCTGCTTACAAGGACGCCCAACGACGCGCGGCATTTGCCGAGCAAATGGTGGCCGTTGCCAGCCACGATCTGAAAAATCCGCTGACCGCGATCAGGATGGCCGCACAGCTGCTGGAGCGCGGTGAGCGCAGTGACAAGGAGCGGCGCTTGCTGGGGAGTATCAACAGTTCCTCCGAACGTGCCCAACGCATGATCGCCGACCTGCTCGACTTCGCCTCGGTGCGCATCGGTCAGGGCATCGTTATTCGTCAGCGTTCGGTAGACCTGTTAAAGACCGTGGACCAATGCGTGAGTGAACTCAGGGTTGCCTTCCCCCACGCCCTTATTCGTCACTTGTCCCGATGCTCTGGCTCGGTCGAGCTCGATCCGGACCGCTTGCAACAGATGATCGGCAACCTGGTGGCCAATAGCGTTGCCTACGGCGATCTGCATCACCCCATCACGCTAACTACCGAACTGGTAAATGGCGCGGCTCACGTTGCCGTGCACAACCATGGCACTTGCATCCCCGAGTCGTTGATTCCCAAGCTGTTCGAGCCCATGACTCGTGCCAGCGACCGTGATGACCCGGTACGGTCGGTGGGGCTCGGTCTATTCATAGTGCGGGAAATCACCGAGGCTCACGGGGGCACGATCACCGTCGCTTCAAATGCGGCCTGCGGAACCACCTTCACACTGCGGCTACCTGATAACCAGGCCGAGGATAGGTCTCGCTAACAGCAAGGCCTAGCATCCTCGAAGTCCCCCTTTGTCACTGCAGAACACACATCATCTGGATTGAACCCTTCCGCTTGTAGCCCACTCCACCCAGAGCAAACGTGATTTTTCCCAGCCCCTGAAGAGGTGTCCCATGAACGCAATCGAACTGCTGATCCAGGACCATC
>NZ_JACVZC010000034.1 GCF_016658545.1 Pseudomonas sp. S37 | reverse complement strand
GCCGGTGTTCGCGGCTAAAGCCGCTCCTACAAAGGTCCTGCATACGCCGATCGATGTGGGGGCGGGTTCACCCGCGAAGAATCCAACACAGTGCATGGCACCGGCTGCGCCGGTGTTCGCGGCTAAAGCCGCTCCTACAAAGGTCCTGCATACGCCGATCGATGTGGGGGCGGGTTCACCCGCGAAGAATCCAACACAATGCATGGCACCGGCTGCGCCGGTGTTCGCGGGGCAAGCCCGCTCCTACAAAGGCCCTGCATACGCCGATCGATGTAGGAGCGGGCTTGCCCCGCGAATGGGCTGCATGGCAGCCCCCAGGGCCATCACAGGGCGCCGAACACCTTCTTGGCCAGGCTGGTAGCCGCCGCAGCCGGATTCTGGCGAATGCTCTGTTCCTGCTTGCCGATCATCTCGAACAGGCCATCCAGCGCCTTTTCGGTCACGTAGTTCTCGATATTGGCGTCATCCTTGACCAGCCCCAGGCCTTTGGCCTGGGCGGCGAAGGCGTTGTACTGCTGGGCCACGCCAACCTTGTCGGTAGCCTGCTTGACGATTGGCAGGAACTTGGCGCGGATCTGTTCGCGGCTGCTCTTGTTCAGGTACTGGGTAGCCGACTCGTCACCGCCGCTGAGGATGCCCTTGGCGTCGGTCACGCTCATGTTCTTCACGGCATCCACCAAAATTGCCTGGGCCTGCGGCACGGCAGCCTCGGCGGCCTTGTTCATGCTGGTTTCCAGGGCTTCGACCTGTTCACCCTTGCCGAACATTTTCATCGCTTTGGCCGCCTTGCCCAGGTTGCCCGGCAGTTCGATGCGCACGTCGGGGTTGTTGCTGAAGCCACCCGGGGTGCTCAGTTGCTTGACAGCCAGCTGCGCGCCCTGGGTCAGGGCGTCTTTCAGGCCGCCGGTGGCGTCTTTCTGGCTGAGGTCGCCCAGCGACAGGGCCAGGGCGCTGGCCGACAACAGCAAGCCGGCGCACAGGGTGGTGAAGCGCAGGGAAGTGCGGATCATGAAGCTTTCCTTGTAAACAGATGAATACGGGTATCAGCGAACCTGGTCGACCTTGATGCGCACCGGCTGTGCATCACTACCGTCGAGCATGACGCCATGGTGCTCGGTATTGATGAACAGCAGCTTGCCATCCAGCTCGATACGCGCGCTGACCGCATAGCGGTGGCCGGGCTTGACCTGGCGCGGGTCGTAGGTGAGGTGGAACGGCAGCGGCACGTTGCCTTTGACCGGGCCGGCCTGGCGGGCCAAGGTCACTGCCGGAGCGTCCATCAGCGATACATCTTGCAACTCGACGCTCAGGGTGGCGGCAGGTGGCAGGGCAATGCGCTGCAGGTAGAAGACTTCGCCATCCAGGCTGGCCTGGGGGGGCGGGGTTTGGCTGGAACAGGCTGCGAGCAGGGATGCGCAACACAGCATAAAGAGCTTTTTCATGGAATCTCCGGTGTCCTTGGGGCTGGCTTGTGGCCAACCCTTGGGACTGTAGCGGATTTCCACTGGTGGGTCCTTCATGAAGATGCCATTGCGGCATGTTGACCCGGTAAAACGTTGGCAGTCAGCTGCGGCGAGGTGCCCGCAGGGTAATGACATCCAGCTCGGCAATGCTTGCCAGGGTCAGGTTGCGCAGGTTCCTGCCGGCATAAGGGATCATGGTCTGAGGGTCGTAATAGGCCACGCGCAGTTGCAAGGGCTCGTCCGGGTCAACGGTATTGCCATCCAGGTAGGTATTGAGCGTCAGCGTGCCTTGGGTCGGCCATAACGCGGTTCCGGCAATGTAGCTTGAGCCCCTGTTGCTGTGGCCATCTTCCTGAGTCCGATACAGCCCAAGCGTGAGTAATGCCTGCGGGCGAAGCGCCTCATCGGGTATTTCAACGGTGTTTTCCAACGTGATGATGGCTGGAGACCTGCCAGCCTCTCCTTGCCCTGCAGGTTGACCGGGAAGGGCGGGTATGGCCAGAACCCTTTGGCTAGTCGCTTGAGGATGGCTGACATCCAGTGGCATGCATAACGTTGCAGCGTCTGCATCGTGTTGCACACCTGTGCCATAGCTGGCCACCAACGTCGGCTCAGCGCCTTCCGGCAGGCTGTTACGGTCCAGCAGCAGGCTGAAAGGCATTTCGGCACCATATGTCTGGCAGTGCCAGGCCGCCATGATGACTTTGTCTTCCTCGGTGCCAAGCTGTATGCGCACACCCATGTGGGGGGCACCTTCATCGGCGCCGACACAGGCCGGCACCACTACGGTGCCGCATATCTCGATCAAGTTCTCAGAGGCCATTCGGATTTCCTTCGGTTCAGTGTTGGTTACAGATGAATGCGCTGCGCAATCATCCATAGCCACCCTATGGGCCTTGGCCAGAGGGGAACAGAGGGAAATCCGGCTCGAGTTTGTTCAGGCGCCTGCTTCTGAAAACCCATCCTGATGCAGTGCCACCTGGCGGATGGACAGCCGCAGTTCGGCCGACAGCACGCGCTTGGCTACCCCTTCGGCCAGTTCGCCGAGCTTGTCGTGATAACCCAGCTTGCCCTGCGCATCGGCGTGCAGCACGCCTTGCTGGAGCAAGGTCTGGATGAAGTGGCGGAACAGCGTCTTGTCGAAGAACTCCGGTGCATTCAGGCCATGCAGGATGGAAAGGCGCTGGGCCATCATCACGCACAGGTCTTCCAGCGCTTCGGCGCTCAGGCTGTTCTGGCCGCTGTTGAGCAGCAGCGAAGTGGCCATGTAGAAGCGCTGCAGGGTCTGCGTGATGGTGCGGGCGAGCAGGGTCAGTAACACGAACTGCCGCGAGCTGGGTGCAGGGCGCACGTACACGTCGTTGTCCTGGCGCAGCAGGCCCTGATCGACCAGCGCGGCCAGCCATTGATCAATGACGTCGTCCAGTTGCTCTGGTGTCCAGCGCAGGAACAGTTCGGCCTGCAGGTACGGGTACAGCGCGTGCACATACTGGCCCAGCAGTTCACGGCTCATGCGCGAGCTGCTGAGGAAGAAGCTGGCCAGCAGCGCGGGCAGGGCGAAGATGTGCAGCACGTTGTTGCGGTAGTAGGTCATCAGTACCGCGTTGCCTTCATCCAGGTAGAGGATGCGGCCCAGGGCATCCTTTTGCTCGGCGACCAGGTTCATGCTGCGTACATGCTCGATCAGCGCTGCACCGTCACCGTCGGGCAGGGTGGTGTGCGGCGAGTAGGGCACCTGGCGCAGCAGCGCCAGGTACAGGTCGAGCACGCGGGTCAGGGCGCGTTCGTCCAGGGCCAGGCGGCTGGTGGACAGCAGCGCCAGGGCCACCAGGTTGACCGGGTTGATCGCCGCCGCTTCATTGAGGTGGCAGGCCACGGTCTCGCCCAGGCGGCTGGTGGTAGCGTTCAGCCAGTCCGGGCGGTATTGCGGGCCGTGGTCCTGTTCACGCCAGCCGGGCTGCTGCTGGTCGAGGAAGCCGGCCAGGCGGATCGGTTCGCCGAAGTTGACGTAGACCTGGCCAAAACGCTGCTTGAGCGCGCCGAACACCTTGAAGATGTCGAACACCGACTCTTTCTTCTTGCTGGCACCGCGCAGCTCGCCCAGGTAGGTGCGGCCTTCGAGCACGCGCTCGTAGCCGATGTACACCGGCACGAACACGATCGGCGTGCGTGACGAGCGCAGGAAGCTGCGCAGGGTAATGGCCAGCATCCCGGTGCGTGGCTGCAGCATGCGCCCGGTGCGCGAGCGGCCGCCTTCGACGAAGTACTCGACCGGGAAACCCTTGGTGTACAAGGTGTGCAGGTACTCGTTGAACACGGCGGTGTACAGCGGGTTGCCCTTGAACGTGCGGCGCATGAAGAACGCACCGCCACGGCGCAGCAGGTTGCCCACCACCGGCATGTTGAGGTTGATACCTGCGGCCACGTGTGGCGGGGTGAGGCCGTTGCGGAACAACAGGTATGACAGCAGCAGGTAGTCGATATGGCTGCGGTGGCACGGCACGTAGATCACTTCGTGGCCGGGCGCGATGCTTTGCACCTGCTCGATGTGGTTGACCTTGATGCCGTCGTAGATCTTGTTCCAGAACCAGCTCAGCACCACTTCAAGAAACCGGATGGCGGTATAGGTGTAGTCCGAGGCGATCTCGTTGCCGTAGCGCAATGCCTGGGCTTCGGCCTTGGCCAGCGGCAGGTTCTCGCGCTGCGCCTCGTCGACGATGGCCTGGCGTACCAGCGGGGCGTGGACCAGGCCTTTGACCAGGTTGCGCCGGTGCGAGATGTCCGGGCCGATGACGGCGGTCTTGAGGTTGCGAAAATGCACGCGCATCAGGCGCTGGGCCATGCGCACGGTGCGCTCGTGGCCTTTGTTGTGTTGCACCAGGTCGCGCAGGTGGATCGGCGCGGAGAATTGCACCCGGGTCTTGCGCCCCAGGATCAGCACGGTCAGCAGCCGGCGCAGGCGCCCGGTCACCGCCCAGCTGTCGGCGAACAGCAGTTTCCACGGGCTGGATTCGCTGGCCGGGGTCTGCCCCCAGAACACGCTGACCGGAATGATCTGCGCATCTTCCTCGGCGTGCTGGCTGATGGCTGCGACCAGGCGCTCTAGCGTGGGCGGGGCGCCGCGCTTGTCCTGGCGGCCGAGCCAGTCCGGGTCGGGGGTCAGGTAGAAGAACGCGGCGGGCTCTTGCAGTGGCCCGACCGTGACCGGCAGCACCGGGCGTGGCAGCCCAGCCTTGGTGCATTCGTGGTCGAGTACGGCCAGGTCGGTGAGCGCCGGTGACGGCAGGGCATAGAACACTGGCCGGCTGCGGTCCAGGTTCAATGACATGGAAGACTGGTTGATGGTCTCGGAGCGCACCCACAGGTACAACAGGCGACGCAGGGCGCCGAAAATCAGGCGGCGCAGGGGGGAACGGGTCATGGGGTGTGTGCCCTGGGTGTGATGTTCAGGTGAGTATCCAGCTATTTAGTCTGCCGTATGTGCGTAAGTTCAGCAAAAATCGGCCAACAGCGGGGCCGTCATCAATTTTTTTTGTTCTGTGTCATATACTCGGCCTGCCACTTGCAGGATATTTCGACAAGCGGCGTTGGTACGGGGCAGGTAACCCCATGCCTGCAAGGCGATTTTCACAATAAAAATCCGGAGTAGTTCAGATGTCGTCTCGTGAGACTGGGAATGTAAAGTGGTTCAACGATGCCAAGGGTTATGGCTTCATTCAGCGCGAAGGTGGTGCGGATGTGTTCGTCCACTATCGGGCGATTCGCGGTGAGGGGCATCGTACCCTGGTCGAAGGGCAGCGGGTGGAATACGCCTGCGTGCAGGGCCAGAAAGGCCTGCAAGCCGAAGACGTAGTGGGCCTCTGAGCCTGTAGGAGCGGGCTTGACCCGCGAAAGCAGCCACCCCGATCGTTGGCACGGGCATAGCCCGTGTTCGCGGGTAAACCCGCTCCTACAGAAATGAGCAAGGCTTTAGTTTCAAGAAGTACGCCAGGTGATTTCCTCTTCACCGTCGGCACTGATGCGGACCCAGCGGTCGGCATCTTCTTCCCCGTCTTCTTCCACCCAGCCACCCGGCGCGCAGCGCACTTCCACACCCAGAGCGGCGAATGCGGCGCGGGCGCAGGCGACGTCATCGGCCCACGGCGTCTGGTCGCTTTCCAGGTACAGGCTGTTCCATTTCCCTACAGCCTTGGGTAACCAAGTGACCGGAATGTTACCGGCCTGGCATTTGAAGGTATGGCCTTTCTGCTGCCATTCGCTGCACGGGCCGACTGCCTGGGCGAGCCACTCGGCAATCTGCTTGTGGTCGACGTCGGCGTCCTTCAGGTAAATCTCGATATCAGGTTGGCGCATAAGGGCTCCGGTTGTGCTCAGTCTTGGCGCACGAAATAGTCATAACGCATGGAAACCGTAACCTCGAACGGCTCGGGCTGGTCGATCACCCGAGCCCGTTTTTCGGCGCTGGCGCGCCAGCCGTGCGGGGTCATGGCCAGCAGGTCGGCGCGGGCCTTGGGCGCGGCCAGGCTCAGGCGGAACTCGAGGGTTTCGCTGTGCGCATGGGCCATGCCTTCAGGCACCAGGGCCAGGTGCTTGTCGTCGGCATAAGGGCGTACTTCATCGTAGAGCACTTCACGCAGCTCCATCAGGTGGCCGCTGGTGGGGCCGACCCGCATCAGGCCACCGCCGGGGCTGAGCAGGCGCTTGGCCTCGGCCCAGTCCAGCGGGCTGAACACGCTGGCGATGAACTGGCAACTGGCGTCGGCCAGTGGCACGCGGGCCATGCTGGCAACCATCCAGGTCACATCCGGCGCGCGGCGGCAGGCACGCTTGACGGCCTCGCGGGAGATATCCAGGGCGTAACCGTCGGCGGCGGGCAGGGCGTGGGCAAGCTGCGCGGTGTAGTAGCCCTCGCCGCAGCCGATATCCAGCCAGGCACCGGGCTGGCGTTCGGCGGCCAGTTCGGCCAAGCGGCGGGCCACCGGCGCATAGTGGCCGCCGTCGAGGAAGTCGCGGCGGGCCTCGACCATGGCCTGGTTGTCACCCGGGTCGCGGCTGTTCTTGTGCTGCACCGGCAGCAGGTTCAGGTAACCCTGGCGGGCGCGGTCGAAGCGGTGGCCTGCCGGGCAGGCCACACCGTTGTCGAGCCGGCTCAGCGGCGCCTGGCAAAGAGGGCAGGCGAGCATCAGGCGAGCAACCGGACCAGGGTCTGGTAGTAGATTTCGGTCAGCAGGTCGAGGTCGCTGGCCAGAATCCGCTCGTCGACCTGGTGGATAGTGGCGTTGACCGGGCCGAGCTCGACCACCTGGGTGCCCATGGTGGCGATGAAACGGCCATCGGAGGTGCCGCCGCTGGTCGATGGTTGGGTATCACGGCCGGTGACGCCCTTGATGCTGGCCGCTACCGCATCAAGCAGGTCGCCCGGTTCGGTGAGGAATGGCAGACCCGACAGTGCCCAGTCGACCGACCAGTCCAGCTCGTGTTTGTCGAGAATCGCCGCCACCCGCGCCTGCAGGCCTTCGACGGTAGACTCGGTGGAGAAGCGGAAGTTGAACAGCGCGGTCAGTTCACCCGGGACCACGTTGGTAGCACCGGTGCCAGAGTTGAGGTTGGAGATCTGGAAGCTGGTCGGCGGGAAGAACGCATTGCCTTCGTCCCAGTGCTCGGCGGCCAGTTCGGCCAGGGCCGGTGCGGCCAGGTGGATCGGGTTGCGCGCCAGGTGCGGGTAGGCCACGTGGCCCTGCTTGCCGCGCACGGTCAGCTTGGCGCCCAGCGAGCCACGGCGGCCGTTCTTGACCACGTCGCCCAGCAGGGTGGTGCTGGACGGTTCGCCGACGATGCACCAGTCCAGGCGCTCGTTGCGCGCTTGCAGGCGCTCGACCACGGCCTTGGTGCCGTGGTGGGCCGGGCCTTCCTCGTCGCTGGTGATCAGGAACGCGACCTTGCCGCGGTGGTTCGGGTAGTCCTGCACGAAACGTTCGCTGGCGATCACCATGGAAGCCAGGCTGCCTTTCATGTCGGCGGCGCCGCGGCCGCAGAGCATGCCGTCAGCATCGATCAAAGCCTCGAACGGCTCATGCTGCCATTGCTGTACCGGGCCGGTGGGTACCACGTCGGTGTGGCCGGCAAAGCACAGCACCGGGCCGTCCTGGTTGCCGTGGGTCGCCCAGAAGTTGTCGACGTCTTCAATGCGCATCGGCTCCAGCTGAAAGCCTACGGCGCCCAGGCGGTTCATCATCTGCGCCTGGCAGTCGGCATCGACGGGGGTGACCGAGGGGCGACGGATCAGGTCGCAGGCCAGTTGAAGGGTAGGCGAGAGCTCGGCAGGGGCCGTCATGGGGGACTCCGGGGCAAGGCAAGGCGGGGAAATCTGAGGGGCGTTATCTTATATCAAACCGATAGGGCAATGGGGCCGCTTTGCGGCCCTTTCGCGACGCAAGGCCGCTCCTACAGGTACTGCACAGGCCTGCAGGGCTGCGGTGATCCTGTAGGAGCGGCCTTGTGTCGCGAAAGGGGCGCAAAGCGCCACCCAAAATCTCAAGCCTGCTGCGCCTCGGCAGCCTTTTCCGCAGGCTTGGGCAGCGACGACAGCAACGCCATCACCAGCGCTGCCACATAAGGCAGCGACTGCACCAGCAACATCGCTACCCAGAAGCGCATGTCCGAACTCGGCAACCCCTGTACCAGGTAGATACCCAGTGCCGCGCCCCACAGCAGCAACATGATGAACAGCTCTTCGCGCGCCTCGGAAATCGCTACCAGCAAGCCATGGCTGTCGGCATGCTTGGGTGTGCGGATGAATGGCATGCTGCTGGTGAAGAAGCCATACAGCACCGCCTTGGCGATGGTATGCGACAGCGCAAGCCCGGCCAGCGCCGCCGCGAAGGCATCCTTCATATTCACCCCCACCGCACGCCGGTACAGGAAGACGATCTTGCCGACCTTGAAGAAGAACAGCGCCAGCGGCGGGATGGCGAAGATCATCAGCGGTGGATCGACCCGGTGCGGCACGATGATCATCGCCGCCGACCACAGCAGTGCGCCAATGGTGAAGAAGATGTTCATGCCATCGGCGATCCACGGCAGCCAGCCGGCCAGGAAGTGGTAACGCTGGCCACGGGTCAGTTCGCTGCCTTTGCCGCGCAGCAGGGCGCTGGCGTGGTGCTTGATGATCTGGATGGCGCCATAGGCCCAGCGGAAACGCTGCTTCTTGAAGTCGATGAAGGTGTCGGGCATCAGGCCCTTGCCGTAGCTGTTGTGGGCGTAGGCGGCCGACAGGCCCTTCTCGAACACGCGCAGGCCCAGCTCGGCGTCTTCGCAGATGCACCATTCGGCCCAACCCAGTTCTTGCAGCACGCTGCGCCGGGTCATGGTCATGGTGCCGTGCTGGATGATCGCGTCACGGTCGTTGCGTGTGACCATGCCAATGTGGAAAAAGCCCTTGTACTCGCTGTAGCACAGCTTCTTGAAGGCGCTTTCGTGCTGGTCGCGGTAGTCCTGCGGCGACTGCACCACGGCAATTTTCGGGTCGGCGAAGTGCGGCACCATGTGTTTGAGCCAGTTGCGGTCGACGCAGTAGTCCGAGTCGATGACCGCGATCACTTCGGCGTCCTTGGCGGTGTGCGGGATCAGGTAGTTCAGTGCTCCGCCCTTGAAGCCGGCCAGGGGCGCGACGTGGAAGAATTTGAAGCGCTCGCCCAGCTTCTCGCAGTGGGCCTTGAGCGGTTCCCACACGGCGGGGTCCTTGGTGTTGTTGTCGATCACCAGCACTTCGTAGTCGGGGTAGTCCAGCGCGGCCAGGGCATCGAGGGTCTGCTTCACCATCTCGGGCGGCTCGTTGTAGCACGGCACATGCACCGACACCTTGGGCCGGTAGGCGCTGTCGGCTTGCACCGGCAGGAACTCGCGGCGGCGCTTGTGTATCCACACGGCCTCGGCCAGTTCATGTGCTTCAGTGAGCAGCACGATGAACACGCCCAGCGCGCCCAGCGCCAGCAACACGCCCACGGTCAGGCTGAACCAGGTGCTGTATTGCTGGCTGTAGTCGTAGGCGATCCACACCAGCACCGACCCGCACAGGAAGGTGATGAAGGTCAGGAATGTTCGGCCACGCTGGCGCAAGGCCGAGCCGTCGATGAACAGCACCATCAGGGCGATCATTGCCAGCACCACCGAGGCCACGGCCAGGGCGCGCCACTGCGGGATCGCCACTACTGGCCCTTCGAAATTGAATTTCTGCTGGCGCTCGGCGTTGTACACGCCCCAGTAGGCGCCTACCGAGCCTTCGTCGCTGGCCTTCCATGGCTGGTCATAGGCTTCGATGACGAAGTAGTTGTAACCGCGGCGGTTGAGGGTGTTGACCAGGGTGCGCAGGTAGATGGCCTGGTCGGCCTGGGTGGCGTCGGCGCCCCCGCGCATGCGGCCATTGCTCGGCCAGCCGACTTCCGACAGCAGCAGCGGCTTGCGGGGGAACTGGTGCTTCAGTTCGCGCGCCCGGTCGAGCACGAATTCGACCGAGTCCTTCATCGGCACGAACTCCCAGTAGGGCAGGATATGCGCGGCGATCAGGTCGACGTGTTTGGCAATCTCGGGGTTTTCCTTCCAGATGTGCCATTGCTCACTGGTGGTCACCGGGACCTTGACCGCTGCGCGCACACGGTCCAGGTACTTGATGAGGTTTTCCGGGGTGACTTCCTTGCGGAACAGCGCTTCGTTGCCGACCACCACCCGCACCACGCTGCGCGACGTATTGGCCAACTGGATGGCGGTGGCGATCTCGCGTTCGTTGCGCTCCAGGTCCGGGCTGATCCAGATCCCCAGCGTCACCCGCAGGCCAAGTTCTTCGGCCAGTCGCGGAATGTCGGCCTGCGTGCCTTCCACGGTATAGATGCGGATATTGTCGGTCAGCTTGCTCATCTGCTCGAGATCCTGGCGCATCTCGTCGTCATTGGGGTATTGCCCTTTTTGCGGGCTTTCCCCCAAGCGGAAAGGCGAATACGAGAAGCCAGAGATCTGTTCCGGCCAGGCAGGTGCGGATACCGGGCGGTTGATCAACGCCCAGAAGCCGGTGAACAACGCGGCGATGGCCAGGACCACGACCAGGTTCAGGCCGAATTTACGTGAAGACATTGTCGTCCATTTGTGTCGAAGTGATAGGACATTAAAGCAGGGTTGGTAGCCCATTTCCTAACGATGCAGGCCATGGGTTCGCTGGCATATAATGCGCGCCGGTTTTTTGGGGTATGAACATGAGCACAGAAGATCCACGCTTCGCCGGCGTTGCCCGGCTGTACGGTGACCAGGGGCTGCAACGCCTGGGCCAGGCCCATGTGGCCGTGGTCGGGATTGGCGGGGTAGGCTCGTGGGTGGCCGAAGCGCTGGCCCGCAGTGGCGTGGGCGAGATCACCCTGTTCGACCTGGACGATGTCTGCGTCAGCAACACCAACCGCCAGGCGCATGCCCTGGAAGGCCAGGTGGGCCGGCCCAAGGTCGAGGTCATGGCCGAGCGCCTGCGGGCGATCAACCCGGCGTGTGTGGTGCATGCGGTGGCCGACTTCGTCACGCGTGAAACCATGGTCGAGTACATCACCGAAAACCTCGATTGCGTAATCGACTGCATCGACAGTGTCATGGCCAAGGCGGCGCTGATTGCCTGGTGCCGGCGGCGCAAGATCGCCATCGTCACCACCGGTGGCGCCGGCGGGCAGATCGACCCGACGCAGATCCAGATCGCCGACCTGAACAAGACCTTCAACGACCCGCTGGCCTCGCGGGTGCGTTCCACCCTGCGCCGCGACTACAACTTCTCGCGCAATGTCAGCCGCAACTATGGCGTGCCGTGCGTGTTTTCCAGCGAACAGCTGCGCTACCCCAAGGGCGATGGCAGCGTGTGCCTGCAGAAGAGCTTCGTTGGCGAGGGCGTGCGCCTGGACTGCTCGGGGGGCTTTGGCGCGGTGATGATGGTGACCGCGACCTTTGGCATGGTGGCGGCGAGCAAGGCGATAGAGAAACTGGTGGCCGGTGCGCGACGGCCATCGGAGCGGGTCAAGCCTGAATAAAGATCACGGGCTTGCTCGGTCCCTGTAGGAGCGGCCTTGTGTCGCGATGGGGCGCGTAGCGGCCCCAAAATTTCAGATTCTCTGCGGATATTGCCGGGGCCGCTGCGCGCCCCATCGCGACACAAGGCCGCTCCTACAGGTACAGCGCCAGCCTGAGCGTTGCGCGGTCTCTGTGGGAGCGGGCTTACCCGCGAAGAAGCTCACGCCGATCTAGCGGTTGGCCGCCAACGCCGCCATCCGCTGCAACACCGCATGCAGCCCGTTGCTACGCGACGGTGACAGCTGCCGCTCCAGCCCCAGCTGGCTGAACCACGCCCGCAGATCAAGCCCGGCCAGCTCTGCACTGGCCAACCCCTGAACCCGCACCAGCAGCAACGCCAGCAGCCCACGCAACAAGCGGGCATCGCTACCGGCCTTGAACCGCCACACGCCCTCGACCTGCTCGGCCACCAGCCACACCAGGCTTTCGCATCCATGCACCCGGTTAGCCTCGGTTTTTTCCGCGTCAGTCAGCGGCTCAAGCCGGTCGCCCCACTGCATCAACAGCCGCGCCCGCTGTTCCCAGCCTTTGCCCTGCTGAAACGCTTCCAGCGCCTGAAGCGCCTGTTCCGGCAGGCTCATCGCAACAGCTCCAGGCCTTGGTCCAGCGCGTCGAAGAAGCGCTGCAAGTCGTCGCTGTCGTTGTACAAGCCCAACGACACCCGTATCGCGCCCTCCAGCCCCAGCCCCTTCAGCAGCGGCATGGCGCAGTGATGCCCGGCACGCACGGCAATGCCCTGCTCGGTAAGCAAGTGGGCGATATCGGCGTTGTGCACGCCCTCGATGACAAAGCTGGCCAGGGCTGCCTGCGGCGCACCCAGCACACGCACGCCCTCGCGGTCGGCCAGGCCGCGCAGCAGGTGCTGGTGCAGGCTGGCTTCATGGGCTTCGACCGCCAGGGCATCAAGGCTGGCCAGGTAGTCCAGGGTTGCGCCCAGGCCGATCACCCCGGCAATCGGTGGCGTACCCGCTTCGAAACCCAAGGGGGCCGGGCGCAAGCTGGCGCTGTGGTAGTCGGCCAGTTGCACCATCTCGCCGCCGAACTGCCAGTGACGCAGCAGCGCCAGTGCCTGGCTGCGCCCGTAGAGCACGCCGACACCGTCCGGGCCATACAGCTTGTGGCTGGAAAACACATAGAAGTCGCAACCCAGTTGCTGCACGTCATGGCGGCCATGCACCACGCCCTGGGCACCGTCGACCACGGTTACTGCACCCTGCGCACGGGCGTGGGCCAGCAGGGCGGGCAACGGCTGCCAGGTGCCCAGTACGTTGGACAACTGGCTGACCGCCAGTACCCGGGTGCGCGGGCCGATCAGTTGCAGCGCCTGGTCCAGGTCGATACGGCCGTGAATGTCCAGCGGCAATACCACCAGGCGCAGGTTGCGCCGGTGCGCGA
The DNA here is from genome assembly GCF_016658545.1 of Pseudomonas sp. S37. Classification (GTDB taxonomy): domain Bacteria; phylum Pseudomonadota; class Gammaproteobacteria; order Pseudomonadales; family Pseudomonadaceae; genus Aquipseudomonas. The sequence goes on along the minus strand of NZ_JACVZC010000034.1, from coordinate 35,760 downwards.
GCTGTTGCCAGGGCAGCAGGTTGGCATGGTGCTCCAGGGCGCTGATGGCAATCTCGTCACCGGCTTCAAAGCGGTGCTCCAGGCCATAGGCCAGCAGGTTCAGCGCCGAAGTGGCGCCATGGGTGAACACCACCTGCTGTGAGTCGGCGGCATTGAGCCAGGCGGCGACCTTGTCGCGGCTGGTTTCAAAGGCCTGTGTCGCCAGTGCGCCGGGCAGGTGCTGGGCACGGTGCACGTTGGCTGCGCCGTGGCCGTAGTAATGGCTCACGGCATCCAGCAGGGCTTGCGGCTTCTGGGTGGTGGCGGCGCTGTCCAGATAGGTCTGGTGCTGCCGTTGCAGGGCGGCGATGGCGGGGAAATCGGCACGCCAGGGGGAGGGCTGGAACATGTTCACGGGGCCTGGAATGAAAATCGGGTCTGGCGCCTTGGCGCCAGACCCGATCTTAACACCTCAAACCCGGCAAGGTTCTCAGTTGTGCGCGTGCAGTGCTTCGTTCAGCTCGATGGCCGACTTGTGGGTCTTGCACTCCACCGCGCCGTTCAGCGAGTTGCGGCGGAACAGCAGGTCGGTCTGGCCAGCCAGGTCGCGGGCCTTGACCACTTTGACCAGCTCGTTGTTCTCGTCCAGCAGGTTCACCTTGGTGCCAGCGGTGATGTACAGGCCGGCTTCGACAGTGTTGCGGTCACCCAGCGGGATGCCGATACCGGCGTTGGCGCCGATCAGGCAGCCTTCGCCCACCTTGATGACGATGTTGCCGCCACCGGACAGGGTGCCCATGGTCGAGCAGCCGCCGCCCAGGTCCGAGCCCTTGCCGACGAATACGCCAGCGGAAACACGGCCTTCGATCATGCCCGGGCCTTCGGTGCCAGCGTTAAAGTTGACGAAGCCTTCGTGCATGATGGTGGTGCCTTCGCCGATGTAGGCGCCCAGGCGCACACGGGCGGTGTCGGCGATACGCACGCCGGCCGGGACCACGTAGTCGGTCATTTTCGGGAACTTGTCCACCGAGAACACTTCCAGCAGCTCGCCCTTCAGGCGCGCTTCCAGTTGCAGTTCCGCCAGCTCGCCCAGGTCGACTGCGCCCTGGTTGGTCCAGGCCACGTTCGGCAGCAGCGGGAAGATGCCGGCCAGGCTCACGCCGTGCGGCTTGACCAGGCGGTGCGACAGCAGGTGCAGCTTGAGGTAGGCCTCGGGGGTCGAGCTCAGCGCGGCGTCTTCGGCCAGCAGGGTGGCGACCAGCGGCTTGTGGCTTTCGGCCAGGCGGGTCAGCAGGGCGGCCTGGGCCGCGTCGACGCCTTTCAGGGCTTCGGCCAGTTGTGCGGCCTGGGCGTTGCTGAAGGCGATGGCCTGGTTGCCACCTTCGTAACCAAGAACAGGCGCTACTGCGGCAACCAGTTCGGCGCTCGGGTTGAGCAGTGGTTGTGCGTAGAACACTTCCAGCCAGGCGCCCTGGCGGTTCTGGGAGCCGACACCGAAGGCCAGGCTGAACAGGGTATTGGACATGTGATTACCTCGTGCGAAATAGGGGAGGGGCTCAGGCCAGGGCAGCGGCGTACAGGTCGGGCTTGAAACCGACCAGGGTACGCGCGCCAAGGTCGAGCACCGGGCGCTTGATCATCGACGGCTGGGCCAGCATCAACTCGACGGCCTTGGCCTGGTCGAGGTCTGCCTTGCTGGCGTCGTCCAGCTTGCGGAAGGTGGTGCCGGCACGGTTGAGGATGACTTCCCAGCCGTGTTCGTCGCACCAGCGGTTCAGGCTGTCACGGTCGATGCCTTGGGTTTTGTAATCGTGGAATTCGTAGGCGATGGCCTGGTCTTCGAGCCAGGTGCGTGCCTTTTTCATGGTGTCACAAGCTTTGATGCCGTAGAGCGTGTAGGTCATTGTGTGCATTGGGGATCACAGGTTGCCCCAATCTCTCCGTTTTTCGATGTCAGTCGCGGGATTATGCGGGAAGCAACCTCGCGGCGCCACGCCCGTGGCGCCCATGTTTATTGATCAAGGTGTGTTCAAGCGACCAGGCGCTGCACCGATCCGATGATCTCATCACCGTGTTGCTGTTCGGCGGTGCGCAGATCGAAGGCGGTCTGCAGGTTGAGCCAGAATTCGGGAGTGGTGTCCAGGCAGATGGACAAGCGCAGCGCCATGTCGGCGGAAACACCGCCCCGCTCGCGCAAGATGTTGTTGACGGTTGGCGTGGCTACGCCAAGCGCTCTGGCCAATGCCGCGGCGCTGAAACCCATTTCTTTCTGGAAGTCCTCACGCAGGACTTCACCGGGATGAATTGGACGCATACCGTTCTTGAGCATGATGCACCTGAGGGCTGAATGCTTAACGTTATTTGTTAAGGGTGATTGTACGACTGGATCCTGACAACTCAAGTCCTGATCTGGTGCGTTCATGGGGCGCCTGGGAGTGTTGTGCGACGGCGACGGCCCTGCAGCGACAAACGGGCAGTGGCCAATGTTGTTAAGTGTGTGCAACTTGCGTATGGTTTCTACATGGAAGCTATTTTCTTCGAGACATCCTCCTTCACCGCTACCGTGTCGGACTACCTAAGCGATGACGAGTACAAAGCGCTGCAGCAGGAACTGCTGATAAACCCTGAGTGCGGCGATGTCATGCCTCGTACCGGCGGCTTCAGGAAGCTTCGCTGGGGAGACAGGCGCCGTGGTAAGGGGAAGCGTGGCGGCCTGCGAGTAATCTACTACTGGTTGTCCAGCGATGGGCAAATGTGGATGTTTGCGATTTATGACAAGGATGAACTTGAGAATCTCACCTGCGATCAGGAGAGGGCTTTGAAACAGGCCATCACTGTGGAAGTCGAGGCGCGAAAAGCGAAGCGATCGGTCAGGCAGAGGAGTAAGTGAATGAAAAAGCGTGATTTGTTTGCCGAGATGATGAGCGGCATCGACGAGATGAAAGCGCAGCGCGAGGGGAAAATCACCCTGCGCCAGCATCATGTAAAGGCATCGGATGCACCTAAGGTGACCTCGCAGGAGATTGTCGCCATACGTGAAGGTCTGCGTATGTCACAGGAGGTATTTGCTAGGTGCATCAGAACGAAAGCAGCGACGCTCCGGAACTGGGAGCAAGACAAAGCCAGTCCGAACCCTCAGGCGGCAATGTTGCTCAAGCTGGTAGAAAAATACCCGGATATGCTGGAGCGGCTCGAAGCCGTGTGAACATTTGGATTAACCAAGACCCGCTTCGGCGGGTCTTGTTTTTTCAACTGGAGACGCATCGTGTTACACATTTGTGGTTCCCTTGCGACTATCGTGCAGCGGCCTCAACTCGTCGATCGCCGCTAACATATTGTTTCAATGGCGATGTTTCGCCCTGTTGTCGTTTCTGGTTCACAAAGGAAGCCTTACCGGATGCAGTCCGCCTATACCGTCCTCATCCTGTTGACCCTGGTCAGCCTGTCGAAGCTGGTCGGCCGCATGATCCCGCTGCCCTTGCCGCTGGTGCAGATTGCCGCGGGGGCTTTGCTGGCATGGCCGACGCTGGGCCTGCATGTGGCCCTGGACCCTGAGCTGTTCCTGTTCCTGTTCCTGCCGCCGCTGCTGTTTGCCGACGGCTGGCGCATTCCCAAGCGCGAACTGTGGCGCATTCGCGGGCCGGTGGTGGCACTGGCCGTGGGGCTGGTGTTGTTCACCGTGGTCGGCGCCGGATACTTCATTCACTGGCTGATGCCCAGCATCCCGCTGCCAGTGGCCTTTGCCCTGGCCGCCGTGCTGTCGCCGACCGATGCCGTGGCCGTTTCGGCGATTACCCAAGACCGCCTGCCCACCCCGCTGATGCACATGCTGCAGGGCGAGGCGCTGATGAACGACGCGTCGGGCCTGGTGACCTTCAAGTTCGCCTTGGCGGCGGCGATCACCGGGGTGTTCTCGCTGGCCGACGCCAGTTTCAGCTTCGTGCTGGTTGCACTGGGCGGCCTGGCGGTGGGCGTGGCCTTGAGCTGGCTGATCGGCCGCCTGCGCATGTGGATGATCACCCGCGGTTGGGACGACCCCGCCACCCACGTGGTGTTCATGTTGCTGCTGCCGTTTGCGGCCTATGTGCTGGCCGAGCGCCTGGGCGTATCGGGCATTCTCTCGGCAGTGGCTGCCGGCATGATGCAGAGCTGGCTAGACCTGCTGCCACGCCAGACCAGTACGCGCCTGCTCAACCGCAGCGTGTGGTCGCTGCTGGAGTTTGCCTTCAACGGGCTGATCTTCCTGCTGCTGGGCCTGCAGTTGCCAGACATCATCAAGGCGGTGGTCAGCCACGAAGCGACTGTGTGGCCGACCCTGGCCTACCGCTGCCTGGACGTGGTGGCGATCTTTGCCGCGCTGATCCTGCTGCGGTTCATCTGGGTGCAGAGCATCTGGCGTTCGATCGGTGTGGTGCGGCGCTGGCGCGGCAAGCCGGCGCTGGTGCTGATGCCTACCGCGCGCTCCTGCTGGCTGCTGACCTTGGGCGGGGTGCGCGGTGCGGTGACCCTGGCCGGTGTGATGTCGGTGCCGCTGCTGATGGGCGCGGGTGAGGCGTTCCCGGAGCGTGATTTGCTGATCTTCATTGCCGCGGGGGTGATTCTGTTGTCGTTGATCAGCGCCTGTATCGCCTTGCCGCTGCTGCTGCGAGGGGTAACCAAAAGCCCGGACGAACGCTTGCACCAAGAGGTGCAGGAGGCCTGGCGGCGCACGGCGGAGGCGGCGATCCATGCCCTGGAGGCAGAGGAAGTGATCGACAGCAACGCCCCGCAGGATGCCGCCCAGGCGACCCTGGCGACCGAGCTGAAGGCACGGTTGATGGCGGAGTACCGGGATGAACTGGACAGCTATAACGACAGTGCCGAGGCCAAGGCCCTGGCCGAGCAGATGGACTTGCTGGAGCGGCGTTTGCGCTTGCGGGCGCTAAGGGCGCAGCGGCTTGAGCTGTATAACCTGCATCGCCAGCACGAGGTGGGCGATGAGGTGGTGCGGCAGGTGTTGGGCGAGCTGGATATGAGTGAGGCTAACCTGGGGTCGGTCAAGTAGATCCAAGGGGCTGCTCAGCAGCCCCTGTGGGAGCGGGTTCACCCGCGAACCAGGCGGCGCGGTGTATGGCACCGGCTGCGCCGGTGTTCGCGGGTGAACCCGCTCCCACAGGTAGTGCACAGTATTCAAGGGGGGGCGGCCCCTGTTAATCAGCGGGTTTCCAGGAACGCGCGAATCCGCTCCGCCGCCTCGATGCATTCGGCCAGCGGTGCAACCAGGGCCATGCGCACTCGCCCGGCACCCGGGTTCACGCCGTCCACTTCGCGCGACAGGTAAGACCCCGGTACTACCGTCACATGCTGGGCCTCGAACAGGTCGCGGGTGAATTCGGCATCGTCGCCCGGTACCTTGGCCCACAGGTAGAAGCTGCCGTCCGGGCGTTGCACGTCGAGTACCGGTTGCAGAATGTCCAGCACGGCATCGTACTTGGCGCGGTACTGGTCGCGGTTATCGCGCACATGCGCCTCGTCCTGCCAGGCGGCGATGCTGGCCAGCTGGGTTTGCACCGGCATGGCGCAGCCGTGGTAGGTGCGGTACAGCAGGAACGGCTTGATGATCTCGGCATCGCCGGCGACAAAGCCCGAGCGCAGGCCCGGCAGGTTGGAACGCTTGGACAGGCTGTGGAACACCACGCAGCGCTTGAAGTCGCTGCGGCCCAGCTCGGCGCAGGCGGTCAGCAGGCCCGGCGGCGGCGCGTCTTCGTCGAAGTACAGCTCGCTGTAGCATTCGTCGGCGGCAATCACGAAGTCGTGCTCGTCGGCCAGGGCAATCAGCTTTTTCAGGGTATCCATCGGCACCAGCGCGCCAGTCGGGTTGCCTGGCGAGCACAGGAACAAAACCTGGCAGCGCTGCCACACGTCGGCCGGCACAGCGTCGAAGTCCGGGTTGAAACCGTTGTTTTCCAGGCACGGCAGGTAGTGCGGGGTAGCACCGGCCAGCAATGCTGCACCTTCGTAAATCTGATAGAACGGGTTGGGGCTGACCACCAGGCCATCATCGGCGCGGTTGACCACGGCCTGGGTGAAGGCGAACAGCGCTTCACGGGTGCCATTGACCGGCAGGATGTGGCGGTCGGCGTCCAGCCAGCCAGCCGGCACGCCAAAACGCCGCTCGCACCACTGGCCGATGGCCTGGCGCAGGGCCGGCAGGCCGAGGGTGCTGGGGTACACCGCCAGCTTGTCGAGGTTGTCGGCCATGGCCTGGGCGACGAACGCCGGCGATGCGTGCTTCGGCTCACCGATCGACAGGGCGATGGCGCGTTTGTCCGCCGCAGGCTTCACGCTGCCCAGCAGGGCGCGGAGCTTTTCGAACGGGTAGGGCTGAAGCTGGGTCAAGGCATGGTTCATCGGCGCAAGGTCTCGTCAATCGTCTAATCGTTAAAGGGTCACGCGGGTCGGGCTGGTGTCGCTACCTTGGCCGGCCTGCAGTTGTTGCACGATGGCTTCCTGCAGGCGGCTGCACAGTTGCGGGTCGGACAGCGGCTGGTTGTTGGCATCGGTGATGAAGAACACGTCCTCCACCCGCTCGCCCAGGGTGGCGATCTTGGCGTTCTGCAGCGACAGGTCGAACTCCAGGAATATCCGCCCCAGCCGGGCCAGCAGGCCCGGGCGGTCGGGGGCGGTGATCTCGAGGATGGTCACCGGCCGCTGGGCATCGTTGAGAATGGTCACCTGCGGCGGGAAGTCGAAATGCTTGAGCTGGCGCGGTACCCGGCGCTGGATGATCGTCGGATAGTCCTCGGGGTTGCGCAGCGCCTCGGTCAGGCCGTCGCGAATCTGCCGCACCCGCTGCGGGTTGTCGCCGATCGAGCCGCCGTCGTTGTCCAGCACGATGTAGGTGTCGAGCGTGAACTGGCTGCTCGAGGTGATGATCCGCGCGTCGTGAATGTTCAGGTTCAGCTGCGACATGGCCGCCACCGTCACGGCAAAGAAGTCGTGCTGGTCGGGGGCATAGATGAAGATCTGCGTACCGCCCTCGAATTCGCGCTGGGTGGTTTCCTTGATCAGCACCAGTGGCCCGCCATCGGCTGGCTGCTGCAGGATCGCGTCACTGTGCCAGGCCACGTCGGCGGCGGTGTGCTTGAGGAAGTAGTCATCGCCCAGCTGCGACCACAATTGCTCGACATCGTCCGGGTCGGTGCCCTCGCGCACCAGGATATCCAGCGCAGCAGACTGGGTCTGGCGAATCTGCTCTTCGCGGTCCAGCGGGTTTTCCAGGCCGCGGCGCAAGGCGCGCTTGGTCTCGCTGTAAAGCTGGCGCAGCAGGCTGGCGCGCCACGAGTTCCACAGGCTGGGGTTGGTGGCATTGATGTCGGCCACGGTCAGCACGTACAGGTAATCCAGGCGCGTTTCATCGCCTACGTGCAGGGCAAAGTCGTTGATCACCTGCGGGTCGGACAAGTCCTTGCGCTGGGCAGTGGTCGACATCACCAGGTGGTTCAGCACCAGCCAGACGATCAGCCGGCTGTCCCAGGCTGGCAGCTGGTGGCGTTCGCAGAACTTCTGCGCATCGACGGCACCGATCTCCGAGTGGTCTCCCTGGCGGCCCTTGCCGATGTCGTGGTACAGGCCGGCCAGGTAGATCAGCTCGGGCTTGGGCAGGCGCCCCATGAGTTTGCTGGCCAGCGGGAATTTCTCGGACACCGGCGTGTACTGCAGCTTGCGCAGGTGCTTGATGAGGTTGAGGGTGTGGGCATCGACCGTATAGATGTGGAACAGGTCGTGCTGCATCTGCCCGACAATCAGGCCGAACTCTGGCAAGTAGCGGCCAAGAATGCTGTAGCGGTTCATCCGCCGCAGGTTGCGGTGGATGCCGATTTCGCACTTGAACAGCTCGATGAACAGGCTGGTGTTGCGGATATCGGTGCGGAAGGTGTCGTCGATCAGGTGCCGGTGCTCGCGCAGCAGGCGCACGGTATCGGCACGTACGCCCTTGATCTCCGGGTGCTGGGCCATCAGCACGAAGATCTCCAGCATGGCGAACGGGGTGCGCTTGAACACGTTCGGGTTGGCGGCCTCGATATAGCCGTCATGCAGGCGGAAGCGTGCGTTCAGTGGCTGGGTGCTGCCGCTTTCCTCGTCGGCGAGGATGACTTCTTCGAAGTGCTGGATGATCAGGTCGCACAACTGGCTGATGCTCATCACCACCCGGTAGTACTGGGTCATGAACTGCTCGATCGCCCGCTTGGGGTTTTCGTCGCTGTAGCCCAGCAGCGCGGCCAGGCTGCGCTGATGGTCGAACAGCAAGCGGTCTTCAGAGCGCCCCGCCAGCATGTGCAGGGCGTAGCGCACCTTCCACAGGAAGTCCTGGGACGATGCCAGCAGCTCGTTCTCGCTTTCCAGCAAAAAGCCTTCGCCGGCCAGTGCGTGCAGGTTGAGGGTGCCGTACTGGCGGCGGGCCACCCAAAGCACGGTCTGGATGTCGCGCAGGCCGCCGGGTGAGCCCTTGACGTTGGGTTCGAGGTTGTATTCGGTGTCGTTGTACTTGTGGTGGCGGGCCTTCAGCTCTGCGCGCTTGGCCAGGAAGAATTCCTTGCTTGGCCACATGTGCGCGGTGCTGGTCACTTCCAGCATGCGCTGGCGCAACGCCTCGGGGCCGGCAATGGTGCGGCTTTCCATCAGGTTGGTGATCACCGTCAGGTCGGCGCGGGCCTGCTCGGCGCACTCGTCGACGGTGCGCACGCTCTGGCCCACTTCCAGGCCGATGTCCCACAGCAGGGTAAGGAAGCGCTCGATGGCGTCGCGGTACTGCTCGTGCTCGGCGGCGCCCAGCAGGATCAGCAGGTCGATGTCCGAGTGTGGGTGCAGTTCGCCGCGCCCGTAGCCGCCTACCGCGACCAGGGCAATGCCGCCAGGGTCGCCCCAGTCGAACTGGTTCCATGCCTGTTGCAGGATGTTGTCGACAAGCCAGGCGCGGGCCTCGATCAGCGGGCGGATTTCGCTGCCGGCGCGAAAACGCTTGTCGAGCACCTCGCCGGCCAGGCGGATGGCTTTCTTGAAGGCGGCGATAGGGCTCGCCTTGAGGGCCAGTTCCGCCTGGAACTGGCCGCGGTCGAACAGCTCGGGATCCACCTGGGGCATCGCGTCACGTTCCTGTCGTGGGGGTGGCCTGTCGGGGTACGGTCAGGCCGAAGTGCGCGGGATGGTGTCGTCCTTGCGCAGGGTGAAGATCTCGTAGCCGGTCGCGGTCACCACCAAGGTGTGTTCCCACTGGGCCGAGAGCTTGCGGTCCTTGGTGATGGCGGTCCAGCCGTCGCCCAGTACTTTGGTGTCGGCCTTGCCCTGGTTGATCATCGGCTCGATGGTGAACGTCATGCCTTCTTTCAGTTCCATGCCGGTGCCGGCGCGGCCGTAGTGGAGGATCTGCGGCTCTTCGTGGAACACCTTGCCGATGCCGTGGCCGCAGAATTCACGCACCACCGAGAAGCCGTTCTTTTCCGCGTGCTTCTGGATCACTTCGCCGATGTCGCCCAGGCGGCAGCCCGGCTTGACCAGTTCGATGGCCTTGTACATGCACTCCTGGGTCACCTTGGACAGGCGCTCGGCCCAGACCGGTACGGTGCCCACGTGGAACATGCGGCTGGTGTCGCCGTGGTAGCCGTCCTTGATCACGGTGACGTCGATGTTCAGCGTGTCACCGTCCTTGAGCGGCTTGTCGTTGGGGATGCCGTGGCAGACCACATGGTTGATCGAGGTGCAGATCGACTTCGGGTAGCCCTTGTAGTTGAGCGGTGCCGGGATGGCCTGCTGGACATTGACGATATAGTCGTGGCACAGGCGGTCGAGCTCTTCGGTGGTGACACCGGGCTTGACGTGTTCTTCGATCATTTCCAGCACGTCGGCGGCCAGGCGGCCAGCGATGCGCATCTTTTCGATGTCTTCTGCGGTCTTGATGGTGACGGTCATTACAGGCTCTCTACGGCGCCGTGCACGGCGCGAACAAACGGGAAAGGCCGGATTCTAGCAGAGCAGGGCGCCGATCGGTCGGGATAAAGGCGGCCACGCTGCTGTCTATAGCTGGCATTCTGGCGCGAAAGCCGGGGTGCTGCAAAAGCCGCAGACGGACGCAACAGTATGCGGGTTCCGTTTGCCCGCGGTCTGTGGTATAAAATGCGCCGCTTTCGGGGACGACCCCGGAAGTACCAAACCCACACACGTGTCGACACGATGACCTGGGTGCCCCGTCCTGTTCGCAGGCGTGGGTTGGTCATTGGGATGCGTGGAGGCCCAACCCGACTTACCAAGGAACTATCATGTCCCAAGTCAATATGCGCGATATGCTGAAGGCCGGTGTGCACTTCGGCCACCAGACCCGTTACTGGAACCCGAAAATGGGCAAGTACATTTTCGGCGCGCGTAACAAGATCCACATCATCAACCTGGAAAAAACCCTGCCAATGTTCAACGAAGCTCTGGCTTTCGTAGAGCGTCTGGCTCAGGGCAAGAACAAGATCATGTTCGTCGGCACCAAGCGTTCCGCCGGCAAGATCGTCGCCGAGCAAGCTGCTCGTGCCGGTTCGCCATACGTTGACCACCGCTGGTTGGGCGGCATGCTGACCAACTACAAAACCATCCGTGCTTCGATCAAGCGTCTGCGCGACCTGGAAACTCAGGCCGAAGATGGCACCTTTGCCAAGCTGACCAAGAAAGAAGCCCTGATGCGTTCGCGCGATCTGGAAAAGCTGGACCGCAGCCTGGGTGGTATCAAGGACATGGGCGGCCTGCCTGATGCCCTGTTCGTGATCGACGTTGACCACGAGCGCATTGCTATCACCGAAGCCAACAAGCTGGGCATCCCGGTTATCGGCGTTGTCGATACCAACAGCAGCCCAGAAGGTGTTGACTACATCATCCCAGGTAACGATGACGCCATCCGCGCTATCGAGCTGTACATGACTTCGATGGCTGACGCCATCATCCGCGGCCGCAACAACGTTGCTGGCGGCACCGAAGTCTATGTTGAAGAAGCGGCTGCACCTGCTGCTGAGTAATTAGGCGCTAGCGTCTACTTGGCACGCGAAAAGGGGGCTTTGCCCCCTTTTTGCCACCTTGAAATCCTGCTGTCAGCATCGGCCCCGCATCATGGGCCTGCTGAATGAAGTCAGCGGATTTGCAGAATTTAACGCCCGTGACAAGCGGGTGGAATGGTTGAAAAACTTTCCAAGAGGATTTTGAAATGGCAGCAATTACTGCAGCGCTGGTAAAAGAACTGCGCGAGCGTACCGGCGAAGGCATGATGGATTGCAAAAAGGCCCTGGAAAAGGCCGGCGGCGACATCGAGAAAGCCATTGACGACATGCGTGCCTCGGGCGCCATCAAGGCCGCCAAAAAGGCTGGCAACGTCGCTGCTGAAGGCGCTATCGCGGTCAAGACCGACGGTAAATCCGCCGTTCTGCTGGAAGTGAACTCGCAGACCGACTTCCTGGCCCTGCAAGACGACTTCAAGAACTTCGTTGCCGAAAGCCTCGAAGAAGCCTTCGCCCAGAAGCTGACCGACGCTGCTCCGCTGATCGCATCGCGTGAAGCTGCTCGTGAAGCCCTGGTTGCCAAGTGCGGCGAGAACGTCAACATCCGTCGCCTGGTGCGCGTTGAGGGTGACGTTGTCGGTGCCTACCTGCACGGCAACAAGATCGGTGCCGTTGTTGTCCTGAAAGGCGGCGACGTCGAGCTGGCCAAGAACATCGCCATGCACGTTGCAGCTTCGAACCCGGAGTTCCTGGATTCGTCGGAAATCTCCGCCGAGGCCATCGAGCGCGAGAAGGGCGTCTTCCTGCAGCTGAACGCTGACAAGATCGCCGGCAAGCCGGAAAACATCGTTGAGAACATGATCAACGGCCGTATCACCAAGTTCAAGGCCGAAGCCTCGCTGAAAGAGCAAGCCTTCGTCATGAACCCGGAAGTCAAGGTTGGCGAGCTGGCCAAGAAAGCCGGTGCTGAAATCGTTTCCTTCACCTACTTCAAGGTTGGCGAAGGTATCGAGAAGCCAGTCGACGACTTCGCTGCTGAAGTTGCCGCTCAGGTAGCTGCTGCCAAGCAGTAAGACAGCCCCGTCTGTCGCCCCAAAGAGGCTGCCCGCTCACGCGCGCAGCCTCTTTGTCAAAACGGCCAAGGGTTTATAAGATCCGCCGCCGCTGGCACCAAAATGGTGCCACGCTACAGTTAGCAGGCTGCAAACAGCCCGCACGAATTTTCTAAAAGTACGCCGCAGGAGAGACTCGCAATGGCTCAGCAGGTGAGTGGACGCCAACCTCGCTATAAACGCATTTTGCTCAAACTTAGCGGCGAGGCCCTGATGGGCTCGGAAGACTTCGGGATCGACCCGAAGGTGCTGGATCGCATGGCCCTTGAAGTTGGCCAGCTGGTAGGGATCGGTGTCCAGGTCGGCCTGGTGATCGGCGGTGGCAACCTGTTCCGTGGCGCCGCACTCAGCGCAGCCGGCATGGACCGCGTCACCGGTGACCACATGGGCATGCTCGCCACCGTCATGAACGGCCTGGCCATGCGCGACGCGCTGGAGCGCTCGAACATCCCGGCCCTGGTCATGTCGGCCATTTCCATGGTCGGTGTCACCGATCATTACGATCGTCGCAAAGCTATTCGCCACCTCAACTCCGGGGATGTGGTAATTTTCTCCGCCGGTACCGGCAACCCGTTCTTCACCACCGATTCCGCAGCGTGCCTGCGTGGCATCGAAATCGATGCAGATGTGGTGCTGAAGGCTACCAAGGTTGACGGCGTGTACACTGCCGATCCATTCAAGGACCCGCATGCCGAGAAGTTCGATCACCTGACCTACGACGAGGTCCTGGATCGCAAGCTCGGTGTCATGGACTTGACCGCAATCTGTCTGTGCCGTGACCACAAGATGCCGTTGCGGGTATTCAACATGAACAAGCCTGGCTCCCTGCTGAATATCGTAGTGGGTGGCGCCGAAGGCACATTGATCGAGGAAGGCCAAGCATGATCAACGACATCAAGAAAGACGCGCAGGAGCGCATGACCAAGTCCCTCGAGGCCCTGGGCCGCAACCTGGCGGCAATCCGCACCGGTCGCGCTCACCCAAGCATCCTGGATACCGTCAAGGTCACTGCCTGGGGCAGCGAAATGCCGCTGAACCAGGTGGCCGCGATCTCCGTCGAAGATGCCCGCACCCTGAAGATCGTCGCCCACGACAAGAACCTCAGTGCCGCCATCGAAAAGGCCATCCTGAACTCCGACCTGGGCCTGAACCCGATGAGCGCCGGTACCACCATCCGCGTGCCGATGCCGGCCCTGACCGAGGAAACCCGCAAGGGCTACACCAAGCAGGCCAGCGGTGTTGCCGAGGACGCCAAGGTAGCCGTGCGTAACGTGCGCCGTGACGCCCTTGCCGACCTGAAGAAGCTGACCAAGGACAAGGCAATCAGCGAAGACGACGAGCGCCGCGCCGCTGACGAGATCCAGAAGCTGACCGACAAGTTCGTTGCCGAAGTGGATGCTGCCTTCAAAGCCAAGGAAAAGGACCTGATGGCCGTTTAAGGCCGGGGTTTTTTAATGGAAAAGACCAAGCCAGCGGCGCCGTCCTCGGTGCCGCGTCATGTCGCGATCATCATGGATGGCAACAACCGCTGGGCGAAAAAACGCCTGCTGCCCGGCGTTGCCGGGCACAAGGCGGGTGTCGACGCCGTTCGCGCGGTCATCGAAGTCTGTGCCAAGTCCGGGGTCGAGGTACTGACCCTGTTCGCCTTCTCCAGCGAAAACTGGCAGCGCCCGGCCGAAGAGGTGGGTGCGCTGATGGAGCTGTTCTTCTCGGCCCTGCGCCGTGAGGCCAAGCGCCTCAACGAGAACAATATCAGCCTGCGCATCATCGGTGACCGTTCGCGTTTCCACCCTGAATTGCAGGCTGCCATGCGCGAGGCCGAGGCCCAGACCGCGGGCAGCAACCGTTTCATCCTGCAGATTGCCGCCAACTACGGTGGCCAGTGGGACATCGCCCAGGCCGCCCAGCGGTTGGCGCGGGAAGTGCAAGCCGGGCACCTGCGCCCGGAAGACATCACCCCGGGCCTGCTGCAGACCTGCCTGGCAACCGGCGAGCTACCGTTGCCGGACCTGTGCATCCGCACCGGTGGCGAGCACCGCATCAGTAATTTCCTGCTGTGGCAGCTGGCCTATGCCGAGCTGTATTTCTCCGACCTGTACTGGCCGGACTTCAAACACGAGGCCATGCGCAATGCCCTGGCCGATTTCGCTTCGCGCCAGCGCCGCTTCGGTAAGACCAGCGAGCAGGTCGAGGCTGGAGCTCGTGCTTAATGCTTAAACAACGCATCATTACCGCGCTGATCCTGCTGCCGATCGCGCTGGGCGGTTTCTTCCTGCTCAACGGTGGGGACTTCGCCCTGTTCATCGGCTTCGTGGTGACCCTCGGTGCCTGGGAGTGGGCGCGCCTGGCCGGGCTGATGGCCCAACCGCTGCGCATAGCTTATGCCGCGGTGGTCGCCGGGGCGCTGATGCTGCTGTATATCCTTCCGGAGCTGGCGCCCTGGGTGCTCGGCGCTGCGGTGATCTGGTGGGGGCTGGCCACCTGGCTGGTGCTTACCTACCCGCGCAGCAGCGAACTGTGGGCCAGTGCCGCCTGCCGGTTGCTGATCGGCCTGCTGGTGTTGCTGCCAGCCTGGCAAGGGCTGGTGCTGCTCAAGCACTGGCCCTTGGGCAACTGGCTGATCCTGTCGGTCATGGTGCTGGTGTGGGCTGCCGACATTGGCGCGTACTTCTCTGGCCGGGCATTCGGCAAGCGCAAGCTGGCCCCGCAGGTCAGCCCGGGCAAAAGCTGGGAAGGCGTGTATGGCGGCCTGGCAGTCAGCTTGCTGATTACCCTGGGGGTCGGCATCAGCCGCGACTGGGGCGTTGGCCAGATCCTGCTGGGCCTGCTGGGCGCTGCGTTGCTGGTGATGGCCTCGGTGGTCGGTGACCTGACCGAGAGCATGTTCAAGCGCCGCTCTGGTATCAAGGACAGCAGCAACCTGCTGCCCGGTCATGGTGGCGTGCTGGATCGCATCGACAGCCTGACTGCCGCGATCCCGATCTTCGCCGTGCTGCTGTGGGCTGCCGAATGGGGTGTGATGTGAGTCGCCCGCAGCGTATTACCGTGCTTGGGGCCACCGGTTCCATCGGCCTGAGCACGCTGGACGTGATTGCGCGGCACCCTGATCGCTACCAGGCGTTCGCCCTCAGTGGCTATTCGCGGGTCGATGAACTGTTGGCCCTGTGTGTGCGCCATCGCCCGGCGTTCGCTGTGGTGCCGAGTGCCGAGGCGGCCGTGAGGCTGCGTGCAGGCCTGGCAGCGGCCGGTTGTGCCACCGAAGTGCTGGAAGGCGAGGCCGGGCTGTGCCAGGTGGCGTCGGCGGCCGAGGTGGATGCCGTGATGGCGGCGATCGTCGGTGCTGCCGGCTTGCGCCCTACCTTGGCAGCCGTCGAGGCGGGCAAGAAGGTGTTGCTGGCCAACAAGGAAGCGCTGGTGATGTCGGGCGCGCTGTTCATGGAGGCGGTGCGGCGCAATGGTGCCGTACTGCTGCCGATCGACAGCGAGCACAATGCAATCTTCCAGTGCATGCCTGGCGACTATGCCCGTGGCCTGAGCGCCGTGGGCGTGCGCCGGATCCTGCTTACTGCCTCGGGTGGGCCGTTCCGTGAGACGCCGGTAGAGGCGCTGCTGGATGTGACCCCGGAGCAAGCCTGCGCGCACCCCAACTGGTCGATGGGTCGCAAGATTTCCGTCGATTCGGCCAGCATGATGAACAAGGGCCTGGAGCTGATCGAAGCCTGCTGGTTGTTCGATGCTGCGCCGGCCAAGGTCGAAGTGGTGGTGCATCCACAGAGCGTGATCCACTCGCTGGTCGACTATGTGGACGGCTCTGTACTGGCGCAGTTGGGCAACCCGGACATGCGCACGCCGATCGCCAACGCGCTGGCCTGGCCTGAGCGGATCGATTCCGGCGTGGCACCGCTGGACCTGTTCGCCATCGCCCGTCTGGATTTCCAGGCGCCCGACGAGCAACGTTTCCCTTGCCTGCGCCTGGCGCGACAGGCAGCCGAGGCCGGCAACAGCGCACCCGCGGTGCTCAATGCGGCCAACGAAGTGGCGGTCGAGGCATTTCTCGAGCGGCGTATCCGCTTCCCGGAAATCGCGGGTATGATCGAGCAAGTGCTTGATCAGGAGCCCGTTGTGCCGCTGCCGTCGCTGGACGCGGTGTTCGCCGCCGACCAGCGTGCCCGGGAGCTTTCCCGTGAGTGGCTGAGGCGTCACGGTCGCTGACGCAGGCCTGCCCAGGTTCATGAGGGGCCAGGCGTGAAGCCGGCCCGCTGAACATCATTCGGAGATGGACATGACAGCGCTCTACATGATTATCGGCACCCTCGTGGCCTTGGGTGTGCTGGTTACCTTCCACGAATTTGGCCACTTCTGGGTGGCGCGCCGCTGCGGCGTCAAGGTGCTGCGCTTCTCGGTGGGCTTCGGCACGCCGCTGCTGCGCTGGCATGACCGCCACGGCACGGAGTTCGTGGTGGCGGCCATCCCATTGGGCGGCTACGTGAAAATGCTCGACGAGCGCGAAGGCGATGTGCCGGCCGCATTGGCCGGGCAGTCGTTCAACCGCAAGTCGGTGCGCCAGCGTATCGCGATCGTCGCGGCTGGCCCGATCGCCAACTTCCTGCTGGCGATCCTGTTCTTCTGGGTGCTGGCGATGCTGGGTACCCAGCAAATCCGCCCCGTCATCGGTGCTGTCGATACTGGCAGCCTGGCGGCATCGGCGGGGCTGACCGCAGGTCAGGAAATCGTCTCTATCGACGGCAAGCCGACCAACGGTTGGTCGGCGGTCAATTTGCAGTTGGTTCGCCGCCTGGGCGAAAGCGGTACCTTGCAGGTTGGCGTGCGCGACGAAGGCGCGAGCGCCGAGCGCCAGTTGCAGGTCAAGCTGGACAGCTGGCTTAAAGGCGCTGATGAGCCTGACCCGATCCAGTCCCTCGGGTTGCACCCTTGGCGCCCGGCGATTGCGCCCGTGCTGGCCGAGATCGATCCGAAGGGGCCTGCGGCCGCTGCCGGCCTGAAAACCGGCGACAAGCTGCTGGCAGTCGACGGCGTGGCGGTGACCGAATGGCAGCAGGTGGTCGACCGTGTACGCGCCCGCCCGGATGCCGAGGTGCTGGTGCGCGTGGCGCGTGACGGCGCGGCCCTGGACGTGCCGGTGACCCTGGCCCACAAGGGCGAGGGCAAGGCCCTGGGGGGGTACCTGGGTGCGGGGGTAAAAGGTGGCGAATGGCCTGCCGACATGCTCCGCGAAGTCAGCTACGGCCCGCTTGATGCGGTGGGTGAGGGCCTGTCGCGCACCTGGAACATGAGTGTGCTGACCCTCGAATCGTTGAAGAAAATGCTGTTCGGGGAGCTCTCGGTAAAAAACTTGAGTGGACCGATAACCATTGCTAAAGTGGCGGGCGCTTCAGCCCAGTCCGGCGTGGGGGATTTCCTGAATTTCCTGGCCTACCTGAGCATAAGCCTGGGGGTTCTTAACCTGCTGCCCATTCCTGTACTGGATGGGGGGCATTTGCTGTTTTACCTGGTCGAGTGGGCGCGCGGTCGTCCGCTGTCGGATCGGGTGCAAGGTTGGGGGGTCCAGATCGGTATCAGTTTGGTCATAGGGGTGATGTTGCTCGCCCTGATCAACGATCTGGGTCGACTATAAAGCTTCGCTCAATTGCGAACCTGCTGCTGTTTTGCTGCAGCGGGTTGTTTATTGCCAGTTGGAATAAAAGGACTTCATGAAACGTCTGCTGCTAACTGCGGTCATGTCCGCACTGATGATCGCTGAAGTTCACGCCGAGTCCTTCACCATCTCCGATATTCGCGTCAACGGCCTGCAGCGGGTTTCCGCCGGCAGCGTGTTCGGTGCTCTGCCGCTGAACGTCGGCGACCAGGCCGATGACCGCCGCCTGGTGGACTCGACCCGTTCCCTGTTCAAGACCGGGTTCTTCCAGGACATCCAGTTGAACCGCGATGGCAATGTGCTGATCATCAACGTGGTCGAGCGCCCGTCGGTGTCGAGCATCGAGATCGAAGGCAACAAGGCGATCAGCACCGAAGACCTGATGAAGGGCCTGAAGCAATCGGGCCTGGCCGAAGGCGAGATCTTCCAGCGTGCCACCCTCGAAGGCGTGCGTAACGAGCTGCAGCGCCAGTATGTGGCCCAGGGCCGCTACTCGGCCGAGGTCGACGCCGAGGTGGTGCCGCAGCCGCGCAACCGTGTGGCGCTGAAGATCAAGATCAACGAAGGCACCGTCGCTGCCATCCAGCACATCAACATCGTTGGCAACAACGTGTTCGACGATGACACCCTGGGCCAGCTGTTCGAGCTGAAGACCACCAACTGGCTGTCGTTCTTCAAGAACGACGACAAGTACGCCCGCGAAAAACTCTCCGGTGACCTGGAGCGCCTGCGTTCCTACTACCTGGACCGCGGCTACATCAACATGGACATCGCCTCCACCCAGGTGTCGATCACCCCGGACAAGAAGCACGTCTACATCACCGTCAACATCAACGAAGGCGAGAAGTACACCGTTCGCGACGTGAAGCTGTCCGGTGACCTCAAGGTGCCGGAAGACCAGGTCAAGTCGCTGCTGCTGGTGCAGCCGGGCCAGGTATTCTCGCGCAAGGTGATGACCACCACGTCCGAGCTGATTACCCGCCGCCTGGGTAACGAAGGCTACACCTTCGCCAACGTCAACGGTGTGCCACAGCCGAACGACCAGGACCACACGGTCGACATCATGTTCGTGGTCGACCCGGGCAAGCGTGCCTACGTCAACCGCATCAACTACCGCGGCAACACCAAGACCGAAGACGAAGTGCTGCGTCGCGAGATGCGCCAGATGGAAGGCGGCTGGGCGTCGACCTACCTGATCGACCAGTCCAAGACCCGCCTCGAGCGGTTGGGCTTCTTCAAGGAAGTCAACGTCGAGACCCCGCCGGTGCCGGGCACCGATGACCAGGTCGACGTCAACTACAGTGTCGAAGAGCAGGCCTCCGGTTCGATCACCGCCAGCGTCGGTTTCGCCCAGAGCGCCGGCCTGATCCTGGGTGGTTCGATCAGCCAGAGCAACTTCCTCGGTACCGGTAACAAGGTATCCGTCGGCCTGACCCGTTCGGAATACCAGACCCGCTACAACTTCGGCTTCGTGGACCCCTACTTCACGGCCGACGGCGTGAGCCTGGGCTACAACGCCTTCTACCGCAGCACCGACTACGATGACCTCGACGTCGACGTGGCCAGCTATGCGGTCGACAGCTACGGTGCCGGCGTGAGCCTGGGTTACCCGATCAGCGAAACCTCGCGCCTGACCTACGGCCTGAGCGTACAGCAGGACAAGATCAAGACCGGCAAGTACACCGTTGACGAGATCTTCGACTTCCTCGACCAGGAAGGCGACAACTTCCTCAACTTCAAGGCTTCGATCGGCTGGTCCGAGTCGACCCTGAACAAGGGCGTACTGGCGACCCGTGGTCACTCGCAAAGCCTGACCCTGGAATCGACCATTCCAGGCAGCGACCTGTCGTTCTTCAAGCTTGACTACCGTGGCCAGCTGTTCCAGCCGATCAGCAACGACTACACCCTGCGCCTGCACACCGAGCTGGGCTATGGTGATGGTTACGGCAGCACCTCCGGCCTGCCGTTCTACGAGAACTACTTCGCGGGTGGCTTCAACTCCGTCCGTGGCTTCAAGGACAGCAGCCTGGGCCCACGCAGTACTCCGAGCCGCGGTGAAGGCAACCCGGGTGGCAAGCCCGGTACCATCGCCGACCCGGACCAGGATCCGCTGCCGTTCGGTGGTAACGTGTTGGTGCAAGGCGGTGTAGAACTGCTGTTCCCGCTGCCGTTCGTCAAGGACCAGCGCTCGCTGCGCACCTCCGTGTTCTGGGACGTGGGTAACGTGTTCGACACCAATTGCGGCAACAAGCCTGATTGCGAAAAGGTCGGCTTCTCGGGCATGGCCAGCTCGGTCGGTCTGGGCGTGACCTGGATTACCGCACTGGGCCCGCTGAGCTTCAGCCTGGCAATGCCGGTCAAGAAGCCGGACGATGCCGATACCCAGGTGTTCCAATTCTCTCTGGGCCAGACCTTCTAAGGTCGGCCCCTGCTTAATGACAACGGTTTATCCAGGAGTGCATCGTGCGTAAATTGGCTCAATTGGCCGTAGTGGCCGCGGCGCTGGTCGCCACCCCGGCATTCGCCGAAATGAAGGTTGCCGTCCTGAACTATCAGATGGCCCTGCTTGAATCGGATGCCGCCAAGAAGTACGCGGTCGATGCCGAGAAAAAATTCGGCCCGCAACTGACCAAGCTGAAAAGCCTGGAAAGCAGCGCCAAGGGCATCCAGGACCGCCTGATCAAGGGCGGCGACAAGATGCAGCAGCAGGAGCGTGAGCGCCTGGAGCTCGAGTTCAAGCAAAAAGCCCGTGACTTCCAGTTCCAGTCCAAGGAGCTGAACGAAGCCAAGGCCGTTGCTGACCGTGACATGCTCAAGCAACTGAAGCCGAAGCTGGATGGCGCTGTCGAAGAAGTGATCAAGAAGGGCGGTTTCGACCTGGTCCTCGAGCGTGGCGCGGTCATTGATGTCAAACCTCAGTACGACATCACCCGCCAGGTCATCGAGCGCATGAACCAAGCCCGTTGATATGAGTGTGACCATGACGCTAGGCCAGTTGGCCGAGGCCCTCGGTGCCACCCTCAAGGGGCCCGAGGCGCTGCAGATTACCGGGCTGGCCACCTTGCAAGAGGCTGGCCCCGGTCAGTTGAGCTTCCTCGCCAACCCGCAGTACCGCAAATACCTGGATAACTGCCAGGCGGGTGCGGTATTGCTCAAGGCTGCGGATGCCGAAAGCTTCGCCGGCAATGCCCTGATCGTAGCCGACCCGTACCAGGCGTATGCGCGTATTTCCCACCTGTTCGACCCCAAACCCAAGGCTGTGGCGGGAATCCATCCCAGCGCCGTGGTGGCTGAGGACGCACAGGTGGACGCCAGCGCCAGCATCGGGCCGTTCGCGGTTATCGAAAGCGGTGCGCGTATCGAGGCAAACGTATGCATCGGCGCACATTGCTTCATCGGCGCGCGTTGCGTTGTCGGTGAGGGTGGCTGGCTGGCGCCGCGGGTGACGTTGTACCACGACGTCACCATCGGCAAGCGTGTGGTCATACAGTCGGGTGCCGTGATCGGCGGCGAAGGCTTCGGCTTTGCCAACGAGAAGGGCATCTGGCGCAAGATCGCCCAGATTGGCGGCGTCACCATTGGTGATGACGTGGAAATCGGTGTCAATACCGCGGTTGACCGTGGCGCGCTGTCCGACACGCGGATTGGTGACGGGGTCAAGCTCGACAACCAGATCCAGATCGCCCACAACGTACAGATCGGTGACCACACCGCCATGGCCGCTTGTGTGGGCATCTCGGGCAGTACGCGCATCGGCAAGCATTGCATGCTGGCCGGCGGCGTTGGCCTGGTGGGGCATATTGATGTTTGCGACAACGTATTTATTTCCGGCATGACCATGGTAACCCGTTCGATCACCGAACCCGGGTCCTATTCATCCGGCACAGCCATGCAGCCGTTGGCTGACTGGCGCAAGAGCGCTGCGCGTATCCGCCAGCTCGATGACATGGCCAAGCGCCTTCAGCAGCTGGAAAAACGCGTCGATACCGTGACCTCAGGTGGCCTGCCGACATCAGAAGGCTGATACCATTCCCTGAGCAAGAGTGAACAGTCGCTAGCTGGCTCCTCTTTGGATTGCAAAAGGAGCGTGCGGTCAGCACCTGCGCTCCCTATTCTTATTACAGGCTTCCCCCCGAAATGATGGACATCAACGAGATTCGCGAATACCTGCCTCACCGTTACCCGTTCCTGCTGGTGGACCGTGTGACGGATCTGGACTTCGAGGCCCAGAGCATTCGTGCCTACAAGAATGTCAGCATCAATGAGCCGTTCTTCAATGGCCACTTCCCGGGTCATCCAATCATGCCGGGCGTTTTGATCATCGAAGCCATGGCCCAGGCGGCCGGGATTCTGGGTTTCAAGATACTCGATGCCAAGCCGGCCGATGGCACCCTGTATTACTTCGTCGGTTCCGACAAACTGCGTTTCCGTCAGCCGGTACTGCCGGGTGACCAGTTGGTGCTGGAAGCCAAGTTCCTCAGCCGCAAGCGCATGGTATGGAAGTTCGAATGCCGCGCCCTGGTGGACGGCAAGCCGGTTTGCTCGGCAGAAATCACCTGCGCGGAACAGACCCTATGAATTCGATTGATCCTCGGGCCATTATCGATCCGTCGGCCAAGCTAGCCGATGGCGTCGAGGTCGGCCCTTGGTCGATCGTTGGCCCTGATGTAGAAGTCGGGGAGGGCACCGTCATCGGCCCGCATGTTGTGCTCAAGGGGCCGACCCGTATCGGCAAGCACAACCGTATCTTTCAGTTTTCCTCGATTGGCGAAGACACCCCGGACCTCAAGTACAAGGGTGAGCCCACACGCCTGGTAATTGGCGACCACAACGTGATCCGTGAAGGGGTGACCATTCACCGCGGAACCGTTCAGGACCGCGCCGAAACCACCGTGGGCGACCATAACCTGATCATGGCCTATGCCCACATCGGCCACGACAGCGTCATTGGCAACCACTGCATCCTGGTCAACAACACGGCATTGGCCGGCCATGTACATGTGGGCGACTGGGCGATCCTCTCCGGTTATACCCTGGTGCACCAGTATTGCCATATCGGTGCTCACGCGTTTTCCGGCATGGGCACGGCGATCGGCAAAGATGTTCCGGCGTTCGTGACCGTGTTCGGTAGCCCGGCCGAAGCCCGCAGCATGAACTTCGAAGGCATGCGCCGCCGCGGTTTCAGCGACGAGGTGATCCATGTGCTGCGCCGTTGCTACAAGATTGTCTACCGTCAGGGCCTGACCGTCGAAGACGCGCTCAAGGAACTGGCCGAGCCTGCCGCGCAACACCCTGAGGTCGAGCTGTTCCGCCAGTCGATCGTGAACTCCGCCCGCGGCATTACCCGCTGATATGGCCCAGCTTTGCGTAGCGCTGGTCGCCGGTGAGGCCAGCGGCGACATTCTGGGTTCAGGTTTGATGCGTGCCCTCAAGGCACGCCACCCTGATGTACGGTTTATCGGCGTTGGCGGCCCGCTGATGGAGGCCGAAGGCCTGCAATCGTACTTTCCGATGGAACGCCTGGCGGTCATGGGCCTGGTCGAAGTGCTGGGTCGTCTGCGCGAACTGCTCAAGCGGCGCAAGTTGCTGATCCAGACCCTGATCAATGAAAAGCCGGATGTGTTCATCGGTATCGACGCCCCTGACTTTACCCTCAACATCGAACTGAAACTGCGCCAGGCCGGGATCAAGACCGTGCACTACGTGAGCCCGTCGGTCTGGGCCTGGCGGCAGAAGCGTGTGCTGAAGATTCGTGAAGGCTGCGACCTGATGCTGACACTGCTGCCGTTCGAGGCGCGGTTCTATGAAGAGCAGGGCGTGCCGGTGCGTTTTGTCGGCCACCCGCTGGCTGACACCATCCCGCTGCAAGCTGACCGCCCGGCCGCGCGTGCCGCACTGGGGCTTGGCGAAGGGCCTGTGGTGGCACTGATGCCGGGCAGCCGGGGTGGCGAGGTAGGGCGCCTGGGTGCGTTGTTCCTCAATGCTGCCGAGCGCTTGAGCCAGCAGGTGCCGGGGGTGCGTTTCGTGCTGCCTTGCGCCAACGCTGCGCGGCGCGCCCAGGTCGAACAGATGCTCGAAGGTCGGCAATTGCCGCTGACCCTGCTCGATGGCCAGTCGCACCAGGCGCTGGCAGCCTGTGACGCGGTGTTGATCGCCTCGGGTACCGCCACCCTCGAAGCCTTGCTGTACAAGCGGCCGATGGTGGTGGCCTACCGCCTGGCGCCGCTGACCTACTGGATTCTCAAGCGCCTGGTGAAAAGCCCCTACGTGTCGTTGCCGAACCTGCTGGCCCAGCGTGAGCTGGTGCCTGAGTTGCTGCAGGACGACGCCACCAGCGAAGCGTTGGCCAATACGTTGGCACCGCTGGTGCGTGATGGTAGCCAGCAAACCGAACGTTTCGACGAAATTCACCGCACCCTGCGCCGCGACGCCTCCAACCAGGCGGCCGAGGCGGTACTGGCCCTGCTCAAGGACCGCTGACATGCAAATTGGACTGGACTTCAACTTGGTCGAAGACCTGGTCGCCGGCGTTGACGAAGTGGGCCGCGGCCCGCTGTGCGGCGCGGTGGTAACGGCGGCGGTAATCCTCGACCCGGCGCGGCCAATCCTCGGCCTGAACGACTCGAAAAAACTCACCGAAGCCAAGCGTGAGGCACTGTTCGACGAGATCTGCGAAAAGGCCCTGAGCTTTTGCATCGCCCGCGCCGAGGTCGAGGAAATCGACCGCCTGAACATCCTGCAGGCCACCATGCTGGCCATGCAGCGCGCGGTCGAAGGCCTGCACGTTACGCCGAAGCTGGCCCTGATTGACGGTAACCGATGCCCGAAACTGGCGGTACCGGCAGCGCCGGTGGTCAAAGGGGATAGCCAGGTGCCGGCCATTGCAGCCGCTTCGATCCTGGCCAAGGTGACCCGTGACCGCGAGATGAGCGCTTTCGAGCTGATCTACCCGGGGTATGGCATGGGTGGACACAAGGGTTATCCGACGCCGGTGCACCTTGAGGCTTTGGCGCGGTTGGGGCCTACGCCCATTCATCGGCGGTCCTTCGCCCCGGTGCGGGCGGCCTGGGAAGCGCGTGAAGGCGTCATCGATTCCCTGATCTGACCTGTTGGCACGCTCCTGCAGGCGTTACGCTAACCCCTGTGGGAGCGGCTTTAGCCGCGAACACCGGCGCAGCCGGTGCCATTCACCGCGTTGGGCTCTTCGCGGGTGAACCCGCTCCTACAGGGTCCGCGGCGGGCTCATATTCTTTGGTCACTGTGCGACACCGCAACCCAAATCCCATCCCTATTTAAGCTACAATCCCGCCCTTGTCGTTCAGCACTGCTACAGGATCTTCCATGTCGGTTCCCTTCGTTCACCTGCGCGTCCACTCCGAATTCTCGCTGGTCGACGGCCTGGTGCGGATCAAACCGCTGGCCAAGGCGCTGGCCGGGATGAACATGCCGGCGGTGGCCATCACCGACCAGAGCAACATGTGCTCGCTGGTCAAGTTCTACAAGACCGCCATGGGCGCCGGCATCAAGCCGATCTGTGGTGCTGACCTGTGGCTGGCCGGCGCCGACCCGGAAGCCCCGCTGTCGCGCATCTGCTTCCTGGCCATGGACCCCCAAGGCTACCGCAACCTCACCGAACTGATTTCGCGCGGCTGGACCGACGGCCAGCGCAACGGCCTGGTGATCCTGCAACGTGAATGGATCGCGCCTGCCAGCGAGGGCCTGATCGCCCTGTCCGCAGGCAAGGAGGGCGACATTGGCATGGCCCTGCTGTCGGGGCGTGACGATGAGGCGGCGGCGCTGCTGCAGGACTGGATGGGCATGTTCCCCGAGCGCTTCTACGTCGAAGTGCAGCGCACCAATCGCGCCCGCGACGAAGAGTACGTGCACGCTGCCGTGGCCCTGGCCGACAAGCTTGGCGCGCCACTGGTGGCCACCAACGATGTGCGTTTCATCAAGCAGACCGACTTCGACGCCCACGAAACCCGTGTGTGCATCGGTGAAGGCTGGACCCTCGACGACCCGCGCCGCCCGCGTGGCTACAGCGACCAGCAGTACCTGAAGTCGGCCGAGGAAATGGCCGAGCTGTTCAGCGACCTGCCCGATGCCATTGCCAACACCGTCGAGATCGCCAAGCGTTGCAACATCCAGGTACAGCTGGGCAAGTACTTCCTGCCTGACTTCCCCACGCCCAACGGCATGGGCATCGACGATTACCTGCGGCATGTGTCCCACGAAGGCCTGGAAGAGCGCCTGGCAGTGCTGTGGCCGAAAGACACCACGCCCAACTATGAAGAGAAGCGCCAAGTTTACCTGGACCGCCTGAAGTTCGAGCTGGACATCATCATCCAGATGGGCTTCCCCGGTTACTTCCTGATCGTTATGGACTTCATCAAGTGGGCCAAGAACAACGACGTACCGGTTGGCCCGGGCCGTGGTTCGGGTGCCGGCTCGCTGGTGGCCTACGTACTGAAGATCACCGACCTCGACCCGCTGGCCTACGACCTGCTGTTCGAGCGCTTCCTCAACCCTGAACGGGTTTCCATGCCCGACTTCGACGTCGACTTCTGCATGGACGGCCGTGACCGGGTGATCGACTACGTGGCCGAGGCTTATGGCCGCAACGCGGTCAGCCAGATCATCACCTTCGGTACCATGGCCGCCAAGGCGGTGGTACGTGACGTGGCGCGGGTGCAGGGCAAGTCCTACGGCCTGGCCGACCGCCTGTCGAAGATGATCCCGTTTGAAGTGGGCATGACCCTGGAGAAGGCCTACGAGCAGGAAGAAATCCTGCGCGACTTCCTCAAAAGCGATGAGGACGGCCGCGAAATCTGGGACATGGCCCTGAAACTGGAAGGCGTGACCCGGGGTACCGGCAAGCACGCCGGTGGTGTGGTAATTGCCCCAACCAAGCTCACCGACTTTTCGCCGATCGCCTGTGACGAAGAGGGCGGCGGCCTGGTAACCCAGTTCGACAAGGATGACGTCGAGGCCGCCGGCCTGGTGAAGTTCGACTTCCTCGGCCTGCGTACCCTGACCATCATCAAATGGGCGATGGAAATCATCAACCGCGAGCAGGCCAAGAAAAACCTGCCCGACGTCAACATCGACTTCATCCCGCTGGACGACCGCAAGACCTACGAGCTGCTGCAGAAGGCCGAAACCACAGCGGTGTTCCAGCTTGAATCGCGCGGCATGAAGGAGCTGATCAAGAAGCTCAAGCCCGACTGCCTGGAAGACCTCATCGCACTGGTGGCACTGTTCCGCCCGGGCCCGCTGCAATCGGGCATGGTGGACGACTTCATCAACCGCAAGCACGGCCGCGCCGAGCTGGCCTACCCGCATGCGGACTACCAGTATGAAGGCCTCAAGCCGGTACTGGCACCGACCTATGGCATCATCCTGTACCAGGAACAGGTGATGCAGATTGCCCAGGTCATGGCCGGCTATACCCTCGGCGGCGCCGACATGTTGCGCCGGGCAATGGGTAAGAAAAAGCCCGAGGAAATGGCCAAGCAGCGCGGTGGTTTCATCGAAGGTTGCGTCGCCAACAATATCGATGCGGACCTGGCCGGTAACATCTTCGACCTGGTAGAAAAGTTTGCCGGTTACGGCTTCAACAAATCCCACTCCGCCGCCTATGGCCTGGTGTCGTACCAGACCGCCTGGCTGAAAACCCACTACCCGGCGCCGTTCATGGCGGCGGTACTGTCGGCGGACATGCACAACACCGACAAGGTGGTGGTGCTGGTCGAGGAAGTGCGCAGCATGAAGCTGCGCCTCGACGCGCCAGACGTGAACTTCTCCGACTTCAAGTTCACCGTGAACAATGATGGCCGTATCGTCTACGGCCTGGGCGCCATCAAGGGCGTCGGCGAAGGCCCGGTGGAGGCCATCGTCGAAGCCCGTGCCCAGGGCGGGCCGTTCAAGGACCTGTTCGATTTCTGTGAACGCATCGACCTCAAGCGGGTCAACAAACGTACCCTGGATGCGCTGGTGCGCAGCGGCGCGCTGGATCGCCTGGGCCCGCACTTCCATGACGAGATCAAGGCCTACCAGGCCAACATCGACATCAACCGGGCGACCCTGCTCTCGGCGCTGGGCGAAGCCATCAAGGCCGCCGAGCAGGCCGCGCATACCGCTGACAGCGGCCACGTCGACCTGTTCGGCAGTATGTTCGACGCCGTGGATGTGGATGTTTACGCCAACCACCGCAAGGTGCGCGAACTGACCCTGAAGGAGCGCCTGAAGGGCGAAAAGGACACCCTTGGCCTGTACCTGACCGGCCACCCGATCGACGAGTACGAGACCGAGATCCGCCGCTTTGCCCGCCAGCGCATCATCGACCTCAAGCCGTCACGCGAAACCCAGACCATCGCCGGCATGATCATTGCCCTGCGGGTGATGAAGAACAAGAAGGGTGACAAGATGGGCTTTGTCACCCTGGACGACCGCTCCGGGCGTATCGAGGCCTCGCTGTTTGCCGACGCCTACATCGCGGCACAGTCCTTGCTGCAGAACGACGCCATGGTGGTGGTCGAGGGCGAAGTCAGCAATGACGACTTCTCCGGTGGCCTGCGCCTGCGGGTGAAGCAGGTAATGACCATGGAAGACGCACGCACCAAGCTGGCCGAGAGCCTGCGCCTGAAGGTGGCGCACGAAGCGCTGAAGGGCGACCGCCTGAAGTGGCTGGGTGAGCTGATCACCCGCCACCGCGGTGCGTGCCCGATCACCCTGGAGTACACCGGCAGTGACGCCAAGGCCATGCTGCAGTTCGGCGAGCAGTGGGCGATCGACCCGGCTGACGGGCTGATTCAGGCACTGCGTGACCAGTTCGGGCGTGAGAACGTCTTCCTGCAATATCGTTGAACCGACAAAAATTTAATCTCGACCTGAATGCGCCTGATCCCTTAAGGTAGGGCGCCAAACGGATCAACCGGCCGGCCGCCTGGCCGTAGACCCAAGACGGATGACTATGAACCCGAATTTTCTCGATTTCGAACAGCCGATTGCCGACCTGCAAGCCAAGATTGAAGGCCTGCGCCTGGTGGGCAACGACAACTCGCTGAACATCAGCGATGAAATTGCCCGTCTGCAAGACAAGAGCAACACCCTGACCGAAAGCATCTTCGGCAACCTGACCAGCTGGCAGATCGCCCGCCTGGCCCGCCACCCGCGTCGTCCATACACCCTGGACTACCTGGAGCACATCTTCACCGAATTCGAAGAGCTGCACGGCGACCGCCACTTCTCCGACGACGCCGCCATCGTGGGCGGTACCGCACGCCTGGACGGCAAGCCGGTCATGGTCATCGGCCACCAGAAGGGCCGTGAAGTGCGCGAAAAGGTACGCCGCAACTTCGGCATGCCGCGCCCTGAAGGCTACCGCAAGGCCTGTCGCCTGATGGAAATGGCCGAGCGCTTCAAAATGCCGATCCTGACCTTCATCGATACCCCGGGCGCCTACCCGGGCATCGACGCCGAAGAGCGCAACCAGAGCGAAGCCATTGCCTGGAACCTGCGTGTGATGGCACGCCTGAAAACCCCGATCATCGCCACCGTGATCGGTGAAGGCGGTTCCGGCGGTGCACTGGCCATTGGCGTGTGCGACCAGCTGAACATGCTGCAGTATTCCACCTACTCGGTGATCTCGCCGGAAGGCTGTGCGTCGATCCTGTGGAAGACGGCCGACAAGGCGGCTGACGCAGCTGAGGCCATGGGCATTACTGCCGAGCGCCTGAAGAGCCTGAACATTGTCGACAAGGTCATCCAGGAGCCGCTGGGCGGCGCCCACCGTGACCCGGCCACCATGTCGGAAAGCATCCGCGCCGACCTGGTGCAGCAGCTGGACATGCTCGGCAAGTTCGACAACGACGCGCTGCTGGCCCGCCGTTACGAGCGCCTGATGAGCTACGGCCTCTGATTCTGTGATCTAGCCCTGGTGCCGCTGCGCGGCCCTTGTGGTTGATGGCACCGGCTTCGCCGGTGTTCGCGGGTGAACCCGCTCCCACAGGTACAGCGTAGCCCACTGGGGCGGCGCGATCCCTGTGGGAGCGGGTTTACCCGCGAATGCTTCCTTGAATGGAGTGCGGGTTCGATGATCAACCTCACCCCCTGGCTCAACGCCCCCACCTGGTACATCGCCTTCTCTGGCGGCCTTGATTCCACCGTTCTCCTGCACCTGCTGGCCGACTACGCCCGCAACCACGCCTCACCCCCGCTGCGCGCCATCCACATCCACCACGGCCTGCAACCCGCCGCCGACGCCTGGCCCGCCCACTGCCAAGCCATCTGCGACAACCTCGGCATCGAACTCCAGGTCACCCACGTCCAGGTCACCCCCGGCGCCAGCCTTGAACAGGCCGCCCGCGACGCCCGCTATGCTGCCTTCAGGCAAGCCCTCGGCCCCGGCGATATCCTGTTCACCGGGCAACACCGCGACGACCAGGCCGAGACCCTGCTGTTCCGCCTGCTACGCGGCGCCGGCCTGCGCGGCCTGGCCGCCATGCCGGGGCAGCGGGCGCTGGGGCAGGGTAGCCTGGCCAGGCCATTGCTGGGCTGTTCCCGGCAACAGTTGCAGGACTACGCCAAGGCCCACGGGCTGAGCTGGATCGAAGACCCCTCAAACGCCGACACACAATTTGCCCGCAACTACCTGCGCAGCGACGTGTTCCCGCGCTTGCAGCAGCGTTGGCCGCAGGCTGCCCGGAATTTCGCCCGGGCCGCAGATCATCTGGGCGAGGCACTGGGCCTGCTGGACGAGTTGGCACAGGCTGACCTGGCGCTGGCGGGGGAGGGGGCGCCCGTCGCCTGGCCGGGCCTGGACTCCCTCGACCTGGCCACGCTCGCGGCCCTGTCGCCGGCCCGCCAGCGCAATGCCCTGCAATACTGGCTGAGCCAACGCACCCGCCTGCCCGACACCCGGCATTGGGCCGGTTGGGCGGACCTGCGCGACGCCGCCGCCGATGCCCAGCCGGTCTGGCGATTGGCCGATGGGCAACTGCTGCGCAGCCATGGGCGCATCTGGTGGTTGAGTGGCGACTGGCTGCAGCCGCCCACTGGTCAGCTGGCCTGGGTCGATACAAGCCAGCCGTTGCCGCTGCCCGGCAACGGTACCGTGCGTCTTGTTGGCGCAGCACCGCTGAACGGTTTGCGCGTTGCCTACCGCCAGGGCGGCGAAATTGTCGAGCTTGCCGGCCGTGGCCGGCGCGACCTCAAGCGCCTGCTCAATGAGCTGCACGTGCCGCATTTCCTGCGTGCGCGCCTGCCGCTGCTGTATTACGGCGAGCGCCTGCTGGCGGTGGCCAACCTGCCGGGCCTGGTGCAGGCGGATTGCCAGTTACATTGGCAGTTACCGACGAACGCGCAAGGTTTGAGCTGAAGGGTACATTCCGGTAGACTACCCTCCCTTCTTGATACAACTTCTGTGGGTTCCGCGAAAACACAGCAGTTGCCGATTACCAAGCAGTTTTTTGCTGGGCTGATTCTGGAAATGACGAGCGAGCTCCATGCCGGGGATATCCCTGGTCTGTACAGACGCGGCAGTTTTTCGAGATGCACTGTGATTGACGCAGGTGATCGGGGGCTTCGGCCTTCCTTCGCTTTCTCCGGCGGCGCTGGCCGCCTTAACGCAGACTTCTAGGGTTTTTCATGACGCGCTACATATTCGTCACGGGCGGTGTTGTTTCTTCATTGGGGAAAGGCATTGCCTCGGCTTCCCTGGCGGCCATCCTGGAAGCGCGGGGCCTGAAGGTCACCATGCTCAAACTGGATCCGTACATCAACGTCGATCCGGGCACCATGAGCCCGTTCCAGCATGGTGAAGTGTTCGTCACCCACGATGGCGCCGAGACCGACCTCGACCTGGGCCACTACGAGCGGTTCATCCGCACCACCATGACCCAGAACAACAACTTCACCACTGGCCGTATCTACGAGCACGTGCTGCGCAAGGAGCGCCGTGGTGATTACCTGGGCGCGACCATCCAGGTCATCCCGCACATCACCGACGAAATCAAGCGTCGCATCATCAAGGGCGCCGGCGATGCCGACGTGGCCCTGGTGGAAATCGGCGGTACCGTGGGTGACATCGAGTCGCAGCCGTTCCTCGAGGCAATTCGCCAGCTGCGTGTCGAAGTGGGCTCCAAGCGCGCCATGCTGATGCACCTGACCCTGGTCCCGTACATCGCCACCGCTGGCGAAACCAAGACCAAGCCGACCCAGCACTCGGTCAAGGAGCTGCGCTCCATCGGCCTGCAGCCAGACGTGCTGATCTGCCGCTCCGACCACCCGGTCGATGCCTCGTCGCGTCGCAAGATCGCGCTGTTCACCAACGTTGAAGAGCGTGCGGTGATTTCGCTGGAAGACGTCGACACCATCTACAAGATCCCGGGCGTGCTGCACGCACAGGGCCTGGACGACTTCGTCGTCGAGCGCTTCGGCCTGCAGTGCAATGGTGCCGACCTGTCCGAGTGGGACAAGGTAGTCGATGCCAAGCTCAACCCGGAGCAGGAAGTGACCATCGCCATGGTCGGCAAGTACATGGAGCTGCTGGATGCGTACAAGTCGCTGATCGAAGCGATGAGCCACGCCGGCATCACCAACCGTACCAAGGTCAACCTGCGCTACATCGACTCGGAAGACATCGAGAACCAGGGCACCAGCCTGCTCGAAGGCGCCGATGCCATCCTCGTACCAGGCGGTTTCGGCCTGCGTGGCGTGGAAGGCAAGATCACCGCGGTGCAATACGCCCGTGAGAACAAGGTGCCATACCTGGGTATCTGCCTGGGCATGCAGGTCGCGGTCATCGAGTTCGCCCGTAACGTGGTGGGCTGGAAAGACGCCAACTCCACCGAGTTCGACCGCAACAGCGGCCACCCGGTGGTCGGCCTGATCACCGAGTGGGCCGATGCCACCGGTGCCGTCGAAACCCGCGACGAAGCTTCCGACCTGGGCGGCACCATGCGCCTGGGCGCACAGGACTGCCAGCTGGCAGCGGGTTCGAAGGTGCACGACTGCTACGGCAAGGACGTGATCACCGAGCGTCACCGTCACCGTTACGAGGTCAACAACAACCTGCTGCCGCAGCTGGTTGACGCTGGCCTGGTGGTCTCCGGCCGTTCCGAAGACGGTGCGCTGGTCGAAGTGGTCGAGTCCAAGGACCACCCATGGTTCGTCGCCTGCCAGTTCCACCCGGAGTTCACCTCCACCCCGCGTGACGGTCACCCGCTGTTCAGCGGCTTCGTCAAGGCGGCCCTGGCCCAGAAGAACAAGGCCTGATTATTTCAGGTCTTTGATGAGTTTTCCGACGGTTAAGTCCGCGCAAGGCTCATTTCTCGGGTAAAGTACGCCCCGATCTACCCCTGACCGCTCGGTCAGGGGTTGCTTTTGCCAGGCCTGCCTGCTGCGTCCCTGCCTGGTGAAAGGCAAGAATTCCCTAAGCTGCGTTGTTTTCGTCAATTCTGGAGTGCTTACAACAATGGCAAAAATCGTCGACATCAAAGGTCGTGAAGTTCTCGACTCGCGTGGCAACCCCACCGTGGAAGCCGATGTACTGCTCGACAACGGCATCATCGGCAGCGCTTGCGCGCCGTCCGGTGCTTCCACCGGCTCGCGCGAAGCGCTGGAGCTGCGTGATGGCGACAAGAGCCGTTACCTGGGCAAGGGCGTGCTGAAGGCCGTTGGCAACATCAATGGCCCGATCCGTGAGCTGCTGTTGGGCAAGGACCCTTCCGACCAGAAGGCCCTGGACCGCGCCATGATCGAACTGGACGGTACCGAGAACAAGGCCAAGCTGGGCGCCAACGCCATCCTGGCTGTTTCCCTGGCTGCCGCCAAGGCTGCTGCCCAGGACCAGGACCTGCCGCTGTACGCGCACATCGCCAACCTGAACGGCACCCCGGGCCAGTACTCGATGCCAGTACCGATGATGAACATCATCAACGGTGGCGAGCACGCCGACAACAACGTCGACATCCAGGAGTTCATGGTGCAGCCGGTTGGCGCCAAGACCTTCTCCGATGGCCTGCGCATGGGTACCGAAATCTTCCACCACCTCAAAGCCGTGCTGAAGGCCCGTGGCCTGAATACTGCCGTAGGTGACGAAGGTGGTTTCGCCCCGAACCTGGCTTCCAACGAAGACGCCCTGGGCGCCATCGCCGAAGCCGTTGAAAAAGCCGGCTACAAGCTGGGCACCGACGTGACCCTGGCCCTGGACTGCGCGGCTTCCGAATTCTACGAAGACGGCAAGTACAACCTGTCCGGCGAAGGCAAGTCGTTCGACGCCGAAGGCTTCGCCGACTACCTGAAAGGCCTGACCGAGCGCTTCCCGATCATCTCGATCGAAGATGGCCTGGACGAGTCTGACTGGGCTGGCTGGAAAATCCTCACCGACAAGATTGGTGAAAAAGTCCAGCTGGTTGGCGACGACCTGTTCGTGACCAACACCAAGATCCTCAAGGAAGGCATCGAGAAGGGCATCGGTAACTCGATCCTGATCAAGTTCAACCAGATCGGCTCGCTGACCGAAACCCTGGAAGCCATCCAGATGGCCAAGGCTGCCGGCTACACCGCAGTGATCTCGCACCGCTCCGGTGAAACCGAAGACTCGACCATTGCCGACCTGGCCGTGGGTACTGCTGCTGGCCAGATCAAGACCGGTTCGCTGTGCCGTTCCGACCGCGTTTCCAAGTACAACCAGCTGCTGCGTATCGAAGAGCAACTGGGCGCCAAAGCGGTTTACCGTGGTCGTGCCGAGTTTCGCGGCTAAGCAAGAGATGGTAAAAAGGCAGCAGCCGGAGTTGTAGGAACGTTCGTACTGAACTTTCCTACATTCCAACGGGTTTCTGTCAACGAAGCCTGGCCTCGGCCAGGCTTCGTGCTATTCGAGGCCCCGTAAAATGTACACGGCAGCCTTTTCAACCTGGATAACGTGATGCGCAGTCCCTATTGGGTGTTCCTTATTCTGCTCCTGCTGTTGGGTGGCCTGCAGTACCGCCTGTGGGTGGGCAACGGCAGCCTGGCGCAAGTGACCGAGCTGAAGCAGCAGATTGCTGACCAGCACGCCGAGAACGAGCGCTTGCTCGAGCGCAATCGCGTGCTCGATGCAGAAGTGCTGGAGCTGAAAAAAGGCATGGAGACCGTTGAAGAGCGGGCTCGCCATGAATTGGGGATGGTCAAAGAGGGTGAAACCCTCTTCCAGTTGCCACAGAAATGATCGATACCTTGCCGGCCTTCTGGGCCGTGATTCCTGCTGCGGGCGTTGGTGCCCGCATGGCTGCCGACCGCCCCAAGCAGTACCTGGAGCTGGCCGGGCAGACCCTTCTCGAGCACAGCCTCGACTGTTTTCTTGGCCACCCGGCGCTAAAAGGCGTGGTGGTCAGCATTGCCGAACACGACCCGTACTGGCCCGGCCTGCGCTGCGCCAGTGACCCGCGCATCCAGCGCGCGGCGGGTGGGCGCGAGCGCGCCGACTCGGTACTTAACGCCTTGCTGCTGCTGCATGCCCAGGGGGCGGCGGACAGCGACTGGGTGCTGGTGCATGATGCCGCGCGGCCGAACCTGGCGCGTAGCGACCTGGACAAGCTGTTGGCGGAACTGGCAGACGACCCGGTGGGCGGCCTGCTGGCGGTGCCGGCGCGCGATACCCTCAAGCGTGCCGATGGCAAGGGCCGGGTGAGCGCTACCGTGGACCGCAGCACCATCTGGCAGGCCTACACGCCGCAGATGTTCCGCCTTGGGGCCTTGCACCGGGCGTTGGCCGAGTGCCTGGTGTCGGATGTGGTCGTGACCGATGAAGCTTCTGCCATCGAATGGTCCGGGCAGGCGCCGCGGCTGGTCGAAGGGCGCAGCGACAACATCAAGGTGACCCGGCCGGAAGACCTGGAGTGGTTGCGGCAGCGTTGGGCTGGGCGGCGCTGAATCGCTTACTCCTGTGTCGGCCTCTTCGCGGGTAAACTGAACTGGCCTAATGATCCCGGACACCTCTTAAGGGCGATATGATTCGCCC
>NZ_JACVZC010000033.1 GCF_016658545.1 Pseudomonas sp. S37 | reverse complement strand
CCCCCCCCCCCCCCCCCCCCCCCCCCCCCCCCCCCCCCCGCTCCTACAGAGTCCGCGAAAGGGCTATGCTCAACTGTCGCGGCGCAAATCAGGCGGGATCGGGAGGTCTTCTTTCAAAGGCTCCGGCCGCTTGCCCTTGCCCGCGCGGTACTGGCGGATCTGGAACACATAGGCCAGCACCTGCGCCACCGCCAGGTACAGGCCGGCGGGGATTTCCTGCTCGATTTCGGTGGAGTAGTAGATCGCCCGCGCCAGCGCCGGCGACTCGAGGATCTGAACCTTGTGCTCCACGCCAATCTCGCGAATCTTCAAGGCCACGAAATCCGTGCCCTTGGCCAACAGCAACGGCGCCACCCCACCCTTCTCCGGGTCATACTGCAAGGCCACCGCATAGTGGGTCGGGTTGGTGATGATCACGTCTGCATCGGGTATTGCGGCCATCATGCGCCGCTGCGATGCCTCCCGCTGCAGCTGACGAATGCGCTGCTTGACCTCAGGCTTGCCCTCGCTGTCCTTGTATTCGTCCTTGACTTCCTGCTTGGTCATTTTCAGCTTCTGGTGCGCCTGGTACAGCTGGAACGGAACGTCCGCCGCAGCAATCAGCAGCAACCCGGCGGCCATCCACAAGGCACTCCAGCCCACCACTTGCAGGCTGTGAATGATCGCCTGCTCCAGCGGCTCATTGGCGATCGCCAGCAGCGCCTGGCGGTCATTGGACAGCACCACCACCGCAACCACCAGAATCACGAAGAACTTGGCCAACGCCTTGAGCAGCTCGGTCAGGGCATTGACCGAGAACATGCGCTTGATGCCCGACAAGGGGTTCATGCGGCTGAACTTCGGCTGCAGCAAGCTACCGGAGAACAGGAAACCGCCCAACGCGATTGGCCCGATGAAGGCAACCACGAATAGCAGGACCAGGATCGGCTGCACCGCCCAGATGGCCATCTTGCCCGACGCCAGCAAGAAAGCCGCCATGGCCCGCTCATCGACGATCATGTCGCGGGTCAGGCTGAAGTTCATGTGCATGATGGCCAGCAAGGTTTCAGCCAGGTGGCCGCCAAAAGCCAGCAAACCACCGGCACCCGCCAGTGTCACCGCCACCGTGTTCAGCTCCTTGGAGCGCGCGATCTCGCCTTTCTCGCGGGCAGTGCGCTTGCGCTTGTCGGTGGGCTCTTCTGTCTTGTCCTGGCCGCTCTCGCTTTCTGCCATGCTCAGCGCGCCCTTGCCAGTTCACGCAGCCATTGCAGCGCTTCGCTGGCCAATGCCTGATAGTGGGAGAGGATATCGGCCAGGCCAATCCAGAAAACCACCATGCCCATGACCAGGGTCAGCGGAAAACCGATAGAGAAAATGTTCAGCTGCGGCGCGGCGCGGGTCATCACGCCGAAGGCGATGTTCACCACCAGCAAGGCGGCAATTACCGGCAGGATCAGCAGCAAGCCTGCCGCGAATACCCAACCCATGCGCCCGGCCAGCTCCCAGAAGTGGTTGACCACCAGCGCGCTGCCCACCGGCAAGGTGGTAAAGCTTTCCGTCAATACCTCGAACACCACCAGATGGCCGTTCATCAGCAGGAACAGCACGCTCACCAGCATGGTCATGAACTGGCTGATCACCGTGACGTTGACGCCGTTGGCGGGGTCGACCATGGACGCGAAGGCCATGCCCATCTGCACCGCGACAATCTGCCCGGCAATCACGAACGTCTGGAACAGCAACTGCAGCGCCAGGCCGAACAGCGCACCCACAATGATCTGCTCGGCGCACAGCAGCAGGCCATTCAGGCTCAACGGGTCGAATTCGGGCAGCGGTGGCAACGCCGGCACGATGACCACGGTAATGGCCACGGCCACGTACAGGCGGACCCGCGCCGGCAGCATGCGGGTACCGAAGATCGGCATGGTCATCAACACCGCCGTCACCCTGAACAACGGCAGGATGAAGGTGGCGACCCAGGTGCCGATCTGCGTGTCGGTCAGCTCCAGCATCGCCGCATCAACCTATCAGCTGCGGAATGTTGGTGTAGAGTGTGGTGATGTATTCCATGAATTTCTGCACCAGCCACGGCCCGGCAACGATCAGGGTGATCAGCATCACCAACAGGCGCGGCAGAAAGCTCAGGGTCTGTTCGTTGATCTGCGTGGCGGCCTGGAACATCGCCACCACCAGGCCCACCAGCAGGCTCGGCACCACCAGCACGGCCACCATCAGGGTGGTCAGCCACAGGGCATCACGGAACAGGTCGACAGCGACTTCAGGTGTCATCGGCGGCTCTCCTTGACGGCGTCAGACGCCGCCGAAACTGCTGGCCAGGGTACCCATGATCAGCGCCCAGCCATCGACCAGCACGAACAGCATGATCTTGAACGGCAACGAGATGATCAGCGGCGACAGCATCATCATACCCATGGCCATCAGCACACTGGCCACCACCATGTCGATGATCAGGAACGGGATGAAGATCATGAAGCCGATCTGGAACGCGGTCTTCAGCTCAGAGGTGACGAACGCTGGCACCAGAATGGTCAGCGGCACCTGGTCGGGGCCGGCGATGTCGGTGCGCTTGGACAGGCGCATGAACAGGTCGAGGTCGCTTTGCCGGGTTTGCGCCAGCATGAAGTCCTTGAGCGGCCCCTGGGCCTTGTCGATGGCCTGCTGGGCGGTCATCTGCTCTTTCAGGTAGGGCTGCAAAGCGTCCTGGTTCACCCGGTCGAACACCGGGGCCATGATGAACATGGTCAGGAACAGCGCCATGCCGGTCAGCAACTGATTCGACGGTGTCTGCTGCAGGCCCAGGGCCTGGCGCAGGATCGAGAACACGATGATGATACGGGTGAAGCTGGTCATCAGGATGACGAACGCCGGGATGAAGCTCAGCGCAGTCATGATCAGCAGGATTTGCAGGCTGACCGAATATTCCTGCTGCCCGTCCGCAGTATTGGACAGGGTAATGGCCGGGATCGACAGCGGGTCGGCGGCCAGGGCCAATGGCGCGGCCAGCAGCAACGCCACCGCCAGCAACGGGCCCAACAACGTACGCAGCGCGCCGCTCATCACTTGTTGTCCTTAGGGTTCTTGCCCATCAACTCGATCAACCGCTGGGCAAACTCCGGCGTCGCCTGACGGGCGTTATCCGGCACTTGCACAGGTTCGGCCAGCACATGCAGGGCCTCGATGCTGCCGGGGGTATGGCCGATCAGGATCTGCTCCTTGCCCACCTGCACCAGCAGCAGGCGGTCACGCGGGCCAATGGCCCGGCTGCCGACAATCTCGATCACCTGCCCGCCCTTCACCGCCGTGCTCTGCAGGCGCCGCAGCAGCCAGGCCAGAAAGAAGATCAGGCCCACCACCAGCAGCAGGCCAAAGACCATCTGTGCCAGCTGCCCGCCGAGGCTGCCCGGCGCAGCCACCGGGGTGGCGGCTGGCGTGGCGGCGGCCAGGCAGGCGTGGCTGACCAGCAGCGCGGCAAGCGCCGCGATGGCGCGCATCGTGCCCTTCACTCAGCGCAGCTTCTTGATGCGTTCGCTAGGGCTGATCACGTCGGTCAGGCGGATGCCGAACTTCTCGTTGACCACGACCACTTCGCCATGGGCGATCAGCGTGCCGTTGACCAGCACGTCGAGTGGCTCGCCGGCCAGGCGGTCGAGTTCGATCACCGAGCCCTGGTTGAGCTGCAGCAGGTTGCGGATATTGATCTCGGTGCTGCCCACTTCCATGGAAATGTTCACCGGGATGTCCAGGATCACGTCCAGGTTCGGGCCTTCGAGGCTGACGTTTTCGTTCGGCTTCGGCGAGCTGGCGAACTCTTCCATCGGCAGGCGGCCGGGGCCACCGCTGCTGCCGGTGTCACCGCCCAGCAGTGCATCGATGTCGGCCTGGCCGGCAGCACCGGTTTCTTCCAGCGCGGCAGCCCACTCATCGGCCAGCGCCTGGTCCTCTGGGGAGGTGATCTCGTTTTCGTTAGCCATGGTTTCCTCGACAGGCATTCAATTCGTTGTAAGCGACCGGCACGCCGTCAGCGGCGTTCGATCGGGTCGATGATCTGCAGGGCCAGGTTGCCCTTGTGCGAGCCCAGCCGAGCCTTGAACGCCGGCACGCCGTTGGCGCGCAGCACCAGGTGCTCGGGCAGCTCCACCGGGATCACATCGCCAGGCTGCATGTGCAGGATGTCGCGCAGCTTCAGCTGGCGCCGGGCAACCGTGGCGGTCATTGGCACGGCCACATCCAGCACATCTTCGCGCAGGGCCTTGACCCAACGCTCGTCCTGGTCGTCCAGGTCGGACTGGAAACCGGCGTCGAGCATTTCCCGCACCGGCTCGATCATCGAGTACGGCATGGTCACGTGCAGGTCGCCGCCACCACCGTCCAGCTCAATGTGGAAGGTGGAAACCACCACTGCCTCGCTGGGGCCGACGATGTTGGCCATGGCCGGGTTGACCTCGGAGTTCATGTATTCGAAGGACACCGGCATGATCGCCTGCCAGGCTTCCTTGAGGTCGACGAAGCACTGGTCCAGCACCATGCGCACCACACGCAGTTCGGTCGGGGTGAACTCGCGGCCTTCGATCTTGGCGTGGCGGCCATCGCCGCCGAAGAAGTTGTCCACCAGCTTGAACACCAGCTTGGCGTCGAGGATGAACAGCGAAGTACCACGCAGTGGCTTGATCTTGACCAGGTTGAGGCTGGTCGGCACATACAGCGAATGCACGTACTCGCCGAACTTCATCACCTGCACGCCACCCACGGCCACGTCGGCCGAACGGCGCAGCAGGTTGAACATGCTGATACGGGTGTAACGGGCGAAACGCTCGTTGATCATTTCCAGGGTCGGCATGCGACCCCGCACGATACGGTCCTGGCTGGTCAGGTCGTAGCTTTTGATGCTGCCTGGCTCGGATGCACTCTCGGTCTGCACCAGCCCGTCGTCGACGCCATGCAACAGGGCATCGATCTCATCCTGGGACAGCAGGTCCTGTACGGCCATTGCGGACTCCTACTGCAATACGAAATTGGTGAACAGCAGCTGGTCGATGACCGGCTTGCCAAGTTCCTTCTGCGCCACTTCCTGAACCACTGCGGTTGCTTTCTGGCGCAGCATTTCCTGGCCTACCGGGCTGCTGGCGAGGGTGTCGAAACCTTGCCCGGAGAACATCATCACCAGGTTGTTGCGAATCACCGGCATGTGCACCTTGAGCGCGTCCAGGTCAGCCTGGTTGCGCGCCTGCATGGCGATGCTCACCTGCATGTAGCGCTGGCGGCCGTTCTGGTTGAAGTTGACCACGAAGGCCGGGGTCAGCGCCTCGTAGATGGCCGCAGGCTTGACGTTGCTGGCTGCGGCTTCGGCGGCCGGCGCCGGCTCGCTCTTGTGCATGATGAACCAGGTAGCGCCCACCGAAAGGCCGATCGCCAGCAACAGGCCTACCACGGCCATGATGATCAGCTTGAGTTTGCCTTTAGTGGCGGGGTCTTTGACTGCTTCGCTATTCGCCATGCCAATAATCCGTCGTCCATCGGGGGTTCAAGGGAGGATGGCTTGGCTTGAGCAAGTGTTATGCCAGATTTTACCGAAGGGAGGTTTCAGCAGGGACAACTGTGCTGGCTTCTTCGCGGGTGAACCCGCTCCTACAGGTACTGCACAGCACTCCAGGCCAGTGGAAATCCTGTGGGAGCGGGTTTACCCGCGAAGAGGCCGGCACAGCGAAAACCAGGGTCACGCGTAATAATCGACCGCACTGTCACCCACAACCACCTGCTGCTCCACAGGCCGGGCACTGTCGGCCACCTCACCGCCCCCCTGCTCGGCCCGGCGCGCAGCCACCCCGGACAGGTTGCTGCCCTGCGCCTGCGCTTGCGCCTGCTGTTGCTGCTGCCCACGCGACTGGTCGGCAACGTTGACATCCGGCTGGGCCAGCCCCTGCTGGGCGAACAGCTCGCGCAGGCGGTGAACCTGGCTGTCGAGGGCGTCACGCACCCCGGCGTGGCCGCTGATGAAGGTGACTTGGGTGGCCTGGTCCGCCGCAACATTGACGCGAATGTCCAGGCGGCCCAGCTCGGCCGGCTCCAGCTGGATGTCGGCCGACTTGAGGTTCTGGCTGGACAGGTACATGACCCGGTTCACCAAACCCTCGGCCCAGGCGTTCTGGTTCATCGGCAACGGCTGGTGCAGTGGGCTGGCACTGGCCGGCACGGCGTTGGCGGTCTTGGCCGTGGCTGCCTGGGTCAGGCTGGCCAGGCGGTTGGCGAAATCGTCGATACGGGTGTCGCTGCTGGCGCTCTTGGTGTCCTTCAGGCCATCTTCGAGCAAGGCGCCGAAGGCCTTGTCACCCGGCTCGCCGCTATCGCCCTCGGCATTCTCGACCAGATTCGCCAAGGTATTGACGGCAGCCCGCCCGTCCTCGCCTTGAGCCTGTGAAGGATCAAGGGCGTGTGCCGAGGTACTGCCCTTGGCCTGGGCGCTATGCTCCAGCGCCAGGCGCAGGGTTGGCAGGTTGGCCAAGGGGTCGGCATCCGGGTCGAAGGCTTCTTCGACAGGCGGCTCTTCTGGCAGCGCTACCTGGGGTTGCGCCGTAGCGGCCTGCAGCACCGGCGCTACCGCCTCGGCCTGGGCCTGGATCAGTTGCGCGCCCGGCTGGGCGTCGGTGACCTGCCCGGCTACCAGGCTGGCGTCACGCAAGCCGGTATCAGCCTGGGCCGCATCGTCTGCTGGCAATTTGTTGCCGTCATCGGCAACAGCGTTTTTGTCGGCCGGGTCTTTCTTGCCGCCCGCCGCCGCATCAGGCTTGTCCTTGGGCTTGGCCTGGGCCACCTTGTCCTCCGCCCCGGCAGCCTTGTCGCGCCCCTGCCTGGCCATCACCTGGCCAAAGCCATCACCCTTGTCGCCCCGCGCCTGCTGCGGTTTGTCCGCCTGTACGGCGGCCGAACGCGAGGCGCTGGCAATGGCATTGGCTTGCAACAAAGGGTTGGGTGCGACAGGCATCGAGCGGTCTCCGCGCCAGGAACTTGAAAATCATCCGGGCAGAGAAAAGCAAGACTCGCGCCAACTCGCGCATCAGCCTGCGGAAATACGCTGTTGCTCACCACGATAGAAGCGCTGTACCTCGATGAATTCCTGATCGATGCGGCTGATCAGGTCTTCAATGCCATAAAGCGGGGGTCGCCGAGCACGCTCTTCCAGCTGCTGGCACAGGCTGGCCAGGGCCACCGCGCCCATGTTGCTGCTGCTGCCCTTGAAACTGTGGGCGGCCGCGCCAAGCTCCTCGGCGCTCTTGGCCGCGTGCAGCTGGCCCAGGCGGCGCTCCGAGTCGTCGAGAAACGTCTGCACCAACTGCAGGTAGCCATCCTCCATGACCTCACGCAGGTCACTGAGTACCTTGTGGTCAATATGCATGTCAGTCACTTGTTCACTCCTTGATCAAGCCAGATTATGCCCGAGCCACCCAGTGGCTCACCATACGAACGCCGCATGCGCGCAACGCCCACCCTCACTCCAGCGCGCCTCACTGGCCAGCCGCTGTACCAGGTTCAGGCCACGACCGCTCAGCCCCTGGTCCCGCGCAGGCCGCGCCAGCACCCGCTGCACATCAAAACCGGCACCACTGTCGCGGACCTCGATCATCAGACGCCCGCCGTCGCCATGGGGTTCAACCTTGAAATTGATGCTTACAAAACCATCGGTCAACGAACCCAGGCGCCGGGCGCGCTCCTGATAATAGTCGGCAAAGCCCTGAACATCGCTTTTCAACTGCGAGTCCAGCCCGAGCACACCATGCTCCAGGGCGTTGGAGTACAGCTCGCTGAGCACGCTGTGCAGGTTGCCGGTACGCGCGCGCAGGCCGTGAATTTCCTGCAGCAACTGCACCAGGTACGGGACCGGGTTGAAGCGTTTCAGGCTCTCGCCACGCACCTCGAAGCCCAGCGACCAGTCCAGCGGGCTTGAGCGGCCGCTATCAGCGTAGATCATGGGCGCCGGCACCCGCTCTTCGGCGCCGAACATGCGAATGTCGCACAAGCTGATGTCATCGCGCGGGCGCCCGCCAAAACGCTCCAGAGCCTGCATCAGCTCGTCGAACAGCTGCGCCGGCTCACGGTTGTCGGCCAGCACCGCACGCAGGCGCTGCACGCCGAACAGGCGCTCCTGGTCATCGGCAGTATCGAGCACGCCATCCGACAGCAACAACAGGCGCTCGCCCGGCGCCATCGGCAGCACTTCGGTGCTGTCATCGAAGCGCTCGGCGGCGAGAATGCCCAACGGCAGATGCCGCGAACTCAGCACCGACAGCACCTGGCCATCCACCGACAGACGATAGCCATCGGGCATGCCGCCATTCCACACCTCGACCGAGCCGCGCTGCATGCTGAGGTTGAGCAGCAGCGCGCAGCAGAACATGTCCACCGGCAGGATACGCTTGAGCTTGACGTTCATCTCGCGCAGGATCTGCGCCATGCCATAGCCCTTGGCGGTCATGCCGTAGAACACCTCGGCCAGCGGCATGGCGCCCACCGCCGCCGGCAAGCCGTGGCCGGTAAAATCGCCGAGCAACACGCGCATGTCGCCTGCCGGGGTGAATGCCGCCAGCATCAGGTCGCCATTGAACAGCGCATAAGGCGACTGCAGGTAGCGGATGTTCGGCGCCGACAGGCAGCCAGAGTGGGCAACCT
The DNA here is from genome assembly GCF_016658545.1 of Pseudomonas sp. S37. Lineage (GTDB taxonomy): Bacteria > Pseudomonadota > Gammaproteobacteria > Pseudomonadales > Pseudomonadaceae > Aquipseudomonas. Next base: position 40,453 of record NZ_JACVZC010000033.1, on the reverse strand, counting down.
TGTCGAATACTGCCTTGGCCACCCGCTGCTCGTTGAGCAGGTGGTGGTGATGCCGGGTGATCTGGTCGCGCTGCTCCAGCACGGTGGCCTGCAACCGGCGCAGGCGGTCCATGGCACGGATCTTGGCCGCCAGGATTACCGCACTGTAGGGTTTGGCCATGAAGTCATCGCCGCCCGCCTCCAGGCAGCGCACCAGGCCTTCTTCCTCGTTCAGCGAGGTGAGGAAAATGATCGGCACCAGTGCCTCGCCAGCCAAGGCCTTGATCTGCCGCGCCGCCTCGAAGCCGTCCATCACCGGCATCAGCGCGTCCAGCAGCACCAGCTGCGGGCGCCGCTCGACAAACAGCGCCACGGCCTGTTCGCCGTTTTCTGCGGTGAACACCTCGTGGCCCTGGCGGCGCACGATCTGCGCCAGCAGCAGCCGGTCGGCGGCACCGTCTTCGGCGACCAGCACGGTCAACGCCTGTTCGGCAGGCATGCGGGCGCTCAACTGATATCGAAGAGTTTTTCGAAATTGGAAATGGCGAGGATCTTGCGCACGTCGGAGCTGGCGTGCACGACACGCACGTCCGATTCATCGCCGCCCGCGTGGTCACGCAGCAATAGCAACATGCCGAGCGCGGAGCTGTCGAGGTAGGTGGTATCGCTCAGGTCGACGACCACCGAATCGGGCCGGTCGGGCTGGCGTTCGTAGGCATCGCGAAATTCCTGATGCTTGCCGAAATCGAAGCGCCCCTTGATCTTGATCGTCAGCTTTTTCCCGTCCTGCGAAAAATCAGTCTCGACTGCCATGCTAGCGATTCCTTCGATGATGGCGGATGCAACACCTTTAAGGTTTAGCAGGCGATGATGGGGGCCGCAAGCGGATGTCGGGTCCTGGATTTAGCCTGTGCCGGCCTCTTCGCGGGTAAACCCGCTCCCACAGGATTCCCACCCATTTGAACATTGTGCAGAAACTGTGGGAGCGGGTTTACCCGCGAAGAGGCCGGCACAGGCTAAAGGTGATTCTGCCGCGGCAGGCGCTGGGACAGCTCGTCCAGCAAGCGCTGCTCGCGCTTGTCTTCAGCGCGCCGGGCCTCGTCCATGTAGCGCTGCACCAGCTTGCGCAAGCCCTCCACCCGGGCATAGGCCTGCTGCCAGGCGCCACGGGCGTTGTTGAGGTTGTTCTGGTGCCAGACCAGGCTCTGGCGCTGCTGGGTCATGGCCGTTTCCAGCTGCCCGAGGAAGCGCTGGTAATTGACCAGCCAACTGCCATTGACCCCCTGCCCGCCACGGTTGATCCACTGCAGCTGGTAGTCCTCGCGAAAGCGCTCCAGCTCGGCCAGCTTGGCCTGGGCCGTGGCCACCTGCTGCTGAAAGTGGCCCAGCCGCTGGGCGGCCTTGCGCTCGGCCTCTTCGGCCATGTCCACCACCGGCGCCAGGCGCACGGCGCGTCCGGGCAGTGCCATGGCCTATCAGCCTGCCGGGGGCGTGAAGATCGCCCCCAACTGTTCGCGGCTCTGCGCCATGCCCACGTTCTCGCTCAGCCCCTGGCGCAAAAACTCCACCAGCCTCGACTGCAACGCAATGGCCAGGTCGGTCTCCGGGTCGCCGCCAGCCACATAGGCGCCCACGCTGATCAGGTCGCGGCTTTGCGACAGGCGTGACCACAACTGCTTGAACTTCTGTGCCTGGCGCAAGTGGTCGGCATCGACCACTTGCGGCATTACCCGGCTGATCGAGGCTTCGATATCGATCGCCGGGTAGTGGCCCTCTTCCGCCAGCCGCCGCGACAGCACGAAGTGGCCGTCGAGCACGCCCCGCGCCGAGTCGGCGATCGGGTCTTGCTGGTCGTCACCTTCGGACAGCACGGTATAGAACGCCGTGATCGATCCACCACCCGGTTCGCCGTTACCGGCCCGCTCCACCAGCTTGGGCAGTTTGGCAAACACTGACGGCGGGTAACCGCGCGTGGCCGGCGGCTCGCCGATGGCCAGGGCGATTTCCCGCTGGGCCTGGGCAAAACGGGTCAGCGAGTCCATCAGCAACAATACGTTCTTGCCCTTGTCGCGGAAGTACTCGGCAATGCGCGTGCAGTACATGGCAGCGCGCAGGCGCATCAGTGGCGCATCGTCGGCAGGCGAGGCAACCACCACCGAGCGCTTGAGGCCCTCTTCACCAAGAATGTGCTCGATGAACTCCTTCACTTCGCGGCCCCGCTCACCGATCAGGCCGACCACGATGATTTCGGCTTCGGTGAAGCGGGTCATCATGCCCAGCAACACCGATTTACCCACGCCGGTACCGGCGAACAGGCCCAGGCGCTGGCCACGGCCGACCGTGAGCAGGCCGTTGATGCTGCGGATACCCACGTCCAGCGGCTTGCTGATGGGGTCGCGGTTGAGCGGGTTGATCACCGGGCCGTCCATCGGTACCCAGTCCTCGGCCTTCATCCCGCCCTTGCCATCCAGCGCACGGCCGGCACCATCCAGCACCCGGCCGAGCATGCTCATGCCCATCGGCAAGCGGCCGCCATCATCCAGTGGCACCACACGGGCGCCTGGGGCGATGCCGACAATGCTGCCAACCGGCATGAGGAACACCTTGGGGCCGGCAAAGCCCATGACTTCGGCTTCGACCTGTACCGGGTGGTAGCTGTCGTCGTTGATCACCAGGCAACGGCTGCCGACTGCGGCCCGCAGGCCTTCGGCCTCCAGGGTCAGGCCGACCATGCGCAGCAGGCGGCCCTCGACGACGGGCTGGGCCGGCAGTTCGATGGCCTCGGCGTAGCTGCCCAGGCGCTTGCCGAAGCTGGTGCGCTCAAGGCGCATCGGGGTTGCTCACGGCGCGCTCGACCGGCGCATCCAGGTCTACCGACACATCTGGCGCCGCCGGGTGCAGGGAATGGTCGTGCAACTGGTCGAACAGCTGCGCCACCGCTTTCTCGATGCGCGTTTCCATGCTCGCGTCGATGCGGCTGTGCGCGGTTTCGATACGGCAACCACCGGGCAGCAGTGCGCTGTCTTCCAGCAGCCGCCAGTTTTCTTCATGGCGTTCGCGCAGGGCCTTGGCCAGCTCGAAGTCCTGCGGGTTGAGGTGGATGCGGATGTTGTCGGCGCCCATGGGCAGCAACTTGAGCGCCTCGCGCAGCACCTGGGTGATCTGGCCGGAGTCGCTGCGCAGTTCACGGCCGATCACCTGGCGGGTCATGTGCGCGACCAGGTGCACCAGGGTTTTCTCGATCTGCGTGTCCTGCTCGGCGATCGGTTCCATCAGGTTGGCCATCAGCCGCTCGAGGCTGTCGAGCTTGGCCTTCAGGGCCTCTTCGGCCTCCTGGCGGACCTTGAGCTGGGTGCTGTGGAAGCCTTCGCGCTCACCGGTGGCGAAGCCCTCGTTATAGGCTTCCTGGCGGATGGCTTCGAGCTCTTCCAAGGTCAGTGGCTGGACTTCTTCCAGCGGCACTTCCTCGATTTCATCCTCAACCACTTCAGGTTCCGGCTCTGGCTCCGGGACGTACTCGGGTTGCGGGTCGAAGCTGGGCAACGCCCACACGTCCACGCCCTCGAGGTCGCGGGCGCGGATCAGGTCGCTGGGGTGGTGTTCTTTGGTGGGCATGCTGTCATGTTCTCAAACCATGTTCAGCCGACGCGATCCTTGTAGGAGCGGGTTTACCCGCGAATGCGTCGGCAGCGACAACCTCGATCTCCAGGGCCGACGCCTTCGCGGGTAAACCCGCTCCTACAAAGGCAGTGTCGGCCACTGGGTCGCGTACATATCAGATCATTTCCTCGGCGCCCTTGCCGCCAAGCACGATCTCGCCGGCCTCGGCCATGCGCCGGGCGATGGTGAGGATTTCCTTCTGCGCCGTTTCCACGTCGCTGACCCGCACCGGCCCCTTGGCCTCCAGGTCGTCGCGCAGCAGCTCCGAGGCACGCTTGGACATGTTCTTGAAGATCTTGTCCTTGACCCGCTCGTCGGCACCCTTGAGCGACACCACCAGCACGTCGGACGACACCTCGCGCAGCAGCGCCTGGATACCGCGGTCGTCGACATCGGCCAGGTTGTTGAAGACAAACATCAGGTCTTCGATCTGCTCCGACAGGTCGCTGTCGATTTCGCGGATCGCGTCCATCAGCGCACCTTCCACCGAGCTGTCGAGGAAGTTCATGATGTCGGCCGCCCGCTTGATACCACCCAGGGTGGTGCGCGCGGCGTTGGAATTGCCCGAGAACTGCTTCTCGAGGATCTGGTTCAGCTCTTTCAGGGCTGCCGGCTGCACCGTGTTCAGCGACGACACGCGCAGGACGATGTCCAGCCGCACCTTGTGGTCGAAGTTGCTCAGCACTTCACCGGCCTGGTCCGGGTCGAGGTAGGCGACCACGATGGCCTGGATCTGCGGGTGCTCGTAGCGGATCACGTCAGCCACGGCGCGTGGCTCCATCCACTTCAGGCTGTCCAGGCCGCTGGTGTTGCCACCCAGCAGGATCCGGTCGACCAGGCCGTTGGCCTTGTCCTCGCCCAGGGCCTGGTTGAGCATCTTGCGGATGTAGGCATCGGAGCCCACGCCCAGGCTGGTCTGGTCGCCGACGATGTCGACGAACTCGCTCATCACCTGCTCGACCTGGTCACGGTGCACATTGCCCATCTGCGCCATGGCCACACCCACCCGCTGCACTTCCTTGGGCCCCATGTGGCGCAGTACCTGGGCCGCATCGGTCTCGCCCAGCGAGAGCAACAGGATCGCCGCTTTGTCGACGCGGCTCAGCTTGGCGGTAACGGCTCGGTTGTCACTCATCGGCGTTGATCCAGTCTTTCACGACCTGGGCCACACGGCCCGGGTCTTCGGCCACCAGGCCTTTGATTGCGTTGAGCTGTGCCTCGTAACCCTCGCTCGGGCTAGGCAGCAGAATGCTTGTCGGGCCACCCAGGCTGACGCGGTCGTTGGCCAATTCGCCATCCAGACCGATCATGCCGCCCAGCTCCATGTCGCTATCCGAGGCAGCCTGCTTGCCGCCCCCTGTAATGTTGTTCAGCACCGGCCGCAGCACACCGAACACCAGCACCAGGATGAACACCACGCCCAGCACCTGCTTGACGATGTCCCAGAACCACGGCTGCTGGTAGAAGGCGATGTCGGCAATTTCCTCGCCACGGTCGGCGGCGAACGGCACGTTGATCACCGTCACGCTGTCGCCACGGCTGGCGTCGAAGCCAACGGCGTCCTGCACCAGGCGGGTGAAGCGTGCCAGGTCTTCGGCGCCCCACGGGGCACGCGTAGTGTCGCCAGTGGCCGGGTCGATCTTGACCTGGTCATCCACCACCACCGCTACCGACAGGCGGGTCATGCGCCCCTGTTGCTGGCGGGTGTGGCTGATGGAGCGGTCCAGTTCGAAGTTCTTGGTGCTTTGCTGACGCTTGTCTGACGGGTACGGCGCGAGCATCGGCTGGCCGGTGGCCGGGTCCATGATCTGCTGGCCGTTGGCATCCACCAGCGGCTGGCCGGGCTGGATGGCCGCAGCCGGGGTAGCGGCGCCACCGGTGGTTTGCGGTGCCGAGGCGGCGCCTGGCGGCTGGTTGCTCAGCGCGCCGGGTACACCTTGCGGGCCCTGGCTGCTGGCACGTTGTTCATCGACCGACTGCTCGCTGCGCAGCGCCGGCTGGTCGGGGTTGAACTGTTCGGCAGTCGATTCGACCGCGCTGAAGTCCAGGTCGGCAGACACTTCCGCCTTGTAGCGGTCATTGCCCAGTACTGGCTGCAGGATGTTGCGCACGCGCTGGGTGAGCATGCTTTCCATGCGGCGGCTGTAATCGTACTGCTTGCCGGCCTCGGTCAGGGCAGAATCCTGCAACTGCTCGGACAGCAGGTTGCCTTTCTGGTCGACCACGGTGACCTGGGACTTGTCCAGTTCCGGCACGCTGGTGGCGACCAGGTTGACGATGGCCATCACCTGCCCGGCTTCCAGGGCGCGGCCCGGGTACAACTCGACCAGTACCGAGGCGCTTGGCTTGCGTTCGTCACGCACGAACACCGAGCTCTTCGGGATGGCCAGGTGCACGCGCGCAGCCTTGACATTGTTCAGGCTGGACACGGTACGCGCCAGCTCGCCTTCCAGGCTGCGGCGGTAGCGGGTGGCTTCCATGAACTGGCTGGTACCCAGGCCCTGCTCCTTGTCGAGCAGTTCGAAACCGACGTTGCCGTCGGTGGGTGCCACGCCGGCGGCTGCCAGCTTCAGGCGCGCACGGGAGAGATCGTCGGCCTTGACCAGTAGGGCACCGGAATTGGGCTCCACGTTATAGGGGATGTCGGCAGCGGCCAGGGTGTCCATGACCTGCTTGGTGTCCATGCCCGACAGGCTGCCGTACAGCGGACGGTAATCGGGTTGTTGCGACCACAGCACCACGGCAAAGCCGATCGCCACGCTGGCCGCCAGGCCGACCATGAGGCCCACCTGACGCAGCATCGGCATCTGCGAAATGTTTTCCAGAAACGCCATGCCCGGGATCGGCGCTTTGGACGCAGGCTTGCCACTTTTGGCAGGGGCGTTATCGACGACTGCTTCAGCCATGGTTTACGTCCGTCCTCAAACCGGCATCTGCATGATGTCCTGGTACGCCTGGACCAGCTTGTTGCGTACCTGGGTCATGGCCTGCATCGACACGCTGGCCTTTTGCGACGCGATCATCACGTCGGTCAGGTCGACGCCGCTCTTGCCGATTTCGAAGGCATTGGCCAGCTGGGTCGAGGCCTGCTGGGTTTCATGCACCTTGCCAATGGCCTGGCCGAGCATGTCGGCAAAGGTACTCTGCCCCGGCGCCAACTCGGGCGCGGCAGTGACCTTGGGCAGCGACATGGCATCGGCCTGCATGGCCCGCATGTCCAACATCAGACGATTGAATTCAACACCTTGGCTCATGACCCTTCTCTCTCCTGCGGCCGCATTTTTTTGACACTCATGCGGCGGATAGCCTACGTAAAGCAACAAAGGTGCCAGCCTTGGAGTGACAAGCCGTAAGCTGCAAGCCACAAGCTGAAAGGCGCCCCAGCTCAAATCAGCTTGAAGCTTGGAGCTTATGGCTTGCAGCTCAGCCGAACAGGCTGGCTTCGACGTCAAACCCGGCATCGCGCATCTGCGCCAGCTTGTAGCGCAGGGTGCGCGGGCTGATGCCCAGGCGTTCGGCCGCCTCTTTGCGGCGGCCGCGCTCGGCGCGCAGGGTGTCGATGATCATCTGGTACTCATGGCGGCGCATGTCGTCACCCAGGCCACTGGCTTCAACTGCCAGCTCTGGCAATGGCGCAGTGCCAGCTGACAATGGAATGGCGCCTGCCAGACAGAAATCCGCCGCCTCGATCACCCCACCCTGCTGCAGGATCAGCGCCCGCTGCAGGGCGTTGTCCAGTTCACGCACGTTACCCGGCCAGGCATGCGCCTGCAGGCAAGCCCGCGCCTGCGACGACAGGCGTACTGGGGCGTGCTTCATCTTGGCCACATGCCGTGCCAGCAGGCGCTCGGCCAACTGCAGGATGTCACCCGGGCGTTCACGCAGCGGGCGCCAGGCCAGGGGGAAGACCGACAGCCGGTAGTACAGGTCCTCACGGAAACGCCCGGCTGCCACCTCACCGCCCAGGTCGCGGTTGGTGGTGGCCAGCACGCGAATATCCAGGCTGATCGGCTTGCGCCCGCCTACCCGCTCCACCTCACGCTCCTGCAGCACGCGCAGCAGCTTGGCCTGCAGGGCCATGGGCATTTCGGAAATTTCATCGAGCAGCAAGGTGCCGCCTTCGGCCTGCTCGAACTTGCCGGCCTGGGCGGCAATAGCGCCGGTGAAGGCACCCTTCTCGTGGCCGAACAGGGTGGCTTCAAGCATGTTGTCGGGAATTGCCGCGCAGTTGATCGCCACGAACGGCTGCGCAGCACGCGGCGACTGCTGGTGAATGTAGCGCGCCAGCACTTCCTTGCCGGTACCGGACTCGCCGGAAATCAGCACGGTGGAGTCGCTGCGCGCTACGCGCGCGGCCAGTTCGAGCAACTGGCGGCTGGCCGGTTCGCAGGCCACCGGGCCTTCGTCAGCAGTCACCCGGCCGGCCGCATGCCGCTCGACCAGGCTGAGCAGCGCCTTGGGCTCGAACGGTTTGACCAGGTAATCGGCGGCGCCTTGGCGCATGGCCTCGACGGCACGCTCGACGGCGGCGTGCGCCGTCATCAACAGTACCGGCAACTGCGGCTGCTGGCGACGCAGTTGGCTGAGCAACTGGTGGCCGTCCATACCGGGCATGTTCACATCACTGACCACCAGGCTGAAGGCATCGTCCCGCACCGCTTCCAGCGCCTCTTCAGCAGAGCCCACCGCCCGGTAGGCAAAGCCGCCGATTTCCAGGGTGTCGCCCAGCGCCTGGCGCAAGACGCGGTCGTCCTCGACCAGCAGCACATTGATTGGCATTACACAGCCTCCGCCCATTGCCCGTCGATCAGCGGCAGCTCCACCCGCACACAGGTGCCTCGGCCGACTTTCGAACGCAGGCTGATCGTACCCTGGTGTGCACGCACCACAGCCTGGACCACCGCCAGGCCCAGGCCGGTGCCCGTGGCCTTGGTGGTCAGGAACGGCTCCCCCAGACGCGCCAGCAACTCGGCGTCGATACCGCTGCCGGCATCACTCACGCACAGGTGCAAGGTGCGCTCGCGGCGGAACAGGTGCACCTTCAACCGCGCCGCGCCGACGCTGGCCTGCACGGCATTCTCGATCAGGTTGAGCAACGCACCGACCAGGGTATCGCGGTTGCACAACAGCTCACCCAGATGACTGTCGCACTGCCAACGTATGGCATGCCCTTGCACGTGGGCCTGGGCTGCCTGCTGCAGGGCCTGGAACAAGGCTTTCGGGGTAACCCGATCACCCAGCGGCAGCTCGCCTCGGGCAAATACCAGCATGTCGCGCACCTGGTGTTCCAGCTCGTGCAGGCGCTCCTTCAGGGTGCCGGCAAAACGCTGGCGGGTTTCCTCGCTTAACTGTTGCTCGCTATCGGCCAGGTGACTGGCGTAGAGCATGGCAGCCGACAGCGGCGTACGGATCTGATGCGCCAGCGAGGCGACCATGCGCCCCAGCGATGACAGGCGCTCGTGACGCGCCAGCTGGTCTTGCAGGCGACGGGTTTCAGTCAGGTCGTTGAGCAGCACCAGCTGGCCGGGTTCGGCGTCCAGCGAACGGGTGGCGATCGACAGGCGACGGCCGTCGCGCAGCGAGACTTCGTGGCCGTCGTCCTTGCGCGGGGCGAAGCTGCGGGCGATCACCTGGCGCCATAACTCACCGATCAGCGGCTCGCCGAGCAGTTCGCAGGCCGCCGGGTTGGCTTCATGCACCAGGCCCTGGCCATCGATCACGATCACCCCGCCGGGCAGCAGGTCCAGCAGGTTCTGCAGGCGGTTGGCCAGGCGCTCCTTTTCACTCAGTTCAGCGATGCGCTGGGCGCTGACCACGGCCAGTTCGCCCTTCAGTTCGCTGACCCGAGCTTCGAGCAGGCTATAGGACTGGCTGAGCTGGCTGGACACCTGGTTGAACAGGGCGAAGGCGTGCTCGATACCCTGGCGGCTGTCCTGCTCGACCGGGGTTTGCCCCTGCTGATCGGGGGCTCGGGATAGGTGGGCGGCCTGGGGCATCGTGCTCTCTCGCGTGGCTGACCGTCATAAAAACGGTGTGGTGCCAGCGGTGTAGCAATAGCCGTGCCGGAGATGGGGGTTTAGTGCTTGGCGCGGGATTTAGGGTGGAGCGCAAATCGAGCGCCGCCCGCGCGGCGCTTCGCGGCTAAAGCCGCTCCTACAGGGTCAGCGCTGGCCTCAAGCCTTGCGCCATACCTGTGGGAGCGGGTTCACCCGCGAACGGGCCGGTACAGGCGACCGCCAGGCTTCAATCCTCAGCCTGGTCCTCGCCGCCCTGGCGGCTCATTCCATACTTGCGCATTTTCTCGACCAGGGTGGTCCGGCGAATGCGCAAACGTTCAGCCGCGCGCGCAACGATACCGTTGGCATCGTCCAGCGCCTGCTGGATCAGGCCTTGCTCCAGGCTACCCAGGTAGTCCTTGAGGTCGAGGCCTTCGGGCGGCAGCATGGCGTGGCTGCTGAAGTTCGGCGTGTGGCCGTTGATCGCCACGCGCTCTTCCAGATCGCTGCGCAGGCTGTCGACCATCTGCTCGTCTTCATCATCGACGTAGCGGAATTTCTTCGGCAGCTCGGACACGCCAATCACCCCGTACGGGTGCATGATCGCCATGCGCTCGACCAGGTTGGCCAGCTCGCGTACGTTGCCCGGCCAGCCGTGGCGGCACAGCGACATGATCGAGGCGGAGTTGAAGCGGATAGAGCCGCGCTTCTCGTGCTCCATACGCGAAATCAGCTCGTTCATCAGCAGCGGGATGTCTTCCACCCGCTCCCGCAACGGCGCCATCTCGATGGGGAACACGTTCAACCGGTAGTACAGGTCTTCGCGGAAGGTGCCGTCCTCGATCATGGTCTCGAGGTTCTTGTGCGTCGCCGCGATGATGCGCACGTCAATGCTCTGGGTCTTGTTGCTGCCCACGCGCTCGAAGGTGCGCTCCTGCAGCACGCGCAGCAGCTTGACCTGCATCGGCAGCGGCATGTCGCCGATTTCGTCGAGGAACAGGGTACCGCCGTTGGCCAGTTCGAAACGCCCGGCACGGCTGGTGATCGCCCCAGTAAAGGCGCCCTTCTCGTGGCCGAACAGTTCGCTTTCCAGTAATTCGGCCGGGATCGCACCGCAGTTGACCGGCACGAACGGCGCTTCGCGGCGCTTGGAGTGATAGTGCAGGTTGCGCGCCACCACTTCCTTGCCGGTGCCTGACTCACCCAGGATCAACACACTGGCGTCGGTATCGGCAACTTGCTGCATCATCTGCCGCACATGCTGGATGGCACGGCTGGTGCCGACCAGGCTGCGGAACAGGTTGGGTTCGCGCTGGCGGCCGCGCTCGCGCGCCTGGTCGTACATCTCGCGGTAGACCTGGGCACGGTGCAGCGAATCCAGCAGCTGGCTGTAGCTGGGCGGCATTTCCAGGTTGGAGAGTACCCGGCGGCGCAGGTCTTCCGGCAGCTCGGCAGAGGAAATATCAGCTAAAAGCAGAACCGGAAGGAACTCATCCCAGCCAGCCACTGTCTTAAGCAGCCCGAGAAGATTTCCCGGAGCATTTACGGTGCCGACGAGCACGCACAGCACTTCGCGGCTCGAGGACAATGGCTCGACCGCCTGCTGCCAGTCATGGCTGGCGCACGCGAGGTTTTCTTCGCCGAGGAAGTTCAACACCACCGCAAGGTCGCGGCGGCGCGCGCTGTCGTCATCGATCAGCAGGATCTTGGTTTCACGCCACATGCAATAGCAACTTCCCTAGTCATATCGGCGCCCTGCAGGGGCGAGCTCGACATCATTCCGACTGAATGGTCAGTGTTCGGACGTCTGAAATTCGAAAACAGCCACTAGTAAAGTCAAAAATCACCACCCAGTCAAATTAATGGCGCATGGCTTTTTGCAACATCCGTGGTTACGAGAACAAATGGTATACCTTCGCGGCGTTTTTCGCCTGACGGATTTTCGTCATTTCATCGACCAAGGATTGACGCTCGCCACTTGCAACATCGATTAATTGGCGATACACCTCCAGCAACTGCTCAAGGCTGGCGCTGACGTCGGCCTCATTGCCCGCCGCCTCGCTCACCATGTCACCGATCCGCAAGCGACACTCCAGGTCCAGTTCCCCTACCGCTTCCCAGTCGCGATCGGCCAGCGCCGACAGCAGCATTTCCCGGGTTTGTTCGATGCGGGCGATTATTTCGCTCATGTCATCCACCTTTATCAGGAAGCCGGCGCCTGATCGCCGATTGCATCCCAACCTTCTTTCACGGTGATCATCAGGCGTGCGACTTCGTCAATCATGGCCGGGTCGCCCTTCAGGTTGGCTTCGGTCAGGCGGCGGCTCATGTAGACATACAGGCTATCCAGCTCAGCCAGGCTGTCGGCATGGTTTTCCAGGTCCAGCCCCTCTCGCAGGCCACCGATGATGTCGATGGCCTTGCCGATCAGAATGCCCCGCTGCGCGATGTCATTGCGCGCAATGGCGCCTTTGGCCTGAGCCATGCGGTCAAGCCCACCCTGCATGAGCATTTGTACCAGGCGGTGCGGACTGGCTTCGGACGTCTGCGCCACACCGTTGACTTTCTGGTATTGCCGAAGGGCCAACATCGGGTTCATGGATCTGCCTCGTTGCTGCGAAAAGGTTGCGTATACCTGTGTATCGCCAGTGCGTCAAAAAACTTTAGCGCCAACGCAAAAAGCCCGGAGCGTCTGTTGACGCTGCCGGGCCTCTGCCAAACAGGGTTACCGATCAGGAATTCTTGGCCTGAGCGTTGAGCGCATCGAAGACCGACTTGATCTGGTTGGCCTGGGCATTGAGCTTGGCGACCGCCGTATCCATTGCCACCCATTTCTTGGTCAGCGATTCGGTGAGCGCCTCGGTGCGACGATCCAGCGCAGTCTGCTGGTCGGCAAGGTTCTTGGCGACCTTGTCAAGGTTGGCCTTGCGCGTGGCCAGGCTACCGTCCGTGGCGTTGTACGGGTCGATTGCCTTGTTCATCCGCGAAATCAGGCCATTATCACCCGTGAACAGCTCCTGAACCTGCGAGCCCAGCTTCTTGTCGTTCATCGCCGAAGTAAACTTGACGGAGTTGAACTCCAGCGTGCCATCCTTGGTGGTGTTGATACCCAGCTGGCTTAGCGTGGTCAGCTGGTCACCGGAGCCCACCTCCGACAGCACCTTGCGAATGTCATTGACCAGCGCGCGCGTGGTAGGGTCGTTACTCAGCGGGCCGAGGGAGAGGTTGTCGTCCTCGTCACGCGTGGAGGTCGTCAGCGCGGTGATGGTCTTCTGCAGGGTATTGTAGGCATCGACAAACGACTGAACGGACTTCTTCAGGCCGTCGTTATCCTGCGAAACCGTGACACTGGTGGGGGTGGCAGTTGCGCCGGACTTGGCGCTGACCCCGGTCAATTCCAGGGTGATGCCACTGATGGCGTCAGTGATGGTGTTCTTGGCACTTTTGACCGCCAGGCCATCGATGGTCAGCTCTGCATCCTGCGCAATAGCGGTAATGTAGCCCCCGCCCGTATCACTCATCTGCTCGGTGCCGTCGATTTCCAACCCCGGGATACCGCTGACCATCAGGTCTGATCCCTTGCCCGTGGTTGTAGAGCTGAACACCAGGCGCGCACCACCCTCGCCGTTGACGACGTTCGCAGAAATACCCTGTACGCCCAGCTCCTTGTTGATCTGGTCACGCACAGACTGCAGCGTGGCACCATCAGGGACGTCGATTTCGTACGAGTTGCTACCCTGTTGGACAACCATCTTGCCTGCCGTTACGGCAGACGACGCACCACCGCCGAACGGCGGACTTGCGACTTTGGAGCCCGTTGCCAACTGGTTGACAGCGATATCGTACGTCCCGGCAACTGCAGTGTTGCCGGCAGTCACCTTGACCACCGATTCGTTCGCCGACTTGGCAGCATAGGCATTGAATGACGGCGTGGTCTTGTTATTCAGCTTTGCCATGGCGTCCTGAAACGCCGTGAGGGCACTGCGCAGCGAGCCAACACCGGAAATCATCGCGGCGTTGTTGCTGGTCTGCCGGGTAATCTGCGCTTTCTTCGCCGCAGTGTCTGCAGTTACCAGCACTTGAACCATGTTGCCGATATCGATACCGGTGCCCTGGCCAATACTGGAGACTATGGTGCTCGCCATCAGGTTATCCCTCTTTCTGAAACGTCAGGTCCCGCTCCTGCAAGACCGACATTGATCCTGCTTCAATGCGTTCTGTTTCGACTTAAACCTTGGCGTCGAACAGAAGGCTGTTCACATCGCTCAGGCTGTGAGCAATCCGCAAGGCCTCTTCAGAAGGCAACTGGCGAATCAGCTCACCGGTCTCGCTGGCGATTACCCTGACCACGATCTTGCCGGATTCTTCGTCCGTGGAGAATTCCAGGTTTCGTCGGCTAGAGCTTAAAAACTTTTCGATTTCCGAAACGGCGCTTTTCACCTTTTCGACATCATTGCTGTGTTCGGCAGCATTGATGGCTTTGGGTTCCAGCGTATCACTGCTGGCACTGGACGCATCCGTCGGCCGGGCAAACGGCTTGTCGCCTGCCGGCTCGGCTGGGCGGGCTGCCGCGTAGGACAGATTCAGCTTGACGCTCATGTCCATGTCTACCACCTCGTAACGAAAAAGCGGGGAAGCGCCTTAGTATGCACTCCCCCGCCGATCACCATGAGCGATTACTGAAGCAGCTTCAGTACGGCAGATGGCAGCTGGTTGGCCTGGGCCAGTACCGAAGTGGAGGCTTGCTGCAGGGTCTGCTGCTTGGTCAGCTGGGCAGTTTCAGCGGCGAAGTCGGTGTCCTGTACACGGCCACGGGCAGCTTCGGCGTTTTCGTTGATGTTTTGCAGGTTGTTGACGGTGCTGGTCAGACGGTTTTGTACCGCACCCAGGTCAGCACGGGTGCTGTTGATCTTGTTCAGCGCGTCGTCGATGGCGCTCATGGCCGCGGTGAAGGTCGATTCGGCAGACGAGCTGTCGGAACCGGTGATGTTCTGACCGGACAGGCCGCTCAGGGCGCCGCCAGTGTTCAGTGCATCGCTCAGGTTGATGGTGATCTGGTTGTCGCTACCGGTGTTGGAACCCACCTGGAAGGTCATTTCGCCAGCGTCGCCGTTCAGCAGGTTCTTGCCGTTCAGCTGAGTGGAGTTGGCGATACGGTCGATTTCCTTCAGCATCGACTGGAACTCTTTGTCCAGAGCGTCACGGTCTTCTTCGCTGTTGTTGTCGTTTCGCGACTGAACAGCCAGTTCACGCATACGCTGCAGAATGTTGGTCTGCTCTTGCATCGCGCCTTCAGCGGTCTGGGCGATGGAGATAGCGTCGTTGGCGTTTTTGATAGCCATGGTCTGACCGCGAATCTGCGAGGTCATGCGGGTAGCGATCTGCAGGCCGGCGGCGTCGTCTTTGGCGCTGTTGATTTTCAGGCCGGAGGACAGACGGGTCATCGAAGTGCTCAGCGCATCGGAAGCACGGTTCAGGTTTTTCTGAACGCCCAGGGAGGTAGTGTTGGTGTTAACAGTCAAAGCCATGACGATTTCCTCGTTGAATTGGGTACTACGGCTTCCGGCCTTGGCTGATAAGCCGGAGGTGGCACAGAGAACCTTCGTAATAGTTATCGTCGTCAGGGCGGCTTGCTTTAGGGTTTTTTCAAAAAAATTTGCTGGCCCCGTGCCAGCCCAATGAAATCAATGAGTTGACGCCAATTTACAGGCGCAATTTTCTGCAGGCTGGAAACGAAAACGCCGCCAGAGGTTGGCGGCGTTTTCAAGGCTGACGAGCGGTCAATCACGGCGCTCGATGATAGCCGAACCCCAGGACAGCCCCACACCAAAGCCACTGAGCGCGACACGTTTGCACGACGAGCCAAGCACGTGCTTTTCCAGCAGCAGCGGAATGCTGGACGACACGGTATTACCCGTTTCGACCATGTCCTTGACGAACTTTTGCTTGTACTCGCCATCATCAAAGCGCGCCGAAACAGCGTCTACGATCGCCGCGCTACCCTGGTGCAGGCAGTACAGGTCGATGTCAGACGCCTGCAGTTCGCTGGCCTGAAGCAATTGCTGCAGGTGAGCCGGCACTTTCACCAAGGCGAAGTTGTAGACCTGCCGACCGTTCATGAAGAACTTGCCATCGGTGGTGCGAAGGTGTTCGGCACCGGCACCGTCGCTGCCGAACAGCGACTTGCCCAGCTGCCAGGTAGCACCCTCACCCATCCAGGTGGCAGTGGCGGCATCACCAAACAGCATGGTGGTATTGCGGTCTTCGCAATCGACAATCTTCGAGTACGGGTCGGCGGTGATCAGCAGGCCGTTTTTCAGCCCCGCGGCTTCCATGAAGCCCTTCATGGCGTAAAGGCCATAGACATAACCCGAGCAACCCAGGGAGATATCGAAGGCGGCAACGGCTGTCGACAGCCCCAGTTTGTGCTGCACGATCGCAGCCGTGTGCGGCAAGCCTTCGGCATCGCCGTTCTGGGTGACGACGATCACCGCATCGATCGAAGCCGGGTCCAGCGACGGATTGGCAGCGAACAGATTCTTCGCAGCTTCGACACACAGGTCGGAAGTTTCCTGGTTATCGTCCTTGCGCGGCAAGAAGGTCGAACCGATCTTGCCGAAAATAAAGTCCTGGTCTTTGCCGAATTTCGCGCCCTGGGCGTAGTTATCCACCCCTTCGGTAGGCACGTAGCTGGCGATGCTTTTTATGCCAATCATATGGCTTCCCAATTCAATAACAGCGAAGTTCCCACTGCCTGCGCAACGGCAATACGCCAGACGATACGGTCGCGACCGATCCCTGAGCGTATTCCAGGTACAACGCAGCGGCTCCCGGTATTCGACAATATACAGTGAAGATGCGCGTTCTGACTCGTAAGTCACGCTCTTTTTGTCGAATGGACCTTCGCTGCATCAAACACCATGGCGCCGCCTGTCAGAACCTGGCAAGGGCGTCACCCAAGGCCTGTAGCACGCGCTGCTGGGTCGCCTTGGGCATGCCCCACCACAACGGCAGGCGCAGCAAGCGCTCGGAACTGTAGTCCGTGACCTCCATCGAGCCGTGGGTGCGCCCATAACGTTGACCGGCAGGCGACGAGTGCAGCGGCACATAGTGGAACACCGCGTAGACTTCCTGCTGTTTGAGCCTATCAAGCACTACTTGACGATCGATTCCAGGGGCAAGCAGGACGTAGTACATATGCGCATTGTGCTGACAGTGCTGCGGCACCACCGGGCGACGAAGCAGCCCCTGCCGCTCCAGGCCAGCCAAAGCGGCATGGTAGCCATCCCAGACAGCCAGGCGGTTGTCAGTGATGGACTGCGCCTCTTCCAGCTGGGCACACAGGAATGCAGCGATCAGCTCGCCCGGCAAGAAAGACGAGCCCACTTCCTGCCAGGTGTACTTGTCCACCTCACCACGGAAAAAGCGACTGCGGTCGGTGCCCTTTTCCCGGATAACCTCGGCTCGCAGCACTTGCTCCGGGGTGTTCACCAACAACGCGCCCCCCTCACCGGAGATCACATTCTTGGTCTCATGGAAGCTGTACGCCCCCAAGTCACCGATACTGCCCAGGGCTCTGCCCTTGTACGTCGACATCACGCCCTGGGCGGCATCTTCGACCACGTGCAGGCCATGCTTGCGGGCAATGGCCATCAGCTCATCCATTTCACAGGCCACACCGGCGTAATGAACGGGCACGATGGCCTTGGTACGCGGGGTTATGGCAGCTTCTACCAGGCGCTCGTCGAGGTTCAGGGTGTCGGCCCGGATATCCACGAACACCGGTACACCGCCGCGCAGCACAAAGGCATTGGCGGTAGACACAAAGGTGTACGACGGCATGATGATTTCATCGCCCGGCTGGATATCCAGCATCAGCGCGGTCATTTCCAGTGCCGCCGTGCATGAGTGGGTAAGCAGCGCCCTGGCACAGCCGGTTTGCGCCTCCAGCCACTGGTGGCACCGCTTGGTAAACTGACCATCGCCAGCAAGCATGTTGCCGAATTTGGCTTCGGCAATGTAGTAAAGCTCTTTGCCGGTCATGTGGGGGCGGTTGAAATAGATCTTGTCAGGGCTCATTACGGGTCTTCCGCAGTAAACGACGAAGGAAGGGAGGTGATAACGCCGCTCAACGCCCAGGGACCGAGCTGATCCGCCCGCCTATCTGGGTGCCTTTGTCGAGGTTTTCATAAAAGTAGGCATCGAAGCCGGCCAGGGCCATCGCCTGCTGCACCTGAGCGATGTCGTATTCAACACGGTGCAGCGCAAACGCCTGGCCGTCCCACGTAGCGAAGGCGGCGCGCGGGTCGCCGTCACGGGGCTGGCCGACCGAGCCTGGGTTGCAGTACTGCTTGCCCTCCCCCTGCCACTGGTACTGCACATGCGTATGCCCCGACGCGAAATGGCAGCCAGGCAGTGCGTCGAAATAGGCCTGCGAGGGGCTTAGATATTCATCCAGCGGGTCACCCCAGCCGCCATGCACAATGCTTACCCCATGCTGCACTGACTGCATGTCGAGGCTTTGCAGCCATGCCAGGTTTTGCGGGCTGATCACGCTGGCCTGGTAGTCCAGGCAGGCATTGGCGCTGTTGGAACGCGGGCAGCGCTGCGCCTTGGCGAGGTACCAGTCATGGTTGCCCATGACCGAAAACACGTTGCGCTCACGCAACGCGTCGCAGCACAGGTTCACCTGGCAGTAGTAGCCTGCGGTATCCCCCAGGCAGATGACCTGCGAAGCGCCCAGTGCATCCAGCCTTTCCAGCACGCTGCACAGCGCACTGTAGTTGCCGTGAACGTCAGAAATGATCCCGATCATGAACCACGTGATCCTCTATATAGCGGACGGCAAACCCCGACCTGATGGTGGGCGTAGATGGCGTGCGCTGCTCGAGATAGAACGCAAGGCACATTGCCGCTTCGTTGTAGCCGAACGCCCGACGGATAGAGCTGGTCGAGGAAATGCGCGGGTTGATTTCCAGCAACCGCCAGGTTCCGTCATCGGCACGGCGGAACTGCAGATTGGTCGGACCAACCGGCTTGAACGCCTGGCACAACCTGACGACGGCCTGCTCCAGGGTGGCGTGATGGCAAACGCGCGCCTTCGCCGTAGAACCGTCCGACGCCAGGCTGCGCTGAAACGTGATCATCGCACCGGCACCGCCCTGGCCATCGCCGAACACCGCCACCGTGTACTCCTGCGCCGCCGTACCGATGATCGGCTGAGCCATCAGAAAATCACCCAGCAGCCTGGCATGGGGAGCGAAGTCCTGCTCTTGCCTCACCCAGACCAACCCTTTGGAGGCGTAACTGCGGCGCGGCTTGAGCAAGAACGGCAGGCCCAGTGAAGCCTTCAACGTTGCAAAATCGCCGCCCAGTACACTCGGGATACGACAAGGGTCGCCCATCGCCACCAGGGCTTGGTCCATGGCCCATTTGTCCCTCGACAAGTCGATCAGCCGCTGGTCATTGAGTACCACCTGGCAGCGCGCCTGGCGCAGCAACGCACGGTGATCCGACAGCCAGTGCACGTCTTGCTCGATGCCGGGGATCAGCAGGTCCACCTGGTACAGCTCCAGCACCCTCAGCAACCATTGCCCATACCCTTCGTCTGCCGTCAGCGGAGCCTGCTCGAATACATCGCACCAGGCCCGACCGACCGCATCGTCGTAGATATCGGTACCCAGCAGACGTATTGACGGGTCCGCCTCGCGCAGCGACTTGAGCAGGCCGTAGCCCATGATGGCGCCGACGCCGGTCACCATGACGGTTCTCATGACTGCGCCTCCCGATGGGCCTTGATCAACTCGAAACCGGCGCGCATATCAATGCGCGGTGCGTAGCCGATGCGCGTGTACAAGTCGCTGGCCCATGCAGCAGCCGGCAGGTCCGGGATATCGGCCTTGTCCGGCAAAAAGCGCACATCGGCAGGGGTGCCGAAGGCCGCAAAAGCTGCCAGGGCGATTTCGGATAGCCGCAGATGCTGGGGGTGGCCGCAATCGTGTTCGCCCTCAATACCGCGCTTGGCAACCAAGGCGCAGATCTGCGCCAGGTCATCCACATGCAAGTAGTCACGCCGGGCATCGTTGCTGCCGTACAACTGCACAGGCCTGCCAGCGGCGGCACTGTCGGCAATGGCGTACAACAACGGTTGGTGGCTACGGCAACGAGCCTGGCTGTCGTAAACCTGGCTGATCCGCAGGATGGTCAAAGCCATGCCGCGCTGCTGGCAATACAGGCTGGCCACCTCTTCCGCATGGCGCTTGGACAGCGCATAGATCCCGTAATACGGGTCACCCGGCCGGTAGCCTGCCGAGCGGGAGGACAGCAGTACGAAGTGCCTGGCCCCACAGTGTTCGGCAAGCTGGCAGGCAGCCAAGGTGCCGACACTGTTGACCTGTTCTGCACGCAACAGCGCGGCGGGCTCCAGGCCGCCGAAGTCGGCGGCAGCATGTACGACCAGATCGAACTGGCCGGCATCGACGGGCAGCACGGGCTGGTTCAAGTCAAATGCGATATCGGCGTCGCGACGCCCGGCCAGCCTGACCGGCCCCAACTGCGCCAGTGCCTGCGCCACCGCACCGCCAATGACCGATGTACTTCCGATTACCAGGCTCTTCATGCGTCGGCAACCGCCGCTTCGAGCATCAGCGCACAACTGAGCTCGGGGTAGTCGATTGCTACCGTGCACATGGCCGTGGTGATCGCTTCACTCAGCCCCAGCAGCTTCATCTGCGAAGTCATGAATGGCTTGAGGAACAGGCCCTCTTTGCGCACCACGCGCAGGCCTGCCCGTTGTATTTCCTCGGTCAGGGTTTCCAGCGAATAGGCGCGCAGATGGCCCAGCTCGTGGTCACCCTTGCCCAGCGTCATCATGTCATCGAGCAGCCCGGCGGCATGGCCGAAACGTCGGTGCAGGGACTGCGCATTGGGCACCAGGACAAAGCAGCGCCCACCCGGGCTCAGGTATTGCTTGAACTTGCGCAGGATCAGTTGCGGATCTTCCACGTGTTCAAGGACGAAGCCCATGACGATCACATCGAAACGCTGTTCGGTGTCGAAGTGCTCGAAGTAGCCTTCGACGATTTGCGCCGGGCTGTGCGGGTAATGCGCCTTGAACTGGGCGATCACCGAAGCCGAGCCGTCAATCACGGTGTGAGACTTGAAATACCCGGAAAAACGGTTGGTCGAGAAGCCGTGGCCAATACCCAGCTCCAGCAAATCGAGCGTTGGCCCACACAGCTCCATGATGCGTCGCGGATACCAGTTGAGCATGATGTTGTTGTCATAGGCATAGCCGAAAGCGTCGCTGTAAGCGCCGATGAATGTATCAAGAGTGTTGTTCATAACTATCCGCTTCCGGCTTTTTGGCAGGGCGAGCCCACCGTTGTCAGTTTCAGCTTGCGTATGGCACTCAATCCGCCAGCCACGCCCGCCGCCATGCTTGCAGTCGCTCGCCTTCAAGCAACCACCCCTCACGCACCCTGCCCTGCAAGGCATCACCCAGGCACGCTGACGCCTGGCGGTCTGCCAGGTGCAGGCGAATAGCCTGTATCCAGTCCGCTGCGGTGTTGGCCACCCGCGTCAGCGGCAGCACATCGCCGCCCGCGAACCCCGGCACCCGGCTGCAGATAACCGGGTGGCCGCATGCAGCGTGCTGCAGCACCCGCAGGTCGCCAGAGCAGGCGTTGCCCAAGGTCTCGGCCATGGGCACCAATGCGAGGTCCAGGTCAAGCCCGAGCAACGCTGGCGCCAGGTGATCCGGCTCCACGGTGGGCCGCCAGGTTGTCAGCAGGGGCTGCAATGCCGCCGGGCAGTCGCCCAGCACCACCCACTCGACCTCATTGGCCAACGCCGGCACCACGTCGGCCAGCAGGTGCGCATCCACACTGCCGATCCAGCCCACGCGCGGCTTGCTGCCCTGAGCTCGCAGCGGGCGCAGGTCGGACCAGCTGGCAGGCAATGCGCTTTCCACCAGGCGCACGTCGTCATGTTCGCCGCGAAGCAGTTCGAGCAGCGCCGGACTGGCGACCAGCACACGGTCAGCGTGCATCATCCCCAGGCGCAGCCGTTGCATCAGCTCGTCTGCGTCCCAACCACCGGAAATGTTCATTTCCGGCAAGTAACCGTCCAGGTCATAGACCTTGAATGCCTGGGAAAACGCCCGCAGGCGGCGCAACGCCGAAAGCCCGGCATCACCCAGCGGTCGCTGAAGGATCACGCTCGCAGGCTGCAGGCGCTCGATCTCCACGAGGGTTGGCAGGCCAGCACTCAGCCCCCCTTCCAGGCTGCCACTGTCACGCAGCGCCTTGAATGGCTGGATTACCCGCGAGCGGCCCGCTTGCTGCTGATCAGCCGCGCAGGCGAGTACGCTTGGCACGCAGCCTTTCAACGGGCGCCAGCTGAAACCGTTGTTTTCCAGGGTTAAGCCCTCGCCGTTGCGCAGCGAGAAGTTGCTGTTGTAGCCAGCGTCGCTGGCCAGCTGTGGCAACCACCGTGCGTACAGCGCGTCTTCCTGCTCAGGGTCCGGCTGCGGGGTGGGGCTGTCATCAAGCAACAGCCGGGCATAAGGCGTCCAGACGTTCAGGTAGCCGCCTCGCACCAGCCTCAGGCACAAGTCGACATCGGCCCAAGGCGCCATGAGCGGATCCGCGTCGAAGCCGCCGGCCTCGATGAACAGCTCCCGGCGCAGCATCAGGCACGCACCGCCAACCGCAGGGCAGTTGCGCTCCAGCCACAGCTGCCCCAGCCAGCCCGGGGCTGTGGCGTTCCAACCTGCATACGCCGGCCCGACTGTACCGGCCTGCCCCAGTATCAGGCCTGCCTGGCGGACTTTGCCGTCGCGATCAAGCAACTTGCCCCCCACGGCGCCGACCTCGGGGCGCTGGGCATGATTGAGCAACGCATGCAGCCAACCGCGCTCGAGCACACGGCTGTGCACATCGAGCCAGACCAGATACTCACCGGTTGCCTCCTGCGCCGCCGCGTTGCACATGGCCGCACGCGGCTGCCCGGGCATGAAACGAAGCACCTGAACCCGACGGTCGTCCAGTTGCTCGATCATCTCCAGCCAGGCCAACAACGCCGGAGCTGCGCTACCGGGCTCGATCAACAGCACCTGGTAATCGGCATGGGCGGTCTGCGCCAGCAGGCTTTCCAGGCACTGCTGGAACTGCTGCAGTTCGCCGTCCAGGTAGATCAGGATGCTGACCGAGGCTGGCGTTTGATGGCCGTAATCGATGCGGTACGCGCCGGCGCCTACGTCGACCGGCATCACCCGGGCAGCCGGGTAACCGCGCGCCTGCAGGTGGGCCAGGATGACCGACTGCTCATCAGTGCAGCGCCCTTCCAGCCTTGCCTGGCCGATCAGCAGCGGTTCGCTCACATGGCCCACGCAGCCGGGCCCCTGCTCGACGAGCAGGCGCAACTGATACGCCAGCTCAAACGCACGACCGCCGGCATGATCGAAGCCACCTTGGGCCACGACGGCTTCGCGCCGGTACCACCAGTGCGGGGACATGGCCGCCGGGGTCGCCAGCAGCAAGTCCAGGCCAAGGTCCGGCCTCAGGTGCAGTTCAACCGCACCCTCCTCGCGACGGCGTGCTTCATCAGCGTATACCGCCAGGCACTGTGCAGGCGTATCCAGCAGGTGTACGGCAGTCATCAGCAGGCCACTGGCGATAAAACTCACCCCGGCCTCGACCACCATGAACCAGTCGCAGTCGCTCAGGGCCAGCCAGTCGTTGATCTGTGCCACAGGCTGCAGCGGGTCGCATGGCAACCAGCGCACACTGGCACCCGGCAGTTCGGCGCCACCCAGCACGGTCACCTGTGCCTGCTGGTACAAGCCGTGCGCAAGGCTGTGCAGGGTCTCGGCCAACGCCGCCGAATCACCGTTGTCGATCACCAGTACCGCCAGACGCGGACCGGCCGGCTTGGCCAATCGCTCGTTGAGCACTTTCAGCTGAGCCGGCTGCGGATAACGCTGGCGCAACCAGTCGAGCGCACCCAACCGGTTGCCGGCTGCTTCACGCCGCGCGGCGAGCTGGGTCTTGTCGATAAACACATCCAGTTGCTGCCAGAACGGCGCAGTGCGCTCGACATAACGGGGCAATGCCTGATCCAGGCTGGACCTGGCCAGCGCGACGGCATCGGGCTCATCGAGCATGGCAAAGCCGATGCAGCCGAAGAAGCTGTTTTCCAGGAATGTGCGGTCAATGCCCTGGCCGGGCATGAAAATCACCGGGCAACCACAGAGCACGGCCATCACGCAGGTCATCGACCATTCGTAGGTATACAGCACTTGCGCCGTGCGCAAGACGGCGGCCAGTTCAGGCAGCGTCAGGGCATTGGCAATGCTCAACAGTTTGATATCGGCAGGCAGCAGGCTGTAGTCGATCGACGCCAGTGGATGGCGGTTCTGGTAGAGATAACAGTCCTGCCGTGGGCCGTCAGAAGCACTCGGGCAGAACATCTCGATATCGATGGTCGGCAGGCACAGCAGATCGCCACCGGTACTGCCACGGTGTTCGGCAAGACGGGGGGCGTAATAGAACAACAGGTCATCAACCCGGGCATCCATGGGCTTGCCCGAAATGAAACCCTCGAAGTTCAGTAAAAAGCGCGCCACCACCGGCAGGTTGAGCGGGTTGCCAGAGATCACTTCCGGATACACCGCAATCGGCACTTTACCCGCAGCCCGGTGGCGCTCGGCAACCGCAGCGTCAAGCACCGGCGTTTTCAGTTCCGGGTTGATCTCCGTCGTACCGCACAGGTAGGCCTCACGCCCATTCAGGTTGAGCAGATGGCAGAGGTAATGCAGCGAGACAATACCGGACGACGTCTCTCGGTAGCTCGGCGCAAGAATGTAATAGGGATGTTCCGGCTTGGCGAACATCAACTTCAAACGCACCAGTGCCTGATCGTGAGGTTGAGCATCCGGCTGCGTAGCATTCGACATCATTGAACTCCAAGTTCAGTTCAGAAAGGGCCAACCCGGGCGGCGAGCCGTCAGGAGCCCCGTCGTTCCATGAAAGCCGGGGCATCCGCACCCGTGTTGAACAGCAGGTCGATCACGCTGACCGCGTGCTGGAATTCGCCGTACAGTTGCGGGTACTCGTGGTAGCCTTCGTAACTCATGTAGGACAAACCAACCCCTGCCGCAGCAAACGCAGCCTGGTCCAGATAGCAGCTGGCCGCCGGCCCGGACAGGTAGTCGCTGGCCTGTAAGCGCTGGCACAGGTGGATCAACCGCTCGTTGCGGCCTTCCACCTGGCCCAGCTCTTCGGAGCGGTACAACGGCGTGTGCACACCCAGCAAGGGGCACAAGCCGGCAATCAGCAACTGGTTTATGTGGGACAGGTGAGTCAGGCCCGCAGCCTGCTCGTACAACGTGCGGATCCGGGTTTCCATTTCGCTGAAACAGCTGGCGCGCCGGTAATTCATCGCAATGGATTTCCAGTGCTTTTCGGCCCAGTTCGGGTTGCTGACCTGCACTTCGTTGATCAACTGCCCGAAGCCGCCTTTGACTGCGATAGTCAGCCACTGCCCGCCCTGGGCAGTCTTGATCATGTTGCGGTTGCGCCAGTCCTGACGGGTGTACTGCACATCGTCGTAGAACACGAAGGCATCGACACTTCGGATCAGATCGAAGTAACCCTTCCACGGGATGTAGTTCGACTGCAGTACAGCCACTTTCTTTTGCATGCTTGACCCCGCCCAGCGCTCGAGAATCCGGCCCCCGCCTGTCAATAATTTGCCATCAGACATAAAAAAACCGGGCCTTGAGCCCGGTTGTAGCAAATCTCGCGCCAGTTACCCCAGCTGGGTCAGCCAATCCAGGCTGGCAGCAGGTACCTGACCGTGGCCGAACTGCAGCTGGCCATTGAAAGCCGCTGGCCAGCGCGCCGCCAGTGCCTCGCCCAGGTTGTCATCAGGCAGCGTCGCCGGGCTGACCAGCAACTGCGAACGCGGTGTCCACAGCACCATCAGGCCAGCCTCCCTGACCGCCAGACACAGGTTGATATCGGCACCCGGCACAGCCTGCAAGCCTTCGCAGGCTTCGAACACTGCCTTGCGCAACATGAGGCAATCAGCCGATACCGCTGCACAGCTGCGCACCGACGATGCCCAGCTATCCCCGGCGACTTGCTCAGCCGTCAGCCCACGCCATGGCAGATACACCTGGTTGCCGGCAAGCAGCTCATAACCGGCATGGGCGACGCGGCCGTCCTCGGCGAGCAGGCGCGCACCCACCACGCCAACCTCCGGGCGCTGGGCTTCGTTGAGCAAGCACTCGATCCAGGCTGGCGTGACCACGTTGCAACGCGCCGACAGCAGCAGCAGGTATTCGCCGCGGGCGTGCCGGGCCGCCAGGTTCAACAGCGCTTCCCGTGAAGCCCCCGGGTCGCCCCCCAGCAGCCGGACGCGGCCGGCCAACGCCTTACCCGCCACACCTTCGATATCGAACTGGTCGCTGGCACAGGCCAGCAGTATCTCGAAGCGTGGGTAGCGGGTGCGCTGCAGCACCGAGGCCAGGCATGCCTGCAATTGCCCAACGTCACCCTCGAACGCCAGCAGAATGCTGACCAGCGGCGTGCTGTCGAGTCGGTAGTCGACCACCAGGCCCGAGCTGCCATGGCTGCTGATCTGGCTGCGGTAGCCCAGTTGCGTCAGGTGCTTGCTGAGCACCGAAAATGCATCCTTGAGCAGTGCCGGCGAAGCCTGCTGACCGATCACCAGGAAGTCGTCCATGTGTGCCAGGCAAGCAAGCCCCTGCGCTTCGACCAACCGCAGCAGCAGGTCGAGCTCAAGCGCGTTGCGACAGGCCTCACCATAGCCACCCAGGTCAATAACCGCTTGGCGACGCACCAGCCAGTGCCGCGACATCAGCCCCGGCTGACTGCGCAGAAGGTCCAGGTCAGCCCCGGGGCGTACCACGCTGTGCAGCCGCCCTTCACCGTCGCGCTGCACTTCATTGGCCGCAATCGCCTGGCAGGCCGGAGCCTCTGTCAGTTCCACTGCCAGGCGCAACAGACCACCGGCAAGCAATACGTCGCCTGCTTGCAGCAGCATCAGCCACTCGCTCGGCAACTGGCGAATGGCCTGGTTGAGGTGCGTGACCCAGTTGCTTTCACTGACGTGAATGAAATGCAAGGTATCGCGTGCAGTGGTGATGGCAGGCGGTTTGCCAGCCTTGAGCACCAGCAGCTTGAAGTTGCGCAGGCCGCTGGCCAGCAGGCTGTCGAAGGTGGCTTGCAGCGCCTCATCGTCATTTTGCAGGTCCAGCACCACGAAGGCGATCTGCGCAGCGGGGTGCTTGCCCAGATGCGCCAGAACGCGCTGGCGCCCGGCCTCATCCGGGGTGCCGGCGGCGACTGCGGCGATCACCTGACCGGACGGTGTGTCCTCCAGGTCCGAGTGGCTTGCAATACCGGGCACTTGCTCAAGGCGCGCAAGCCAGCCAACCAGCTCTGCGGCAGGCACTGCGTCAGCGTCGCCGGCAAGCATCGGCAACAGCCTGCGGCACACTTGCGCATTGAACCGGCTCAAGGCCAAGGCTTGCCAGTAGCGGTGCAGCAGGCTCTGTGGCGTATCGTTGGGGTGCTGCTGAAGCAGGTCGCGCTGGCGCACCCAGATACCCTCCAGGGCATGCCGGTGCGCGGCACCGGTCGGCCAGGCATGGCTGAGGAACTCCAGCGCTGTCAGTTCCGCGAAGAGCGCGCTGTTGTAATAGGGCAGCCCCACCTCCTGGCGCGATTCGAATTCGCGCTCAGGATCATCGATCACGCTGCGCCAGTGGGAGGTAAAGATCAACGGTGCAGCATCAGCATCATAGGTGTTACGCACGAACTGGTTGAGGACGTCGAAGCCCTCCGGGTCGGCGCAGAGCCCATAGTGGTCGGCGTCCCAATTGCGCAATGTGCGCACCAACCGGGCCAGGCGCTCATCGCGGACGACCTGGGTGCAGGCAGCAGAGGCATGCTCGGCTACCACGCCGGTCTGCGGCAAATACGCGACAGGCCCCTGGGCCAGAATGGCGAACGACAGGGCCACCTGCAAACCGGCCAGATCCAGATCGCCAGGCAACTCCGCCAACGCGGTTTGCAGGGTGGACAAACGCATCACCGCCCGCCAGGCATACTGCCCGGCATTGGCATACTGGGCGAGCCTGGCCCGGCCGTCGCTCGATGCTGCAGGCTCGAAGGGCACGCCGATCCGGTAGTACGCAACCTGGTCACTGGTCGACGCATAGCCCAACGCATAGCCTTGCGCAGCGACAACTTCAGGCTGGGCATGCAGGCACGTGGCGGCGTTATCCAGCGCAGACGCCAAAACGAAATCAGTATCCAGTGCCAGCACGACGTACGCGGTCGCCACGTGGTTCAGCGACTCGCCGAGGGCTTGCGCAGCCGTGCAAGCCTGCGCTTCAAGCGCCACACAAGACACGCCGGCCTGTTGATAGTAGTGCCGGGCACGTGCGCGGCTGGCCGCCTGACCCTGCCCCAGCAGGACCACGGTCACCTCATTGCGCGAGCCGATTGCGGTTTCGATCATAAAGCACCTGTTCAGTTATCGTTCACGCGCAGGCTCATGCCCGCGCCCGGGGTTCAGTCCGCCAGCCAGGCGTTGGCCCAATGCTGCAAATGGTGCGGCATCAGCATGTAGTCTTGCAGCACAGCGTTACGCAGGGCATCGCCCTGGCGATAGCTGGCCTGTGGGTCGGCCAGGTGCATGCGGATCGCATCCAGCCATTGTTCAGTGGTGTTGTCCTTGACCCGCGTGCAAGGCAGGTAGCCTGCATAGGCTTTGGTATCAGTACAAATGACCGGGAAGCCGCAAGCGCCGTATTCGAGCAGGCGCAGGTTGCTCTTGCAGTCGTTGAACAGGTTCTGCTCCAGCGGCGCCAATGCCAGGTCGAGGTTCAGGCTGGCCAGCTTTTGCGGGTACTCGGCCATGTTGATGGCCTTGTGGAATTCCTTGACGTAAGGCTGCAAGGCCTCCGGGCACATGCCAAAGAACACCCAGTCGACTTCATCGGCCAAGGTCTTGACCACGTCCAGCAAAAGCTCCAGGTCACCGCGGTGGCTGGTGCCACCCGCCCAGCCCACCCGGGGCCTGGCACTGGTCTGCCGCTGACTGGACATGCCCGCCCACAGCTCGGCCGACAGCATGTTGGGCACCACACGGATATCCCGATGCATGCTTGAAAGCGCGTCAGCAAGAGGCTCTGTGGAACACACCACGCGGTCACAAGACGCAATGGCCGTAGCGACCAGCTCGCCGATATTGCCGGGCAGGTTGCGAGCGTGATCGTTCTTTTTGGGCGGCTGGATGATGTAATCGTCCAGCTCATAGATGCGCCGGGCATTGGAAAAACGCTTGAACCGCTCGATTTCCTTGATATTGGCCGGGGTATAACGGCATTGCAGGATCATCACATCGGGCTTCATGCGTTCAAGCTCGATCAGCCCGGGCGTTGTATGGTTGATCCGCCCCTGGATCCAGCCTGCACGCTCAAGCTCCGTGAAGGGGTGGATGACGCGGTAATGCCCGATTGCTGTGGTGTTGGTAGGCAATGCCAGCACGGAGGGCATTGCGCGTGCAATGAACGGGTCCCATCCGCTGCGCAGCCCTGGCTCGAAATTGAAGTTGGCAAGCTTGAGGCTGAGGTTGTCGTTATAGGCCGGGTCACGGGCGATCCGGTGCAACCAGCGTTCGTAGAACACGTCCTTGTCGGCCTGCACGCATTCATCTGACACAGCCTCCACCCTGTCACCCGGCAACTTGAGCACCCGGGAAAACGGCGTCCAGACCGCCAGGTAACCTTTGTCACGGGCGCGCAAGCCAAAGTCGGCGTCGAACAACCCGACTTGCAAAGCAGACGCATCCAGGCCTTGCAACTCGTCGAACAGCGCACGCCGAATGACCAGACAGTCCAGGCTCAGGGCACTCCAGTTCTGCACCAGGCGCTGGCGGCCCATGTAGCCATCGGCACTGAAAAGGCCGCCCATGAACGGTGTGCCCGCCGTGCCGCCATTAAGGCCAAGCACCAGGCCTGCGCCAACCACCTTGCCATCGCCGGCACAAATCATGGGGCCAACCAAGCCTACCTCTGGGCGCTGCGCGTGACTCATCAGGGCACTCAGCCACTGGCGCTCGAACAGTGCACAGGCATTGTCGAGCAACAGCAGATAGTCGCCCCGTGCGCAGAGGCTGGCCTGGTTCAGGGCGGCTGCGCGCCCCTGCGCCGTGACGTCGACGATCCGCAACTGGCCGTCGCCCAGCCCACGCATGGCGTTGAGCCAGGCATTTACATCAGCAGGCTCGTCACCACTGGCAATCACCAGCACCTCGAAGCGGCTGTACTCGGTGTGCTCAAACAGCGACTCGACGCAGCGCCTGAGTGCTTGCAGCTGGCTACCTGCCTGGATCAGGATCGACACACTGGCCTGCCGTTCATGCTGGTAGGTCACGCGGGTGACCAGGCTGCCGCCGACGCCCTCCACCACCGCATCAATACCGATACGACGCAGATGCGCCTCCACCACACCGCGGGCCTCGGCTTGCCCAAGTGGGTCACTCACCCAGTCTGCATAACCACATTCGCATTGCACCAGCATCTCGGCCACGTGCTCTACCACGTGCAGGCCATGGGCCTCGACCAGGCGCCACAGCGCATCCTGCGGGGCCAGCCGTGCGAAGTGGCTATCGAAACCGCCCAGCCCCTGCAGCGCCGCCCGATCGAACGCGAGGGTGCGCCCCACATAGGGCAGGCTACGCATCAGGTCGAGGTTGAAGTCCGGTTTGAAAATAGGGTTGCCGGGGGCCAGGTCGTCGAAGGTGTCCTCGTCGCTGTAAAGGCAAAGGCTTTCGCTGCGCAGCGCCATACGCTCGGCCATGATCACCAAGGCATGCGGCTGCAAACGGTCACCGGCGCGCATCAGCAGGATCCAGTCGGCAACCGCCGGGCTGGCCAGCCAACTGTTGATCCGCTCGAAATCATTGCCGCCCACGGCCAGGTACTGCACGCCGGGCGCCTCCACCCTGTCGAACGCGTCGGGGGCCAGGACCAGCACCCGGCGGGCTGGGTAAGACTGTACAGCCAGGCTGTCCAGGGTTGCACGCAACGCAGCCTGCTCGCCCGCCGCGCACGAAATGATCGGTACGATGGCGGGCTGTGCAGGCCATTGCTCGATCCGTTTGGGCAGCAACCGCAACTGCCCGGCTGACAGGTTTCGACACGCCAGCCACTCGCTGTACATCTCGGCGAAGCTGAGTGCGTGAGTGCCAACCTGCTGGGTGAAGTTGGCAACCTGGCTGGTGTAGAACCGGCGGATATCGAACTCATCCCAAACCTGTGCAGGGTCGCCTTCATAAGCGCCCAACGGCAGGAAACGCACCCAGCCGTTGGCAGGTGCCGACTCGCCGGTGCGCGCTGACAGCATCTGCTGCAGCCACTGAGTCTCGACCTTGTAAGCTTCGGTCATGCTGACATGATGGCTGAGGCGGCCGGCGTGGATACGCTCGACGCTCAATACCTGCTCCAGGCTGGCAAGGTGCCCACGACGCAATAGGCAGGTGTACAACGCCAGATCCAGTCGCGCAGCGAAGCCCTGCCCCTCCTGCACCAGCTGGGGCAGGTATTCCTGGACCTGGGCACGGCGGAACAGCGCATGGCTCAGCCCCCCGAACAGATTGGGGACATTGTCGACGATGCTTGCCAGCAGGTCCGTTCCGAACAGCACGGCACTGTAGGGCGCGATCACACTGTTAAGCGCCCGCGAAGGCAGCAGTATGTCATCTGCGGAACAGACCAGGCGCTGGGCAATCACCATGCGCACATCCTGCCACTGGCTCATGACCGATGCCTGGCGGCTGATGCAGCTGTCCAGCAACAGGTCGTCGTCGCACAGGAACTTGACCAACTCGCCGTTGCAGTGTTCCAGGCAGTTCAGCAAATTGCGCGCAAAACCCAGCCGCGCCGGGTTGCGCCTGTAGCGCAATGGCACTGCTGCGTCCTTGCCCAGCTCAATGCAGATTGCCTCGATCTCGGCACTGGCACTGTCGTCGCAAATGACAAGTTCCAGATTCGGGTAGTCCTGGGCCAGCGCACTGGCCAGCGTGCCACGGAAAAACTCGGCGTTGTAAGCAGGGATGGCGATACTGACGAGAGGTTGCTCAGACACGGTGACGACCTTGATAGAGGGGCGATGCGCTTGGAAAGCCGGCAGCCACGAGGGCGCCGCCGGCGGAGGCTCAGCCGCAGCACCCTGGTGTCATGGCCGAC
The DNA here is from genome assembly GCF_016658545.1 of Pseudomonas sp. S37. Lineage (GTDB taxonomy): Bacteria > Pseudomonadota > Gammaproteobacteria > Pseudomonadales > Pseudomonadaceae > Aquipseudomonas. The sequence continues at coordinate 8,533 of NZ_JACVZC010000033.1, read as the reverse complement.
GAAGACCCAGGCAGGTCAGATGTAGTTCATCAACGACAAGCCCGAGATTTTCGCATACGCCTGCAACGAGGCCTGCAGCATGTTGGTCTGCATCTGCAGACGGATCAGCACTTCGGCCGGGTCGCTGTTGCGGATCGAGCTTTGCGTCTTGGTGTTCTCGGCACCCAGCGCTTCGTTGGTTTCGGCCTGCACGTCAATCGCCTGGCCGCGACCACCGATCGAGGCAATCGAGGACGTGACCTGGTTGGTGGCACTGGCAATGTTGCCAATCGCCGAGTCCAGCGAGGCCAGGAAGTTCTGCTTGGCGACCGGGTCGTCGTCGACCGGGGTGCTGAGCGCCTCCCGCAACTGGCTGATGGTATCGAGCACGTTCTGGGTCTGGTGCGTGTCAACCTTGATGCCGAAGCTGTCACCGGCGGCTGGCGTGCCGGAGAATTCGAATTCGACGCCCATTGCCGTTGCCGTGTTGCCGCTCAAGGTGCCTGTGGAAATCGGCTTGCTGTCGGCTGTGACCGGCGAGGCATAAAGCTCGAAGGCACTGGCGCTGGTGAACTTGAGCACGGCGCCTTCGGGGAAGGCTGATTTGTACTTGGCCGGGTCGGTGATGGTGGCCCCGGTTACCTGGGCCGAAGAGCTGTTGCCAGCGCTGCGGGTACCGGTAATTTCGTCGGCTTTGGCGCTGAGGGTAAACGTATGGCCAGCGATGGCAGCATCCGGGTCGGCCTCATCACCCTCCTTGAAGGTGATATCCAGGCGCAAGTCCACCCCGCGGAAATTGATCGTGGTGTTCTGCCCGTTGGGGTCGAACTTGCCGCCCTGGCCCGCTTCCAGCGTCACATCCTTGCCGTTGACGTCGGTGATCTTCAGCTGGGTGCTGCTGGTGAATTCGACGGTGTAAGGCTCGCCACTGCGGAACTTGTCGTTGAACGTCGCGCTGCCGGTCACCTGGCCGTTGGACAAGTTCACGCGGCCGTCATCGGTGGCCGGCGAAACCAGACGGGTCTCGCTGCGGCTGGTATTGAGGGCCTGCTCGAAGGCGTCGTAACCGGTCTCGTTGGTCGCCAGTGTGAGCATGTCGCCGACCTGCAGCTTCAACTGGCTCTGGTCACCCTGATAGGTGTAGGTGCCGTTGGCATTGCGCACGTAGGGCGGCGTGTCGCCCTTGGAACCCGAGAACAGGTAAGCGCCGCTCTCGTCCTTGCTGTTCATCAACGAGAACAGTTGCTCCTCCAGCGATGCCAGTTCGGTAGCGTTGGCCTGGCGGTCGGCGTCAGTGAAACCGGCGTTGCCAGAGCTGATCGCCAGTTCGTTGACGCGCTGCAGGATCGTGCCGATCGAACTCAGGGTGCTTTCGGCGGTGCCCAGGGAATTTCGCACGTTGGTGATGTTACGGCCATACTGGTCGAGCATGTTCTGCTGCTGTTGCAACTGCAACAAGCGCGCCGCCCCTACCGGGTCATCTGCACCACTGCGCACGCGAATGCCGTCCGAAGCCTCCTGCCGCGTCTTGTCCAGCGTGGAGAAGCTGCGCTGATAATTGGCGCTGTTGCTGTTGTAGAACTGCGAAGTGGAAATGCGCATGGTCTACTGCTCCTTAAAGGGCATTGATCAAGGTGGTGAAGGTTTCCTGTGCCGCCTTGATAATCTGCGACGACGCGGTGTAATACTGTTGGAACTTGACCAGGTTACCGGTCTCTTCATCAAGGGATACGCCCGACACCGAACTGCGGCTGTCCAGTGCAGAGGTGTGCAAGGCACCGGTTGCGTCGGCGTCCATTTTTGCCTGGCCAGCGCTGCCCCCTACCCGCGACACCAGCTTGGCGTAGGCATCGGTGAAGCTGATGCCTCGGCCATTGGCGCCCACTTCGACGGTCGACTTGGTTTGCAGGTCGATCACCGATTGCGCATTGCGGTTGTCCGCCGACCCCGCCCCCGTGAGGGATACGGTATAGCTGTCGCCATTTTTCGGCGCCCCTGACACACTCATTTCGAAGGTGAACGTGTCGCCGGTTGCATTGCCGTTACCATCCACCATCGGCACCGACAGCTGCAGTTTGTTTTCTTGCCCCGGGATGACCGTGCCGCTACCGATCGAGTTGCCCTTGGCATCGTACATCGTGTAAGTCTGCGGCGACGTGGTGTCATCGCCGAACACCAGCTTGACCGGCGTCGAGTGCTTCATGCCGTTCTGCAGCGCACTGAGTTGCGCCGGATCGTAGATATCCAGGTCGGTGGTCAGGCTCGGCTGGGTGATCTCACCGGTGCCCTGGTTGCCCGAGCCGCTGGTCGCAGTCAAAGGCGCCGCCAACGCCAGCTTTTTCGGGTCGGTCAGTACCGCGTCGATACCAGCTGCCGCATTACGGGTGGGGGTGATCTTGAAGCTGTCGCCGGCCTTCAGGCCACCGCCATTGAGTGACAGGGTAAAGCCATCGATCACGGGTGGCGGCGTGGTACCCAGGTCGTAACTGCCCATGTCGGTACCTTCCGGCAGCTTGCGCACGCTATAACCGGTGGCACTGGTGAAGGTAACCTGGTAATCACTGGTGCTCAGCTTGCCCGTGTCCTTGATGGTGACATCCAGGTTGCCGGAGCCGGCGCTGTTGCCCTGCTTGGCAATACTGCGTTCGCTGATGGCCTTGGCACTGTTGATGTCGCCGAACAGCGAAGCGCCAAAGTTGCCGTTCTTGTCGATGCCCTGGGCCAACTGGCTGTTGATGGCATCGGCCACCACCAGGGCCACGCGGCCCAGCTCGTTGAGCGCAGGGTCGAGGGTTTCGGTGCGGTAACGGATCAAGCCACCAATCTCGCCACCGGTGGCGCTGCTGGTGATGTCCATCTTGGTCGAGCCACGATTGAGGATCAGGGCCATGCGCGTCGGGTCGGTCGCACTGGTTTCCACGCCCAGGGTCTGGGTGGTATTGCCCAGGACCAGTGACTGGCCGTTCTTCAGGTAAATGTCGTAGCTACCATTGCGCTCAACCACATCGGTGCCGATCAACGCGTTCAGCTCGCGCACTGCACCGTCACGCTGGTCAAGCAGGTCGTTGGGCTGCCCGGAGATGGCACTGACCCGGGAAATCTGGGTATTGAGGTCGGCGATGGTCTTGGTCAGGCTGTTGACCTGGTTGACCAGCGAACCCATGTTGTCGTTGAGGTTGCTGTTCTGTTGCTGCAACTGCGACGACAAGGTATTGAAACGTTTTGCCAGGGACTGGGCACTGCTCAGCAACAACTGCCGCGAGGCATCCTCGGTAGGCTTTGCTGCTGCGTCCTGCATGGCACTGAAAAAGCTCTGCAGCGCTGCGGTAATACCGGTGTCGCTGCCCGACAGCGCGGTATCCAGCGGTGTGATCTGGCTCAGGTAGGACGACGCTTCGCTGCTCAGGGAGGTAGTAGTACGCAGCTGGTTCTCAAGGAACGCGTTGTACACCCGACGCACGTCAGCCAGCGTGGTGCCACTGCCAATGAAGAACTGGCCCTCCTGCTGGCCACCTTTGGCCTTCTGCACAATCTGTTGGCGCGAGTAGCTATCAACATCAGCGTTGGCGATGTTGTTACCCAGGGTGTAGAACCCCGATTGCGCGGCACCCAGCCCCGACATACCAATGTTGATCAGACTCGCCATGGTTTCCTACCTTTAAATTTTCGTTGCGGTACCGAGCAGCGCGTAGTGCTCGTACGACTTCATCTGTTTTGCTATCTGCGAGATCTTGCTGGCGTAATTCGGGTCGGTGGCGTACCCGGCCTTTTGCAACTCTTGCACGAACTGTTCTGGTTTATCGGCGGCTTTCACCGCATCTTGATAGCGCGAATTGTTCTGCAACAGACTGACCAGGTCATGGAAGCTGTCCTGGTAGGAGTCGTACGAACGGAACGCCGCCGTCTCCTTGACGAACTGGCCATCGCGGAACTCGCTGGTAATCGCCCTCGCCTCGCCGCCGTCCCAGTTGCCGGTGGCCTTGATGCCGAACAGGTTGTGGCTGCTGCTGCCATCGGTGTTACGCATTACCGATTTGCCCCAGCCGGTTTCCAGCGCTGCCTGGGCCACCAGGTAGCGTGGGTCGACGCCGATGCGCCTGGCGGCCTGCTCGGCCATCGGCAGCATGGTGGCAACGAATTCGTCGCTGTCGGTAAACGCCTTGTTCGGCGCCAGTGGTGGCTGCGCCACGGCGCGGCCGACAATGCGCAGGCCGTTGTCCGGCACCGCAAACGCCCTGGCCACTTGCTGCCCGTCGCGTGCAGGCACCGCGGCGGTATTGGTGGTAGCCGCCGACGGCACGATACCGGCCAGCAGGCGGTCGGTGAGCTTGCTCGGCAGCGCCAGGCGCCGCGAGTTGAGTGCGGCGACATCATTGCGGGTAGCGCTCGCCTGCTCGGTATGCACGGGCTCGACCACTTTGTTGCCCCACAGCGCCGGGGCACTGCCCGCGCCGCGCGGGAACGGGCTGGTGTTGGCCGGCGTGCCCTTGTTCTTCGACAACTGGCGCACCAGCACGTCCTGCAGCCCGATACCGCCACCCTCGCGGGACATGCTCACGGCCAACTGCTGGTCGTACATGTCGCGGTACTGCTTGACCGTTTCGGTGTTCATCGGGTTGTCGTCGGCCAGCACGTCGCTGGCCTTGCGCGAGGCCTTGAGCATTTCGCTGATGAACAGCGACTCGAACTCCTGGGCCACCTTGCGCACATTCGCGTCGCTGTCGCGGTCGCCGTGCTTGAGCGAACTCAAGCGGTTGAGGTCGGTATAGGCGCCGCTGTCGGCACTGCCGGAAACCAGGCTCTTGCTATTCATCCGCGCCGTCCTCAGATCACGATCAGGTCGGCTTGCAAGGCGCCGGCCTGTTTCAGGGCTTCAAGGATGGCCATCAGGTCGCCGGGCGCTGCGCCCACCTGGTTCACCGCACGGACGATTTCATCCAGCGTGGTGCCCGGGCCGAACTTGAACATCGGCTTGGCTTCCTGCTCGGCGTTGACCCGCGAACGTGGCACCACGGCGGTCTGGCCATTGGAGAAGGCCCCCGGCTGGCTGACGATCGGGTCTTCGGTAATGGTCACGGTGAGGCTGCCGTGGGTCACCGCTGCCGGCGACACCTTGACGTTCTGGCCAATCACGATGGTGCCGGTACGCGAGTTGATGATCACCTTGGCCACCGCCTGGCCCGGGTCGATCTCGAGGTTTTCCAGGATCGACAGGTAATCCACGCGCTGGCTCGGGTCCATCGGCGCACTGACCCGCACCGAACCGCCATCTACCGCCTGGGCCACGCCCGGGCCGAGCAGGTCGTTGACCTTGTCGACGATACGCTTGGCGGTGGTGAAGTCGGGGCGGTTGAGGTTCAGGGTCAGGGTATTGCCCTGGTTGAAGCCGCTCGGCACCGCTCGCTCGACACTGGCGCCACCGGGAATACGGCCGGCCGATGGCACGTTGACGGTGATCTTCGAGCCATCACGGCCCTCGGCGTCGAAACCGCCCACCACCAGGTTGCCCTGGGCGATGGCGTAGACGTTGCCGTCGATACCTTTAAGCGGGGTCATCAGCAGGCTACCGCCGCGCAGGCTCTTCGAGTTACCGATCGACGACACGGTAATGTCCACCACCTGGCCCGGCTTGGCGAACGCTGGCAGGTCGGCATGCACCGACACCGCCGCGACGTTTTTCAGCTGCACGTTGCCGGAACCGGCCGGCACCTTGATGCCGAACTGCGACAGCATGTTGTTGAAGGTTTGCAGGGTGAACGGCGTCTGGGTGGTCTGGTCACCCGTACCGTTCAGGCCCACCACCAGGCCGTAGCCGATCAACTGGTTGGAGCGCACGCCAGAAATGCTGGCAATGTCCTTCAGGCGCTCGGCCTGCGCCGCGAAGGCGCAGGACATGAGCAGGGTTGCGGCAATCAGCTGCCTCACGTTGAACATGGTCATCCGTACTCAGAAAGGCCAAAGCGGGCTGATGAAGAAGCGGTCCAGCCACCCGGGCTGGCTGGCATCGGCGAACGAGCCGGTACCGGAATAAGTAATGCGCGCATCGGCCACACGGGTGGACGGCACGGTGTTGTCGGTGGCGATGTCGTCGGCGCGGACCATACCGGCGATGCGCACCAGCTCTTCGCCGGTGTTCAGGGTCATCCACTTCTCGCCACGCACGGCGATAATGCCGTTGGGCAACACTTCGGCCACGGTGACGGTAATGGAACCGGTCAGGGTGTTGCCCTGAGTGGCCTTGCTGTCGCCCTTGGTGGCGCGGTCACCGCTGTAGCCGGCTTCCAGCGACAGGTCACCGCCGCCGAACGGGTTATTGGTGTTCGGCGTACTGCCGAACAACGACGTCAGGCCAATGTCGGTCTTGCTGGTCTTGGCGATCTGCGAGCCGGCGTTCTTGCTGGCCGACGTGCGCTCGTTCAGGGTGATGGTGATGATGTCCCCCACCCGGAACGCCTTGCGGTCGCTGTACAGGTTCTGTTCGAAACCCGCCTGGTAGATCGAGCCGTTGTTGGCCGCCGCCGGCAACGGGGTGCGCGGCAGTACCGGCGCGTAGTACGGGTCGTTTGGCTTGGGCGTCGGGCCGACGCAACCTGCCAGCAACACCGCCCCCCCCAGGGCGAAAACGGACAACAGACGATTCATGACACTTACCTCACAGGCACAGGTGTAACAACAGAACAGGGCTTACAGTTGCTGGGTAACGAACGACAGCATCTGGTCGGCGGTAGAGATGACTTTGGAGTTCATCTCGTAGGCACGCTGGGTGGTGATCATGTTCACCAGCTCTTCCACGGTGCTGACGTTGGAGTTTTCCAGCGTCTGCTGCAGGGTGGTGCCGAAGCCGTTCAGGCCCGGGGTACCGACCTGTGGCGCGCCACTGGCAGCCGTTTCAAGGAACAGGTTGTCACCGATGGCCTGCAGGCCGGCCGGGTTGATGAAGTCGGCGGTCTGGATGTTGCCGATCACCTGCGCAGCCGGGTTGCCGGCAGTGGTGATCGACACGGTGCCGTCCTGGCCCACGGTGAAGGTTTGCGCATCGTTCGGCACCACGACCGCAGGCTCCAGGGCAAACCCGTTGGCGGTGACGATCTGGCCATCGGAGTTCAGGTGGAAGGTGCCGTCACGGGTGTACGAAACAGTGCCATCCGGCTGCAGCACCTGGAAGAAACCACGCCCGTTGACAGCCATGTCCAGCGGGTTTTCGGTGGTTTGCAGGCTGCCGGTCTGGAAGTTTTTCTGCGTGCCGACGATGCGCACACCGGTACCGACCTGCAGGCCGGACGGCAATTCGCTGTCCTGGGTGGACTGCGCGCCAGGCTGGCGTTTGATCTGGTACAGCAGGTCCTGGAATTCGGCACGATCACGCTTGAAACCGGTGGTCGAGACGTTGGCCAGGTTGTTGGAGATGACGGTCAGGTTGGTGTCCTGGGCGGACAGGCCGGTTTTAGCGACCCAAAGAGCCGGAAGCATTCAGTATTCTCCTCGTGCGCCTGTTTTACGGCACCCGTTCAAAAGTGGTTAGCCGAGTTGCAAAACACGCGCCATGGCTTCGTCGCCTTCCTTGGCCGCGTTCATCATCTTGACGTGCAGTTCGAATTGACGGGACAGCGCCAGCACCGAGGTCATTTCTTCAACCGCGTTGACGTTGCTGCCTTCCAGGAAGCCCGACACCACCCGCACATTGACGTCGGCGGCGGCTGGCTGGCCATTCTGGGTATGGATCAGGCCGTCCAGGCCCTTGCTCAGGCCTTTGGTGTCGGGGTTGACCAGCTTGATGCGGTCAACCTCGGCCATCACCCGCGGGTCTTCGCCCATGGAACGGATGCTGATGGTGCCATCGGCACCCACCTCAACCTTCTGCTCTGGCGGGATGGCAATCGGGCCACCGTTGCCGATCACCGGCATGCCGTTGCCGGCACGCAGCACGCCGAGCGCATCGATGTTCAGGCTGCCGGTGCGCACATAGGCCTCGCTGCCATCGGGTGCCTGCACAGCGATAAAGCCCTTGCCGGTTACCGTCACGTCCAGGTCACGGCCGGTTTCCACCATCGGCCCCTCGCTGAAGTCAGTGCCCGGGCGCTCGGTCATGGCAAAGGCACGCGCCGGAAAGCTGTCACCAAACACCGGCATCGAGCGCGCCTGCTCCAGGTCGCGCTGAAAACCATTGGTGGAAATGTTCGCCAGGTTGTTGGCATGAGCCTTCTGCGCCAACGCGTTCTGGCTGGCACCGGTCATGGCCACGTAAAGCATCTTGTCCACAGTCATCCTCCACTGCACTGGCGGGCGTTTGCCGCTCACCGTTGCTATGTGGGCTAGGAAGCAAGTTCCGAACCAACTTGTGAAAATCGGTTAAAAGCCCGTGGATAGGGGGGTTAGGGGAATGAGCCAAGGGGCTGAACGTCGGTTATCCGGCGCCGGATTGCCGATAGCGGCAAGGCAACGCCTGAAGCTGCCGCGCCCGCCTTCATGGAACTGCGCATAACTCACTGAATTCCCAAGGACACTGTAGGAGCGGCTTTAGCCGCGAACACCGGCGCAGCCGGTGCCATGCACC
>NZ_JACVZC010000032.1 GCF_016658545.1 Pseudomonas sp. S37 | reverse complement strand
GAGGTGGCTTAACCTGACCCTGTGCTGATCCCTTGTAGGCGCGGCCTTGTGTCGCGATGGGCCGCAACGCGGCCCCCTTTCTCATTTCTTGCCTTTCACCGCAGCCGGCGCCTTGCCCGCCTTCATCTGCTGCAACAACGGCGTGCACTGGTTAGGATCATCCCCGCTGCTAGGCGCAATCAGTGCCAACAGCCCCGCCGCCGGTCCGGCCACCACCCCCAGCGCCACCATCCCCGCCCCACGCAACGCCAGCGGCACCGCCTGCACACCGGCACTCGGTTTGGCAAACGGCCCGCGTACATACAGCGGCGAACGCAGCGAGAACAGGCGCAAACCTTTCGATTCCGGGGTGACCTTCAGGTCCAGCTGCTCGCTGGCAAAGTTGGCCGTGCCGTTGATGTAGATGATCGCGTTCTCGGTATCGAAGATGAACAACCGGGTCGTCGCCAGGCCATCCTTGATCCCGACATCGGCGGCCGCGCAGTTGATCTTCACGTCCTCATCGCCGAACAGCTTGCCAACCACATAGTTGCCCACGTTCAACCCGGCGATTTCCATGAGGCTGCGGCTGATCGCGCCATCATTGACCAGCATACGCAAATCGCCATTTGCCGTGCCCAGCAAGGCTGCCACCGAATTGCCCCGGCCACTGATGTCGGCATCGCCGTTCAGCTCACCAAAGCTGGTCTGCATCGGCGCAAAGGTGGGGAACAGTTGCTTGAGCTTGAAACCGCGCGCCGTCAGCCGGGCACGGCCTTGCAGCGGCACGCTTCGACCATCCAGGCGGATATTGGACGCAAGGCTGCCACCCGCCACGCCAAACCGTAGGGGGTCGAGCCGCAACAGGCCATCTTCGAGGATCACGTGGGCCGACAGGTCGTTGAACGGCAGTTGCTCGCTGTGCACGATGCGCTTGCCGGCAAAGGTGACGTCTGCGTCCATTGCGCGCCAGCGCTCGGTGCGGAACTCTTCTACTGGCAGTACCTTGCCGGCCGGCTGCTTGCTGGCGCCGCCACGGGCTTTTTGCTCGGCATTGCTGTCGGCACCGATCAGCGGCGCCAGGTCCTTGAACAGCAGTTGGTTGGACACCAGGTTGCCGGCCAGCTTGGGCCGTGGCTGGCTGGCGACGAAGGCCAGGTCGCCGTGGATATCACTGTCGCCGATCTTGCCGTTGAAGCCCTGGTAATTGAACGTCGCCCCCTGCGCCGCGTGCAGGTTGGCGCTGAGGCGGCCGTCGGTGGAGTAGGCCGGGGTGTCGGGCAGGGTAACCCCGGTCAGTGGGTACAGGTTGCCCAGGCTGGCACCCGACAGCCGCAGGCGCAGGTCGAGGGCGCCGAGGTTGCGCGGGTCGGTCAGGGTACCGGCAAGCACCACGTGGGTATCGGCGATGCGCACGTCAGCCTGTAGCGGGAACGGCTGGCTGGCGTCCTGCAGGGCCAGCAGGCCGCCGATCTTGCCGGTGCCGGATACCGGCTGGCCCTTGTAGCGGCCCTGGGCCTTGAAGCCGAAGGCGTAGTCCTGCGCACCGCCGGCTTTCTCGGCGCTGGCCTTGCCGACAATATCGCTGAACGGGATGGGCTTGCCCAGCGGGTCGACCTGCACCTTCATGCTGGTTTTCAGGGTCTGGTCGTCGAAGCTGACATTGCCCTGGTCAAAACCGATCGCACCAATGTCCAGCACCCACTTGGACGGCGCTGCGTTTTCATCCTTCGGCCCGAAGTCGAAGGTCCAGTTGGCGCGGCCATCGGCCAGGCGCGTCAGGCTGGCCGTGGGCTTGGTCAGGTTGATGCGCGGGATGCTGATCTGCTGGAACAACAATGGCAGCGGTGCCAGGCGAAACTCCACGCGCTCCAGGCCGACCATTTTCGGTTCCTTGAGCCACTCGGGGTTGCCCAGGGTCAGGTCTTCGGCAATGAAGTGCGGCCACGGCACCCAGGCACGCCAGCCGCCCTCTTCGGGCTCGGTGCGCCAGTGCACGGCGAGGTTGCCATTGATCGCGAATGGCCGGTGCAAGGCCTCGGAGACCTTCTCGTTTAGCAGCGGCTTGACCCGGTTCCAGTCAAAGGTGGCGATCACTACCACCAGTATTGCCAGCACTGTCAGCAGCGTGGCTAGGGTCCAGACGACGATTCTGGCGGGGCGCGTCATTGCGTGATTCTCCTTGCGGTATGGCACAGAACAGGCGCAGCGATGGCACTTAGTATCTGGGACTGATGAAAACCCGAGGGGTTTTATCCATGGCGCCATGATAACCAAGTTTTTCCTGGCGTTTTGCTCAGCAATGCGTCGCGCCACTACCTCGTGTTACCCATGGGCGATGACGCCATATAGCCATCATCCTGCCCGAAAACCGCGATCTAGAGATGTTGCGAACCTCTATCAATACGGTCGATTGTTACCATTACCCGTATGAACTTCTCTCTGGCGTTACCCGGCGTAGCATTGGTTTCGTACCCACTTTCCAGCCCCCGAGAGGAGCACCCAATCATGAAACGCCCCCTGCTGACCCTGACCCTGTCCATCCTGGCTGCCAACGCTTTCGCCCTGCCAGCCGCCGAACAGCACCTGACTGCCGAATCGCGCTCCAGCGCCATCGAAATTGCCCAGCCGCTGAAAACCGTTGCTGAAGGTGGTTCGGATCGCCTGATCGAGAAATCGGGTCGCGTTGCCGAAGGTGGCTCGGATCGCCTGATCGAACAGTCTGGCCGTGTTGCCGAAGGTGGCTCCGACCGCCTGATCGAACAGTCTGGCCGTGTTGCCGAAGGTGGCTCCGACCGCCTGATCGAACAGTCTGGCCGCGTAGCCGAAGGTGGCTCGGATCGCCTGGTTGAACTCAGCCGTGTGAGCTGATCAACATGGCCGAAAAGAACAACCTTTGTCACAACGCATGCTCCCCTCCAGGCCCGGTCATTGACCGGGCTTTGTTTTTTTAACTAGAGTGCCCAGCCTTACCGTCACAGAAGCCCGCACCATGCTGCCGCGCGCCGAACAGAAGCTACAGACCCGCCAGGCCCTGCTCGATGCCGCCTGCCTGCTGATGGAGAGCGGCCGTGGTTTCGGCAGTATCAGCCTGCGTGAAGTGGCGAAGACGGCCGGCATCGTGCCTACCGGCTTCTACCGGCACTTTCCCGACATGGACGCCCTGGGCCTGGCCCTGGTGGCCGAAATCGACACCACCTTCCGCCAGACCATTCGCCTGGTGCGCCACAACGAATTCGAACTGGGCGGCATTACCGACGCCTCGGTGCGCATTTTCCTCGACGTGGTTGCCGCTCACCGCGCGCAGTTCCTGTTCCTGGCCCGCGAGCAGTACGGTGGCTCGCAGCCCGTACGCCAGGCCATTGCCCGCCTGCGCCAGGACATCAGCGACGACCTGGCCACCGACCTTGCGCGCATGAAACGCTGGCAGCACCTGGACAGCGCCGCGCTGGCGGTGATGGCCGACCTGGTGGTGAAGACTGTGTTCGCGACCCTGCCCGAGCTTATCGACAGCCCGGAGGCAGGTTATCCACAGGCGCTGACGCCGCAGGAAAAAATTACCCAGCAGCTGCGTTTCATTTTTGTCGGGGCGCGGCATTGGCAGGGGTTAGGCAACCCGGGCTGATCTTTAGCCTGTACTGGCCTCTTCGCGGCGGTTCGACGCATCGATAAACCTGCTCCCACAGGTAATCCACATTGCTCGGTCCTGTGGTGATCCTGTGGGAGCGGGTTTACCCGCGAAGAGGCCCGCACAGGCTACCGAAAACCCCACTTCTGCTACCATGGCGCCCTGCCCGACAGCGACGAGCGCCGAAATGTCCAACCCCCGCCCCACCCTGCCCGCACTGGCCCGTTTCAACCAGCATTTTGCCGAGCGCATCGTGCCGATGTGGCAAGGCCCGGGCTGGAACGCCGACATGGCCCTGCCCTACGAAGCCCTCGACGCCCAACACCAGCCCTTGCCGGTGCAGCGCTACCGGGCCATGGCCTGCGCACGCCAGCTGTACCTGTTCAGCAGCCGTATCGAACAACCGGGCGCGGCCGAACGGGCGGCGGCCCTGTTCCGCTCGCTGCAAAAGCATTTCCACGACGCCGAACACGGTGGCTGGTTCTACAGCATCGATGCCCAAGGCAAGCCGCTGGACCGGCGCAAGGACCTGTACACCCACGCGTTCATCGTCTTCGCCTGCGCGCACTACTGGGGCAAGGTGCGTGAAAGCCTGGTGGCGTCCACCCTGAATGCCGCACTGGGCATCATCGACCAGCAGTTCGCCCGTGACGATGGCCTGTACGAAGCCAGCCTGGGCGAAGACTGGGCCGACCTGGGCAGCGGCCCGCTGCAGAACCCGCAGATGCACCTGGCCGAGGCCTTCCTGCAGGTACTGGCCGTACGTGACGACGAGTACGTTCAGCAATCGCTGCTGCAACTGTGCGAAGCCCTGCAGGCGCATTTCATCGAACCTGCCCACGGCCTGATGCTGGAAAAGCCACGTGGGGATGTGGATAACTGGTTTGAGCCAGGGCACCAGTTCGAATGGTTCTACCTGCTGCACACCTCGCCGCTGCTGCGTGATACGCCGCTGCATGCGTCGATCGACCGGGCGTTCGGCTTTGCCGAGCAGCGTGGGGTGAAGGATGGTGCAGTGCTGGCGATGCTGGCTGTGGATGGCCAGGTGCTGGATGCCACACAACGGATCTGGGCGCAGGCGGAATACCTGAGGGCGCTGGTGTTGCGGGCTGGGGACGAGGCGAAATTGCCTGGGCAGTTGCAGGTGCTGGAGGCGCGGTTCCTGCGGGACGCGGGCTGGTATGAGTGCCGGGATGGTGAGGGCAATGTCAGCCGGCACGATATGCCTTCGACGACGCCCTACCACTTGGCGACCTGCCTGGAAGGGTGGCAGCGCCTGGGCTGACGCATTCGCGGGTGAACCCGCTCCCACAGGTACTGCACAGTTTTCAAGTTCTGTGATGTCCCTTGTGGGAGCGGGTTTACCCGCGAAGAGGCCCTCGGATCAGCCCCTGGCCGAACGGTCGATCGAGAGCCCGGCGAAGTCCTGGCGCACCGGCATCAGCTCGAGGCTGTTGATGTTGATGTGCGCCGGCTGGTTGAGGATCCAGAAGATGGTCTCGGCAATGTCCTGCGGCTGGATCGGCTCGGCGCCCGCGTAGGTGGCGTCGTATTTCGCCTGGTCACCGCTGTTGCGCACCAGTGAGAATTCGCTCTCGCACAGGCCCGGCTCGATGTTGCTCACCCGTACGCCGGTGCCGCGCAGGTCGCAGCGCAGGCTCAGCGAGAACTGGCCGACGAAGGCCTTGGTCCCGCCATACACGTTACTGCCCGGGTACGGGTAGTTGCCCGCCACAGAACCGACGTTGAGGATCGACGCGCCGCGACCATAGGCGATCAGGCGTGGCAGCAACAGGTGGGTGGTGTACATCAAACCCTTGATGTTGGTGTCGACCATGGTGTCCCAGTCGTCCAGGCTGCAGTTCTGCGCTGCGTCCACGCCCAGCGCCAGGCCGGCGTTGTTGACCAGGCCGCGCAGCTTGTCGAAACCGGCCGGCAGGCTAGCGATGGCCTGCTCCATGGCCTTGCGATCACGCACATCAACAGCCAGGCCATGCACTTCGGTCTTGGCCGAAAGCTCGGCGCACAGGGCGTCCAGGCGCTCCTTGCGGCGACCGGTTAGCACCAGCTTCCAGCCAGCATCGGCAAAACGGCGGGCAGTCGCCTCGCCAAAGCCGGAAGTGGCGCCAGTGATGAATACGGTGGACGTCATGCTCTGTTCCTCACGGTAGGTGGTCATGGCAGCTTCGCAGCATGCCCGCGGCCGACGCTGGCGGCAAGCTGTACAGGCCGCTGTTCATTTTTTGTTCATATGCTGCAAACCCTTGTGGCAGAAGGCCCGGCGCCAGCTATGCGCATGTTATCCACAAGGCTTTCCCCACGGATTGGGGGCAACTTGTCCACTGAGCGGAACCCTTTCAGCGGGTTGTGGTCGGTGGATATCTTTTGGGTGATGGCGCAAGGCTTTCAAGCATGCCGCTTGTAGCGGTCTGTCCAAGGTTTTTGCACAGAGTTACCCACAGGATTTGCACCCACCGAAATATGCACGCAGGGCACTGAAAAGCTTGGGGAAATCATCCACAACGGGGTTCTGATCAAAAAATGATCACCTCGCTTCACGCCTTGGTATCAAAGGGCTTGAGGGAGATGCCACCATGTTTTCCACAGGCAGTTCCACATTATCCGTGGAAAAGATCTGGCCTGTGGAAACAAGGGCTTGGGAGAGGATGGTGATGCGTATGGCGAGAGGTGCGCGACAAGTTGTCCACATTGGGAATGGGGGTCGCAAAGGGGCTCCCTTAGGCAAATACGGCCCAAATGGCCAATCTTCAACTCTTCATTGATCAGCATCTCGTACCCATCCGACTATGCGGGTCTCTGGCCCGCCACAGAACCTTAGATGTCAGGGTACTAGTGTGCTAATATTCCGGCGAAATCTTATCCAAGGGACACTTGGAATCAAGCAATGCTTAATCGCCCAGATTTGTCACAAATTTTTTCCAGCAAACGTATTACCGAGCTTAGCTTCGGAGATACCCGCTTCATTGAAGCCATAGCCTCATCCTTCGAAGCTGAACTTGCAGAGAACTTCACTATTAGTGAAGTTTATGATGCGTGTTATAGCACACTGAGCAAAACTTTCAGAAATGAATATTTTCTTAAGAACATCATCATTCAAAAGATACTTTTAGGAAAACATTCCCTCAATACAGCTACAGCAATTACTGAGTTCCGCGTAGGCAAAAGTAAAGCTGACTGTGTGATAATAAATGGTCACTCAACGTGCTATGAAATAAAGTCAAATTACGACAACCTCGATAGACTCCATGGCCAACTCAGCCATTATAGGATGATTTTCGACAAGACGTATGTGGTTGCTGAAGAATCTCAAATTGAAAAATTGAGCAAATTCGATCTTGGTGATGCTGGCTTGATGCAACTAACCCAGCGAGGAACGCTAAAAACGCTAATAGAAGCCACGACCATTCGCGACGCTATTGATGCTAGCACTTTGATTCGTTCATTGAGGATGAATGAATACCTTGAGCTTGTGAAGCGCATCCATGGCTACAAACCGGACCTTTGTAACACTGAAATTTTCTTCGAGTGTGAACGATTGATGAAGGCTGCATGCCCTACTAAACTGCGGATCGAGTTCTGCAAAGTACTAAAAAACTCAAGAAAAAATGATCAGCACTTTCTGAGCGCTTTGCCCGACTCACTACTTGCTGCGGGAATTAGCTACAAACTAAATAAAAGCCAACAAAACAAGCTTATATCAACGCTCAACAGCCAACATAGAAAGGACGCTTTATGTATTACCCAATCCTTAGAGGCAAACAGTTTGAATTAATCGCACTTAGAGAACTGGCAGCCAAACTTCCACCCAAAACAGTCACACCATTTATCGAGCCTGTCAGAATTAATTTAAGACCACTGACAGCTACCATCGAATGCCTCTACGAACAAGGCATAATGCCCGTTATCGTTATAAACCCATCACTCGGCGATTTTTCAAAATCAGAAACAAACTTAGCAGACTCCCTAAACAAGGTAGTTAAGAACAAGTACATACCATGTATAAAAATTAGCGCAAACCGAAAAATCTCTGAAGAAATTCAACGGAGCATCAACAACGAAACTGCAGTTTTCATCGAAGGCAGCATTGACAAAACAACCATTGCACTTATAAATGATGCAAAGTTCACTTTCATTAATACTGAAAGAGTTTCTACCGCAGCAATCCCACTACTGAAAAATTTAGTTATCTATAAAGATTCCTTTGATAAACAGTCAAGAAACGCCGACTATCAAGAATCCTCCTTTTATTCGAACACTCATGTCGACTACAACAAAACAGAAAATGCAATCGGATTTGGTGACTTCACCATTTTGAGCGAGGATTATAGCGAATCCGGCGGACCTGCTTATGTAGTAACCATACATTTGAGCTACATTGATGACGAGCAGTTCGATTCAATGTACGTGCGTCATTTCTCCTCATTTAACGATGATTCTCCTACCAACCCTGGCGGTAAATTTAGTGATGCTCTGCAAAAATTGACCGCCTATGTTAATGACAACCCCCAAAAATTTTATAAATCGACGGGGTTAACTGGTCTTCTCGATCTGAATGCTAAGCCGTTCCCCGGTCTAGGCGTAGTTAAGAAAATGTCTTTGAAACATCACATTGAAACTATTGCTGATTACATAGGGGAATGATGAGATGACGGCATGCTGTATCAACTGTTTCTCAGACATTGCCATCAAGGAAAAAATTAACAGCCTTGCTGAAATAAACCGCTGTAGTCACTGTGGCAGCGCACGAACAAACTGTATTTCTCCCGAAAACCTCAGGGACAAGCTAGAGCTATTCACCTATGGCCTTGAAGAATCAACGGATGGATATAGCTTTACCGAAATACTTGACTATCACTACGGTATCTTTACAAAAAACGTCCGATCAGCCTCGGACCTAATTGATGAGATATTTTCTGAACAGGGGTATTCGAATCGTCGCTTCGTATTTACATTCGACATCCTACGCCACAACCAAGAATGGGAAGAATTCAAGCAGGAAATCAAGCACACCAATCGCTTTTTCCCTAAAGCCTCTATTTACTCAACCATTTTCAAACAAGCAACAACTGCCGCCGGCAGCATAGTACTATTTCAACTAATAGAGCAGCTTAAAACCCCGATCTACCCTCGTGAAGGTTTTTATAGGGCGCGTATCTCCGACACGCCCCTAAAGAGCGATAAAATGGGGAGCCCTCCCGCGAGCATTGTTAGTGGAGGAAGGGCGAATCCTGTTGGCGTCCCCTACTTATATCTTGCTGAAAACATCGAAACCTGCATCAACGAAGTTCGCCCAACTAACTCAACAAAAGTTTACGTCTCAGAAGCCTCCCCTAAGAAAGAACTTTCCCTATTAGATTTAACTGAACCTCGAACTGCTTGCTCAGCCGCGTCATTTGAAGAGGATCAATTAGAGCTTGTCCTAAACTTACTTAACCTGCTTGAGATTTTTTCAAAAGACTTATCAAAGCCTGTCAGGCCTGAAAGCGGTCACTTAGAATATATCCCAACTCAATTCCTCTGCGAATTCATAAAAACCGAGGCCAGATTGGATGGTATTATATTCAACAGTTCGTTCGCATCAGGGAAGAATTATGTTGTTTTTGATACTGATTCATTCAATATAAAAGACCCCAACGAATATACCGTCATTGAAACTTCCCACAGAACGCTACCGTCATATTCACAATAATGCTGAACGTTGCTAGCCCGTCGCGGCTAGCAACGTTGATGATTCTTAATGCCCGCCCAGATAAGCGTTACGCACCTCTTCATTGACCAACAACTCCTGCCCCGTCCCGGTCATGCGGATCTGCCCGTTGACCATCACATAAGCCCGGTCCGACAGCTTCAGCGCATGGTTGGCATTCTGCTCGACCAGAAAGATGGTCATGCCAGTCTTGGCCAGCTCACGCAGGGTCGAGAAGATCTGCTTGACCACGATCGGCGCCAGCCCCAGCGAGGGTTCGTCCAGCAACAGCAACTTCGGCCGGCTCATCAGCGCCCGGGCAATGGCCAGCATCTGCTGCTCGCCACCGGACATGGTCATGGCCCGCTGGTTGCGCCGCTCTTTCAGCCGCGGGAACAGCTCGTACATACGCTGCATGTCTTCGGCGGCATGCTTGTCGCCAATGGGGATGGTGCCCATCATCAGGTTTTCCTCGACGGTCATGTCGGGGAACACCCGGCGCCCTTCCGGCGACTGGGCGATGCCGTTGGAAGCAATGTAGTGCGACGACTTGCGGGTGATGTCGGTACCGCGGTACACGATCTGCCCGGAGGCCGCACGGGGCTGGCCGAAGATCGACATCAGCAGGGTCGACTTGCCGGCACCGTTGGCGCCGATCAGGCTGACCGTCTCGCCTTCGTTGATGTGCATCGAGACCTTTTTCAGCGCCTGGATCGGGCCGTAGAACACGTCCAGGTCCTTCAGCTCGAGAATGGGTGCAGTCATACCAGTTCCTCTTCGTCGGCACCCAGGTAGGCGGCGATCACCGTCGGGTTGTGGCGGATGTCCTGCGGCGCGCCTTCGGCAATCACGTTGCCGTGGTCCAGCACCACGATATGGTCGGAAATGCTCATGACCATGCCCATGTCGTGTTCGATCAACACCACGGTGATGTCGTGCTCGTCACGCAGCACGCGGATCATGCGGCTGAGCGCCTCGGTTTCCTGCGGGTTCAGGCCGGCCGCCGGTTCGTCCAGGCAGATGATCTTCGGCCGCGTGCACATGGCCCGGGCGATTTCCAGGCGGCGCTGCTGGCCGTACGACAGCTCGCCAGCCAGGCGGTTGGCACAGTCGACCAGGTCGACCACTTCCAGCCAGTAGAAGGCGTGGTCCAGCGCGTCGCTTTCGGCCTTGCGATAGGCCTTGGTGTTGAGCACCCCGGCCAGCAGGTTGCGGTTGACCCACATGTGCTGGGCCACCAACAGGTTTTCCACCACCGACATTTCCTTGAACAGGCGAATGTTCTGGAAGGTGCGCGCCAGGCCGGCACGGTTGACCAGGTGGGTACCGCCGAACATCTTGTAGTACATGCGGTTGGCAAAGCGCGCCGGCGACACGAAGTCGGCCGCCTGGAACCGCTCGCCGAGCAGCTGGATGACGTTGGTGTGGCTGCCGCGCACGTTCAGCTCGATGCGCCCGCCACTGGCCTTGTAGAAGCCGGTCAGGCAGTTGAACACGGTGGTCTTGCCGGCGCCGTTGGGGCCGATCAGGGCGAAAATCTGGTTGCGCCTGACCTTGAGGCTGACGTCGCTGAGCGCCTTGATGCCACCAAACTGCATCATCAGGTTGTCGACCGAGAGAATGATTTCGTCGCTCATGGCGCCACTCCTTTACGCGGGGTCACACCGGTACGGCTGATGCGGATCAGCCCACGCGGTCGCCAGATCATCATCAGCACCATCAACACGCCGAACAGCAGCACGCGGTACTCGGAGAAGCTGCGCAGCAGCTCTGGCGCCACGGTCAGCACGAAGGCGGCAATGACCACGCCCACGGTCGAGCCCATGCCACCCAGCACAACGATGGCGAGGATCAGTGCCGACTCGAAGAAGGTGAACGACGACGGGTTGACGAAGCCCTGGTAGGTGGCGAAGAACACCCCGGCCAGACCTGCGGTGGAGGCACCCAGGGTAAACGCCGAGAGCTTGACCAGTACGTGGTTCAGGCCCATCGAACGGCAGGCGATCTCGTCTTCGCGCAGCGCTTCCCAGGCACGGCCAACCGGCATGCGGGTCAGGCGGTGCTTGATGTACAACACCGCCAGCACCACCAGGAACAGCACCGCGTAGATGAACACGAACTTGAGGTTGGCGTTGTATTCGAAGCCGAAGAACTCATGGATCGGCACCCCACCGTCCTTGGCCCGGCGGCCGAACTCCAGGCCGAAGAAGGTTGGCGACGGTGCCGGCATGCCATTGGGGCCACCGGTGAACGACAGCCAGTTGTTCAGCACCAGGCGGATGATTTCGCCAAAGCCCAGGGTCACGATCGCCAGGTAGTCACCGTGCATGCGCAGCACCGGGAAGCCGAGGATGCACCCCGCCAGCGCCGCCGCAATGGCCGCCAGCGGCAGTACGCTCCAGAAGCCCAGGCCGAGGTACTGGTAACCCAGCGCCAGGCCGTAGGCACCGATGGCGTAGAACGCCACGTAACCCAGGTCGAGCAGGCCGGCCAGGCCGACCACGATGTTCAGGCCCAGGCCCAGCAGCACGTAGATCAGGCCGAGAATGACCACGGTCAGCAGGTACTTGTTGGCGAAGATCGGGAAGACAATGGCGATCACCACCAGCGCCGGGATGATGTAGCGCAGCCGCGACACGTAGTTCGGCGCGCGCACATGCACACCCGAGCCACCGCTGTCGAAGCCTTCGAGCATGCGCCGGCCGGCAGCGGTCTGCACGTACAGGCTGAGCAGGAAGCGCCCGAGCATCACCCCACCCACCAGCCACGCCACCCGGCGCGGTTCGGCGTTGAAGGTGTAGCCGTCGAGCACCACGCCGACGATCGGGCCGAAAACGATCAGCGCCAGCAGGCCGGCAACGATGGTTTCGAGCAAACTGCGTTTGATATCGAAACCTTTGGTTTCAGAGGCAGAAGCAATCTTGGCAATCGACATGTTCACACCTTAGCCACGAGCGGGCGACCCAGCAGGCCTTGTGGGCGGAAGATAAGGATCATCACCAGCAGCGAGAAGCTGAACACGTCCTTGTAGTCGGAGTTGATCAAACCCGAGAACAGCGACTCGGAGATACCCAGGATGATCCCGCCAAGCATGGCGCCCGGCAGCGAGCCGATGCCGCCAAGCACTGCAGCGGTGAACGCCTTGATGCCGATGATGAAGCCGGCGTAGAAATCGAAGGTGCCGTAGTTCATGGTGATCAGCACGCCGGCCAGCGCGGCCATCACCGCACCGATGACGAACACGTAGGAGATCACCCGGTCGGTGTTGATGCCCAGGATCGAGGCCATCTTGCGGTCTTGCTGGGTGGCGCGGCACATGCGGCCGAGCTTGGTGTACTTGATCACGTAGGTGAGCAGGCCCATGCCGACGAAGGCTGCCACCAGGATGAAGATCTTGGTGTAGGTCAGTTGCACGAAGCCGGTACCGACCTCGACGCGCATGGCGCCTTCAAGCAGGGTTGGCACGCCTTGCTGGCGGGCGCCCTGGCTGATTTGCGCGTAGTTCTGCAGGATCAGCGAAATGCCGATGGCACTGATCAGCGGTGCCAGGCGGGTGGAGTTACGCAGGGGCTTGTAGGCGATGCGCTCGATGGTGAAGCCATACACGCCGGTGACCACCACGGTGAACAACAACGTGCCGAGCATCAAAAGCGGGAAGGATTCGATACCGAAGTAGGCCAGCAATGCCAGGCTGATCGCCGCCAGGTAGGCGGAAATCATATACACCTCGCCGTGCGCGAAGTTGATCATGCCGATAATGCCATAGACCATTGTGTAGCCGATGGCGATCAGGCCATAGACCGACCCGAGGGTCAGGCCGTTGACCAGTTGCTGCAGGAAAATACCATCCATAACGCAATCTCACTGAGCGAGACTGCACGCATGCCGACCACGCAAGGCCACGGATGAAGCGGCCCCAGCAGTGCACAAACGTGCAGGTCTCCGAATAAGGACAGGTACCGCGGGGCTTCGGCCCGGGCGCAGGCGCACCCGGGCTGCGGGCCGTTATTATTTTTGTTTATCCAGCTGGTGGTACTTGCCGCTCGCGTCCCACTGGTAGACCACGTAGTCGGACACGGTCAGGTCGCCCTTGCTGTCCCACTTCTTCTCGCCCATCACGGTTTGCACCGGGTTGGCCTTGAGCCACTTGGCCGCGTCTTCGCCCTTGTTCGACTTGGCACCGTTGAATGCGGCGGCCAGCGCCTGCAGCGAGGCGTATGCATAAAGGGTGTAGCCTTCAGGTTCGGTACCGGCCTTGCGGAACTCTTCCACCACCGCCTTGCTGTCTGGCAGCAGGCGTGGGTCGGCACCGAAGGTCATGTACACGCCATCGACGTACTGCGCGCCACCGGCGGTCGCTACCAGTTCGTCGGTGACAATGCCGTCATCGGACATGAACTTGACGTCTTTCAGGCCCTGCTCGCGCAGCTGGCGGACCAGCGGGCCGGCTTCCGGGTGCAGGCCACCGAAGTAGACCACGTCGGCACCGGTGGAGCGGATCTTGGTGACCACGGCGCTGAAGTCTTTCTCGCCACGGGTCAGGCCTTCGTACAGCACAGGCTTCACGCCACGTTTTTCCAGCTGCGCCTTGGTGGCGTCGGCCAGGCCCTGGCCGTAGGTGTCCTTGTCGTGCAGCACCGCGACTTTCTTGCCCTTGAGCACGTCGACGATGTAGTCGCCAGCGACGATGCCCTGCTGGTCGTCACGGCCGCACATGCGGAACATGGCGCTCAGGCCGCGCTCGGTAACCTGTGGGTTGGTGGAGCCCGGGGTGATGGCGATGACGCCCGCCTCGTCATACACCTCGGACGCCGGGATGGTGTTGGAGGAGCAGAAGTGGCCGACCACACCGATTACCTTGTCCTGGTCGACCAGGCGGTTGGCCACGGCCACGGCCTGCTTCGGCTCGCACGCGTCATCGCCTTTTACCAGGACGATTTTCTCGCCATTCACGCCACCGGCGGCGTTGATCTTGTCGGCCGCTGCCTGCGCACCTTTCATGTACTGCTCGCCAAACGCTGCGTTGGCCCCGGTCATGGGGCCCGCTACACCGATCTTGACGTCGGCCTGAACATACGAAGAAACACCCAGTGCCGTAGCTACGGCCAGAGCCAGGAAACCTTTCTTGTAAAACGTCTGCGACATGAGGTGGTGCTCCTAGAGTTTTTTTTGGTTGGCACTACAACTTCTCAGCCCTGTGCTCTGAGCAAGGGCCGTGCCATAGGTTTTGTCTTCCGGGAAAACACACTGTGACGGGCGCCAGCAGGCGACCGACGGCCTTTTCTTTATTGAGCGTGCAACCGTCTGCCACGCGGCAGGCGCCACCACACGTACAGACAAGGAGCAACCGTCGAGTGCCATCATTGCAACCCTGGCAAGTGTTTACGTGCAACCGCCCTGTAACAGCCGACGTCACCGAACTGCACACCGTTGGTGCGCGACTGCTACAGGCAGCACTGTTTCAAGGCTAGCTGGTGCACAAAAAAACACGCGGTTTTGGCAGATACGCGGGCCCTGTGGGAGCGGGTTCACCCGCGAAGAGGCCAGCCCAGGCACAACAAGCCCGAAAAGGCTGGCACAATGTCCGCCATTCGCCGCTTCCGGAGCCCCCTTGATGAGCGAAAGCGCATTCGCCGAGCGCATCGTGCACAACCTGCTCGACACCGACTTCTACAAACTCACCATGATGCAGGGCGTGCTGCACAACTACCCGGACGCCGACGTCGAATGGGAATTCCGCTGCCGCAACGGCGAGGACCTGCGCCCCTACCTCGGCGAGATCCGCAACCAGCTGGAACTGCTCAGCGACCTCACCCTCGATGATGGCCAGTTGGGTTTCCTTGAGCGCATCAGCTTCCTCAAGCCCGACTTCCTGCGCTTTCTGCGGCTGTTCCGCTTCAACCTGCGCTACGTGCGCATCGGTATCGAGAACGACCAGCTGTTCCTGCGCCTGAAAGGCCCGTGGCTGCATGTGATCCTGTTCGAAGTGCCACTGCTGGCGATCATCAGCGAAGTACGCAACCGCCAACTGCACCCGCATATGCGCCTGGCCGAGGCCCGCGACCAGCTGTACCGCAAGTTCGACTGGCTGCGCGCGCATGCCAGCGAGGACGAGCTGGCCGAAATGCAAGTAGCCGACTTCGGCACCCGCAGGCGCTTTTCCAGCCGCGTGCAGGAAGAGGTGGTGCGGGTGCTGCGTGACGACTTCCCGGGCCGTTTTGTCGGCACCAGCAACGTCGACCTGGCATGGAAACTGGATATCAAGCCGCTGGGTACCATGGCCCACGAGTGGATCATGGCCCACCAGCAGCTCGGCCCACGGCTGATCGACAGCCAGATTGCCGCGCTGGACTGCTGGGTACGCGAGTACCGCGGCCTGCTCGGCATCGCCCTGACCGACTGCATCACCATGGATGCCTTCCTCGGCGATTTCGACCTTTACTTTGCCAAGCTGTTCGACGGCTTGCGCCACGACTCGGGCGAGCCGGTAGCCTGGGCGGAAAAGGCCATCGCCCACTACCAGAAACTGGGTATCGACCCGATGACCAAGACCCTGGTGTTTTCCGATGGCCTGAACCTGACCCGCTCGCTGGAAATCTTCCGTGCCCTGCGCGGGCGCATCAACGTCAGCTTTGGTATCGGCACCAACCTCACCTGCGACATCCCGGGTGTGGCGCCGATGAGCATCGTGCTTAAAATGACCGACTGCAACGGCGCACCGGTGGCCAAGATTTCCGACGAAGCCGCCAAGACCCAGTGCCGTGACGAGAACTTCGTCGCCTACATGCGTCATGTATTCAAAGTCCCCAGCAAGGAGTAACCCATGCAAGCGGTTCAGCAAGAGATTGCCCAGGCGCTGAAGGTCCAGCCGCCGTTCGCCGACGCTGCAGCGCTCGAGGCCGAAGTTGCCCGGCGCGTGGCGTTTATCAAGGGCTGCCTGGCCAATGCCCGGCTCAAGACCCTGGTGCTGGGCATCAGCGGCGGCGTCGACTCGCTGACCGCCGCCCTGCTCGCCCAGCGCGCGGTCAACGAGTTGCGCGCCGAAACCGGCGACAAGGCCTACACCTTCATCGCGGTGCGCCTGCCGTATCAGGTGCAGCATGACGAGCATGACGCCCAGGCCTGCCTGGAAGTGATCAAGGCCGATGAAGTGCACACCGTGGACATTGCCCCGGCAGTGCGGGCATTGGCGGCGGAAGTGGTTGAGCTGAAGAACGGCTCGCCAACCCTGGTCGACTTCGTGGTCGGCAACGTCAAGGCACGCACGCGCATGGTCGCCCAGTACACCATCGCCGGCGCCCGCGCAGGCCTGGTGATCGGTACCGACCATGCCGCCGAGGCGGTGATGGGCTTCTTTACCAAGTTTGGTGATGGTGCCTGCGACCTGGCGCCGCTGAGCGGGCTGGTGAAGAACCAGGTACGGGCGATTGCGCGCAGCTTTGGTGCGCCGGAGTCACTGGTGGAGAAGGTGCCGACTGCAGACCTGGAAGACCTGGAGCCGGGTAAACCGGACGAAGCGTCGCATGGCGTGACCTACCAACAGATCGATGCCTTCCTGCATGGGTTGCCGGTTGACCAGGCAGCGTTCGACATCATCGTCGCCACCTACCGCAAGACCCAGCACAAGCGCGAACTGCCGTTCGCCCCTTGATCAAGCTACCAAGGCAGTAGGAAAACCTGTGGGAGCGGGTTCACCCGCGAATGCGATGGTAGCTCCACCGACGCATTCGCGGGTAAACCCGCTCCCACAGGCTTCGATTACTTGACGACGACCTTGCCCTTCATCATCGAGATGTGGCCCGGGAAGGTGCAGAAGAAGCTGTAGTCACCACCGGCTTCCAGCTTGGTAGCGTCAAACTTCACTTCGGTTTCTTTCTCTGGCGCGCCGATCATTTTGGTGTGGGCGATGATCGCGGCGTTGTCAGCCTTGATGTAGTCCTTGTCCAGCCCCTGGCTCATGCCTTCGGTGGCAATGCCCTGCATGTCGGCAGTCTTGCTGATCACCAGGTTGTGGCCCATGACGTTCTTCGGCAGGTTGCCGGAGTGGGTCAGTTTGACGGTGAATTCCTTGCAGCTCTTGTCGACGGTGATTTCCTTGGTGTTGAAGGACATCTGGTCAGTCGAGTCGACGGTGACCGAGCACTCGGCGGCGAAGACAGAAGCGCTGGCGAGGGTCAGCAGGGATACCGCTACAGCTTTCGCAAACATCATGAATCTCCTTGGCAGGGTTTTATCAATTGCGAGACTGCCTGAAACCGTTCAGCCCCTTGCTGATATGGGTCAAGGGGGTGTCAAGTGGCCAGCCAGTTGAATTGTTCAATGGATTGTATACAACCAATCTAAGGGCACATCATGCCCTTTTATTAGACGATGGGACAACCTCTCATTTAGGAGCAATACCAAATGCCCATCTCCAATTTCCTCAACAGCCTGCTCGCCGCCTACGCCCACGGTGCCACGGGCGCCATCTGCGAATTCTCCCGCCCCGAATGAAAGCGGCCTTGGAAGCGACGGGCATGCGCCGTACCCTGTGCAGCTGAGTGACAGGAGATGAGCAATGCCCGTACGTTCCGTTTGTGTGTTCTGTGGTGCCAGCATCGGCAGCAACCCCGCCTACCGTGAAGCAGCCATCGCGCTGGGCCAGGCCATTGCCCGCCGTGGCCTCACCCTGGTGTATGGCGGTGGTGCGGTCGGTTTGATGGGCGTGGTGGCCGACGCGGCCATGGCAGCCGGTGGCGAAGTGGTCGGGATCATCCCGCAGAGCCTGCTGGACGCTGAAGTCGGGCACAAGGGCCTGACACGGCTGGAAGTGGTCGATGGCATGCATGCACGCAAGGCCCGCATGGCCGAGCTGAGCGATGCCTTCATCGCCTTGCCGGGTGGGCTGGGTACGCTGGAAGAATTGTTCGAGGTGTGGACCTGGGGGCAGCTGGGTTATCACGCCAAGCCGCTGGGGCTGCTGGATGTGAACGGCTTTTACGACAAGCTGGGCGGGTTCCTCGACCATATCGTCGAAGAAGGCTTTGTGCGCCCGCAGCACCGGGCGATGTTGCTGCTGGGGCAGCAGCCGGATGAGCTGCTGGACGGGATGGACCGCTTTGTCGCACCGGTGGCGCCGAAGTGGGTCGACAAGAAACCCGATTGATCTCGATTGATCTCGTTTGATTGGCCTGACACCTAACCTGTGGGAGCGGGTTCACCCGCGAATGCGATGGTAGCTCTACTGACGCATTCGCGGGTAAACCCGCTCCCACAGGGTTCTATGCAAGGCCTGGATTAACGCGGGATGACCGGCTGACGCGGCTTCTTGCCCTTGCCGCCACCGCCTTTGGCCGCCTCTTTGCGCTCCTTGGCCGCCTGCTGGTTACGCGCAAACGCCTCGGCCTTGGCCTTTTCACGCTTGTCCCACGGCTTGCTGCCATCGCTTGCACGCGGCGGCAGGCCGGTGTGCTGGGTCAGGATCTTCTGCTCCTTGCCCACCTTGTGGCTACCGGCCGGCGTCGAGTTCTTGCGACGCGCACTCTGGTAGGTATCGGTCTGTGGCTGGTGCAGCGGGATCAGCTGGTGCTTGCCCGGCCCGATCAGGTCGGCACGCCCCATGCGCTCCAGCGCTTCACGCAGCATCGGCCAGCCTTTCGGGTCGTGGTAACGCAAGAACGCCTTGTGCAGGCGGCGCTGCTCTTCGCTCTTGACGATCTCCACCCCTTCGCTCTTGTAGGTCACCTTGCGCAGCGGGTTCTTGCCCGAGTGGTACATGGCCGTGGCCGAGGCCATCGGCGACGGGTAGAACGCCTGCACCTGGTCGGCACGGAAGCCGTTGCCCTTCAGCCACAGGGCCAGGTTCATCATGTCTTCGTCGGTGGTGCCCGGGTGCGCCGCGATGAAGTACGGGATCAGGTACTGCTCCTTGCCCGCCTCTTTCGAGAACTTCTCGAACATGCGCTTGAAGCGGTCGTAGGTACCGATACCCGGCTTCATCATCTTGTCCAGCGGGCCACGCTCGGTGTGTTCCGGGGCAATCTTCAGGTAACCGCCAACGTGGTGGGTGACCAGCTCCTTGACGTACTCCGGCGATTCAACGGCCAGGTCGTAGCGCAGGCCCGAGGCAATCAGGATCTTCTTCACACCCGGCAAGGCACGGGCCTTGCGGTACAGTTCGATCAGCGAACTGTGGTCGGTGTTGAGGTTTTCACAGATGCCCGGGAACACGCACGACGGCTTGCGGCAGTGCTTCTCGATCTCGTGGCTTTTGCAGGCGATGCGGTACATGTTGGCGGTCGGGCCGCCAAGGTCGGAAACCACGCCGGTAAAGCCCGGTACCTTGTCACGCATCTCTTCGATTTCGTGCAGGATCGACTCATGCGAGCGGTTCTGGATGATGCGGCCTTCGTGCTCGGTGATCGAGCAGAAGGTGCAGCCACCGAAGCAGCCACGCATGATGTTCACCGAAAAACGGATCATCTCGTAGGCCGGGATGCGCTCCTTGCCATACGCCGGGTGAGGAATACGCGCGTAGGGCATGCCGAACACGTAGTCCATTTCCTCGGTGGTCATGGGGATGGGTGGCGGGTTGAACCACACGTCCACCTCGCCATGCTTCTGCACCAGCGCACGGGCGTTGCCCGGGTTGGTTTCCAGATGCAGCACGCGGTTGGCGTGGGCGTAGAGCACCGGGTCGTTACGCACCTTTTCGAACGACGGCAGGCGGATCACCGACTTTTCGCGGGTCACGCGCGGGCTGTCGAGAATCTGCACCACCTTGGCTTCGTTCGGGTCTTCCTGCTCGCCCTTGGCCTGCTCGATGGCGCAGGCCTGGGTGTCCTGGGTGTTCACGTACGGGTTGATAATCTTGTCGACGCGGCCCGGGCGGTCGATGCGGGTGGAGTCGATCTCGAACCAGTCGGCAGGCGTGTCACGGCGAATGAACGCGGTGCCACGCACATCGGTGATGTGCTCGATCTTCTCGCCCTGGGACATGCGCTGCGCGACCTCGACGATGGCCCGCTCGGCGTTGCCGTACAGCAGGATATCGGCGCTGGCGTCGATCAGGATCGAGTGGCGGACCTTGTCCTGCCAGTAATCGTAGTGGGCAATACGACGCAGCGAAGCCTCGATGCCACCCAGCACGATCGGTACGTGCTTGTAGGCTTCCTTGCAGCGCTGGCTGTATACCAGGCTGGCACGGTCCGGGCGCTTGCCGGCCAGGCCACCCGGGGTATAGGCGTCGTCGGAACGGATTTTCTTGTCCGCGGTGTAGCGGTTGATCATCGAGTCCATGTTGCCCGCGGCCACACCGAAGAACAGGTTCGGCTCGCCGAGCTTCATGAAGTCGTCTTTGGACTGCCAGTTCGGCTGGGCGATGATGCCCACGCGGAAGCCCTGGGCTTCCAGCAGGCGGCCGATGATGGCCATGCCGAACGACGCGTGGTCGACGTAGGCGTCCCCGGTCACGATGATGATGTCGCAGGAATCCCAGCCGAGCAGATCCATCTCCTCCCTGCTCATTGGCAGGAAAGGTGCTGGCCCGAAGCATTCGGCCCAGTACTTGGGATAGTCGTAGAGTGGTTTGGCTGCTTGCATGTCAGTGACCGGTTCTGGTGTACAGGGAAATCGCGGGCGCGGAATATAGCACAAATTTTGACCAAATCCGACTGGATTCGTGGGGGATTGGTGGGTGGGGCGACGGCTGGGGTGGGCAAGGGTGCCGGATGGTTGGCTTGGGGGTTGCGGTGGGGTTGCCAGGTGTTCACCGCAACATTTTCAGCGCCTTGGCCATCGCACTCAAATAATGGGCAGCCCAGATCATCATCGGCTTCTCATCCATCAACCCGGTGATGGTCAACTCGCGCACATACCCCATCAACTCCGAAGACTGCTCGCGAGCGTCCCGGCACGGGATCCCGGGCTCGATGCGGAACAATGGGTGGATGCCATTTTCGCCTTGATAGAACGTGGTCTTGCCGACGGTGAACTGGGTGTCTTCTGTTGTCATTGTTCAATCCCCTCGAATTTCTCGACCGCCTGGGCCGGCCTCTTCGCGGGTAAACCCGCTCCCACAGGTACGGTGCAATTCTTGAAGCCTGTGGTGATCCTGTGGGAGCGGGTTCACCCGCGAAAGGGCCCGCCCAGGCGACATATCAACGAAGCCTTACAGCAGGCATCTGCCCCTGCATCGGGTTGTCTTCATCAAAAGGGGGATCGCGGGGCGGATCGGGGACAATCCTGAGCATGGCGTAATCTCGTCTGACTCCGAAAAGACCGCCACGGCATCACTTGCATTTGATGGGTGGCGGCTACGTACGGGTCTGCAAGACCGGACAGACGATAAAACCGGCAGATCCGAGGATCTCCCGTACTCAGCCACCATTGACCGAAATTGCCGACTGGCAGCAATCCGGATAGCGGTAGTAATCGTCTGCGGGCTTGCAGGCCCGGTCGCTGCTTGGGCAACGACAGAGCCAGACCAGGCCGCCCGGAAAACCACCGCAATGGCGCAAAGGCGGTTGAAAGCTATTTCAGAAACGGCCTACACGCAACAGGAAAAAGCTGATTATTGCTTGGAGAAATAGGCCAGCACAGGCCTTGTAGGAGCGGCCTTGCGTCGCGATGGGCTGCACAGCAGCCCCGGCACTTTTGCATCTTCGCTGAAATCCTGGGGCTGCTGCGCAGCCCATCGCGACGCAAGGCCGCTCCTACAGGGGTCCCTGCTAGCTCAATGAGTTATTCATCATCGTCGAAGTTGTACATACCCGGCGCGAGGTTCTCAAAGCGGGTGTACTTGCCGATAAACGCCAGCCGCACAAAGCCGATGGGGCCGTTACGCTGTTTACCGATGATGATTTCCGCCACGCCTTTGTGTTCGGTCTCGGGGTGGTACACCTCGTCGCGGTACACGAACATGATCACGTCGGCGTCCTGCTCGATTGCACCGGATTCACGCAAGTCGGAGTTCACCGGGCGTTTGTTCGGGCGCTGTTCCAGCGAGCGGTTCAGCTGCGACAGGGCAATAACCGGGCAGTTGAATTCCTTGGCCAAGGCCTTGAGCGAGCGGGAGATCTCGGAAATCTCGTTGGTACGGTTGTCACCAGCCGAACCCGGAATCTGCATCAGCTGCAGGTAGTCGACCATGATCATGCCGATTTCACCGTGCTCGCGGGCCAGGCGGCGGGTACGGGCGCGCATTTCCGACGGGCTGATGCCGGCGGTATCGTCGATGAACAGCTTGCGGTCGTTGAGCAGGTTCACTGCCGAGGTCAGGCGCGGCCAGTCGTCGTCGTCCAGCTGGCCGGAACGCACCTTGGTCTGGTCGATACGGCCCAGCGACGAAAGCATACGCATGATCAGCGATTCGCCTGGCATCTCGAGGGAGAACACCAGCACCGCCTTTTCGCTGCGCAGTACGGCGTTTTCCACCAGGTTCATGGCGAAGGTGGTCTTACCCATCGACGGACGGCCGGCAACGATGATCAGGTCGGCCGCCTGCAGGCCGCTGGTCTTCTCGTCCAGGTCGGTGTAACCGGTAGAAATACCGGTAATGTCGCTGTCGGAGTTGAACAGCGTATCGATACGGTCGATGGCCATGGTCAACAGTTCGTTGACGCCCACCGGGCCACCGGTTTTCGGCCGCGCCTCAGCGATCTGGAAGATCTGCCGTTCGGCATCGTCGAGGATTTCCTCGGCATTCCGCCCTTGCGGGTTGAAGGCGTTATCGGCGATGTCGGTACTGATGC
The DNA here is from genome assembly GCF_016658545.1 of Pseudomonas sp. S37. Classification (GTDB taxonomy): domain Bacteria; phylum Pseudomonadota; class Gammaproteobacteria; order Pseudomonadales; family Pseudomonadaceae; genus Aquipseudomonas. Next base: position 27,082 of record NZ_JACVZC010000032.1, on the reverse strand, counting down.
TGATCAGCTGGCGCAACGTGGCCCGCTCGCGAATGATCGCGGCGTAGGCCTTGATGTTGGCTACCGACGGGGTGTTCTTGGCCAGCTCGGCCAGGTACGCCAGGCCGCCGACTTGCGACGACAGGCCTTCCTTGTCCAGTTGCTCGTGCAGGGTCACCACGTCGAATGGCTGGTTGGCGTCGGCCAACTTGTGCACGGCACGGAAGATCAGGCGGTGGTCATGCCGGTAGAAGTCGCCATCCGATACCTGATCCAGCACACGCTCCCAGGCGTTGTTGTCCAGCATCAGGCCACCGAGTACGGCCTGTTCGGCCTCGATGGAATGCGGAGGCACCTTCAGGGCTGCGGTTTGCAGGTCAAGCTGTTCGGAGTTGGTAATCTCGTTCATGGCCACGAAAGAATTCTGGAGGACGAAAAAAACAAAGGGCACGGCCTGTAGAAAACAGGACCGTGCCCGATGTTAACCGCCTGGCCCGCAAGGAGCCAGCCAGTCAGCGCAGCTTAGGCAGCTACGACAACCACACGTACGGTGGCTTCAACGTCGCTGTGCAGGTGCACGGCTACGTCGTATTCGCCAACCTGACGGATGGTGCCGTTCGGCAGACGAACTTCAGCTTTGGCCACTTCAACGCCGGAGGCGGTCAGGGCGTCAGCGATGTCGTGGGTGCCGATCGAACCGAACAGCTTGCCTTCGTCGCCAGCGGTGGCAGTGATGGTCACTTCCAGCTCGGCCAGTTGGGCAGCGCGGCTTTCAGCCGACGATTTACGGTCTGCAGCTGCTTTTTCCAGCTCGGCGCGACGCTCTTCGAACGCAGCCAGGTTGGCGGCGTTGGCAACGGTGGCCTTGCCGAATGGCAGCAGGAAGTTACGGCCGTAACCAGCCTTAACTTTTACTTTGTCGCCCAGGTTGCCCAGGTTAGCGACTTTTTCCAGCAGGATCAGTTCCATTTGGTAAAACCTCTTAACTTTTAACCTTCACCGTTCGCGGAGTCATTCCCCTTGGGGGACTTGCGACCGCGAAAATCAATCAGGCTGTCGACAATGGCCAAAACCACCAGCAACGGATAAATCAGCTGCATGATCAGCGGCAACGTCACGTACATGCCCACCAGCCAGAAACCGGCCAGTCGGCCCTGTGCCACCAGCCCATGCATCAAGGCGATGCCGGCCAGCACCAGTACCAGGCTGGAAGCCGATGCCAGGATGATGAACTGCGGGCCGATAAACGGCGCCACCACCATCACTGCCACCAAGACCGCCATGGTCTGTTTCGGCAACTTCAGTTCGCGAAACTCGCGACCGAAGCCTCCAGGGTTGTACAACGCTGCCTGCCAGTAGCGCCCCAGCATCAAAGCCAGAACGCTGAACAATTGCACCGTCACTGCTGTGGAAGCGACCAGCACAGGGCGGATCAGCTCACCGGAGAGCACCGGTTGCCCGTCGACTTTCGGCATGGCTTCGGCAAACGCCTTGGCCAGCACATCGAAGGTTTGCGCCAGCGCCAGATCAAGCACGAGGCTGAAAGCCACGGCGAACACGGCACTGGCGAGCAACACCCGGCTCCAGGGGTGCTCGGCACGCAACATGGCGGCCAGGGCCAGGGCACCCGCAATCACCATAAAGGTGATGGGATCGCCCATGACCCACACGGCCAACCCGGCCAGCAAGCCGCCGGCGATGACCGATGTAGCATCCTTGAACCCGCGCCGCAGCAGCACAAGGCTGCCGGCAGCGGCACTCAACCAGAACAGCAGCGGCAGTACCGCGCTGATGACCACCACGAGGGTGGCCTGCACACGACCGCGCATGATGAAACTTGCTAACGCTCGCATGCTAATCCCTTACTGCTTGTCGACGACCCGGTCTCAGCGGCCGTGGCTGTCGGTGTAGGGCAGCAGGGCCAGGAAGCGGGCGCGCTTGATAGCGGTAGCCAGCTGACGCTGATAACGAGCTTTGGTACCGGTGATACGGCTTGGAACGATCTTGCCGGTTTCGGATACGTAAGCTTTCAGGGTGTTGAGATCTTTGAAGTCGATCTCTTTCACGTCTTCAGCAGTGAAGCGGCAGAATTTACGACGACGGAAGAAACGTGCCATTTAATAGGCTCCTCTAAAGGTCCGTGGATTACTCGTCAGCGTTATCGCTGGAGTCGCTGTCATTGCTGTCATCGCCTTCGGCGGAGTCAGCATGCTCAGGACGCTCGCGACGCTCACGGCGCTCGCTGCGGTTCTCTTCAGCCTTCAGCATCTCGGACTGACCGGTAACGGCTTCGTCGCGACGGATGACAAGGTTACGGATAACGGCATCGTTGTAGCGGAAGTTGTCTTCCAGCTCGGCCAGGGCCTTGCCGGTGCACTCAACGTTCAGCATCACGTAGTGAGCCTTGTGAACATTGTTGATTGCGTAGGCCAGTTGACGACGGCCCCAGTCTTCCAGGCGGTGGATCTTGCCACCATCTTCTTCGATCAGCTTGGTGTAACGCTCAACCATGCCGCCGACTTGTTCGCTCTGGTCCGGGTGAACCAGGAAGATGATTTCGTAATGACGCATGAATGCTCCTTACGGGTTAGTAGTCTGCCAGTGAATCTGGTCAGACAAGGAGTGAATGACACTGTATGTCTTGCACGGAGGGGAGGCACATGAGCGCCTGCCAGCTCGGCAAGGGGCGCAATTGTAGAGAAGGTGGGGCGTACAAGCAAGGTGATTGGTGAATATTTGAACAGCCTGAAACATATTCACAGGCTAAGGGCCTCTTCGCGGGTAAACCCGCTCCTACAAGTACTCCACAGGGCTCAGGCCTTGTACGATCCCTGTGGGAGCGGGTTTACCCGCGAAGAGGCCGGCGCAGGCTAAAGGTTAGCGCTTTGCCTGACGCTGACGCACGGCCTCAAACAGGCAAACCCCGGTCGCCACCGACACGTTCAGGCTGCTGACACTACCGCCCATCGGCAATTTCACCAGGAAATCGCAATGGTCACGGGTCAGCCGGCGCATGCCCTTGCCTTCCGCGCCCATGATCATCACCAGCGGACCGGTCAGATCCTGCTGGTAGATCTCCTGCTCGGCCTCGCCGGCAGTACCGACCACCCACAGGCCACGCTGCTGCAACTTCTCCAGGGTACGCGCCAGGTTGGTCACGGCCACCAGCGGAATCACCTCGGCGGCGCCGCAAGCAACCTTGCGCACCACCGGGGTCAGGGTTGCCGACTTGTCCTTGGGCACGATCACTGCCGTGGCACCGGCCGCATCGGCGGTACGCAGGCAGGCACCGAGGTTGTGCGGGTCGGTCACACCGTCCAGCACCAGGATCAGCGGCGGTGTTTCAGTGCGTTCGAGCAGTTCTTCGAGCATCAGCTCGCCCCACACCTGGCTCGGGCTGACCTCGGCGACCACGCCCTGGTGCACACCCTCGACCCAGGCATCCATCTCGCGGCGCTCGGCCTGGCCAACCGCCACGCGGTTTTCTGCGGCCAGCGCCAGCAGCGCCTGCAGGCGTGGCTCGCTGCGCCCTTCCGACAGCCAGATCTGCTTGACCCGCTTCGGATGGTGCTGCAGCAATGCCTGCACGGCGTGCACGCCGTAGATCTTTTCCAGCTGACTCATGACTTGCTCTTGCTCTTGCGTGGCGCACCGGACTTCGGCGGGCCTTTACGATGCTTGGTCGGCTTGCCGGCGCCAGACGACTTGCCGCCTTTCTCCGACTTGCTGCCGGCGCTGCTGCGCGCGTCGGTCATCAACGCTTTCTTCATTTCGCGGCTTTTGCGCACCTCGGCGTTACGCTGCACGGCGTCTTTCGGGAAGTACGCTTCGGACGCTTCGCTCTTGCGGCTGCGCGGCTTGGGGGTCGCCTTCGCTTCGGTTACCGGCGGCTGCTCAGCCTTGTCGCCTACAGGCGCGGCGCCGCGCTGCTTGCGGCCGATCGGTGCGGCCAGGGTCTTGTCCGACACTTCGAAGTCGATCTTGCGCTCGTCCAGGTCGACGCGCATGACCTTGACTTCGATGGTGTCGCCCAGGCGGAAGCTGCGCCCGGTACGCTCGCCGGACAGGCGGTGGTGCACCGGGTCGAAGTGGTAGTAGTCACCCGGCAGCGCACTGACGTGCACCAGGCCTTCCACATAGATGTCGGTCAGTTCGACGAACAGGCCGAAACCGGTCACCGCGGTGATCACACCCGGGAAGGTCTCGCCCACGCGGTCCTTCATGAACTCGCACTTGAGCCAGTTGACCACGTCGCGGGTGGCTTCATCGGCGCGGCGCTCGGTCATCGAGCACTGCTCGCCGAGTTGCTCCAGGGTGTTTTCGTCGTACGGGTAGATACGCGCCTTGGGGATGCTCATGGCGCCGGCACGCTTGACGTGCGGGGTATCGACCCTGGAACGGATGACACTGCGGATGGCGCGGTGCACCAGCAGGTCCGGGTAACGACGGATCGGCGAGGTGAAGTGGGTGTACGCCTCGTAGTTCAGGCCGAAGTGGCCGTTGTTCTCGGTGCTGTACACGGCCTGGCTCAGCGAGCGCAGCATCACCGTCTGGATCAGGTGGAAGTCCGGGCGCCCGGCGATGCTCGCCAGCAGGGCCTGGTAATCCTTTGGCGACGGGTCCTTGCCTTTGTGCAGGCTCAGGCCCAGTTCGCCGAGGAAGGCGCGCAGTTTTTCCAGGCGCTCTGGCGGCGGGCCGTCGTGCACCCGGTACAGGGCTGGCACGCCGTGCCTCTGCAGGAACTCGGCCGTGGCGACGTTGGCCGCCAGCATGCATTCCTCGATCAGCTTGTGGGCATCGTTGCGCACGGTCGGGCGGATTTCCGCGATCTTGCGCTGGTCGCCGAAGATGATGCGGGTTTCCTGGGTTTCGAAGTCGATGGCACCACGGGTGTGACGCGCATCCACCAGCACCTTGTACAGGTTGTACAGGTTCTTCAGGTCCGGCACGACCGCCTTGTACTCTTCGCGCAGCGCCTTGCCCTCACGGGTACGCGCGTGCTCGAGCATGCTGCTGACCTTGTTGTAGGTCAGGCGGGCGTGGGAGTGGATCACGCCTTCGTAGAACTGGTAGTCCACCATCTGGCCGGCTTTGTTCATGGTCATTTCACAGACCATGGCCAGGCGATCGACGTGCGGGTTCAGCGAGCACAGACCGTTGGACAGCTCTTCGGGGAGCATCGGCACCACGCGCTCGGGGAAGTACACCGAGTTGCCGCGCTGCTGGGCTTCGACGTCCAGGGCCGAACCCAGGCGCACGTAGCTGGACACGTCGGCGATGGCCACATACAGGCGCCAGCCACCGGAGAACAGGCGCAGCTTGCCCAACGGTTCGCAATAGACGGCGTCGTCGAAGTCGCGGGCGTCTTCACCGTCGATGGTGACGAACGGCAGGTGGCGCAGGTCGACGCGCTTCTCTTTGTCCTTCTCTTCTACCTCAGAGCGGAACTTGCGCGCTTCCTTGACCACATCGTTTGGCCAGACGTGCGGAATGTCGTAGCTGCGCAGGGCAACGTCGATTTCCATGCCCGGCGCCATGTAGTTGCCGATGACCTCGACCACGTCGCCTTGCGGCTGGAAGCGCGGGGTTGGCCAATGGGTGATCTTGATCTCGACGAACTGGCCGATCTTCGCGCCACCGTTGCGCCCGGCAGTGACCAGCACTTCCTGCTGGATCTTCGGGTTGTCCGGGGTCACATAGCCGATGCCGCCTTCTTCGAAGTAACGGCCGACCACACTTTCGTGGGCGCGGGAAATGACCTCGACAATGACGCCTTCGCGGCGGCCACGGCGGTCGGTACCGGATACCCGCGCCAGCGCGCGGTCACCATCGAAGGCCAGGCGCATTTGCGACGGGCTCAGGAACAGGTCGTCGCTGCCATCATCCGGGATGAGGAAGCCAAAGCCATCGCGGTGGCCGGAGATACGGCCGCAGATCAGGTCCAGCTTGTCTACCGGGGCATAAGTGCCGCGCCGGGTATAGATAAGCTGGCCGTCGCGCTCCATGGCACGCAGGCGGCGGCGCAGGGCTTCGATCTGGTCTTCTTCATACAGACCAAACTCTTTCGCCAGCTCCTCGCGCGCAGCGGGTTCGCCGCGGTCGGCAAGGCGCTGCAGGATCAGCTCACGGCTGGGAATGGGGTTGTCGTATTTTTCCGCTTCGCGAGCGGCCTCGGGATCGAGGGATTGCCAATCGGCCATCAGAAGGGGTTCACCTTGGGGTATATAGATATGAATTCTGGCATAGGCGTATTGAAACCGGAAATGTCGGCCTTGGACAGCCCCTGCTGCAGTGCATAGACAGCAGGAATAGGCCTGTGGAATCAACAAGTTGAATTTTTTGAAATTTTTTTTGCTCGAGGGGTTTACAGCCCCCCGGACCGTCCGTATAGTGCGCACCACAACGACGGACAAGCCCGAAGTTGTAGTAGAGATTAGCGACGCTGTAAAGCATCAAATAATCTCGAATGTGTGCCCAGGTGGCGGAATTGGTAGACGCGCTGGTTTCAGGTATCAGTGACCGCAAGGTCGTGGAAGTTCGAGTCTTCTCCTGGGCACCAAGTATTTTCAAGTAACAGATGACCAAGGATCTGTTACTACTGTGTGAAAGCGAACGTTTTTCGCCTTCGCCAGATGATTCAAAGCTTTGCCCAGGTGGCGGAATTGGTAGACGCGCTGGTTTCAGGTATCAGTGACCGCAAGGTCGTGGAAGTTCGAGTCTTCTCCTGGGCACCATACAAAAACCCACTAGCTTGCTAGTGGGTTTTTTCTTGCCTGCGATTTGTGTAATCGCGGCCTCCCCGCTATCTCCCTCATTGCAATCCAGAATGATTCCTATCTAGGATTGAGCTTTCTCTCATGGAGCGAGCGAACGATGAGCACGGACCTGACCACCCCTCACCCGCTTCAAGCGTGTTGGGACCTGCAACTGGCAGGCCTGGCCGCCGATGCCTTGCGCGTGGCGCTGACGATCGGCCTGTTCGAACACCTCGGGCAGTACTCCACCCCTGCCCGGCTGGCGACGACGCTGGACCTTGAGCCCACCAATACTGGCTACCTGCTGGAGATGCTCTGGGCCCAAGGGCTGCTCGAACGTGACGAACAGGGCAGCCACTACCGCAATAGCGAAACTGCCCGACGCTTCTTGAGCCGAGGGGCCGGTGACTATTGCGGCGATGCCCTGCTCTTCCGCCACCAGGTGTTGCGCCAGGCTGGCCAGCCACTGGAGCAGGCACTGCGCAATGGGCTGCCACCGGCAACGGCCCCCACCGCGGAAATGGCCCGGCGCTGGGCCGAGGCAGCACGCGTGCAGATCGCCCAGGAACAGCAGTCGGTTACTGTCGATGTAGCGTGCACGCTGCTCGAGCGCTTGCCGCAAGCGCCGCGCCTGCAGCGCATGCTGGACCTGGGTGGCGGCCCCGGGCTGGTTGCCATCGCACTGGCCAAGCGGCTGCCGGATCTGCACGGGACGGTGTTCGACTTTGCCGAAACTGCTGCGGTGGCCCAGAAGAACATTGTTCGTGCCGGGCTGGAGAAGCGCCTTGGGATACTCGGCGGCGACCTGGACAGGGATGATTTCGGCAGCGGCTATGACCTGATCTGGTGTTCGTCGGTGCTCCACTTTGCCCATGACCTGGATGGGCTGCTGCGAAGGCTGCATGCGGCGCTGAACCCTGGCGGGGTGCTGGTGTGTTGCCATGCCGAGGTGCCCGAAGACCAACAGACTGCGGCGCGGGTGCTGCCTTATTACCTGCACATGCGCATGCAGGGGCGGCATGTGTTGCCGGCCGGGGAGCTGGCGCAGCGGTTGCGCGGGGTTGGGTTTGTCGATGTGCAGCAGCAGGATGGCCTGAGGTACCCGGTTGCGCCGGTGAGCGCTGTCATTGCCACCAGATTGTAAACCTGTTCCGGCCTCTTCGCGGCTAAAGCCGCTCCCACAGGTACCGCGCAGGCATCGGGCTCACACTGTAACCTGTGGGAGCGGCTTTAGCCGCGAATGGGCCGGCACAGGCAACACACTCGCCCCGCCTTGCACCATGGTCTGACCATGAATTTCTCGTCACCCGGCCACTTGAGAAACGATTTCGTTTACCATTGTTTCCAAATATGTAGCCGTAAGCGAGGAAGTACCCGCATGACGATCCGCCCGCAACCGCTGATGCGTACCTTGGCCGCCGCCGTGCTGAGCCTGGTCATCGGCGCTCCGGCCGCCATGGCAGACGCACCGGTCACCCTGACCATGTACAACGGTCAGCACAAGGAAATCGGCGAAGCCATCGCCAAGGCCTATGAGGCCAAGACCGGTATCCACATCGATATCCGCAAGGGTAGCAGCAACCAGCTGGCCAGCCAGATCATCGAGGAAGGCGACCGCTCGCCCGCCGACATCATCTATACCGAAGAGTCCCCGCCACTGAACAACCTGGGCGAGCTGGGCCTGCTGGCGAAGATCGACGACACCACCGTGAACATGGTGCCCAAGGAGTACGTCGGCGCCAACGGCACCTGGATGGGCATCACGGCCCGTACGCGTATCGTGGTGTACAACCCGAAGAAGGTCGACGAAAAAGACCTGCCAACCACGGTCATGGACTTCGCCGACCCTGAATGGGAAGGTCGTGTCGGCTATGTACCCACCAGTGGTGCGTTCCAGGAGCAGGCTGTGGCCATCCTGAAAATGCACGGTCGTGAAGCCACCGAGGAATGGCTGACCGGCCTGAAAGCCTTCGGCAAGACCTACACCAACAACATGGTTGCCCTCAAAGCCGTTGAAAAAGGCGAAGTGGCTGCAGTACTGGTGAACAACTACTACTGGTACGCGCTTGAACGCGAACGCGGCAAACTGGACACCAAACTCTACTACCTGGCTGACGGCGATGCCGGCAACCTGGTGACCATTTCGGGCGCAGCCGTGGTCAAGGCCAGCAAGCACCCGAAAGAAGCCCAGGCCCTGCTCAACTGGATGGCCAGCGAAGAAGGCCAGCGCGTGATCACCCAGACCACCGCCGAATACCCGCTGCACAAAGGCATGGTTTCCGACCGTGGCCTGAAGCCGTTCGAAGATCTGCGCCCGCCGAAGATCTCGCCGGCCGACCTTGGCAATGCCGAGGAAGCCATCGAGCTTGAGCGCGAGGTCGGCCTGCTCTGATGACCGCCGCCCTGTCCCAGCCTGCGCCGGTACGCTTCGTACCGCGCCGCAAGCGCCCTTCCATCTGGGTGCTGCTGCCCGTTCTGTTCCTGGTGGCGATGAGCTTGCTGCCGCTGGCCTATGTCGCCATCAAAGCCTGGGAAGCCGGCTGGCGCGAAGCCTTGCACCTGCTGTGGCGGCCCTTTGTCTGGGGGCTGATGCGCAACACCCTGCTGCTGATGGTCGGGGTGACGCTGACCTGCATGGTGGTCGGCCTGGCGCTGGCCTGGCTGCTGGAGCGCAGCAACCTGGCCGGCCGCCGCCTGTGGGGCGTGGTGCTGTGCCTGCCGTTTGCGGTGCCATCGTTCGTCAGCAGCTTTACCTGGGTGTCGCTGAGTTCGGACTTTGAAGGGCTTGGCGGGGCGATCATGGTCATGGCCTTGTCCAAGTACCCACTGGTGTTCCTGCCGGTGGCCGCCACCCTGCGCAACCTCGATACCTCGCTGGAGGAGTCGGCGCGCACTTTGGGCTGCAGCCGCTGGGGGGTGTTCGTCAAAGTCACCCTGCCGCTGCTGTGGCCGTCGATGCTCGGCGGCGCGCTGCTGATTGCCCTGCACATGCTGGTGGAGTTCGGCGCACTGTCGATCCTCGGCCTGCAAACCTTCACCACGGCGATTTACCAGCAGTTCGAACTGGAGTTCAGCAATGCCAACGCGGCGATGCTCTCTGCCGTGCTGCTGGCGATGTGCCTGGTGATGCTGTGGCTGGAGTTGCGCGTACGCGGCAAGGCCCGCCATGTGCGCATCGGCCAGGGCGTGGCACGCCGTGCGCAACCGTTGCGGCTACGGGGCTGGGCGGTACCGGCGCAACTGTTCTGCGTGGGCCTGGCGGTGCTGGGCAGCGGTATTCCGCTGGCCATGCTCGGTTACTGGCTGAGCGTTGGCTCGTCGGCGGCATTCCCGGTGGCGGCCATCTCCAAGGCGCTGTTCACTTCGCTGTCGGTGTCGCTGGGCGGTGCTGGCTTCTGCGTGCTGCTGGCACTGCCGATCAGCTTCCTGGTGGTGCGCTACAAGGGCCGCCTGGCGATCTGGGCCGAGCGCCTGCCGTACCTGCTGCACGCCCTGCCTGGCCTGGTCATTGCCCTGACCCTGGTGTTCTTCGCCTTGCACTACGTGCCGGCGCTGTACCAGACCACGGCGTTGCTGTTGCTGGCATATGCGCTGCTGTTCCTGCCACTGGCGCAGTCGCCGGTGCGCACCGCACTGAACAAGGCTTCGCCAACGCTGGAAGAAGCCGCGCGCACTCTGGGCGCGAGCAGCTTTGCCGCGTTCTGCCGGGTGACCTTGCCGATCATCTTCCCGGCCATGGCAGCGGCCTTTGCCCTCGTGTTCCTGGATGCCATGAAGGAACTGACGGCAACCCTGCTGCTCAGCCCAACTGGCATGACCACATTGGCCACCGAGGTGTGGGCGCATACGGCAAACGTCGAGTTCGCGGCGGCGGCGCCTTATGCGGCGTTGCTGATTGTGGTGTCGGGGTTGCCGGTTTATCTGCTGACTACGCGGATGTATCTGAACAAGGCGTAACCTTCTTCGCGGGCTTGCCCGCTCCCACAGGTACCGCGCCGCTCTCAGGGCCTGCGCAGTACCTGTGGGAGCGGGCAAGCCCGCGAAGAGGCCATCAGATGTTACGCAGCATACGGCGCACAATTGGCCCATGGGCCTTGCCAACGGGCAGCATGTAGAGGCGGCCGAAACGGTTGAAGCACCGCACCGAGGTGGTCACGCTCAAGCGCTGCCGGCCATCGCTCTGCTCACCCAGATCCATGCTCACCATCACCGCCAGGTGCGTGTCACGCGAGGTCAGGACCAATTGCTGGTCGCTGATAGCCTCGACCAGGAAGAAGTCCAGATACTCACCCACTGCCGGCACCCGTTCGGGGCTGCGCGATGAGAAACCGTGGATGGCCGCGACGTTGAAGCGGCGTGAGATAAAGTCGCGCAGGCGGAAGGCCTGGGCCAGCCAGCCGGGGACATCCGAGATCATGGCGCAGTAGGCCTGGAGGGCGGTCATTGGTGCAGCGATGTGCACGCTGTCGCGATGAAGGAAATCCAGCTCGGCCGGGGCGGCGACCAGTTGGGCAGACATGAACAACTCCCTTTGCCATGTGATGCGGCCATCATACCAACCCCACCCACCGATACCCATCATCACTCTCTGTGGGAGCGGGTTCACCCGCGAACACCGGCGAAGCCGGTGCCATCCACCGCGTCGTATTCTTCGCGGGTGAACCCGCTCCCACAGGGTTGCGATGAACCCGCACATTTCTATGCCCTGAACTGGCCCAGGCTGGCTCGCAGCTGCGCCGCCAGATCATCCAGCACCTTGCTGCTGGCCGTGGTCTGCATCACCACCTCCGCCGAGCGCTCAGCCTGGGCATGAATGGTCTCTACCCGCCCCCGCACCGCCTGCGCCCCGCTCGCCTGCTGCTCGGCCGCACGGGTCGCCAGGCCAATAGCCGCATGCACCTGCTCAACGGCAGCCTGCACCGACTGCTGGCGGCGCTCGTTGTCACGCAGCACCAACAGCCCCTCATTGGCCTTGAGCCCAGCCTGGCTGATAGTGGCCACAGCTTCCTTGGCGCCCTTCTGCAGCGCGGCGATGTGCGCCTGGATATCCCCGGTGGAGCTTTGCGTCTTGCTCGCCAGCGCCCTCACCTCATCCGCCACCACGGCAAAGCCACGCCCGGTTTCACCCGCACGGGCCGCTTCAATGGCGGCATTCAGGGCCAGCAAGTTGGTCTGCTCGGCAATACCGTGAATCACCGTCAACACCACTTCAATCTGCTCGCTCTGCTTGGCCAGGCGCTCGATCACCTGAGAGCCAGCGTCCACCTGCCCAGCCAGGTTCTCGATCAAACCGGCCAGCTGGGTCGAGGTGCGGCTGTTTTCATCGGTGGCCTGGCGGATATCCACTACTTGCTGCAACGCCGCCTGCATCGCGTGGCTTTCGGCCTGCGCCTCATCGGCCATGCTCGACAGGTCACGCAGGCTGGCTGCCACTTCATCTCGCTGGAGCGCGGCGGCGGCATCGGCGCCGGCATTGCGCTGGGCCATCGCGCCAATCTCCACGCCGGTACGCTGCGCCACTTCACCCGCCTCACGCACGATTGGCTGCAGCTTGTCGACAAAGCGGTTCACCGCCGAGGCCATGTCGCCAATTTCGTCGCGGCTGTCGAGCGGCACGCGTTTGGTCAGGTCACCCTCGCCCGCCGCAAGGTCATTCAGGGCGGTTATCAACAGGCGCAACTTGCTCAGTACCCGGCGGCCAAGTACCACGGCCACGACCAGCAGCACACCGAGCCCCACCACCACCAGGCCCAGGCCGATGCGCCAGCGCAACTCGGCAGCGGCCTCACGCACAGTCTGCGCGGTGTTGGCCTGCATTGCTGCGGCGCTGCCCTGTGCTTTTTCCAGGCGCTCGCGCAGGGTTTTGCCGCTGTCGGCGGCAGCACCGACCAGGCTGTCGCCAACCAACTGCTCACCACTGGCAATCAGCGCCGAAAAGCGTTGGTCGAGGGCCTTGAGCTCCTGGTCGATACCCGCGGTGGAAACACCCATCACCACCTTGCCGATTTCTGCACCATTGGGGTTGATCGGCGCTTCGACGAAGTACACCGCCGGATCACGACGGGCTGCATCGATTACCTTGTCCAGCGCGCGCTCGCCTTGGCCTTTCTCCATCAATGCCTGGTTGATCGGGTTTTGCCGATTCAGGTAACGAGTCAGGTGCTGGCCCTGAGCATCGTCGTAGATCACGAACAGCACGTTGGGGTTACGCTGGGCACGACGGGCGAAGTCGGAGAGCACCGGCACGTCGTTATCCCAGATCGCCCGCGGAGCGACCGAGGCCAGCAGCTCGGCCATGTCGTTGGCGGAGTCCTTGAGGTTCTTCTCCAGGGTGCTGCGCAGTTGCTGCTGTTCGCTTTGCAGGCGCGTAGACAAACCCGCGCTGAGGCGCTGGCGAGTGCTACTGGACAGGCCGTCGAGGCCCGAACGTACATCTTGCCCGGCTTGCTCCAGGTCGTTGGCGAGCTGGCGGCTGTCTTGGCCCAGGCGCTCGCCCAGGTCGGCCTCCAGGGCAGTGACCGTGCTGCGGGTAAGCGCAACGGCAACCAGCACTTGCACCAAAAGAGCGATACCAAGGGCAACAAACACAGGCCGCAAAAGGCGGCTTCGTAACAGTGAGAGGATGGCAGACACGGTGTAACCCTCGTGTTTTCTGGCGCCACTATTTTGATGGCATCGTCAGACGTTTCTTACAGCAAGGGTTGTGCCGGGGGGAGCAGGGATATGCGCCAAGGTTGAGCAATGGATTTTCCTGTGCAGGCTTCTTCGCGGGTAAACCCGCTCCCACAGGGACCGTATGGGCCGACACCACAAACAAAAACGCCGCAGCCCCTTTCAGGGCCACGGCGTCAGATCAGCCTGGAGGGCAGATCAGGCGAACGGGTGACGCAGCACGATGGTCTCGTTGCGGTCAGGGCCGGTCGAAATGATGTCGATCGGCGCGCCTACCAGCTCTTCGATGCGCTTGATGTAAGCACGAGCAGCTTCTGGCAGCGCTTCCAGGGTCTTGGCACCCAGGGTCGACTCGCTCCAGCCTGGCATCTCTTCGTACACCGGCTCCAGGCCGATGTAGCTGTCGGCATCGGAAGGTGCGTCGATCACAGCACCGTTCTCGTTCTTGTAGCCAACACAGATGTTGATGGTTTCCAGACCGTCCAGTACGTCCAGCTTGGTCAGGCAGATGCCCGAGATGCTGTTGACGTCGATGGCGCGACGCAGGATGACGGCATCGAACCAGCCGCAACGGCGGGCACGGCCGGTGGTGGAACCGAACTCGTGGCCACGCTTGGCCAGGGTAGCGCCAGTCTCGTCGAACAGTTCGGTCGGGAACGGACCGGAACCGACACGCGTGGTGTACGCCTTGGTGATACCGAGGATGTAGTCGAGGTACATCGGGCCAACGCCGGAACCGGTGGAGATACCGCCAGCCGTGGTGTTGGAGCTGGTGACGTACGGGTAGGTACCGTGGTCGATGTCCAGCAGCGAGCCTTGGGCGCCTTCGAACATGATGTCCTTGCCGGCGCGGCGCAGGTTGTGCAGCTCGGCGGTAACGTCGAGCATCATCGGCTTGAGCTGCTCGGCGTAGGCCATGCACTCGTCCAGGGTCTGCTGGAAGTCGATGGCCGGCTCTTTGTAGTAGTTCACCAGCTGGAAGTTGTGGTAGTCCAGCAGCTCACCCAGCTTGGCGGCGAAACGCTCGCGGTGGAACAGGTCGCCCACGCGCAGGCCGCGGCGTGCAACCTTGTCTTCGTAGGCTGGGCCGATACCACGGCCGGTGGTGCCGATCTTGGCTTCGCCACGGGCTTTTTCGCGGGCCTGGTCCAGGGCCACGTGGTACGACAGGATCAGCGGCGCAGCCGGGGAAATGCGCAGGCGCTCGCGCACCGGTACGCCCTTCTCTTCCAGCTTGGTGATTTCACGCATCAGTGCATCCGGGGCAACGACCACGCCGTTGCCGATCAGGCACTGTACGCCTTCACGCAGGATGCCGGACGGAATCAGGTGCAAAACGGTTTTTTCACCGTTGATCACCAGGGTGTGGCCCGCGTTGTGGCCACCTTGGTAGCGCACTACGGCGGCAGCATGTTCGGTCAGCAGATCGACGATCTTGCCTTTGCCCTCATCACCCCACTGGGTGCCCAGGACGACGACATTCTTACCCATTACATTGGTCCTCATTCACGCAAACTTGGTTGCCGGCCTTTGCCGACGCAGAAACTCACTGGGCCAGCGGCAGAACCTGCCAGCGCCCGTCTTGCTGAATCAATTGCCGATCACAATCCGCCTCGAGAGCAGCACTCAACGGCTGGCCAGGCAAAGCCTGGACCACACGCTGGCCCTCGTTGCGCAACTGGCAGACTTGCTGCCAGAGGGCCGCGTCGCCACTGTCCGGCATCCAGATGCCGCCAGTTGGCAATACGACCTCCGCTCGCCCCAGTGTGACCAGGGTCTTCAAATCCGTGGAGAAACCGGTAGCCGGGCGCGCCCGGCCAAAGTCGGCGCCGATGTCGTCGTAGCGCCCGCCCTGGGCGATCGATTGACCTTCGCCCGGCACGAACACGGCGAACACCACGCCCGTGTGGTAGTGGTAACCGCGCAGCTCGCCGAGGTCGAAGTACAGCGGCAGCTCCGGGTAGCGCGCGGCCAGGCGGTCAGCGATCGCCAGCAGGTCGTCCAGTGCTGCCAGCACGCTGGCCGGGGCACGGCCCAGGCGCACGCGGGCTTCGTTCAGCACTTCGCGGCCACCGCACAGTTCGACCAGCGCACGCAGCATGTTGCCCAGGTCCTTTGGCAGGTCGGCAGTCAGTGCCTGCACTTCATCGACCGACTTGCGCTGCAGGGCGTCGAACAGCTGCTGCTCGACCGCACCGGACAGGCCGGCAGCACGGGCCAGGCCGCGGTAGATACCGACGTGACCGAGGTCCATGTGCACGTCCGGCACATCGGCCAGTTGCAGCGTGGCGAGCATCAGGCTGATGACTTCGACGTCGCTGGTCGGGCTGGCGTCGCCGTACAGCTCGGCACCCAACTGGATCGGGCTGCGTGAGGTGGACAGTGCACGCGGCTGGGCGTGCAGCACGCTGCCGGCGTAGCACAGGCGGCTTGGGCCTTCACGGCGCAGGGTGTGGGCGTCGATACGCGCCACCTGCGGGGTGAAGTCGGCGCGGAAGCCCATCAGGCGGCCGGACTGCGGGTCCACCACCTTGAAGGTGCGCTGATCCAGGTCCTGGCCGGCGCCGGTCAACAGCGACTCCAGGTACTCGATATGCGGGGTGACGACCAGTTCGTAGCCCCAACTCTGGAACAGGTCCAACACCTGGCGGCGCGCGATCTCGATGCGCGCAGCTTCAGGTGGCAGTACTTCCTCGATGCCATCTGGCAGCAGCCAGCGGTCTACCGTTGCCATTACGCCATTTCCCCTCTGGTCCGGGCGGCTTGCCAGCAGGCGAGCCGTCAGTAAAGCCGGTATCGCGCACAGCAGCGGGCAGCACTGATCCCAGCGCAGCCACCGTACCCGATACCCTCGAATTGCCTTGCGAGCTGACCAATCCGTCAACTGGCGCTTTGCCAATCAACCTTGCAGACGCAAAAAAGCCGGGAAATTTCCCGGCTGCCTCATCATACACCCCTTTTCATTCAGGATGCACCCCGCCTGGTGTTTTAGCTGCCAGGCGGGGTGCCGCTGCATGAAAATCAGGGCCTGAGCATCACGGCCTGCTCTTGTCCAGGTAGCGGAAGAACTCGTTCTTCGGGTCCAGGACCAGCACGTCGCTCTTGCTCGAGAAGCTCTCGCGGTACGCCTGCAGGCTACGGTAGAACGCATAGAAATCAGCGTCCTGGGTGAAGGCCTTGGCGTAGATGGCAGCCGACTGGGCGTCGCCATCACCGCGGGTTTCTTCTGCTTCGCGGTAGGCCTCGGCCAGCAGCACACGGCGCTGACGGTCGGCGTCGGCACGAATACCTTCAGCCAGCTCGTTACCTTTGGCACGGTGTTCGCGGGCTTCACGCTCACGCTCGGTGCTCATGCGGTCGAACACGCTGCGGTTGACTTCCTTCGGCAGGTCGATGGCCTTGACGCGCACGTCGACCACCTCGATACCCAGCTCCTTGTTGGCCATGCGGTTCAGCGATGCAGTGATGTCAGCCATCAGCGCGTCACGTTCACCGGATACCACTTCGTGCAGGGTACGTTTACCGAACTGGTCACGCAGGCCGCTTTCCAGACGACGCGACAGACGCTCGTCGGCGATCTGCTTCATGCCGGAGGTGGCGGTGTAGAAGCGTTCGGCATCCTTGACGCGCCACTTGGCGTAGGCGTCGACCATCACCGCTTTCTTCTCCAGGGTCAGGAACCGCTGGGTCGGGGCGTCGAGGGTCATGAGGCGGGCGTCGAACTTGCGCACCTGGTTCACGTACGGAATCTTCACGTGCAGGCCAGGCTGGACATCTGCCTGGACCACCTTACCGAAACGCAGCATGACTGCACGCTCGGTCTGGGACACGATATAGAAGCTGTTCCAGGCCACGATGGCCAGGACCACGGCGGCGATCAGGGCGATCAGCGATCTATTGCTCATCAGCGGCTCTCCCTAGTACGCAGCTGCTGCTGTTGCTGTTGCAGGTCCTGCGCGGCACGCGCGGCGGCATCGTTGGCCGATGGCGACACACTGGTGGCTGGCGCGGACGTATTGCGGCTGCCTTCGACCATCTTGTCCAGTGGCAGGTAGAGCAGGTTGTTCTGCCCGTCCTTGGTTGCCACCATGACTTTGCTCGAGTTGCTGTAAACCTCTTGCATGGTCTCCAGATACAGGCGCTGACGTGTCACGTCAGGTGCCTTGCGGTACTCACCCAGCAGTTTGGTGAAGCGGTCGGCTTCACCCTTGGCGCGGGCGATGACCTCGTCGCGGTAACCGTTGGCGTCCTCGATGATGCGCTGCGCCTGACCACGGGCTTCGGGCACCACGCCATTGGCGTAGGACTCGGCCTGGTTGCGGGCACGCTGCTCGTCTTCACGGGCGCGGATCACGTCGTCGAAGGCTTCCTGCACTTCACGCGGGGCTGCCGCGCTCTGTACGTTGACCTGGGTCACGGTGATACCGGTACGGTAGTTGTCGAGGAAGCGCTGCAGGCGTTCGCGGATATCCACGGCCATCTGCTCACGGCCTTCGGTCAGCACCTGGTCCATCGAGGTGGAACCCACCACGTGGCGCAGGGCACTGTCGGTCGCGTGCTGCAGGCTCACCTCAGGCTGGTCGACGTTGAGCACGAAGTCCTGCAGGTTGCTGATCTTGTACTGGACGGTCAGCGGCACCTCGACGATGTTCTCGTCTTCGGTCAGCATCTGGCCCTGCTTGGTGTAGGCACGCTCACGCGTGACGTTTTCCATGTACTTGCGATCGAACGGCGGGAAGTAGATGTTCAGGCCGGGACCGACCGTCTCATAGTACTTGCCGAAGCGCAGCACCACGGCCTGCTCCTGCTCGTCGACCACGTACACGGCGCTGTACAGCCAGATGGCAGCCAGCACCGCCAGGCCAATGCCCAGCAGGCCAAGGCCACCGCCCTTGCCGACATTGCGGTCACCGCCGCCACGTTTCTTTTTACCGCCGAACATGCCGTTCAGGCTGTCCTGCAGTTTGCGGAAGGCCTCGTCCAGATCCGGCGGACCTTTCTTGTCACCACCACCGCCACCGCCACCACGGCGGCCGCCCCAGGGATCCTGATTGTTCGAGTTGCCACCCGGCTCGTTCCAAGCCATAGCGCTCTCCATCTGATAAAGCAAAGACGCGCCCACGGCGCGCCGTCCAATGCTACAGAATGCCTGTCACTGCTGCCCGGCGACCTCGACGGGCATTTATTGCAAAGTGTGTTGCTCGACAAACACTTGCGGCTCCATGCCTTCGCGGCTGACCAGGCGATTCAGTTCGACCATGGGCAGTCGCACGCTCAGCAGGCTGCGCCCTTCTTCATCATGCTCTTCACCCTGCACCGCACCCAAGGCAAAGAATTGCGCGCGCAAGCGGGCAAAACGCTGCTCAAGGCAAAGGGTACCGACAAACAGATCTTCCCCCAGCAACTCGGCAATCGCCTGGCCCACCAGCTCCAGGCCACGCCCATCGCGTGCCGATACCCAGACCCGTTCCGGCTTGCCATCGGCATTACGCTGGATCTGCGGCTCGACATCTTCAAGCAGGTCGAGTTTGTTATACACCTCGAGGATCGGCAAGCCTTCGGCGCCAATCTCGCCCAATACCGCCAAAACCTGCTCGATCTGTTCCATGCGCTCGGGCTCATGGGCATCGATCACATGCACCAGCAAGTCGGAGTTGCTCGACTCTTCGAGCGTAGCCCGAAATGCCTCGACCAGCTTGTGCGGCAGGTGGCGGATGAAACCCACGGTATCGGCCAGCACAATCGGGCCCAGGTCGTTGAGTTCGAGCCGGCGCAGGGTCGGGTCGAGGGTAGCGAACAGCTGGTCCGCGGCGTACACCTCGGATTCGGTCAGGGCGTTGAACAGCGTGGACTTGCCGGCGTTGGTATAACCCACCAGCGACACCGAGGGGATATCCGCGCGCTTACGCCCGCGACGTGCCTGCTCGCGCTGGCTGCGCACTTTCTCGAGGCGTGACTTGATCTGGCGTATGCGCACCCGCAACAGGCGGCGGTCGGTTTCCAGCTGGGTTTCACCCGGGCCGCGCAGGCCGATACCACCCTTTTGTCGCTCAAGGTGGGTCCAGCCGCGCACCAGCCGCGTGCTCATGTGGTCCAGCTGGGCCAGTTCGACCTGCAGCTTGCCTTCATGGGTACGCGCCCGCTGGGCGAAGATATCGAGGATCAGCCCGGTACGGTCAAGCACACGACACTCGAACACACGTTCGAGGTTGCGCTCCTGACTGGGCGTGAGGGTGTGATTGAAAATCACCAGGTCTACCTGTTCGGCATGGACCAGGTCGTGCAGTTCCTCGACCTTGCCGCTGCCAATCAGGTATTTGGCGGAAGGCTGATGCCTTGTCACCGTGACCAGCGAAACGATGTCGGCACCGGCCGACAATGCCAACTCCTGAAACTCCTGCGGGTCTTCGCGCGCCTCAGGGTTATGACCTTCCAAGTGAACGAGCAACGCCCGCTCACCACCACCGTGGCGCTCAAAGAACAATGCAGGCTCCTATCAGGCGTTGCCTGGCTCGCTGTCGCCGTGTTCGCCGTCGGTCGGGCTTGGCAGGCGGACCGGACGGGCCGGTACCACAGTCGAAATGGCGTGCTTGTAGACCATCTGGCTGACGGTGTTCTTCAGCAGCACGACGAACTGGTCGAACGATTCGATCGAACCCTGCAGCTTGATGCCGTTGACCAGGTAAATGGAAACCGGGACCTTTTCTTTTCTCAAGGTGTTCAAGTAAGGGTCTTGTAGCGAATGCCCTTTTGACATATGCCGCACTCCTGTAAGGATAAATAATAGAAAATCAATAAAATCGATAAATTAGGCCGCCCCTTCGCAAGAATAGACGGCAATCAGCAGGGACTCAGCTCAATATGGAGATGGCCCCAAGGTATTTCAAGGTGCGGGACAGATTGTCGCAGGCCAGGCTGTCAAGCCAGTGTACGTCAGGCCAGCCACGCAACCAGGTGAACTGCCGCTTGGCCAGCTGCCTGGTGGCAATGATACCGCGTTCACGCATCTCATTCTCAGTCAGCTTGCCGTCCAGGTAATCCCAGACTTGCCGATAACCCACTGCCCGTATAGACGGTAGCCCGGCGTGCAAGTCACTTCTGGCTCGCAGCGATCGGACCTCGTCAACGAAGCCCTGTTCCAGCATCTGCGAAAATCGTAACGCAATTCGCTGATGCAAAATGTGACGATCTGTAGGAGCAATCGCCAAACTGGCGACAGTATAGGGCAAATGTCCGTCAGCGCCTGCGTCTGCGCCGCGACTTTCCGCGAATTGACGTTGACGATGCGCCGTCATGCTTTCGCCACTCACCCGGTACACTTCCAGCGCGCGGATCAACCGCTGCGGGTCGTTGGGGTGAATGCGCGCCGCCGACACCGGGTCGACCTCGGCCAGTTGCCGATGCAGCTCGGCCAGACCAAGCGCTTCGGCCTGGGCTTCCAGTTCGGCGCGCACCGTGGCATCGGCCGCCGGCATGTCGGCCAGGCCATCGATCAAGGCCTTGTAATAGAGCATGGTACCGCCGACCAGCAGCGGGATCTTGCCGCGCGCTGTGATCTCGGCCATGGCCTGCAGGGCATCGGTGCGGAACTGCGCGGCCGAATAGCTCTCGGCCGGGTCACGAATGTCGATCAGCCGGTGCGGGTGGGCAGCGAGG
Source organism: Pseudomonas sp. S37 (assembly GCF_016658545.1). Taxonomy (GTDB): domain Bacteria; phylum Pseudomonadota; class Gammaproteobacteria; order Pseudomonadales; family Pseudomonadaceae; genus Aquipseudomonas. The sequence continues at coordinate 6,020 of NZ_JACVZC010000032.1, read as the reverse complement.
ATTTCTTTCGACGGTTTGGCCGAGCCGATGTCCATGCCACGGTAGACCAGCGCCGAGTCGACGCTGATCAGCTCGCAGGGCAGCACTTTGGTCAGTTCGATGGCGAGATCGGTCTTGCCGGCCGCCGTCGGGCCCATCAGAAATATTGCAGGGGGCTTGCCACTCATGTCATCGACCGCGCAGGAATAGTTTGTCCAGGTCGTCCAGGCCCATCTGGGTCCATGTAGGGCGACCATGGTTGCACTGGCCGCTGCGCTCGGTGTTTTCCATGTCGCGCAGCAGGGCATTCATTTCGGGAATGGCCAGGCGCCGGTTGGCGCGCACGGCGCCGTGGCAGGCCATAGTGCCGAGCAGCTCGTTGAGGTGCGCCTGGATACGGTCACTGGTGCCGTATTCCATCAGGTCGGCGAGCACGTCCTGCACCAGGCGGTTGGCCTCGGCCTGCTTGAGCAAGGCCGGGATCTGGCGGATTGCCAAAGTCTCCGGGCCCAGGCGCTGCAATTCGAAGCCCAGGCGCTGGAACCACTGCGCGTGCTCTTCGGCGCAATCGGCTTCGCGCTGGCTCAGGGCCAGGGTTTCCGGCACCAGCAGCGGCTGGCCGCTAAGGCCTTCGCTGGCCATGGCTACCTTCAGCCGCTCGTACATGATGCGCTCGTGGGCGGCGTGCATGTCCACCAGCACCAGCCCGACGGCGTTTTCGGCCAGGATGTAGATACCCTTGAGCTGGGCCATGGCATAGCCCAGCGGCGGGATGTCGCCCTGGCTTTCGGGTAACGCCGAAGGCGCAACCACGCCATCGTCCATGGGTTTGTAGAATTCGCGGTAGACCGCCTGCGCTTCGGCAGCCGCCAGCGGCTGGGACGGCCGCGGGCTGTACTGGGACTGGTAACCCGAGCCACTGCCACCATTGGAAATGGAAAACTGTGGTGCCCGGGGCTGCTCCAGCACCGGTGAAGCCAGGCGCATTTCGCCCTGCGGGCCAAACTCGCCTGCCAGCTGGCCCGTGGGGCGGATCGCCTCAGGCAAGGCAGCAGGCGCGGCCAGTTGGTCTTCCGGGCGCACATCGGCCAAGGCACGGTGCAGAGTGCCGTACAGGAAGTCGTGTACCGAGCGGCCTTCACGGAAACGCACTTCGTGCTTGGTCGGGTGCACGTTGACGTCGACGCCGTTGGGCTCCAGCTCCAGGAACAGCACGAAGGTCGGGTGCCTGCCATTGAACAGCACGTCACGGTAGGCCTGGCGCACGGCATGGGCGACCAGCTTGTCGCGCACCGCACGGCCATTGACGAAAAAGTACTGCAGGTCGGCCTGGCTGCGCGAGAACGTCGGCAAACCCACCCAGCCCCACAGGCGCAGGCCATTGCGTTCGACGTCGATCGGCAGTGCCTGCTCCATAAAGCCTGGGCCGCAGATGGCACCCACGCGTCGCGCACGGGCGGTTTCGTCGTGGGCTTCGTGCAGGCTGAGGATGCTCTTGCCGTTGTGGCGCAGGTGGAAGCCGACGTCGAAACGCGCCAGCGCCAGCCGGCGGATCACTTCCTGCAGGTGATCGAACTCGGTTTTCTCGGCCTTGAGGAACTTGCGCCGCGCCGGGGTGTTGAAGAACAGGTCGCGCACTTCCACCGAAGTGCCCACCGGGTGCGCCGCCGGCTGCACCCGCGGGAGCATGTCGCGGCCTTCGGTTTCCACCTGCCAGGCCTCAGTGGCGCTGGCAGTGCGCGACGTCAGGGTCAGGCGTGCCACCGAGCTGATCGAGGCCAGGGCCTCGCCACGGAAGCCCAGGCTCAACACGCCTTCGAGGTCTTCCAGCTCACGGATCTTGCTGGTGGCGTGACGGGCCAGCGCCAATGGCAGGTCGTCGGCAGAGATACCGCTGCCATCGTCCCGCACCTTCAGCAGCTTGACACCGCCCTGCTCCACGTCCACATCAATGCGCCGGGCGCCGGAGTCCAGGCTGTTTTCCAGCAGTTCCTTGGCAACAGAAGCTGGCCGCTCGACCACTTCGCCGGCGGCAATCTGGTTGGCCAGCCGCGGGCTGAGCAGCTGAATGCGCGAACCACCACTCATTATTGCGAGGCCAGGGTGGTGGCTGGTACATCGAGGCGCTGGCCAACCTTCAGCTCATCGGTCTTGAGGCTGTTGGTGCTGCGCAGGCTGGCCACGCTGACCTGGTAGCGCACGGCGAGCATCGCCAGGGTTTCGCCAGGGCGCACCGTGTGCTCACGCGGGCCGGCGGCGATCTTGCCGGTGTCACGCAGCCAGGCGATGTAGGTGCCCGGCGGCGGGTTCTGTTGGAAGAACTGGCGCACGCCGGTATGAATCGAGCGGGCCAGCGCCTGCTGATGGCTGCGCGTGGCCAGCTTGGCCGCCTCGTTGGCGTTGGAGATAAACCCGGTTTCAACCAGAATCGACGGGATATCCGGCGACTTCAGCACCATGAAGCCAGCCTGCTCCACACGCTGCTTGTGCAGCGAGGTGATGCGGCCCATGTTGCCCAGTACCTTCTGCCCGACATTCAGGCTGGAGCTGAGCGTGGCGGTCATCGACAGGTCGAGCAGCACACCCGCGAGCATGCGGTCCTTGTCGTCGAGGCTGACGTTACCGGCGCCACCGATCAGGTCGGAACGGTTTTCCGTGTCTGCCAGCCAGCGCGCGGTCTCGGAGGTGGCACCACGGTCGGACAGGGCGAACACCGAAGCACCGAATGCGGCCTTGGATGGCGCAGCGTCGGCGTGAATCGAAACGAACAGGTCGGCGCCCTTCTTGCGGGCAATCTCGGTGCGCTTGCGCAGCGGGATGAAGTAGTCACCGGTACGGGTCAGCTCGGCGCGGAAGCCCTTTTCGGTGTTGATCTGGCGCTGCAGTTCCTGGGCGATCTGCAGCACGATGTCTTTTTCATGCTGGCCGCGCGAGCCGGAAGCACCCGGGTCTTCACCGCCGTGACCGGCGTCGATGGCGATAACGATGTCGCGCTTGCCGCTAGGCACCGGCGGCAGCTTGATGGCTGGCTGGGCCGGCGACACGGGCACGGCTGGTGTGGTGGCAGGCGTTTGCACCGGGGCCGGCGCCGGCGTGGGCGCAGTGGCGGCGATGGCATCGGCTTCCTGGTCGTACAGGTCGACCACCAGGCGGTTGCCGTACTGGGCGTTGGGCGCCAGGGTGAAGCTTTTCGGGGTGACCGACTTTTTAAGGTCGACCACCACGCGCAGGTCGGTCGGCGTACGCTGGGCCGAACGCACGCTGCTGATCGGCGTATTGGAGGTGGCCACGTTCAGCGGCGCGGCCAGGGTCGCGCCATTGATGTCGATGACCAGGCGATCAGGCGCGCTCAAGGTAAAGACGCTGTGCTGCACGGGGCCAGACAGGTCGAAGACCAGCCGCGTGTTGTCTGGCGCGCGCCACAGGCGCATGCTCTTGACTTGAGTGACGGCCAGAGCGTCAACGGTCACCGTTGTCAGCAGCAGCCCAACGATGGCGACCAGTGCGCGTATGCGCATACCTACCCCACTTACTGTTTATAGTGTTCGGCCAGTGCCACGCACCAGGCCTCGCCGCGAGCCCCCTGCGGCGAAAGGTTCAGCGAGCGTCCGCCCGCTTGGGGGCTTATGGTAATGGTCAGGTCAGGCTTTGGCAAAACGCCCGCACCGTTTTGTGGCCACTCGAACAGGCACAACGGGTCGCCCTCGAAATAGTCACGAATGCCCATGTACTCCAGCTCCTCCGGATCGACCAGGCGATACAGGTCGAAGTGAAAAGCTCGGACATCGCCGATTTCGTAGGGTTCGACCACGGTGAAGGTCGGGCTTTTCACTGCACCAGTATGGCCCAGGCCGCGGATCAGGCCACGCGACAGGGTGGTTTTACCTGCCCCCAGGTCGCCCTCGAGGAAAATCACGCCGCGACCGCCGGTCACCTCGGCCATTTTTGCACCGAAGGCGACCGTGGCCGCTTCATCGGCCAGAAACAGATTTAAGCCAGACACGCAGAATGCTCCTCCAACAATTCACGAATGACCGGCGCCAGATCACTGGCCGCCAGGCCTCTTCCTTTTACCCCCAGGCGCTCGCCGGCACAGGCGTGCAGCCACGTACCCAGGCAACCTGCGCGCCAGGCGTCCAGCCCTTGGGCCAATAGCGCCGCCAGCACGCCAGTCAGTACATCGCCCAGGCCAGCGCCGGCCATCGCCGGGTGGCCGCGCTCGCACAGCATCAGCTGGCCACCCGGGTCTGCCACCAGCGTACCAGCCCCCTTGAGCACGCAGACGCTGTTGTAACGGCGCGCCAGCTTGCGTGCCGCCCCCGGGCGGTCGGCCTGCACCGCCTCGGTGGAAACACCCAGCAGCCGCGCCGCCTCCCCCGGGTGCGGGGTCAGGATGCTGCCACTGGGCAAGGCCAGCGGGGTACGCGCCAGCAGGTTCAGGGCATCGGCGTCCCACACCTGTGGCCGCTCGGCGTTGGCCACTGCCGACAACAGGCTACGGCCCCACGCCGCCTGCCCAAGGCCAGGGCCTACCACCAGTACCGTGGCGCGTTCGAGCACGCCCATCAGCTGGTTGGCCGAACTGGCGCCCAGGCACATGACCTCGGGCAGGCGTGCCAGGCTGGCGGCCACGTGCTCGGGCCGGGTTGCCACACTGACCAGCCCGGCACCGCAGCGCAAGGCGGCTTCGGCGCTGAGCAGCACAGCACCGCCGGTGCCGAGGTCGCCACCCACCACCAGCACATGGCCAAAGTCGCCTTTATGGGCATGCGCATGCCGTGCCGGCAAATGCGCGACGTTCACGCTGCTGAGCAGTTGTGGGGCATTGCCGGGGTGTTTGGTCTGCCGCATGGGGTCAAAGGCTCCAATGTCTGGCAGAATTATACGCACCTGAGCCTGTATTGCCTTGCCCATCCATGTCCGCCTCTACACCTGACCTCGCCCAACTGGCCCAATCGATCAAGATCTGGGGCCAGGAACTCGGTTTTGCCCACGTCGGCATCGCCGGGGTCGACCTTGGCGAACACGAACACCACCTGCAGCGCTGGCTCGACGCCGGCTACCAGGGCGAAATGGAGTACCTGGGCGCCCACGGCAGCAAACGCTCGCACCCCGACCAGTTGATCCCCGGTACGGTGCGCGTGGTCTCGCTGCGCATGGACTACCTGCCCGGCGACACGCAGATGGCCCAACGCCTGGCGCAACCAGAAAAAGCCTATGTGTCGCGCTATGCCCTGGGCCGTGACTACCACAAGCTGGTGCGCAAGCGCGTGCAGTTCCTGGCCGACCGTATTCAAGAAGCCATCGGCCCGTTCGGTTACCGCGCCTTCGTCGACAGTGCCCCGGTGCTGGAAAAGGCCTTGGCCGAGCAGGCCGGGCTGGGCTGGATCGGCAAGAACACCCTGCTGCTCAACCGCAAGGCCGGCAGCTACTTCTTCCTGGCCGAACTGTTTGTCGACCTGCCGTTGCCGGTGGACGAAGCCACCACCAGTGAACACTGCGGGCGTTGCACCGCCTGCCTGGACATTTGCCCGACACAGGCGTTCGTCGGGCCTTATGTGCTGGATGCGCGGCGCTGTATCTCGTACCTGACCATTGAACTGAGGGGGGCGATTCCTGTGGAATTGCGCTCGATGATGGGCAACCGGGTGTTCGGCTGTGATGACTGCCAGATCGTCTGCCCCTGGAACCGCTTTGCCAAACACAGCCAGGAGCAGGACTTCCAGCCACGGCATGGGCTGGAGAATGCCGAGCTGGCCGAGATGTTCCTGTGGGATGAGCGGACTTTCCTGCGCAAGACCGAGGGTGGGCCGTTGCGGCGGGCGGGGTATGAGCGGTTCTTGCGCAACCTGGCGGTGGGGCTGGGTAATGCGCCTTCGACCATTCCGGTGCTCGAGGCGCTGAAGGCGCGGCGTGAGGATGCGTCGGAACTGGTGCGCGAGCATGTGGAGTGGGCGCTGGCCCGGCACACTGCTCGATAGTCACGCGATTCCCTGTAGGAGCGGGGGGGGGGGGGGGGGGGGGGGGGGGGGGGGGGGGGG
>NZ_JACVZC010000031.1 GCF_016658545.1 Pseudomonas sp. S37 | reverse complement strand
CCCCCCCCCCCCCCCCCCCCCCCCCCCCCCCCCCCCCCCCGCTCCTACAACGATCGCGAACAAGCCTTAGTAGTAGGCGTTCTCTTTCTGCGTGTGGTCAGTCACGTCACGCACGCCTTTGAGCTCCGGAATACGCTCGAGCAAGGTGCGCTCGATACCTTCCTTCAAGGTCACGTCGGCCTGGCCGCAACCCTGGCAACCACCCCCGAACTGCAGCACGGCGATGCCGTCGTCGACCACGTCCACCAGGCTGACCTGCCCGCCGTGGCTGGCCAGGCCGGGGTTGATCTCGGTCTGCAGGTAGTAGTTGATGCGCTCGTTGATCGGGCTGTCTTCGTTGACCATCGGCACCTTGGCGTTCGGTGCCTTGATGGTCAGCTGGCCACCCATGCGGTCGGTGGCGTAATCGACCAGGGCATCTTCCAGGAACGGTACGCTGACCGCGTCCAGGTAAGCGGTGAAGCTCTTCAGACCCACGGCGGTGTCGTCAGGCTTCTCTTCGCCCGGCTTGCAGTAGGCAATGCACGTCTCTGCGTACTGGGTGCCCGGCTGGGTGATGAAAATGCGAATGCCGATGCCAGGCGTATTCTGCTTGGAAAGCAGATCGGCCAGGTAGTCATGGGCGGCGTCGGTAATGGTTATAGCGCTCATGTAGGTTCCTCACAGACTTGCCGCCAAGTGTACGCCAAGCCGGCCCTTGAACAAAGTCCTAGTATTTGACTCGGGAAAGCGCATATTCCGGCGTTGTCCCCCGTGGTTCCGCCAGCCAGGCCTGCATGCGCCGGTACAGGCCGCGCTCCAGCCAGCGGTAGCTGAACCACGACATTAGTCCAATGGACGGCACGCACAGGGCAAACACCAGGTACGGGTTCAAGCCCAGCCGTTCGCTGGCGAACCAGCCGGCATAAAGCACCAGCACGTGAATCAGGTAGACCGAATACGAACAGTCGCCCAACGCCTTGAGCACCTGGTTGCCTTTGAACCAGGGCTCCATGGACACAAACGCCAACACGATCATGGCACTTGGCAGCCCCCAGTGCAGCAGGCGTTGCGAAGCGTCCAGGTGATAAAGCGCATAGCCAGCCACCCCCAACAGTGCCAGCGGCACCCACAAGCCTTCACGAATCAGGCCACGGCGGTAAACCACACCCAGGCCGATACCCAGCAGGAACTCGTAGATGATGCCGTTGTTGTAGAAGTGGCTGAGCAAACCAAGCCGGCCCAGCACCTCGCTCACCAACAGCAGCGCCGCAGTCATCAGCAACTGGAGGTGACGATGGCGAACCAGGAACGCCAGACCGAACAACAGGTAGAAGAACATCTCGAAATTCAGCGTCCAGCCCACGTTCAGCGTTGGGTACAGGCCATAGCCACCGGGGTTTTCCGCCGGAATGAACAGCAACGAGAGCAACAAGTGGTGCCAGTCGAACTCCTGATGCGGCATCCATTGGCTGAAGGCCAGCAGCAGCGCTGCCATGAGCGCCGTGTAGAACCAGTAGGCCGGGACGATACGCAGCGCCCGGTTAAGCAGGAACTGGCGCGGTTCGACGGTTTTGTCGCAGGTCGACAGGTAGATCACCAGCCCGCTGATAACGAAGAAGATGTCGACGCCTACGGCGCCACGGTCGGTGAGCAGTTGGCCGATGGGGCCGGTGGCGTGGAAGTCGAAGAAGATCTGCATGAAATGGTGGCAAACCACCACCCAGGCGGCGAACGCCCGCAGTGCCTGAAGCGAATACAGCATGAAATACCCTGCGCTTGGCGGTGCATTGAGGCCTGCATCGGGTGCAGAGGCGAGCGCTTCGCGCTCGTTCGCGGGTGAACCCGCTCCTACACAAGCGTTGGCACCAACGCCATCGATGTAGGAGCGGGTTCACCCGCGAAGGGCTGCAAAGCAGCCCCCTTGCAATCGATCAAGACCACCCACCCTTTCCGACCTCAGGGTACCCGGAAAGGTCAGCCAACCCGATCAGAGGTTCTCATAGCGGTTCATGTCCAGCACACCCGCTTCGACCGGCTGAGTCTCCTTGATGTAGCTGTTCAAGTCATGGAAGTAGCGCCAGAAATCAGGGTGACTGCGGCGCACGCCCCAGCGCATCACAATGCGCTCGAACCTGGCTGCATCATCCTTGGCATACTCCATGTCCTCGACGAACTCCGGCACATCCGCGGTCGGGATGTTGAAGATGAAGTTGGGGTAGCTGCTGAGCACCCCCGGGTACAAGGTCAGCGTGTCCAGGCCAGGCTGGTAGCGGTACGCCTCACCCAGCAGGAATGCCACGTTGCTGTGCGCACGGTTGCGCAGCAGGCTGTACACCTGGCGCTGCCCGCCCTGCCCTTCGATACGCAGCATGGTTGCCTCGGGCAACTGGTTGATCACCTTCAGCCCGGCAGCCGGGCGCGATACCAGGCGGCTGAGCGACTGCTCGGCATTTCGGAATTCTTCGCTCATTTGCGGCCTAGAGCAGAATGCGCCCTGGCAGCGGTTGATCGGGTCTGGCGCGGCGTTCAGGCTGCCGGTGCGCTGCAGCAATTTCAGGCCGAAGTCGCGCTTGGCGTTGCGCGGGTCGAGCTGGATGCCGCTCGGGGTGTCGGTGTCGATGTCTTCATAATCCATCCACATCTTCACCTTGCCACTGTTCTGGTACCAGTCGCTGAGGATGGCCTTGCGCTGGTCAGCCGGCATCAGGCGCAGGAAGTTGACCTCGGCGCCGTTGCGGATCAGGTCGAAGTACAGGCGCGTCTGCAACTGGTGCGAAACGTTGCCATACACATCGAAGTTGACCGCCAGCTGGTAGTAGGTGCGCTCGAACAGCGGGTAGTCGAACAGCCACACGGTGAGCGGCACATCACCGATCAGGCCCTTGGTCACCGAGGCACTGTCAAAGTGGCGGAAGATGCTCAGCAGCGCGTTGTCGTTACCGGCCCACAGCGTCGACCAGCCCGGTGCCGGCATGTTGGCATAGGCTTCACGGCGCAGTTTCTCGTACTCGTTGCGCTTGTCGCGGTAGGCATGCCACAGGCTCAGCACACTGCCCACGTCATCGATCTGGCCGGGCATGGCCAGTAGCGGCGTAGCCTCGCCACGGTACTCGGCATCGGTGATGTAGCGGTCGTGGGCCGGTTCCTGGAAGAGTGCCCAGAAGTTGTCGCGGATCACGTCGGTGGCGATCTGCCCACGGCAAACCGGGCCCCGGATGAAGGTGCGCACGAAGTACTCGGCGTTATCCAGCATGAACTGGTAGCGCGCCACCGCCGGGATCGCCTCGAAGGTTTCGAACGGGTTGGCGCGGTGGCGCGGGCCATAGCCGGGCAGCGCACTGGCATGCCAGTCGCCGGCGTAGAACAGCTGCTTGACGCGCTTGAGCTTCTGCGGGCCCATCGGGTAGGTGATGTGCGTCTTGTGCACGATCACGCCCTGCACCGGGATCAGCCGGTAATAGAAGTCGGTGCCCGGTGGGTCGTTGGGCCGGCGCGTGGCGATGATGTCGGCCGGCTGGCCACTGGGCGTACGTGAGCGCACCCACTGGAAGAAGTGGCCCTGCTCGCCACCGACAAAGTAGATGTGCGCCAGGAACAGGTGCTCGTACAACCAGCGGCCAACCAGCGCCTCGGTGGAACCCGGGCGGTTGAGCAGTTCTTCCCAGTCGGCAATCTGCTTGGCTTCGGCCGCACTCGGCTTGATCGGCTGGTACTCGACCGGCGCGCCAGCAGCCAGCCAGCGGCGCATGGTGTCGTATTCCTTGTCGGTCAGCCCGGTCACCGCCAGCGGCATGCCCTCTTTGGGGTGGGCGCCGGCATAGGCATCGAACTCGTGCGGCAACGGGCACATGTTGTTGCGGTTCAGGCCCAGGACGATTTCCTCGGGCAGCTTGGCGTTGGGCGTAAGCGGGGTCTTGTGACCCAGTTCGAGCATGCGCGCCATCAGCGCGGCCTGGCTGCCCTGGTTGTCGAGCACCGAGTAAAAGCCCTTCTTGCGCCATTCAGCCTCGCTGTGGGCGTCGTAGAAAAGCCGCGTGGTCGGCACCGCCTTGCTGCGCTCGCCTTGGTACACCGGGACCTTGCTGGCCCCGCGTACCGCGCCTTCGGGGCTTTCCAGCTTGAGCTGGCAGGCGGCGTCGTTGCAGGCGTGGCAGGCCACGCACTTCTCGGTGAAGATGGGTTGGATATCCCGGGTGTAGGAAATAGCCGGGCTCGACTGGGGGGCCTGCCCGAACACCGCGCCGCTGATGAGCAGGGCGAAGGCGCCGGCAAGGATACGATGCACCATGTGCGGAAAGTCCTGGTTCTTGAAAGCCATCACGATTTGTTGCCTGGTCGTCCCTGGGTGCTGAGCTTCACCGGCATCGGTCAACATGAACAGTTTTCATGCAAATGGCCGATGCACCTAAAAACCGCGCAGCTTTGATATGATTTCGCACCTTCTGATATTCGCCCGACCAGGTAGTTCCTATGTCCGACCGCAGCGCTCGTCTCCAAGCACTCCAGCACGCACTCAAAGAGCGCATCCTGATCCTCGACGGCGGCATGGGTACTATGATCCAAAGCTACCGCCTCGAGGAACACGACTATCGTGGCACGCGTTTCGCCGATTGGCCAAGCGATGTCAAGGGTAACAACGATCTGTTGCTGCTCAGCCGCCCCGATGTGATCGCTGCCATCGAGAAGGCCTACCTGGATGCCGGCGCCGATATTCTCGAAACCAACACCTTCAACGCCACGCAGATTTCCCAGGCCGACTACGGCATGGAGTCGCTGGTCTACGAACTGAACGTCGAAGGCGCACGCATCGCCCGCCAGGTGGCCGATGCCAAGACCTTGGAAACCCCGCACAAACCGCGCTTCGTCGCCGGCGTGCTCGGCCCGACCAGCCGCACCTGCTCGATCTCCCCGGACGTCAACGACCCAGGCTACCGCAACGTCACCTTCGACGAACTGGTCGAAAACTACGTCGAGGCCACCCGTGGCCTGATCGAGGGCGGTGCCGACCTGATCCTGATCGAGACCATCTTCGACACCCTCAACGCCAAGGCGGCAATCTTTGCCGTGCAGCAGGTGTTCGAGGACGACAACGTCGAACTGCCGATCATGATCTCCGGCACCATTACCGACGCCTCCGGCCGCACCCTGTCGGGCCAGACCACCGAAGCGTTCTGGAACTCGGTGCGCCACGCCAAGCCGATTTCCGTTGGCCTTAACTGCGCCCTCGGCGCCAAGGACCTGCGCCCGTACCTGGAAGAACTGGCAACCAAGGCCGACACCCACGTGTCCGCCCACCCCAACGCCGGCCTGCCGAACGCCTTCGGCGAGTACGACGAAACCCCGGCCGAAATGGCCGTGGTGGTCGAGGAGTTCGCCGCCAGCGGTTTCCTCAACATCATCGGCGGTTGCTGCGGCACCACCCCGGGGCACATCCAGGCCATTGCCGAGGCCGTGGCCAAGTACAAGCCGCGTGAAATCCCGGAAATCGCCAAGGCCTGCCGCCTGTCCGGCCTGGAACCGTTCACCATCGACCGCCAGTCGCTGTTCGTCAACGTCGGCGAGCGTACCAACATCACCGGCTCCGCCAAGTTCGCCCGGCTGATCCGTGAAGAGAACTACACCGAAGCGCTGGAAGTCGCGCTGCAACAGGTCGAAGCCGGTGCCCAGGTGATCGACATCAACATGGACGAAGGGATGCTCGACTCCCAGGCTGCCATGGTCCGCTTCCTCAACCTGATTGCCGGCGAGCCGGACATCTCGCGCGTGCCGATCATGATCGACTCGTCCAAGTGGGAAGTGATCGAGGCAGGCCTGAAGTGCATCCAGGGCAAGGGCATCGTCAACTCCATTTCCATGAAGGAAGGTGTCGAGCAGTTCAAGCACCATGCCCGCCTGTGTAAGCGCTATGGCGCCGCCGTGGTGGTGATGGCCTTCGACGAGGTCGGCCAGGCCGACACCGCCGCGCGCAAGAAGGAAATCTGCCAGCGCAGCTATGACATCCTGGTCAACGAAGTAGGCTTCCCGCCAGAAGACATCATCTTCGACCCGAACATCTTCGCCGTCGCCACCGGTATCGAAGAGCACAACAACTACGCCGTCGACTTCATCGAGGCCTGTGCCTTCATCCGTGATCACCTGCCGCACGCGCTGAGCTCGGGCGGTGTGTCCAACGTGTCGTTCTCGTTCCGTGGCAACAACCCGGTGCGCGAGGCAATCCACTCGGTGTTCCTGTACCACGCGATCCAGAACGGCCTGACCATGGGTATCGTCAACGCCGGCCAGCTGGAAATCTACGACGAAATCCCGGCAGCGCTGCGCGAGAAAGTCGAGGACGTGGTGCTCAACCGCACCCCGCACGGCACCGACGCCCTGCTGGCGATCGCCGATGACTACCGCGGCGGCGGCGCCACCAAGGAAGTTGAAAACGAAGAGTGGCGCTCGCTGCCGGTGGAAAAACGCCTGGAGCACGCCCTGGTCAAGGGCATCACCGCGTTCATCGTCGAAGACACCGAGCTATGCCGCCAGCAGTGCGCACGCCCGATCGAAGTGATCGAAGGCCCGCTGATGAACGGCATGAACGTGGTCGGCGACCTGTTCGGCGCCGGCAAGATGTTCCTGCCCCAGGTGGTCAAGTCGGCCCGCGTGATGAAACAGGCGGTGGCCCACCTGATCCCGTTCATCGAAGCCGAGAAAGGCGACAAGCCGGAAGCCAAGGGCAAGATCCTGATGGCCACGGTTAAAGGCGACGTACACGACATCGGCAAGAACATCGTCGGCGTGGTGCTGGGCTGTAACGGCTACGACATTGTCGACCTTGGCGTGATGGTGCCGGCCGAGAAGATCCTGCAAACCGCCCGCGAGCAGAAGTGCGACATCATCGGCCTGTCCGGCCTGATCACCCCGTCGCTGGACGAGATGGTCCACGTTGCCCGCGAAATGCAGCGCCAGGGCTTCGAGCTGCCGCTGATGATCGGTGGCGCCACCACCTCCAAGGCGCACACCGCGGTCAAGATCGAACCGAAGTACAGCAACGATGCGGTCATCTACGTCACCGACGCCTCGCGTGCGGTGGGCGTGGCCACCCAGTTGCTGTCCAAAGAGCTGAAGCCGGGTTTTGTCGAGAAAACCCGCCAGGACTACGTGGAAGTGCGCGAGCGCACCGCCAACCGCAGCGCCCGCACCGAGCGCCTGAGCTACGCCCAGGCCATCGCCGCCAAGCCTCAGTATGACTGGGCCGGCTACCAGCCAGCGGTGCCCTCCTTCACCGGCGTCAAGGTGCTGGAAGACATCGACCTGCGCACCCTGGCCGAATACATCGACTGGACCCCGTTCTTCATCTCCTGGGACCTGGCTGGCAAGTTCCCGCGCATCCTCACCGACGAAGTGGTCGGCGAGGCCGCCACGGCGCTGTACAAGGATGCCCGCGAGATGCTCGACAAGCTGATCGACGAAAAGCTGATCAGTGCCCGCGCGGTGTTCGGCTTCTGGCCGGCCAACCAGGTGGCTGACGACGACATCGAAGTGTACGGTGACAACGGCCAGCCACTGGCTACCCTGCACCACCTGCGCCAGCAGACCATCAAGCCGGACGGCAAGCCCAACTGGTCGCTGGCCGACTTCGTTGCACCCAAGGCCAGCGGTGTGACCGACTACGTGGGTGGTTTCATCACCACCGCCGGCATTGGTGCCGAGGAAGTGGCCAAGGCCTATCAGGACAAGGGCGACGACTACAGCTCGATCATGGTCAAGGCCCTGGCCGACCGCCTGGCCGAAGCCTGCGCCGAATGGTTGCACGAGCAAGTGCGTAAAGAGCACTGGGGTTATGCCCGCGACGAGCACCTGGACAACGAAGCGCTGATCAAGGAGCAGTACAGCGGTATTCGCCCGGCCCCGGGCTACCCGGCCTGCCCTGACCACACCGAGAAGGAAACCCTGTTCCGCCTGCTCGATGGCACCGCCATCGGCGAGACCGGGCCGAGCGGCGTGTTCCTGACCGAGCACTTTGCGATGTTCCCGGCGGCAGCGGTGAGCGGCTGGTACTTCGCCCACCCGCAGGCGCAGTACTTTGCCGTGGGCAAGGTCGACAAGGACCAGATCGAGCACTACAGCGCGCGTAAAGGCCAGGACATCAGCGTGAGTGAGCGTTGGTTGGCGCCTAACCTGGGGTACGACAGCTAAGGCCTTTTGGGGCCGCTTTGCGGCCCTTCGCGGCGGTTCGGCGCCCCGATGAACCCGCTCCTACGGGGGAACGCAATCCCTTGTAGGAGCGGGTTTACCCGCGAATAGGCCCTCACAGGCAACCTCACAACCATTGCCTACACTGTCCCTGATTGCCTCTGATTCCCTCAGGAGCCACCATGGACGATTCCAGCCAGGGCAAACCCCCGACCTTCTGGCAGATGCTGCACAGCATCCTAGCCGCCGCCTTCGGCGTGCAAAGCGGCAAGAACCGCGCCCGCGACTTCACCCACGGCAAGGCCAGCCATTTCATTGCACTGGGGACGCTGTTTACCCTGGTGTTCATTGCCGTACTGATCGGCCTGGTGCAACTTGCCCTGCACCTTACCCGTTAGCCTGTACCGGCCCTTTCGCGGGTAAACCCGCTCCTACACTGAACCCTTGTAGGAGCGGGTTTACCCGCGAAAGGGCCGGCACAGGCAAAATAAAAGCACCCGCGAGATTCCCTCCCGCAGGCGCCCTGGCTGCATCACGGTCTTGAGTTTCAAGTCACTGGTGGCTGACCCAATACACGGCAGTGACCACCACCAGAACGATCAGGCACAGGATCGCCCAGGCATCGACACTGCTGTCAGCTTTGCGGACCTTGGTTGAGTTTCCCATTGCATTGCCTCTTGTAGTGGTTATGGGAATGCACTTCACCATCAGCAGTTAAGACGAGCAATGCCCTTCCCTCAAGCAGGGTCTTTCAATATTCGACCGGTGACGTCAAAAAAGGGTACTGGTAGCTGGCTGGGCGCCCTTCGGCACTGTAACGCTGGAAATCGACGCCATAGTCGTCCCGTTCCAGCAACTTCAACCAGCGCCTGGCCTTGGCCTGGTCAATGGCCTGCAACACCGGGGCACTGTGCTCGCGCAGGCCGTCGCGGTTCAGCGCCAGCCCGTGGGCATCATCGTGCAGCATGACCATGGCCCACCCGCCCAAGGTGAAATGCCCGCCCATCAGCACGCTCAGGCGCCCGTCGATTCGCGCTCGCAAGGCCTCGGGCGAGCTGTTGACGGCACTGAACAGCACATCGCGCCCAGGCACACGCCCGGCCTCTTCGAACGCCTGCATGGCGCCGAAGGCCATCTCGTCATTGGCCGACCATACCAGGCGGGTGGCCGGGTAGCGTTCCAGCAACTGCTGCGCCTGCTCGTAAGCGCGCTGGCGGTTCCAGCCGCCATACACCACCTGGCGCAGGCGAACCTGAGGGAAGTCGGCCAGGGCGCGGCGCATGCCCTCCTCGCGCAGCTGTGAAGCCGGCGTGGTCTTGACCCCGGCAAACGCCACCAGGTCCACCGGCAAGCTGTCGCGGGGCAATTGCGCGACCATCTGGTGCAGCATCTGGAAGCCTGCCTGCTCGTCGTTGCTCATCAAGGTGCCCCAAGGCTCGGCATATTTGTCGGGCTGGGCCTGGATGCTGCGGACCTGGCTGGGCGTGAGGCCGTTGTTGACCAGCAGCAGCTTCACCCCCGTACCCCGCGACAGGCGCAGCACTTCTGGCGCCACGTACTGCTCGTTGACCAGTACCAGGTAATCCGGCCGCTGCGGCCCGGTCAACACAGCCCGCGCCTGGGTCAACGCCAGGTCGGCCCGGCGCTCGCTGTATTCCACCCGCAGGTTCATGCCCAGCTCATCGGCGGCGGCCTGCATGAAACGGCTGTAGCTGGTCCAGAAGGTTTCGGTAGACAGCCCCGGGTTGAGGAACACCACCGAAGCCGGTTGTGCGCTTGCCGCCAGCGGCAAGGCAAGACACACGCTTTGGCACAACGCCTTGAGCATGGGCTGACATCTCTGCAAAGCAAACGCCGGATTATACCCGCCAGGCCAGGCCCCGGGCACAAATGGCAGTCAGTCTCACATAGTCCATTTGGTTCTTTTCATATGCAAAAACATCACTTTAGCGCATAAACGCAACCTGCTATCGTGCCACGGCTCCGTACCGGAGTGCGCGGCCGTGCGCGCGAATAGCTGCATGCCTGAGACAGGACTTTTATGTACGTATACGACGAGTACGATCAGCGGATCATCGAGGACCGCGTCAAGCAGTTCCGGGATCAGACCCGCCGCTACCTGGCCGGTGAGCTGAGCGAAGAAGAATTCCGCCCTCTGCGCCTGCAGAACGGCCTATACATCCAACGTTTCGCGCCGATGCTGCGTGTCGCCGTGCCGTACGGCCAGCTGAACGCCAACCAGGTCCGCACCCTGGCCAAGATCGCTCGCGACTACGACAAGGGCTACGCCCACATTTCCACCCGCCAGAACGTGCAGTACAACTGGCCGGCGCTGGAAGACATCCCGGACATCCTCGCCGAGCTGGCCAACGTGCAGATGCATGCGATCCAGACCAGCGGCAACTGCCTGCGCAACACCACCACCGACCAGTTCGCCGGTGTCGCCGCAGACGAAATCATCGACCCGCGCCCATGGTGCGAGATCGTCCGCCAGTGGACCACCTTCCACCCGGAATTCGCCTACCTGCCGCGCAAGTTCAAGATTGCCATCAACGGCTCGCAGGAAGACCGCGCCGCCATCGAAGTGCACGACATCGGCCTGGAGCCGGTGCGCAACGCTGCTGGCGAGCTGGGCTTCCGTGTGCTGGTGGGTGGCGGGCTGGGCCGTACCCCGGTGGTGGGCTCGTTCATCAACGAGTTCCTGCCATGGCAGGACCTGATCAGCTACCTCGACGCCATCCTGCGCGTGTACAACCGTTACGGTCGCCGTGACAACAAGTACAAGGCGCGGATCAAGATCCTGGTCAAGGCCCTGACCCCGGAAGTGTTCGCCGAGAAGGTCGAGGCCGAAATGGTCCACCTGCGTGGCGGCAACACCACCCTGACCGAAGCCGAAGTACAGCGGGTATCGCGCCACTTCGTCGACCCGGAGTACCTGGCCCTCGACAACGTCGATTACGCAGCCCAGGACGCCGAGTACCCAGGTTTCGCTCGCTGGCGCTCGCGCAACACCCGCGCCCACAAGCGCCCGGGCTACGTGGCCGTGACCCTGTCGCTGAAGCCCACCGGCGTTGCCCCTGGCGACCTCACCGACAAGCAACTGGACGCCGTGGCCGACCTGGCCGAGCGCTACAGCTTCGGCTTCCTGCGCACCTCGCACGAGCAGAACATCATCCTGGCCGACGTCGAGCAGCGCCAGTTGCACGCCCTGTGGCTGGAACTGCGCGAAGGCGGCTTTGCCACCCCGAACATCGGCCTGCTGACCGACATCATCTGCTGCCCGGGTGGTGACTACTGCTCGCTGGCCAACGCCAAGTCGATCCCGATTGCCGAATCCATCCAGCGCCGCTTCGACGACCTGGACTACCTGTTCGATATCGGCGAGATCGACCTCAACATCTCCGGCTGCATGAACGCCTGCGGCCACCACCACGTGGGCCACATCGGCATCCTCGGCGTGGACAAGAAGGGCGAGGAGTTCTACCAGGTGTCGCTGGGTGGCAACGCCGCGCGCGGCGCAAGCCTGGGCAAGATCCTCGGCCCGTCCTTCGCCCAGGATGCCATGGCCGACGTGATCGAGAAGCTGATCGCCGTGTACGTCGAGCAACGTACCGAGGAAGAGCGTTTCATCGACACCTACCAGCGTATCGGTATCGACCCTTTCAAGGAACGCGTCTATGCAGCGAATCATTAAGAACAACCAGATCGTCGACGAAACCTGGCACCTGCTGCCCAAGGACTTTTCGTTCGACGAGCTGACCAACTGTGACGACTACATCGTGCCGCTGCAGATGTGGCGCGACCACGCCCATGTGCTGAAAGCCCGCGATGGCGGTCTGGGCGTGTGGCTGGACAGCGACCAGGAAGCAGAAGAGATCGGCGAAGACGTACAGTACTTCCAGGTCATCGCCCTGAACTTCCCGGCCTTCACCGACGGCCGCAGCTATTCCAACGCGCGCCTGCTGCGTGACCGCTACAAGTTCAAGGGCGAGCTGCGCGCCATTGGTGACGTGCTGCGCGACCAGCTGTTCTTCATGGCCCGTTGCGGTTTCGATGCGTTTGCCATCCGTGCCGACAAAGACCCGGAAGACGCGCTGCAAAGCCTGAAGGACTTCTCGGTGACCTACCAGGCCGCCACCGACGAGCCGCTGCCGCTGTTCCGCCGCCGCTGATCGTTTGCTGCTGCCCCTGACGGCCCGCCTAAATGGCGGGCCGTTGCGTTTTCTGATCGAAAATTCAAGTTCGCTGGTGGCGCGCCGACATCACGTATGAACGAACCAGAAAACGCAGGGAGCGCAAGTGAATCCGATTACACCGATCATACGCACGACGCAGACCTACATTCCTGCGTCCACGGCACCACCAGACAATGCCGTTAAAGCCGCAATACCCACAGCTGCAAGCAGCAAGGTCAGCATTGGCCAGTCGCCCCCCAGCGTCGACATTGGCACTTACAATGCCAAAGGCACCGTCGGCAGTGGGCAGGTTCGCTATGTCTGGGAGCAGGACGGCCTCGACAAGCTGAGCCTGAACATGTACAGCGCGGTCCAGTACTCATCCGCCGCCTCCCGGTTCAAAGGCCTGGGCGCAGCGCTGCTGGAACAACTGGCCACCAATGGCGGGCAACGCATCTCCCAGTCAGGCGTGGCCGTTGACAGCGGCACGGCAACCGACCCCGTGCTGCTTGGCCTGCAACAAGCCAGGCTGCGCGAGTTCGCCACCGATAGCGTTAACTTCACCCTGAATACGGCCTCCGGCGCGACCGTTTCACTGGGGCTGTTCAGCAGCGAAAAGGGCTTGGCAGTAGATGCCGAGGTGCTCGGTGGCAGCCTGACCGCCAGCGAACTCAAAGGCCTGTCGATAATGGCGGACAGTTTCCAGACTGCCCTCAACGGCCTGACCCAAGAGCCCCCGAGCCTGAAGCTCGGCGCGCTGGTGAAGCTCGACCCCACGCTGTTCACCGGGCTGAAATTCGAAGCACAGCTGGATACCGCAGGCGGCGCCCGGCAGAAATTTGCCCTGCAAATGGACGAGCATACTCGCAGCCTGGAACTGCAGACGCCGTCCGGCACGGTGAAAATGAACTTCGACACCCAAGGCGGCACGTTGCTCGGCAGCGACACGCAACGGCAGGCTGCTGTGTCAAACTACCTGACCCAGTTCGATGCCGCGCAGAAACGCGGAAACGGCGATGAACAGCAGATGACACTGTTCAAAGATGCTTTCCGCCAGCTCAATAGCGTGGACGCCACCACCCTGCGCCCAACGAATCATGACACCCCCTTGAACAAGGTCAGCCGTATGCTGTTGAGTGGCCTGGCCGACTTCAATGCTTCGCTTACCGCGCCCGAGCAGCGAACCAACCCCATGCGCCCGGGTGAGGTAGACAGCTTCGATTACAACGTTTCACAGACCACCACCCGCAAGGGCGGAGCAACCAACCTGGACCTGCAACAGGACCAGCAAAGCACCCTGAAGGCCGCCTGGCACAAGAGCCTCAACCCGCTGGTAGAGCTGCAACTCAGCCTCGACAGCAAATCGCAGAATTACCGTTACCATGAGGTGCATGACGAAACCAGCAGCTCGACCCGCATAGCCTTCGTCAACAACGTCATGGTCGAGGCCACTGCTACGCAACAGGCCACTCAGCAAGAGCGTGTACGCACCTACCAGCAAGCGGAACTGCAGTCCGATGTAACGACCTCTGCCTCGGCCGACCAGTCACGCGACTTGCTGGACATGCTGGAAAAACTCCTGGCCCAGGACCGGCAGGCGCAGCGTCTTGGCCTTACCTCCAGCCTTGAACAGCAGGTCCAGGCAATGCGAGGGCTGTGGTTGCTGCAGTCCAACCCGGCATTGATCGAAAACTGATCATTGCATTGGCCCGCCCCTTTCACGCCTCAGCAGGCGCCAGGGGCAGGGTCAAATTGCCTGGCTTTCGGTCACGACCGCACCGCCTATTGTTGACCGCAGGTCAAAGGACCTTGGCACCCCACCCTCTTAATCAATCCCCGCCAAACCCGCACACTGCTCCCCACACGAAGAGCGATCGGACCTGAACGTCCAGGCTCAGTCCGGCCCCCTCACTCACCAGGAGCAGATCCATGAGCATTCCATCCTTCGGCCTCGGCACCTTCCGCCTCACCGGCCAAGCCGTCATCGATTCGGTCAAGTCGGCCCTGGCGCTGGGCTACCGAGTCATCGACACCGCGCAGATCTACAAGAACGAAGCTGACGTGGGCCAGGCCATCGCCGAAAGCGGCGTACCCCGCAGCGAGCTGTTCATCACCACCAAGATCTGGGTCGACAACTACGCCGCCGACAAGCTGATCCCCAGCCTGCGCGACAGCCTGCAGAAACTGCGCACCGACTACGTCGACCTGCTGCTGATCCACTGGCCAGCCCCGGGCAATGGCGTTGAACTGCGCGAGTACATGAACGCCCTGGCCGAAGCGAAGAAGCTGGGCCTGACCCGTCAGATCGGCGTGTCCAACTTCAACATCGAACTGACCCGCCAAGCCATCGAAGTGGTCGGCAAAGGCGAAATCGCCACCAACCAGATCGAGCTCAGCCCGTACCTGCAGAACAGCACGCTGACTGCGTACCTCAAGGAACAAGGCATCACGGTCACGTCGTACATGACCCTGGCCTACGGCAAGGTGCTGAAAGACCCGGTTCTGGCCGAGATCGCTGCCAAGCACAAGGCCACCGTCGCCCAGGTTGCCTTGGCCTGGGCCCTGCAGCTGGGCTACGCGGTGATTCCGTCGTCGACCAAGCGCGAGAACCTGGCCAGCAACCTGCTTGCCCGTGACCTGAAGCTGGACGCCGACGACATGGCGCGTATCGCCAAGCTCGAGCGCAACGGCCGCGAAGTCAGCCCTGACGGCCTGGCGCCACACTGGGATTGATCCCCCTACGCGGCTGCTCTGGTGGCCGCCTTTGTACCCAACCTGCTCACAGTCGGAGATTCTCGATGAGCGCACTTTCCCCCGGCAAGGTCCTGTTCGCCCTGGCGATCGGTGCCTTTGGCATCGGCACCACCGAATTCACCCCGATGGGCCTGCTGCCGGTGATTGCCCAAGGCGTGGGTGTGAGCATCCCCAGCGCCGGCATGCTGATTACCGCCTATGCCATTGGCGTGATGGTCGGCGCGCCGATCATGACGTTGCTGTTCAGCCGTTTCGGCAAGCGCGCTGCGCTGATGGCGCTGATGGCCATCTTCACCTTGGGCAACCTGCTGTCGTCGCTGTCGCCGGACTACTACACCCTGCTCGCCTCGCGGCTGGTTACCAGCCTCAACCACGGTGCGTTCTTCGGCCTGGGCGCAGTGGTGGCCGCCAGCGTGGTGCCCAAGGACAAACAGGCCAGCGCCGTGGCCACCATGTTCATGGGCCTGACCATCGCCAACATCGGCGGCGTGCCGGCCGCCACCTGGGTCGGCCAGCAGGTTGGCTGGCGCATGGCCTTTGCCGGCACCGCCGTGCTGGGCCTGCTGGCCATGGCCGCACTGTGGTACGCCCTGCCCAAGGGTGAACGCGGCAGCGTGCCGCATGTGCGCAAGGAGCTGGCCGTCATCGCCCGCCCCAGCGTGCTGCTGGCCATGGCCACCACCGTGCTCGGTGCCGGCGCCATGTTTACCTTGTACACCTACGTGGCGCCGGTGCTGGCCGAACTGACCGGCGCCTCGGACAGCTTCGTCACCCTGGGCCTGGTGCTGATCGGTGTTGGCTTTACCCTCGGCAACAGCCTGGGTGGCCGCCTGGCCGACTGGTCGCTTGACGGGGCAGCGCGGCTTTTCCTCGCGGCGCTGGCAGTGATCATGCTGCTGATGCCACTGGTGCTGGGCAGCCATGTCGGTGCCGCCATCGCCTTGCTGGTGTGGGGCATGTTCACCTTTGCCGTGGTGCCACCGCTGCAGATGCGTGTGATGATCGCCGCCATCGAGGCGCCGGGGCTGGCTTCGTCGATCAACGTCGGTGCGTTCAACCTTGGTAACGCCGTAGGTGCGGCGCTGGGTGGAGCAGTGATCAGCCTTGACCTGGGCTATGCCGCCGTACCGATGGCCGGTGGCGTGCTGGCGGCGGCCGGGTTGTTGCTGGTCTGGCTGGGTAGCCGCAGCAAAGCCACCGGCAAGACCGCAGCCGATATGACCTGACCGCTATCCCCTGTAGGAGCGGCTTTAGCCGCGAACACCGGCGCAGCCGGTGCCATGCACCACCCTGGCATGACACCTGAGCATTGTTCCCCCCCGCAATCATGATGTGCCAGACACATCCATTCTCACTTCAGGCATCCGCTACTACGCTTCTACAAGCCCATCGACCTGAGGAGTACCCCCGATGTCCCGCCCACCGCTCCCCCCTTTCACCCGCGAAAGCGCCATCGAAAAGGTTCGCCTGGCCGAGGATGGCTGGAACGGCCGCGACCCGGCCAAGGTCGCGCTGGCCTACACCCCTGACACGGTCTGGCGTAACCGCGTCGAGTTCCCCCGTGGCCGTGCCGAGGTCGAGGCATTCCTCACGCGCAAATGGCACCATGAACTGGAGTACCGCCTGATCAAGGAGCTGTGGGCCTTCACCGGCAACCGCATCGCCGTGCGCTATGCCTACGAATACCACGACGACAGCGGCCAGTGGTTCCGCGCCTATGGCAACGAGAACTGGGAATTTGCCGAAGACGGGCTGATGCAGAACCGCCATTCAAGCATCAACGAACACCCCATCAGCGAAACAGAGCGCAAGTTCCACTGGCCATTGGGCCGGCGCCCGGACGATCACCCCGGGCTCAGCGAACTGGGGCTCTGATCAGCCCAGCGGCAGCGTGACCCTGGCATGCAACCCACCATCCGGGCGGTTGCCCAGGGTCAGGCTGCCGCCGTGCTCCAGCACGATGGCCCGTGCGGCCGGCAAACCCAGGCCGACACCACCGGTATGGCGGTTGCGTGAACCTTCAATCCGGTAGAACGGCGCAAAAACCTGCTCTTGCAACGCTGGCGCGATGCCTGGCCCGCGGTCCAGCACACTGATTTCAATCTGCCAGGGCGTTACCACGAGCTCCACGGTTGGCTCGCGGCCGTACTTGGCCGCATTGTCGATCAGGTTGACCAGCACCCGCTTGATCCCCATGGGCCGCCCGCTGTACACGCAACGGCGAGGTCCGCTGAAGCCAACGTTTACCCCCGCGTCCTTGAAATCGTCCACCACGGTCAGCAGCAACTCGCCCAGGTCGAAGACGGTGGTGGGCTCCAGCCGCGCATCATCACGGAAGAACGCCAGTGCGGCATCGACCATCGCCTGCATCTCGTCGACGTCCTGGAACAACTTGGCCTGCAGCTGGGCTTCTTCGATGAACTCGGCACGCAGGCGCATGCGTGTCAGTGGGGCACGCAGGTCGTGGGAGATCGCCGCCAGCATCTGCGTGCGATCATTGAGGAAGTGCTTGAGCTGCGCCTGGGTGCCATTGAACGCCAGAATGGCCTGGCGCAGGTCGTGGGGGCCCACTACCGGAATGGGCGGCGCGTTGAAGTCCTTGCCAAAGCGGCGCGCACCCTCGGCAAAGCGCTCCAGTGGTTTGGCCAGGTAACGTGCGGCCAGCAACGCGACGCCAAGGCTGGAGGCCAGCATCAAGGCGAGCGTGACCAGGTTGCGTGGCAGCTCGTCCAGGCCCCAGCTGCGGCTGGTGGCGCGAAACAGCACCCAGGATTTGTCACTCAAGTCGATCATCACGGCATAACCGCGCTCAGGGGCGTATTCCGGCATGTCGGACGGCTCGAAAACCTCGACCCTGGCCTCTGGCCGTTTGAGCAATGCACGCAGAATCGGCGTGCCCTGGCTGAACTCGGCATCGACCAGCAGCGGCACACCCGCATCGTCATGGTGCTGCACCCAGCGTACAGTGTAAGTGCCATCGCCCGCTGCACGGGCGATATTGCTACGCTGCGCTGCGGGCGCGGCATCCAGGATACGGGTCACCGTTGCCACCTTTTCGATCACCCCGCTCTCCAGCAACGGTGGTTGCGCCCACACGCTCAGCAGCAGGCTGAACAGCCCCTTGAGCAGCAGCAGGAACAACATGGCCGTCAGGGTAGTCAGCGTGATCCAGCGGGCAATGGTGATTCTTGGTTTCGGCAGGGCCTGGCGCAACCGGGCAAACCGTTTCATCGCTTCACCACTGTTGGCGTGAACAGGTAGCTCGCGTTGCGCAGGGTGCGGATCAGCGGCTCATTGCAATTGTCGGCTTCCAGTTTGCGCCGCAGCCGGCTCACTTGCACATTGCGCCACCCGCCACTTCCCCGGCCCTGCGCAGCACCGCCCGCACACGGGCCAGCAATTCACGGGCAGCAAACGGCTTGGTCAGGTAGTCGTCGGCCCCCAGCTCCAGGCCCACCACCCGGTCACTCAACTCGCCCATGGCGGTCAACATGATCACCGCCACCTTGTGCTCGGCCAAAAGCCGCTGGCACAACACCAGACCACTGTGTTCGTCAACGACCTGTTGCAGGGCAACGGCGAACGGGCGATGACCAGCCTCACCCGCTTCATCTTCAATACCACCCTGGGCGTGGCGGGGCTGGTCGATGTGTCTGGGAAAATGGGGCTGAGCCAGCACCGCTCGGACTTTGGCCAGACGTTCGGGGTATGGGATGTCGCCGCCGGCCCTGTGGTCGAATTGCCGCTGTTGGGTACGCACAATTTGCGTGATGCCACCGGCCAGGTGCTGAGCATGGCGGTGGACCCGTTCGGCGACAACAGCGATACCGTCGACAGCCTGGGCAACGTCGCCACGGCAGGCGGCATCGTCGACGGCCGTGCCGAAGCGCTGCCGCTGACCGATCTGCTGCGCACCTGGCCCGATTACTACGTCGCGCTGCGTGACTACACCGCACAGCGGCGCAGCAACCTGGTGGCCGAAGGCAAAGCCGGCAGCCCCGGCACCTGGCAGGTCAATTGCCCGGAGGTCACCAGCGATGAATGACGCCCAGGCCGCCATGCTGCTGTTCAGGCGCCTTGAAGGTGCGGCTCGGCAAGCGCTCGTGCTGCACGAACTGGAGGCACGGGTTTCTGCCGATGGGCGTAGCCTGGTACTCAGCCGCTATCGTGAACGCTATACCGCCGAGGGCAAGCCCTACCGGCACGAGGCACACCGCAGCGTACCGATTGCGGCGCTGCTGCGCTGGATGGCCCGGCACGAGCGGTGAACCTGTAGGAGATCGCCCAGCCCTTTGCGCTGCGCTGTTGCGCAGAGACTGAGTTCGCAAGCGGTCCGCGCTCCCACAGTGTCCCTGCTAATTCACTGAGTTATGTGCAGTTCCATGAGAGCGGGTTCATCGAGGCGTCGAACCACCGCGAATACGGTGGCGGCTGCACGGGTGCATGCCTTGAGTTCTTGGGTGCCTGTGAGATCGAGCGCCGCGCGGGCGGCGCTCGATCGCATAAGCGATGCTAAAGCCCGCCGAACACTTCCCCTTACGCCTGTGATTGTCGCCGAACCTCAGCCACGGCGCCCAGGTGCTCTCGTGCTCAACTGTGGCAGCTGTTCCTGCTCGGCCCTTGCCTGCTGCTCCTGCAGCCGCGCCACGGCCTGGCGTACCCGTAGCAGGGTCGCCTGGTTCAGGCGGTTGTGCTCAAGGTTGACATACCGCGGGTGCAGCTCAATCCAGGCCAATGCCTGCTCACTCAGTGTCTCTATGCGATTACCTCGCAAATCCACGGCCAGCTCCGGGTAGTTCTGCAACAAGCCAAGCGGAAAACTGTGCAGGCCTGCATCACGCAGGGACAAGAACTGCAGGTGTACGTTGAAGCGCAATTGTGGCAATGCGCCCAGCGGGTTGCTGCCCAGGGTAAGTACTTGCAGGCTGGTAAACCACTCCAGTCGCGGCTGGCTTTCGGCATCCAGCGTTATGTGGTTATCGTGCAGGTACAACTCGACCAGCCTGCCAAGCTGATTGAGCCCATTCGGCACCGTCGCCAGCCGGTTGCCGCTCAGGTTCAACGTTCTGAGTTGGGCAAGGCCCGTCAGGCTGCCCGGCAGGTTGTCGAGCAGGTTGCCACTCAGTTGCAGGTTCTCCAGGCGCACCAGTTGTGCTACCCGCTCGTCAAGGCGCGTCAACTGGTTGAACGACAGATCCAGGCGGCTCAACTGCGTCAACTGCTCCAGCGCAGCCGGCACTTCGCTCAGGTCATTCCCGCTCAAATCCAGTTCTACCAGCTGGCTCAGGTGCTCCAGGCCCCCCACTGCACTTAGCTGGTTGCCACCCAGGTTCAACCGGCGCAGGCGTGGTAAATGCTCAAGCCCATCCAGCGCCGCCAGCCGGTTACCGGACAAGTCCAGCACTTGCATGTTGGGAAAGCGGCTGAGGAAATCTGCGTCCACTGCACTGATCTGCTGGTTGCACAAGGTGAAGGCGTTCAACCGGTCGAACATGATACCCGGCGCCAGCCTGGGTAACGAACTGATGGCCAGCCCGTCCATCGCAGTATCTGCAAAATCCCCACCACCCCGGTACTGTGACTGCCATATGCTGCGCAGCAGGTTCGCCAGGTGTGTTCGCCCGGCATGTTCGGGGTCTCCCTCCTGACCTCGCCAAAGCTGAAGGCTTTCTTCCAGGCGCCTGGATAGATGGGCGAAGGCGCGCGTGCCTGGGCCATGTGGCGGCTGCAAGCGGTACCAGGCCCAGTAGTTCCCACGGGCAAGGCTCAGCGTCAACACCTGCTCTGCGGCACTGCGCTCTGCCGCGTCAGCCTCGGGCAACCCGGCGAACTGGTCGGCATACGCCAACCGCACATGGTCTTGCCAGAAGCGTTGCTGCGCCAGAAACCGGCTCAGCTGTTCGGCGCTCTCGGCCTCGTAGACAGCCGCTTCGGCGGCCACCAGGTCATCCGCAGTCACGCTGGTGACATGCTGCAAGTCGAGATACCTGGGCTGGCCGTACAGGCCCAATGGCTCGGCAAGCCTGGTACGCAATGCCATATAAACGTCATTGTTATTGAAATGCTGGCCGCTTGCCCGCAAATGTTCAATGTGCCTGGCAGCAAAGCGGTTCACTTGATCGAGCCGGAACTGCTCACGCCCCAAGTCGCGTAGCTCTCGCTCCAGGCGCCGGCCGCGCATGCCCTGCGTTCGCAATACCACTTTCAAGCCGACCACCATTTCATCAAGCGAGGTGATGCGCCGAGGTAGGGTTGCCATTTGGAACAGTGTTTCCCGTACCAGCGTGTGTCGGTACATTGCCCAGAGCAGTTCGTTGACCTGGCGGCGAATGTCAGCCGGATCGCGGGCATAAGCCTCGCCGTTGCGCAACTCTTCAAGAAACACAAAGAAGCCGACGCTGTCGGCCTCTTGCCTAAGCGTCTGCCACTCGTCCCGGCACTGCGCAATGAACTGCTGGTTCATGTCCTCGAACCAGGGATCCCCTGCCAGCACCGGTAGCTCGACAACTGGCGATGCCTGCGCGGCCAAGCGCTCAAGCGCTGCCGCAGACAGCGGGTTACCCTGCAAGCGCACACGATCAGGGTTCAAGCGCATCGCCTGTGCTTGCGCTTCACTCACCTCGACGATGCGGTTGTTGCGCAGGTCAACCTCCTGCAACCGGGTCATGTAAGGCGTGTCCGGGATCGCCGTCAGGCGGTTTTGCGACAAGTCCAGGCGCTGCACATGCGTGAACCGGGCCAGGAAGCTGTCGGCCGCAGTCGTCAACTGCATGTCGCGCAGGTTCAGCGTACTGATATGGGCAAAACTCACCGACTCGGGAAGCGCTGGCAGCGCACCCAACCTGGACCCTGCCAGGTCCAGCGAGCAACCACCGCTCACCCCTGCAGCTTGCCGCTGCCAGGCACGCCGGATACGGCGGGCCATGCGTACCCGCCTGATCAGCTGGATTGGCCCGCTCGATTGCCGGCGCCATTGCCCCAACGCCCTGTCCAGTGCGCGCAGTTGCTCGCACAAGTTCAAGAAGCGGTTCCACGGCAATACCCCTTGCCGCCGGGCGTTCGCCACGAATTCATCGACATTGTCTTCACCGTGGGCAAAAAGCAGCTGCATACCCCGCCGCAATGCACTGTTACTGCTCTCGCCCCGGCCACTCAATGGATAACCCAGTCGGCCATCGCCAAGCCGCAATGGCGGCCTGAAGCCAAGCCCGACCGGTGCCATGCCCAACAGCTTGGCAGCCCTGTCACGCTGCCCGCTCGCCCACTGCGCCACCGCACGCGACAGGGCCTCGGGCGATTCGCCAGCATCGCCCAAGGCCCTTTTTTGCCAGGGGTCAAGTTGCAACATCAAGGCTTCAAAAAGGCTGTCACCGGCCTGCGCAAAGGGTAATGCCTGGCCGTTTGCATCCAGCGCCAGGTAACCACGCCCAACCCTGACTACAGTGCGCACCTCGCTGGGGTCCTGCGCACCTGCCCAAGCGGTCCTTTCACCACTGGACGAGGCCGTGCGCAGCTCCACGCGCACGTTGCGCCAGGGCGCGTGCTCGGCAATCAGGCCCAGGGCCAGTTGCTCGGTATCGCGATTGATTGCGGCCGCCTGCAACAACCCGGCACACGCACGGTCAAGGCGGGCATCGCGCAGGTACCAGCGTGCCTGCTCAGCCAGGGCCAGCGGTACCCGTTGTCGGGCCTGCATCTGCTCCAGCGATGCCTCGCTGGCCTGTTCGACCAGCTCGCGGGCACCGAAGCCACTCAAACCGGGGAAGTCCCTGCGCAACAACGCCTCGTCTGCGCTGGCGGCCGGCTGTTGCGCTTGCAAGTGCTGCTCGAAGGCCTCTCCCGACAGATCAGGGGCTTGGGCATGCAGCTGATGTCGCTGCACAGCCTCGCGCAACCGCGCGGGCGGGATAAGCTGCTCCAGATGCAAGCGGCGCAACTGGTCGCCAGTGACCCCCGTGGCCTGCAACACATCCTCTGCCGTTTGGCTATCGAGCTGCGCCCAGTCGTGCTGCAGCCCCTGCAGCAGTTCCAGGCTGTCCTGCCATTGCAGCGGGCTCTCCAGCTCATGGCGCCAGCCACCGGCGCCGTTGTCTTCGATCAGCGGCGCATGGGCATTGCCACGCAGTGGGTGGCGGATGCGCCGCTGCTGCGTGTGCGCATCGACGTAGGTAAGGTAGCTGGCCGCCGGGGTACGCAGGTATTCACCCTGCGCTGTACCGATCAGCTCGGCCACCTTACCGCGATGCTCGACGGCATAACCCGGCAGGGCAGGGTCACACAGTTTCAGTTTGCCGGCTGCAGTATGCACAGGTATCAGTTCGTCGACGTGGGCGCTACGGGCCAGGCGCTGGGCTGCCGCGCCAGCCCCCACATTCACCGCCGTCATGATCACGGTCTCAGCCACCGAATACAGATGCTCCAGTGCACCTTGCCGGTTACCCAGCTGCCAATCGGCGTAACCCTCATACACCTCGTCGGCCACCTGCAGGGCGCTAATGCCCAACAGCGGCAAGGCCAGTACAGGCAAGGCAAAGCTGGCCAGGCCCAACGCATCCAGGGCAAAACGGAGGTAAAAGTGCAGGCGCCGATCACGCACCTGTGCATCCACTTGGCCGGTAGGTACGGCATGCACACGGCCATTCTCCATCAGGGTGTCGATCTGCAGCTTGCGCAGGTACGCGAACAAGGGCTGCACGATAGGCTCATGGCGGCCGTCAAGCCGGACCGGTGCATCCTGCGCACCGCCCGCCAACGCTTTGCTCAAGGCCTGCATGTAGGCTTCGCGGTCGTGCTCGCCGATAAAGCGCTGAAAAAAGCCGACGTAACCCGGCAAGCGGAACTGTTTGCCCAGGGTGAGGAACAACTGCTCCCAGGAGGTGTACCAGGTCAAGGGGCCATTGGGGTCATCGGGGATCCAGCACAGAATGCCCTGCCCGCCCTCGCCGGTAGCCGACAGGTCGCCCAGCTCGAACGCCACCGCCCCGCGTACCTGCAGGCCGAACACCCGCAACTGCTTCGGCTTCACGCCGGGCAGCAACGTGGCATCCGTTGCGCACAGGGCCACCAGCGGTGTGCAATGGCCCTGCGCCCGCCCGGTGATTTCGCCATTGGCCAGCGACAGGCGCAGCGCCGCTTCCAGGTTGGCGCGGATACTGCGCTCGAAGAGCGTCTCGATGCGCCTGCCGGCGTCACCATCCGGCCTCAGCTGCGTTCGCAGATAGGACTGGTACTGCCCCCCCACATCCAGCGCCCTGCACAGGTTGTAAAAGCGCGACGGCGCCAGCGTGCAGCGCCGCCCATGCTCATCCATCAACACAGTGCCTGGCATGATCGCGCTGTTGGTTGCTTCAGCCTCGGTGAAGTTGTGCATGGCCGCTTGCAGGAGGCTGTGCTCGTACACCTGTTCCTTGATGCCATCGGGAATATGGCTGATGTACGAGGGGAAGCGCAGCAAGGCCTTGCGCCGCAGTTGCGCCTGGCGAACATCCAGGGTCAGCGCATGCTGGGCCTGCAACTCGTGCTGCAGTAGCCCCTCGGCAAATGTATCCGCCGGCGTAATCTTCGCCAGCAGGTCGTGCAGCTGTTGTCGCAACTGTTGTTGACGACGCTGGCACTCGTGCAGATCGTAAAGGTTGTCCAGCGACGTTCCGCTCAGCCAGGCCGGCAGCCGGCTGGCAATCAAGGCATCGGTGGAGTCGTCAGAAAAGATCGAATTGGCCATCGCAGGCTCCTGTGGTGCGAAAGCCGCGATTGCACCATTGCGCTACCGGTCATCTGGCTATTCATTGCACCACCCGCTCTGGCCCGTTGTGCTGCTATAGACGGCAACTGTTGACCTCAAGGCAGAAACTGAAGAATACCAGCCAGTTGCAATGCCTGTGGGAGCGGGTTCACCCGCGAAGAATCCAACCCGGTGCATGGCACCGGCTTCGCCGGTGTTCGCGGGCAAGCATCCTCCAATAGGGACATACAGTGTGGCCGCCAGGGCCAGTTTCAGAACCGCACCCCCACGTTGACCATCCCCGCCGCGCCGCCAAGCACAACGAACTCCACGCCAAGCGGCCCCCAGTGCGCGCCAAACGACGGGATGATTACCGGAGCCACGCCCAGGTGGTTGAGTGGAATCTTGTCGTCGTAATCCCCCTTGTAGCCCTCAATCAGCCCGGCACTGAGTTTCACGTACACGGGATAACGCTCGTTTTCCCAGACCTTGCCCAGGTAGGCATAGTACGAGCGCTGGTAAAACGAGTTCTTGAACGTTGCCGTGCCCCACAGCAAGCCATCGGTGTAGATGCGCTCGATACCCACCAGTTCCTGGTGGTTGTTGTGTTCCGGGTCGTGGGTCCAGTGCTTGGTATAGGCGCTGGTCTGCACGTACCAGTAGTCCCCTTCACGCTCGCCATCTGCGGCGATTGCAGCCAGACTCACAAGCAGCAGCCCGATCGCTGCAGACGGCGCCCTGTTCATGCTCGGTCCTCGCGGGTCAATCCACAGACCCTAGCCAAGCCTTGCTGATCACGCCAATGCCACCACGCCAAGGGAGCAATGATGCCGATACGCCGTTTACTGGTGGCCGTAGTGCTCGTGGTGCTGGCCTTGCTGGCCACCGCGCTGCTGGGTTTTCGCATCACCGCAATTGCGCATTTTCACCTGGAGCCGTGGCACACCTATGTGCCCCACGAACTGCATGCCCGCGACATCGACCGTGCCAGCTGGGCGCAATACCTCACTGCCGAGCAGCACCTGTTCGACGAGCTGAACCAGGAAATGCGCACGCACCTGCCGGCCGATCGCCACTCGCCCTATAACCGCTACGACCCCGAAAGCCGGGTGTTCCCCGGCAAGCTGACCCACGACTGGAACCGCTCCTACATCGCCGAGCCCGCACAAGCAGCCAAGGGCTCAGTGGTACTGCTGCACGGCCTGACCGACTCGCCCTACAGCCTGCGCCACTTTGCCACGCACTTCCAGGCCAAAGGCTTTGTAGTGGTGGCGGTGCGCATGCCGGGCCACGGTACCGTCCCCGCCGGCCTCACCGATGCCGACTGGGAGGACTGGATGGCTGCCACCCGCCTGGCGGTACGCGAAGCCACCCGCCATGCACCGGCCAAGGCCCCGCTGTACCTCATAGGGTTTTCCAACGGTGGCGCGCTGGCGGTGAAATATACCCTGGATAGCCTGCACGACCCGCAACTGGCCAGGCCCGAGCGGCTGGTGCTGGTGTCGCCCATGATCGGCGTCAGCCGCTTTGCCCGGTTTGCCGGCATCGCGGGGCTGCCCGCGCTGCTCCCGGCATTTGCCCAGGCCGCCTGGCTCAGCGTGCTGCCGGAGTTCAACCCGTTCAAGTACAACTCGTTCCCGGTCAACGCCGCGCGCCAGTCCCATGCGTTGACCGAAGCAGTGCGCCAGCAACTGGTTGCCCAAGGCAAGCAGCCTGACGGCCTGACTGCACTGCCGCCCATCATCACCTACCAGTCGCTGGTGGATGCCACCGTCAGCACCGAAGCCATCCAGACCGAGCTGTACGAGCGCCTGCCCGCCAACGGCAGTGAACTGGTGATCTTCGACAGTAACCGCGCACTGGGCATCGACGACATGCTCACGCCATCGGTCACTGCCCTGCGCGAGCGGCTGTTCGCGCCACCTGCGCGCCGCTATGGGCGTACACTGATCTCCCCCCGAGGCCCTGGCGATGCCCAGCTGATTGCGCGGCACATTGCCGCGCAAGCCACCCAGGGCAGCGAACAATTGCTCGACGCCCGCTACCCCGCCGGGCTGGTGTCGCTGTCGCACGTAGCCCTGCCCTTTCCGGCCGATGATGCGTTATACGGCCAGCAACCCGACAACACGCAGAACTATGGGGTCAACCTGGGTACCCTGAGCCTGCGCGGCGAGCGTGGCACGCTGATCATGGATGCCGGCAGCTTTGCGCGGGCAACATCCAACCCGTTTTTCAGGTGGATGCTCGAGCACCTTGATAGCACCCTGGAGGCCCGCTGAACCTGGCTCGGCAAGAGGTCGCGTTGAAGCCGCGGATGTCCGAAACGCGGCAGTGCCTGCCTGTTCGGCGTGAGACAGGCAAACCGGCACTGGCTAACCTGCGGCGACAATGCCTTGCTCCCTTGCCACAGAAGAACCTTGCCCATGACTACTTCCACCGCCTCCGTGGCCGCCACCGCGCCTGCCGACCAGCCTCAGGGCTTTGTCGTGCGTGTTGTCGGTGCTGCCGCGTTTGCCCACCTGCTCAACGACCTGATCCAGGCTGTGCTGCCGTCGATCTACCCGATGCTGAAAAGCGACTTCGCCCTCAGCTTTGCACAGATCGGCTGGATTGCCCTGGTCTACCAGGTGACCGCTTCCTTGCTGCAGCCTTGGGTCGGCATGTACACCGACAAGCACCCGCAACCGTACCTGCTGCCGGCGGGCATGCTGGTAACGCTGGTGGGCATCGCCCTGCTGGCCTTTGCCGGCAGCTACGAAATGCTGCTGGTATCCGCTGCGGTGGTCGGTGTCGGTTCGGCCACCTTCCACCCCGAAGCCTCGCGGGTGGCGAGGATGGCCTCTGGCGGGCGCTTCGGCACCGCCCAGTCAACCTTCCAGGTCGGCGGCAATACCGGCTCGGCCCTCGGCCCGCTACTCACTGCCGCCATCGTCATCCCGCATGGCCAGCCGGCCATTGCCTGGTTCATGCTGGCGGCCGCGCTGGCGGTAATGGTGCTGCTGCGGGTGACCGGCTGGAGCGTGCGCCACGGCCAGGCCAGGCTCAAGACCTTTGCCGGCCAGCAGGCCCCCGGGCTGTCGCGCAGTGCGATGTGGCGCGCAATGGTGGTGATCGCCGTGCTGATGTTCGCCAAGTTCGTCTACATCGCCTCGTTCACCAATTTTTTCACCTTCTACCTGATCGAACATTTCGGCCTCAGCGTGCAACACAGCCAGCTGTACCTGTTCGTGTTCCTCGCCGCCGTGGCGCTGGGTACGTTCGCCGGTGGCCCGGTGGGTGATCGTATCGGGCGCAAGGCGGTGATCTGGGTGTCGTTCCTCGGTGTTGCGCCGTTCGCCCTGGCCCTGCCCCATGCCAACCTGGCCTGGACCGCGGTACTGGCGGTGGCCATAGGCCTGGTGATGTCCTCGGCCTTCGCCGCCCTGGTGGTGTATGCCCAGGAGGCGGTGCCGGGCCGGGTCGGCATGGTTTCGGGCGTGATGTTCGGGCTGATGTTCGGCATCAGCGGCATCGGTGCCGCCGGGCTGGGTGAGCTGGCTGACCGGCACGGCATCGAGTGGGTGTACCAGGCCATCGCCTTCCTGCCGCTGCTCGGGCTGGCCACGGCGTTGCTGCCGGCAACCCGCTCGCAGGCCAGGCCCAGCCGTTGCTGCTAAAGTGGCGCTGCCTGGCTGCATCTGGATGGGGTCACAATGGTAAAGCCGCAGCGCGAATTGCTGGTGGAGGTTGATGAGTGGACCTGGGAAGTGGGCAGCCGTGCGACCGACTACCCCAGCGACTGGTTCATCGAGCCCCACCAGCACGCCAAGCACCAACTGATCTATGCCATCAAAGGCCTGATGATCGTCGAATCCGGCTACGAACGCTGGACGGTACCACCCAGCCGCGGGGTGTGGATGCCCTGCGGCCAGGTGCATGCGATCCGCTGCGTCGGCGATGTGAAGATGCGCAGTGTGTTCGTGCGTACCGACGCTGCAGCGGGCTTGCCCCTGCAAAGCAAGGCCATCAGTATCTCGCCGCTGCTCAGCGAACTGATCAAGGCGTCCGTGGGCTTTACCGCACCGTTTGCCGAAGACTCGCGCGAAGCCCGGGTGATGCGCCTGATCCTCGATGAAATCTGCGTGCTGCCAACCTTGCCACTGAAGTTGTCGCAGCCCAGCGACAAGCGCCTACGGGCGATCTGTAAGGCGTTGCACGAGCGGCCGGATGACAACGCCACGGTAGCCGACTGGGGCCTGCACCTGGGGGTGGACGAAAAAACCATCCAGCGGCTATTCCGCAAAGAAACCGGCATGACCTTCGGCCAGTGGCGCCAGCAGGCTCGGCTGATGCAGGCGCTGGAGCGCATTGCCCTGGGCGAGCGGATCATCGATGTGGCGGGGGCACTGGGGTATGACAGCCC
The DNA here is from genome assembly GCF_016658545.1 of Pseudomonas sp. S37. Taxonomy (GTDB): domain Bacteria; phylum Pseudomonadota; class Gammaproteobacteria; order Pseudomonadales; family Pseudomonadaceae; genus Aquipseudomonas. Next base: position 21,431 of record NZ_JACVZC010000031.1, on the reverse strand, counting down.
CAGTGCCTTTGCCAGCATGTTCAAGCGCCAGTTCGGTACGACACCGAGCCGGTTCTTCAGCTAGCCGGCAAGCACCGAATGGCCTGTGCCAGCCCTCTCGCGGCCATTGTGGGAGCAGCTTCAGCCGCGAAGAGGCAGGTACAGGCGTACATGGCATCCCGCGCCACTCATTCAGCTCGGGTGCCGGTCATAGGCTTGTCGGGTCAGTTGCAGATACAACGCCCGCTCTGCCGCCAAGTGCTCGGCCTGCACACGCTCGAGCGCTTCGCGAAACACTTGGTCCGTCATCTGCTCGCGCTGTTCGAAAATGAGCTCCAGCCGCTCATGGAATGGCGCACCCGTCGCCTCGAACCAGACGCCATGCAGGCTACGCAGGTACCGTTGCCAGAAATCACGCTCCGCCAGCGAGCGGCTTAGCGCATCCCGGCTCTCGGCATTCCTTACCTCGTGTTCGGCAAGTTCCAGATCGGCACTGGTCACGCCACTGGCATAGCCATAGTTCATGCCCGAAGGCTGCCCAGGCAGGTCGAGTGCGTTCGCCAGGCCAACCCGATAGGCCAGGTGCACCTCCACATCATCAACGGGCGCACTGGGGTCGACTGCACGCACCCGCTGGATGTGCCGGCCGGCAATACGATCGACCTGGTCCAGGCGGAACAACTCGCGCCCCAGACGCAACAGCGGACGCATGGCATACACCCCCTCCAGCCCTGCCGTACGCTGCGCGGCCAAAGTACGCACCTCAAGGGCACTGAGGATCAACAGCATCTGGTCGGCACAGCTACGCGGGCCGGCAGCTTGCATGAACACCGCCTCACGCACTTCACTGTTCACTTCACACGCCTCGATGATGGACCACACCCGGCGGCACATTTCATGTGGCTGGCGCTGAAAGTCCGCTGAGCGGGAGAAGTCGGCAAAGAAGCGGAACAAGTCCTCTGCCCCTTCCTCACCAGCAAGGCGGTCCCACTGCGCCAGGCGGTGGGCCTGGTAAGCCGGTGCCACCCCTACCAACCAGCGCATACGCTCATCCACAAATGATTGGTCATGCTCCCGCACCGGCATCACCGCTGCAGCCCGGCTCTCCAGCAGTGCCCGCAGTTGCCTGACAGCATGCGGCGAAAGGGGGTTGTCATGCAGATAGACCCGGCCAGGGTCGCGGCCAATCAGTTGCAGCACTGCATCGGGCAGCTCATTGATTGCATTTTCGCGCAGGTCGATCGCGGCCAGTGACGGCGACTCGAGCAACGCCAACGGTATAGCCCGCAACCCGGTCATGCGCAGGTTCAGGTTACGCAAGCGGAACAGTACACGCACATCCGGGGCCTGCCCCAGCCTGTTACCGTGAAAGCCCAGAGACACCAGCCGGGGCAGCGACGCAATACGCTGGTTGCCCTCGCTGTCCAGGGCGATATGGTTGTCGGAAAGGTTCAACTCGCCCAGTTCGACCAAGTGCTCGATGCCGGCGGGCACGGCTGTCAGCAGGTTGCCGCGCAAGTCCAGGCTACGTGCCCGGCTGAAGCGCTGCAAAAAACCGGGCTCGATCTCGAGCAGGCTCAGGTTGCGCAAGCTCAGGCGTGTGATGTGGCTGAAGTCCACGGCTTCAGGCAAATGCGGCAATGCCCCGATCCGCCAGCCATGAATGAATAGTTGCAAGTTGCCATGGGTATCTCGGTTTTGCCGTTGCCAGGCCCGCCGGATTACCCGCGCCACCCACGCTCGACGCACGGCCTGCACCGGGCTGGCAGACTCTCGCCGCCAGTTGTTCAGGGTGTTTTCCAGAATGCGCAACTGGTCTTGATGGTGAAAGTACCGCTGCCAAGGTGTCATGCCCTGGCTAGCCGCTGCGGCAATGTACTCCTCCACCTGGGCGTCGGTGAAGCTCGGAAACAAGCGCCTGATCGCTTGGCGCAATGCCTCTGTGCTGCTTTCGCCACGCCCACTTAGCGGGTAACCCAGCCGACCATCCCCCAAGCGCGCCGGCGGGCGAACCCTGCCGGCTGCCGGCGCCATACCCAGCAAGCCAGGCAGTTCATCACGCTGGGTGAAGGCCCGCTGTGCCAGCGCGTGCGCCAATTGCGTGGCCGATTGCCCCGCGTCCCCCAGCGCTGCCGGGTGCGTTTCGCTGAGTTGCCGAAACAACGCCTGCATCAAGCTGTCATGCTTGCTCGTACCCGGTAACGGCGCCCCCGCACCGTCGAGCGCCTGATAACCCTGCGGCCCCTTGGCAACCACACGTACCTCCGTGGCTGCCTGGGCGCCCATCTGCGCCAGTGGCAATGCCCCCGATGCGGTCTGGCGCAGCTCTACCCTCAGCGTATCTGGCCAGTTCAACCATTGGCCCAGCAGGCCGAATGCCAGGCGCTCGGTATCGGCGTTGGCAGCCTCAACCTGGTTGAACCCTGCACATGCCCGGTCCACGCGGCTGTCCCTGAGCAACCAGCGCGCCTGTTCGGCCAGGCCCAACGGCACCCGTTGCTGTTCAACCATGCGTTCGACTTGCAACTCGTCAGCCTGTTGTACGATCTGCTGGGTGCCACGCACTGTCAGCCCCGGGAAGTCTCGCCGCAACAGCTGTCCGGCAGGTGACAGCGCAGCCTGCTTTTCGATGAAATGCTGTTCAAATGCCGCGCCCTGCAACCTGGGGTATTGCTGGTGCAACTGTCGGCGCTGCAACGCATCGAGCAGGCGGGCCGGGGCCTGCCCCTCCTCCAGGTGTAAACGGCGAAGGCGGTCATCATCAAAGCCCGTAGCCTGCAGCACATCGTGGGCCACCTGCTCATCCACCTCGGCCAGGCCACTGCCCAGGCGTCGCAACAACTCGACACCCTGCCATGCCTGCGGCGTGTCCAGTTCATGGCGCCAGGCCCCCTCGCCCAGGTGCCGAAGCTTCGGCGCATAAGCCTCGTTACGCAAAGGGTGCTGAATACGCAACTCGCCCTCAAGCGGGTTACCCGCTACCTGATAGGCCGCCTGATGCGTGCGTAAACGGGCCTTGCCATCGACCTTGGCATACTGGCCGATCGCGGTGTGGTCGTTGCTCAGCGCGTACGCTTCCAGGCGCGGGTCGAACAACCGGTAATGGCCTTCGCCGATATGCACAGGCGCCAGCCCATCGACAAAGTCAGCGCGGCGCAACAGGCGCTCCGATACCACGCCGGTGCCCACCGCCAGCCCGGTCTGGGCCACGTTCGCCGCCACACTGAACGCGTGCTCCAGCGCGCCTTGGCGATCACCCAGTTGCCAGTCGACGTAGCCTTCATAGACGTCATCCACCACTTGCAGTGCGCCGATCGCCAGCAACGGCAAACCTAACCCTGGCACATAGAAACCTGCCAGCCCCAGCAGGTCGAGGCCGAGGCTTGCGTAGAAGTGCAGGCGCCGATCACGCTCGCTGCTATCCTGCTCGGCCGTGGGCACTGCCAGCACCTTTGCATCGTCGAACAGGGTATCGAGCTGGGCCTGGCGCAAGTGCTGGAGCAGCGGCTCGTGGATCGCCTCATGACGCCCGTCCAGCACCACCGCGGTATGCGCCTCGCCCTGCGCCATGGCGTGGGCCAGTGCCGGCGTGTAGCGCTCACGGTCACGCTCGCTGACAAAACGCTGAAAATACTTCGGGTAGCCCGGCATACGAAAACGCGCACCTATGGCCAGGAACAACGCCGCCCAGGACACGTGCCAACTGATCGCACCGTGCGGGTCATCGGGTAGCCAGCACAGCACACCCTGCAGTTGCCCTTCACCACGGCCTTGAAGGTGCAGCTCGAATGCCACGGCCCCACGCACCCGCTTGCCCAGCACACGCAACGCCGCCGGGCGCGTCCGCGTTAACACGCCCGGCGCAGCGGTGATCGCCGCCAAGCACTGCATCAACGCTGCTTCATCGATATCGCCGCGCAGTGCCGCCAAACGCAGGGCGGCTTCAAGCGCATGGCGCTGGCCTTGCTCCAGCAGTGTGGCAACGCCCGGCGCCAGCAGATGCTGCCTGAGATGGGCCAGGTATTGCCCACCAAGATCGAGCTTGCGGCAGTGCTCGGCAAAGGCCCTGGCTGCCATGGGCAAGGTTTTACCCTGGGCATCCAACAGCTTCGATGGGTCCAACAGCCCCAATGACCTGGCTTCGCCATCACTGAAGTTATGCAGCGCGGCAGCCAGCAAGCTGTGCTGCAAAGTCCGCTTGCGAACACCTCCCGGCGCCTCTGGCCGAGCGCCGGGATAATGTTCGATCCAATGCATCTGCAGCGCTGCCTTGCGAACATCCACTGAGCGCGCGAGCTGCTCGGAGAGCATGTTCTCAAGCAGAGGGGCAGCGAACTCATCCAACGGCACGAGGTTGCCAAACAACTTCTTCAAACGTTGCTGCACAGCCTGCTGGTCACGCAAACAGTCATGCAATTCAAGCAGACGCGGTGCTGGGGCCTGCGTCAGCCACCGGGGCAGCCGGCTGGCGATCAGGGTATCGATGGAGGCATCGGGATATGTCGGGGTTGGCATGCAGGGCCTCTCCTGATTGGAAAGGCCCCATCTCAACCTGTCGGTCACGGCTGAGGTGGTAGTTATGCCTACATGCCAAAGGCGCTGAGGGCAAGGTAGTTGTGACGGCCTGAACTACCGCATGGGGGCGCTTTGCGCCCCTATCGCGACACAAGGCCGCTCCTACAGGTTCTGTGCCTGCCTTGAAGGCGATGCAGGCTGTGTGGGAGCGGCCTTGTGTCGCGATAGGGCTGCGCAGCAGCCCCAAGGGACCAGACAAAAAACGCATAGCCAGGACAGATCACGCAGCCTTTTACCCACCCGCGAAACTTGTAACATTCAGTTTCATCTTGCCCCCGGACAGTAGCCCGTCTCAACCAACCACCCGAGGCCTGATCCGTGCTGCAACGTGTGCTCTGCTCCCTGTCCCTGCTCGCCCTTGCCATTTCCGCCGCCCAAGCCGCCGAAGCGCTGGATACGCCGCGCCTGGCCGGCATGGACAATTTCCGCGACATCGCCGGCACCACCAGTGCCTACGCCACCACGCACGATGGCACGATGCGCGCCGGGGTGTTCTACCGCGCCAACGCCCTTACCCCCACTGCCGCCGACCTGTCCGTCCTCAACGGCCTGGGCATCAGCGATGTGTACGACCTGCGTACTCCAAGCGAAATCGCCAGCACGCCTGATACCCTGCCCGACGGTGCCAGCTACACCAGTATCGACATCATCGGCAGCACCACATCCGGCTCGAACATCACCAACATTGCCTTCAGCAGCGCCGACCAGGCGCGGGCCATGATGCAGGAGACCAACCGCGCCTTTGTCAGCGATGCCGGCATGCGCGGCCAGTTTGCCGTGCTGTTCAACGAACTGGCCGCCGCCGACGGTGCCGCGTTGTTCCACTGCACCGCCGGCAAGGACCGCACGGGCTGGACGGCGGCTGTGCTGCTGAGCATCGCCGGGGTGGACGAAGCCACCATCATGAGCAACTACCTGGCCACCAATGACTACACCGCCGCCCGTGTGGCCGCCACCCTGGCGGCGATGCCGGCGAGCATGGCCGCCATCTACGCGCCGTTGCTCGGGGTCGAGGCCAGCTACCTGCAGGCCGGCCTGGATGAAGTCACGGCCGAGTACGGCAGCATGGACAACTACCTCAAGCAAGGCCTGGGGCTGAGCCAGGAAACGCTGTACGTGCTACGCGGCAAGATGGTCCGCTATGGCGCCCTGCCGGGTGAGGCTGGCCTGCTGGGCAATGCTGCGGCCGGCGCACAGCTGCTGCGCGAACTGCAGGACACGCCACTGTCTGGTACCTACAGCGCGTACAACTATTACCTGCAATCGGCCATCGACGCCGGCAGCCTGGGTGGCGTGGAGTCGACCGTGGGCGGCCAGGTGCACGCCGATGCGGCCAGCTACCTGCTGCGACAGGGCGCCACGATCGAGCGCGCGGCGTCGCCGTTTGCCGACGGCAGCGGCCTCAAGGTTGGCCAGGCACGCCTGTGGAGCACGGCGCTGGCCGGTTACCTGGGCACTGACGGCTCAGCACACGCAGCCAGCAGCAACGAGCATAGCCAAGGGTTGATGGTAGGCGTGACCCAGCGCTTTTCCGAGCAGCTCAGTGGCCATGCGGGCTTTGGCTACAACCGTGGCAATGTCGGCGCTGCCGGTGGCGAGGCCGATACCGACCTGACCTTCCTCAGCCTGGGTGCACGCTTTGCGCCTGACAGCCTGGAACGGGGGGTATTCATCGATGCCAATGTCAGCGGTGGCTGGCTCGACTATTCCAGCAAGCGCGAACTGGGCGGCGGCCTGGGCACGGCCAAGGGCGACAGCCACGGTACCCTTGCCGGCGCCAGCCTGGCGCTGGGTTACCGCCTGCCGAGCGACAGCGTGGTGCTGGAGCCGAGCCTTGGCGTGCGGGCCAGCCGCGTCGACCTGAACGGCTTTACCGAAAAAGGCAGCGAGCTGGCCCTGCAAGTGGACGACCTGAAAGCGACTCGCCGTAGCGCAGTGGCCAACCTGAAGGCGTCTTTCACGGCCATTCCCGTTGGCAGCTGGCAGCTGGTACCGGGCATTGAAGTGGGTTACGAGCATGCGCTGGGCGATCATCAGGTTGACAGCCAGGGGCATCTGCTGGGGCTGGATATCGACCAGCGGGCGGCGTTCGACAACCGCGACCAGTTCGTTGGCGGGGTTAACCTGATGGCCAACCTGGGGGCACTGAGTGTGGGTGGCGAAGTGGCTGCGATGGGGGGCGGTGACAGCCATGGGGTGAGTGGCAGCCTCAAGGCCAGTTACGCGTTCTGATTCTGTTATCGCCTGGCACCGGCTTTGCCGGTGTTCGCGGGTGAACCCGCTCCCACAGGTCAAGTGCTGTACTCACAGGCAGCGCACTACCTGTGGCTCCCATAGGTCAAGCGCTGTACTCGCAGGCAGCGCACTACCTGTGGCTCCCATAGTCAAGCGCTGTACTCACAGGCAGCGCACTACCTGTGGCTCCCATAGTCAAGCGCTGTACTCACAGGCAGCGCACTACCTGTGGCTCCCATAGTCAAGCGCTATACTCACAGGCAGCGCACTCGTCTGTGGGAGCGGGTTCACCCGCGAACACCGGCAAAGCCGGTGCCATGCAACACGCTAACCGCCACGCCGCATGTCAGCCGGGCTTATTCCAAACGCCTGCTGGAAGTACTGGGCAAACCGCCCGGCATTGCTGAACCCATGCCGCAAGGCCACTTCGGCCACCGACCCGCCCTCCCCGCGCAGCAATACCTGGCGCGCACTTTCCAGCCGCACCTGGCGCTGATAGCCAACGATCGAAGTACCGGCAAAACGGCGAAACCCATCCTGCAAGGCCCGTAAGCTGACATTCGCCAACCCCGCCAACTCGGTGCTACTGACCAGGCGCGCCGGATGCTCGTGCAGGTAGGCCATCGCCAGCTTCACATGGCGTGGGGCCAGCGCCGGCGCCGGGTTGCGCAGCGCCTCGCTGTAGTTGTGCGGCCAGGCCTCCAGCACCGCGTCCACCAGCATTTCCTGCAGGCGCGCCGGCATCAGCACACCGCTACTGATCAACGGGTCGAACTGCGGGCCAGTGGCCATTTCCAGCAACGCACGTATGCCCTGGAACGCCGGCGCCGCCAAATCCACCACCGGCGCAAAATGCACCGGTTGCACCAGCGCCCTGCCCAACAACAGCGACAGGCGCTCGGCAAACAGCCCGCGGCGGATCGACATGCCGCACTGGGCATGGTTCTCGGCAAACCGTACCGTACGGATATCGCGCTTGTCGACGGCCAGCCCCACCTGGGCACCGCCAATCGATTCGCCACGGTGATCAAAAATGATCTTGCCCGCAGTCGGCAACACAAAGGTGATTTCGTCCTGCGGCGTCGGCAGGGTAATGCTGAAGTCCCCGCCATACTGCATACGCCGCACACTCATGCCGTCAAAGCGCCCATACACGCCGGCAATGCTGATGCCCTCGCCCAGCGGCGGCATGTCGGCATACAGGCTGCCGAACATCTGGGTGAACAGGGCACCGAAATCATCGCTGCGCATGTCATTGGAACGAAGGATGAAGGGCTTGCGGGTCATGCCGGAGAGCACCGTGAGACGCCTGTGCGAAGGGGGACCCGGATGCTGCCACAGCTGCATGACAGCTGCGTTAAAGGGTAGCTGGCCCAGCCAGCGCAAACCGGTAGTTGCGCCGCAGCCCAGCCAAGCCGTGTACAGTAACCCTACAACAACGCCCGCAAAGGAGCCCGGCCCATGACCGTGACGCTGTCCCCCCTGCAGATCGACTGCGATTTCGACTCCGGCAACATCCAGGTGGTGGATGCCAGCAACCCGGCCCAGGTACGCCTGGCCATCCGCCCGGACACCCACAGCGGCCACTACCAGTGGTTCCATTTCAAGGTCAGTGGGCTGACGCCGGGCCAGGTCCACCGCTTCAGCCTCGACAATGCCGCCGGCTCCTCGTACAAGAACGCCTGGAGCGGCTACAACGCCGTGGCCAGCTATGACCAGCAAAACTGGTTCCGCGTGCCCAGCCAGTTCGACGGCACCGCGCTGTCGTTCGAGCTGCAAGCCGAACACCCGCAGGTCTGGTTCGCCTACTTCGAGCCTTACCCGCGCGCGCGCCATAACCAACTGATCGAGCGTGCCCTGCAGCTGCCAGGCGTCGAACTGCTGGCCAGCGGCCGCAGCGTACAGGGCCGCGACATTCCCCTGCTACGCGCCGGCGACGGCGCCGCTGGCAAGCGCAAGCTGTGGCTGATTGCCCAGCAGCACCCCGGCGAGCACATGGCCGAATGGTTCATGGAGGGCGTGATCGACTGCCTGCAGGCCAACGACGCGGTGATCCAGCAATTGCTGGCCAAGGCCGACCTGTACCTGATCCCCAACATGAACCCCGACGGCGCCTTCCTTGGCCACCTGCGCACCAACTTCAAGGGCAAGGACCTCAACCGCGCCTGGCAGGACGCCAGCGTCGAGCTCAGCCCGGAAGTGTTCTTTGCCCAGGCGCAGATGAAGCAGTACGGGGTGGATGCGTTCATCGACGTGCATGGCGACGAAGAAATCCCCCATGTGTTCACCGCCGCGTGCGAAGGCAACCCGGGCTATACGCCGCGGCTGGCCAAGCTCGAAGAACAGTTTCGCAGCACCCTGTGCAGCGTGACCCGCGACTTCCAGACGGTGCATGGCTATACCCGTGATGAGCCTGGACAAGCGAACACGACGCTGGCCTGCAATGCGGTGGGCATGGCACATGACTGCCTGTCGCTGACGCTGGAGATGCCGTTCAAGGACCATGACGACGCACCGAATGCAGTAACCGGATGGTCGGGGGCACGCTCCAAGGCATTGGCCGGGGCGGTGCTGGAGACCTTGGCGAAGATGGTGGGTGACTTGCGCTGAACGCCAGCCACACACAATGCCTGGCACCGCGTTGGATTCTTCGCGGCTGAAGCCGCTCCCTCAGGGTATGCGGAGCGCGTGGCGTCAAAACTGCACATCCAGAATCACACTGTCGGTATAACTCGCCGCCGGCGGCGTGGCCTGGTCGGTGTAAACCTTGGCGTTGTAGTTGAACACCTGGCTGCCGGTACCGGTGCCCGCCCCGGGGTTCACATCGGCATCGCTGCTGGCACGCCGCCCCGCCCCTGACGAACCCCAGCGTACAGTCCCGGCACTTTTGAAAATGTCGTAGGCCAGGTAGTTGTTGGCCGTCGACTTCATCCGCCGCCGCCCGCTAGCCACGTTCAGGCCGTCATCCAGCCCCACAGTGTAGTTGCTGCCCTTGGTGCACGACACGCTCAGGCTCTGGTTCACCGTAGCAAAACCTGCCACTACCGGGGCACTACCAAAACTGATGTTGGGCGTGGTGATCTGGCAGTCGTTGGTCACGGTCAGGCTTACCGTGAGCGTTTGTGAACCCGAGCCAGTGTCACGCCCGATGCACAACCCGCCGATGGCAATCCCTTCACAGTAGTTCCACGCCCAGCCCAGGCTGAGGGTTTCCTGGTACAGCCCGGCAGCGACGTTACTGCCGACCTGCGTACGAATATAAAGTGGCACTGCCTTCGGCGTGCCGCCGAGCAGCCCGAGCAAATCAAGAATACCGGTGCGGCCAAACTCGAAGGCGACATTGCGGGTAATCGGGTAGGTGGTGGAGGCATCCGCGTAAAGTGTATAGGGGATGACATCACCGGTTGGCCCCTTCAACCCCCCGGTTGCCGGCAACACGGTCAGCTTGAACGAGTCGGTGGTGCTGAGCACGCTCAGCACCGTACCGTTGCACTGCAAGCCCCCATTGGTGGTGGAGGCTGTCTGTACGGTGGAGCGCACCTGGGTCGAATTGAGGGAGCCGAATAGTACCGGCACCGTTGCCACCACTGCGCACTTGGCCCAGGCAGAGCCCGCACACAGCAACAAGGCGCAAGCCGACAATACGCGCAAGGCGGCCTTCATTTGCATACCAGTGGGCCGATCAGGGGGACCGTACCTTCGGCCTCGGGCAGGTCGAAGGCCACCTGGCAATGCCCGCCGCCCTCGATTTCCACCTGCAGGCGGTTTTGCGGCGAGAGGTTTTCCAGGTACACCAGGCCATCCCAACCGACCACTGCCTGGCTGCCGGTTTGCTCATGGGTGACGCGGCTGCCCAGCTTGAGCGGCTGCTGGTTGGCGTCCACCAGTTCGATGCTGGCCGCCAGCACGCGCTTGAGCGGGAACTCCAGCAGGTAGCCACTGCCCCGGCGCACGGCCACGCGCTGCTCCACATTCGGCGCCAGCACATCGGGGGGCAGTTCCATCGGGTCGATTTCGTACTTGCCGCGGTAGTAACCGCTGCTATAAGGCACCAACAGGTGGCCACCGGCATCGGTGCGGCCAACTTCCTGGTTCTCGTAGCGCACCGGCACGTCAGCGTAACCATCGGTGCTCACCACCACGAAGGCATCGTCAATGCGGTTGGCGGCGAACAGGCCGGCGTCCATCCACACCAGCGACCCGCTGGCGTCAGCCCAACGGGTCATCTCGCCACTGCTGCCATACACGCCCGCTTGCAACTGCACCGACTGCAAACGCCAGGTGACGTCGGCCTGGCGATAGGCATCGCGGTCGCTACCGGTGGCGTAGCCCAGGTTGTAACCGACCCCGGTCCCCACCGGCACTGCACGGCTGTAGTTGACCCGCTGCAGGCTCTCGCCTTCCTGGTTGCGCTCCATGCCCACGGCCAGGGTGCCGTGGGTGTCGAACGGGATCACCAGTTGCGCCTGCACCGCCCACTGGCTGTCGCCGACTTCGCGGTTAGCCGACAGGTACACGCTGCTGCCACCCCACAGCGGCCGGCTGTAGCTCAGGTTGATCAGCCGGGTGCGGGTGCCGTCACCTGCGCGCACGTCAAAGTAGCCAGCGCCGATATTGCCGTATTCATTCAGGTTGAGGCTGAAGGTGACCTGCTCGCTGCTTTTGCTCAGTTGCATGTCCGGGGTATCGACCCGGGTCAGGTCGGCATACTCGCCGTGGCGTTGCAGGCGCTGGTAGCTGAAGCCGATGCGCTGGCTGTTGTACTGGTAGCCAAGGGCGACCTGGTGGCCCTTGTCGCCGTCGAACCGGCTTTGCGCAATGGCAGCGTTGAATACGCCGAAGTTGCCCAAACGCATGTTGCCACCCAGGCCGCCAAGCATCAGCGACTCAGCGGTTTCGGCATGGGTTTCCAGGGTGAACGCATCGCTCACCCCGTAACGCAGGTTAGCCGAGGCAACACCTGGCCCGTAGCCGAAGTCGCGCACGCCGTAATCGCGGCGCAGGCTACCGGCCGCTACCGAATAATCCGACAGGCCTTTCTGCAAGAGGCTGCTGGTGACGTAGAACGGCAAGGTGGTCGACACCTGCCGGCCAAGGGCATCGGTGGTGACCACCACCGCCTCACCTGCACCATTGATGAAGGGCACGTTGGTGAGGGTGTATGGGCCGGGTTGCAGCTCGGTGGTGCTGGACTTGTAGCCATTGATGAACAGGTCGAGCGAGGTCGGCACTGCCGCCTCTCCGGCAAACGCCGGCAATGGATACGTGACCAGGTCAGGCCGCGCAGCGAAGTCGCGAGACAGTTGCAGGCCGCCGACCCGCACCGAACTGGTCCAGGGCAAGGCGCCGGTCACCAGGTCACCGGCTTCATAGGTCAGCAGGCGCTGCTCGTCGGTAAAGCGCCAGGTGGTGTCGTAACGCAGAAAACCCTGGCGCATGTCGTCGGCCTGCGCCCCATTGAACGACTGGCGCCATTGCCCGGTGCTGGAAAAGGTGCCCCAGCTGTCGAACAGGCGCAGCTCGTTCCAGGCTGCCAGGTAGGTGCCGGCGTCATCGGTGTCGTTCAGGTACAGGTCGTAGTTGAACAACGCCCCGAAGCTGCTGCGCGCATCGCTGGGCGGGTACAGGTTGCGGTCACCCACCTGCTGGTCCGGCAACCAGGCGGGCGGTACCTGCAACAGCAGGCGCTGGTTCTGGCTGTCATAGTCGGTGTGCAGCCCGCTGACCGCTTCCAGGGCGATCTCACCCTGGGGGTCGCCCGGCAGTGTCACCCCGGCGGCGCGCAATACCGCGCTGTCCAGGTACAGCCGGCCCGCCCGCTGCTGCACCGGCACCAGCTCAGCCTTGGGCATCTGGTTCACCATCAGGTCGAGGTACAGGGTGGCGTCGGCGATGGCGGACATCTCCGTGGGCGGCGGGGGCAGGTCGTCGGCCAGCGCCAGCCCGGGGCCAAGCATGGCCAGCCCCAGGCACCAGCGGCGCGTCGTCGCCGATAGCCATTTCACACACGGTATCCAACCATTGCCGGGTCCTCCCTGGCCCCTGCGCTGCATTCAATCGTTCGCTCATTGCCCCTGGCGGATGGCATCCGCCGCGCCTTGGCCGTTCACCCGGCCCTTCAGCACACTGCCGGCGCTCGGCGCCATCGGCGCTGGCCAGCGCATGCTGGCACCCGGTAGCACATAGCCCAGCAGGCCCTCGACCAGCGGTTTGCTCTGGCCGCCCTGCTGCACCACCACGTCGGTCAGGCGTGCGTGCACCGGGCCGGTGTTGCGCAGCTCCACGTAGGGCTTGCCCTGCACCATCACCGGGCGCCAGCTGAGCTGTGGCTTGCCTACGCCTTCGGCATTGCGCTTGCCCTCGGGGTCCGCCTTGCCCCACAGGCCTTCGCCATAGACAAACAGCGGCACTGAGTAGCGCATCTGCAGGCGGATGGCGGCCGTGGTGCCGGGGCCGGCCTTGTCGACCGGGATGGCAGGGGGGATCTCGTCGATGATGATGCGGTAGGCCTGCTCCTGGCCGGCGGGTGACGAACCGGTGCGGGTCAGGCGGATCAACTGCTTTTGCCCGGGGGCGATGTTGGCCACTGGCGGGCTGCCAATGATCTCGCGCTGGGCCTGGAACTGCTCCTGGTAATCACCCTGGCGCCAGGCGAATACCCGCACCTGCAGGTTGGCGGGGTCCGTGCCGCGGTTTTCCAGCCACAATGCACCGGCCTTCTGGTCGGCTTCCAGCACCGGGTCGATCGGCCAGATCAGCACCGAGGTGGCCGCCCCGGCCGGCAGGCTTGCCAGCCACAACAATCCGGTCAATCCACGCGCCCACTTAGCGCCTGCCCCCATGAAGCTCTCCTTAGGCTCTGTACGAAAAGCCTTGATACTTGTCCATGCTGCGTTGAAAACAGCCTCGGAATGCTCATGTACTCCAGTACACTCCGCTTCCTCGGCTGTTTTCGCCTTGCCTGCCCTGCGTCTCAAGACTTTTCGTACAGAGCCTAGACACTCGTCATTGGTGGCACTGGCGATCACCAGGTCACCGTCACTTGCACGACATCGGTGTAAGTCCCTGCCGGCAGCTTGCCGGTCAACTGAACCCGCCCGTACACCGGCAGCTTGATGGCCGTGGCATCGGTATAGCTCACGGTCACGCTCTGCCCTATCCCCAGGCTCTGGCTGTAAGCCGCATCCTGGTACAACTGGTACGCCAGCACTTGCGTGCCGCTGGTGTTCTTCAGGTTGCGCGTACCACTGGCGCTGTTCTGTCCGCCGTCCAGGCTCATGCTCAGGGCCACGCCCGGGGTGCACTGGAAGGTCACCGTGGTGCCGCCCAGCGAGGTGCTGAGGATGCCGGTGGACAACGCCGACTGGGTGCCATAGTTCAGCACCCCGTAGTTGGTGACGCCGCCCACTACCAGGCAACCGGCAACGATCTGCGCATTCACCGTGAAGGTGCTGGTGGTTGCCGCATCCAGGGGTGCGGCCAGCAGCACGCCGATACCGCTCAGGCCACCCGCCAGCCAGCCACGCATGGCTCAGAACGACAACTCGACTGCCACCGTGTCGGTGTACACCCCGGCCGGTAGCCCTGCCTTGCCGCGCGCCTGGCCGTACAGGTTGACGGTTTGCGCCACACCGGTACTGGTCGGCAAGGTGATGGTGCCGTCGATGGCCAGCAAGGTCGTGCGCCCGGCGTCGGTGTAGAAGTCGTACGGCACGAAGTTGCCTGCACCATCCGCCAGTGCGCGGGTACCGCCAGTCGACTGGCCGTCGTGGGTGCCCGCACGCACACGGATTGCCGGTACCGTGCCCGCCGAACAGAGGATGCTCATTGCCCCTCCGCTGCCGCCCAGCACCTGCGCGTTGGCGGTGGTGAACAAGGCATCCTGGGTACCGAAGTTGAGGGAACCGAAGTTCAGCCCCGAGGTACCCGAAGTGCCATTGACCTGGCAAGCCGCGGTCAGGGTCAGCGTCGAGCTGATGGTCCCGGTCACCGTGGCGGCCTGGGCCTGGGCGGCCAGGGCCATACCCAGACCGGCGAGGATGCAGCGTGAGAGGTTCGTTCGCATCGGAGTCTCCTTGCGTTGTTACCAGTCCAGGGTCACCCTGAGGGTGTCGCGGTACAGCCCGGCCGGCAGCGCGCGCGGTTGCGCCACTACCACGCCGTAGATGGGGATCGGTATCTGCTGGGTGCTGCTGATGGTGAAGGCACGCGCCTGGCCGATGCCGTAGCGGCTGTTGCCACCCGGGTCGACCGCCAGTTGGTAAGGGATCAGCTGGTTGCCATTGCTGAGGCGGCGAATGCCGTCGTCGCCATTCATGCCGCCGTTGATGCGCACGTTGAAAGCGCGTACCTCTGGTGTGCAACTGATCTGCAGGCTGCCCTCGCCGCCCGCTTCATCTACCCGGCTGCGCAGTGGCTGGTCCCAGTTCGGGCCGCGCTCGCCGAAATCCAGTAACCCGGGGTTACCCAGGGTTGCCGGCTGCGTCTCGTTGCTGCTGATCTGGCAGGCGGCGCTGATCACCAGCCGTGCCTGGATGAACCCGGTGGTCGTGCCATGCGCCGCACCGCCAGGGACCAGCAGCGGGCCAAGGGTAAGCAACAGGATCGAAGTACGGTTCATGGCATCGCGTCCTTGTGCATGGCAGCCTCGCTCCTACCAGGTGACCGTGACTTTGAGCAGGTCGGCGTACAGGCCGGCGTTCGGTACCCAGGCCAGCTTGTCGATACGCGCATACAGCGGGAGTTCAACCGAGCCGCTGTCCGGCACCCGGGCCGACTGCGCCACATTCACCGCCAAAGGTTCGCGCCAGGCCGCGTCACGGTAGAGGCGATAGGGAATGGGCCGGGCCTTGCTGTCGTCACTGGCCAGAAAGCGCACTTCGCCGACGCCGCCATGCTGGCCGCCGTCGACGCGTACTTGATAAGGGGTATCGGGGTTGCATTCCAGGCGCGGCGGGCGCTGGTTCAGCAGTACACCGCTCAGTGGTGCACCCGGGCCGTCCAGGCGCGCGGCCGCGCCCATGTCGATTCGCCCTTGGGCCTGGACACCCGCGTCGCGAGTCTGGTTGACCAGCATGCAACCGCGCTGCACCAGCACGCGCACCTCTACCAGGAAATCCGCCGCCATTGCACCGCCACTCAACAGCAGGCCCAACAGCCCGGCCAGAAAACGCTCCGTCACCTTGTTGTCCTTATCGCTCTATGCTGACCTTGAGCGTAGCAGTGGGGTCTTGCCATGGCGCCGGTGGCAAACTGTTTTTTGGTATTAGCAACAAAGCGATAGCGGCATAAAAAAAACCTGCCTGGCGCAGAACCCCCAAGCCATCAAAGCCCTCCAATGGCCAAAGGCCGGTGGCCAGATCGATATTCTGTTAGGGTGTATCGCCATCACCCTGCCTCAGACTCATGCGGCATGCATGGACGGACATGACAGGAGTGTTTTCATTGATGACTGCAGACAGCACGCTTGCCCAGGCTGTGGAGCGCTGCGCGCAGGAACCGATCCAGGTCCCGGGCAGCGTTCAGCCCCACGGGTTTCTGCTGGTGCTGGACGAAACCGATCTGCGCGTATTGCAGGCCAGTGAAAACGTCGAACGCTGGCTGGGCATACCTGCGCGGGAACTGATCGGCTGCCACTTTACCGAACTGGTCAGTGACACTTTCGACCTGCGCACGCACCTCACACGGCTACCCGTGGACGAAGTCTTCCCCTTTCACATCGGTGATGTGTGCTTGCGCCAAGGGGCGCCGCACACTGCCCCGCTGCACGTGCTGGCCCACCGTCACGACCAGGTGCTGATTACCGAATTCGAACCCCCGCGCCTGCCAGCGGACCTGGCCGGGCAAGGCGATTACTACCCATTGGTGCGCAGTTTCGTCAGCACCCTGCACTTGGCGGGCAGCCTCGAAGAATTGCTGCAGCAGACGGTCGTGCAACTCAAGCGCATTACCGGCTTCGGCAGGGTCAAGGCCTACCGCTTCGATGCCGACGGCAACGGCCAGGTGCTGGCCGAAGTGGCCGACCCCGGCTACCCCAGCTACCTGGGCCTGTGCTTCCCGGCTTCGGACATCCCGCGTCAGGCGCGCGAGCTGTACCGGGTCAACCGTATCCGGGTGATCGAGAACGCCAACTACCAGCCTTCGCCGCTGCTGCCCGCTGCCAACCCGCGTACCGGCAAGGCGCTGGACATGAGCTTTGCAGCGCTGCGCAGCGTGTCGCCGGTTCACCTGCAATACATGCGTAACATGGGCACCCTGGCCTCGATGTCACTGTCGATTGTGGTCGATGGCCAGTTGTGGGGCCTGGTCTCCTGCCATAACGAACAGCCTCGCGCAGTTGACCTGCGCACCCGCACCGCCTGCGAGCTGCTGGCCAGTGTGCTGTCATTACAGATCGAGTCCCGCGAGTCGCACGCCAGCACGCGCAAGCTGCTGGACCTGCGCCAGCACATCGTGCGCATGATCTCGTCCATGGCCGACCACGACAGTGTCAGCGAAGGCCTGCGCGACCTGCCGGAAGTGCTGCTGGCATTCGCTGGCGCGCAAGGTGCAGCGGTGATCTCGGCTGAACGTTGCGACCTGATCGGCCAGACGCCACCCGCTGCCCAGGTGACGGCGCTGGTGCACTGGCTGGCGCAGCGCGGCGAAGAACAAGTGTTCCACAGCGACAACCTGCGCCGCGACATCGATGACCTGCCGGAACTGGCAAGCCATGCCGGCGGCGTGCTGGCCGTGGCCATTTCGCAGATCCACTCGCACTACCTGCTGTGGTTCCGCCCCGAGCAGGTCCGCACAGTGAACTGGGCCGGGCAACCGAGCAAGCAGGCAGGGCCACAGGGCGACCTCGCCCCGCGGCACAGTTTCGAGCGCTGGCAGGAACAGTTGCACGGTTACTGCGAGCCGTGGGACCCGCTGGTCGTCGAGGGCGTGCAAGAGCTGCGTACCGCCGTGCTCGGCATCGTCCTGCGCAAGGCCGAAGAGCTGGCACAGTTGGCCAACGAGCTGCGCCGCTCGAACAAGGAACTCGAGGCATTCTCGTACAGTGTGTCCCACGACTTGCGTGCGCCCTTGCGGCATATCGCCGGCTACACCGAACTGCTCGGCGAAATCGAAGGCCAGGGCCTTAGCGAACGCGGCAGGCGCTTCCTGCAACACATCGGGGAAGCCGCACATTTCGCCGGCAGCCTGGTCGACAACCTGCTCAACTTCTCGCAAATGGGCCGCTCGGCCCTGCGCCTCTCGGACGTCGACCTGAATGCCTTGGTCGAGGCCATTCGCAGCGAGCTGGCGCCTGACTACGAGGGCCGCGAGATCGTCTGGGACGTCGCCGCTCTGCCCAAGGTGATCGGCGACCCGGCCTTCATCAACCTGGCCTTGCACAACCTGCTGGCCAATGCCATCAAGTACACCCGCGGGCGCAGCCCGGCACGCATCCAGATCAGCGCCGTGCAGCACCCGGGCGAAACCGAAATATGCATCAGCGACAACGGCGTGGGCTTCGACATGGCCTATGCCAACAAACTGTTCGGTGTGTTCCAGCGCCTGCACCGCATGGAAGAATTCGAAGGCACCGGGATTGGCCTGGCTAGCGTGCGCCGCATCATCGAACGGCATGACGGCCGGGTCTGGGCCAGCGGCCAGATCGACCGGGGCGCCAGTTTCCATTTCACCCTGCCGCGTCAGCCCGCGGCCACCTGAGGTACCGTTATCACCATGCTCAAACCCATCCTGCTGGTCGAAGACAACCCACGGGACCTGGAGCTGACGCTCCTGGCACTGGAGCGCAGCCAGTTGGCCAACGAAGTCATCGTGCTGCGTGACGGTGCCGAAGCACTGGATTACCTGCTGCGCCGCAATGCCTACGCCGAACGTGACGACGGCAACCCGGCTGTCTTGCTGCTTGACCTGAAGCTGCCCAAGGTCGATGGCCTGGAAGTGCTCAAGGAAGTGCGCGCCACCGCCGAACTGCGCAGCATACCCACGGTGATGCTGACCTCCTCGCGCGAAGAGCCCGACCTGCTGCGCGCCTACGAGCTGGGGGTTAATGCCTATGTGGTCAAGCCTGTGGAATTCAAGGAATTCGTCGCCGCCATCTCCGACCTCGGGGTATTCTGGGCTGTGCTCAACGAACCACCACCTGGCTCACTGCGGCTGAACCGTCGCGGTAGCAACTGAGGCCGCCGCAACGATGCAGCAAACGCCGTTGAAACTCCTGATGGTCGAAGACAGCTCGATGGACGCCGAGCTGACCCTGATGCGCCTGGAACGCAGCGGGCTGCATGTGCAGTCGCAGCTGGTGTTCGACCATATGGGCGTCGAACATGCCCTGCGCGAAGCTCGCTACGACCTGATCCTGTGCGACTGCGTGCTGCCGGGCTCGTCCGGCACCGAGGTGCTGGCGATCGCCCAGCGCCTGGCACCGGATACCCCGTTCATCTTCCTCTCCGGCATCTATGGCGAAGAGCACGCAGTGGAAATGATCCGCTTGGGTGCGACCGACTATGTGCTGAAGAAAAACCTGCCGCTGCTGCCCAAGGCGGTGCGCCGGGCGCTTACCGAAGTGCAGGAACGCCAGCGCCGGCGCCGCGCCGAAGAGGCCCTGGCCAACGTCGAGGCACGCGCGCGCATTGCCATCGATGCCGCCGGCATGGGCACCTGGGACCTGCGCCCGCAAGAGGGCCTGTTGCTGTGGGACGACCGCTGCAAGACCCTGTTCGGCCTGCCTACCAGCACCGAGATGAGCCTTGAGGTGTTTTTTGGCGGCATCTACCCCGCCGACCTGCCCCTGGTTCGCAATGCGGTGGAATCCGCCATGCGCCCCGAGAGCGGTGGCCATTACCGGGTGGAGTTCCGCATTGCGCAACCCAACGGTCTGGAACCGCGCTGGTTGCTCAGCAGTGGCCAGAGCCAGTTCGTCGACGGTCAGTGTGTGCGCTTTTCCGGGGTACTGCAGGACATCCACACCCAACGCCTGGCCACCCAGGCGCTGCGCCAACTGAAC
This sequence comes from Pseudomonas sp. S37, assembly GCF_016658545.1. GTDB lineage: Bacteria > Pseudomonadota > Gammaproteobacteria > Pseudomonadales > Pseudomonadaceae > Aquipseudomonas. The sequence goes on along the minus strand of NZ_JACVZC010000031.1, from coordinate 1,642 downwards.
GAGATGCTGGGCGAACGGGTCGAGCGCCGTACCCGTGAACGGGACCGCGCCTGGGAGCTGTCGCAGGATTTGCTGGCTGTGCTGAACAAGGACCTGACCCCGGTTGCGCTGAACCCTGCCTGGGAAGCCAGCCTGGGCTTCTCCCGCGAGCGCCTGAGCCAGTCGTCCTTGCTGCACCTGTTGCCCGAGCCCGACCAGGAACTGCTGCTGACTGAACTGGCCGCCCTCTCCCACGGCCGCACCAGTGCCCGCTTCGTTGGCCGCATCCTGCACGCCAGCGGCCAGCAGCGCTGGCTGTCGTGGGTCGTGGTGCCAGAGGACACTTTGCTCTACGTGGTGGCGCGGGATATCACCAGCGAGCGCGAAGCCGCGCTGGGCCTGGCCGAAGCCAACGCCCGCCTGCGCGAGCAGATCGCCGAGCGTGAACGCATCGAGGCGGCATTGCAGCAGATGCAGCGCCTGGAAGCGGTAGGCCAGCTGACCGCCGGTGTGGCGCACGACTTCAACAACCTGCTGACGGTGATCCTTACCGGCGCCAGCTTTCTGGAGCGCGACCTGGCCAAGGGCGACCTGGACAAGGCGCGCACACGCCTCACGCATGTCCGCGAAGCAGGCGAGCGCGGTGCCAAGCTGACCTCGCAGTTGCTGGCGTTTTCGCGCCGTCAGCGCCTGGAGCCGGTACCCCTCAACCTGAACCGCACCCTGGCTGGCCTTGAGGAGTTGCTACGCCGGACCTTGGGCGGCAACGTCTCGGTGCGCCTGGACCTGGACCCGGGCCTGTGGCAGGCATTGACCGACCCGACCCAGACCGAAATGATCATCCTCAACCTGGCGATCAATGCCCGCGATGCCATGCCGGACGGCGGCCAGTTGACCCTGGTGACCCGCAACACCCGCATCGATGCTCGCCCGCAACGCCCGGAAGACCCGGACCCTGGCGAATACGTGATGCTGAGTATCCGCGATACCGGCTGTGGCATGAGTGAAGAGGTGCTGGGCAAGGTGTTCGAGCCGTTTTTCACCACCAAGGACATCGGCAAGGGCTCCGGCCTGGGCCTGGCCCAGGTGTTCGGCTTTGCCAAGCAGTCCGGGGGTGGCGTGCGTATCGACACCAGGCCGGGGCGCGGCACCGAGGTGGCGGTGTACCTGCCGGCAGTGAAGGAAGCAATGCTCAACGAACCTGCAACGCCGCGGCTCAGCCAGGCGATCAGCGAAAGCGGCGATAACCGCACCGTGTTGCTGGTGGATGATGACCACCTGGTGCGCGACATGCTCGGCGATGTGCTGCGCCAGTATGGTTACCAGGTGCGTCAGGCACACAGCGGCGAGCAGGCTTTGGCACTGCTGGATGACGAGATCGACCTGCTGCTGACCGACTTCGCCATGCCAGAATTCAATGGTGCGCAACTGGCGCTGGCGGCGCGCGAGCGCTATCCGCGCTTGCCGGTGCTGTTCCTCACCGGCTATGCGGAATTGGAGGGGCTGGAGCTGCCAGGCAGCCTGGTGATGCAGAAGCCGGTGCAGGCCGATGAGCTGGCGCGGGTGCTGAACGAGATGCTGGGGGTTGCTGAATAGACTGAAATGGCGCGCACCCTGTAGGAGCGGGGGGGGGGGGGGGGGGGGGGGGGGGGGGGGGGGGGGG
>NZ_JACVZC010000030.1 GCF_016658545.1 Pseudomonas sp. S37 | reverse complement strand
TGGGGCTGCTGCGCAGCCCAATCCGACCGGTCCGGCGCTCCGGCAAGGCCGCTCCCACAAAAGCGAACGGCGTCAGCCTGTAATCAGGGCGCTGGTTTTTCCAGCTGGGTCCGCAGCTGGGCCATGGTTTGCAAATTGCTCTTGCGCACCGCGTCGACAAACCCCGGGTACGGCATATCGGTGATCGCCACCAGCCCCAGGTGGCCGTTCTCGCCGTCGAGCAGGCGGCCGCTGGCCGGCTGGTCGAGGTACTGGAACCAGTGCGCGCCGACGATCATCGGCTGCTCAAGGGCCGCCTTGAGGAAATTGCCATAGGCCGGACCCCGGTCTTCTTCGCGCACCAGCTCCAGTGGCCCGGGCCAGAAGGGCCCGCGATCACGTGAGCCGAACTGGAACTCGGACACCAGCACGGGTTTGTCCAGCTCGGCCAGACGGGCGAAGTCGTAGCCGTCCTGCGGTTTGAGGGTATAGAAGTTGAAACTGAGCACATCGCAGAATTCGGCGCAGGCCTTGACTGCCTCCGGCGTGCTGACGGCATAGCGGCCACCCAGCAACAGGTGGTTGGGCGCGTGCCACTTCAATGCATCGGAAATGGTCTTGAAATAGGTTTCGGCAAATACCTGCTGGAAATGCTGGTAGTCACGCTCGATTTCCGGATGCTCCGGGTTGGGCAATGGCGCCTCGAAGCCTGGGTCTTCCATCAGTTCCCAGGCAGTCAGTTCGATGCCCCAGGCCTTGGACAGCCCCTCCTGGTTGCGGTACTTGTCGCGCAACTGCTTGAGGAAGGCGCGCTTGGCCGGCACGTCGGTGGTCAGGCGCAAGGTGCCGTAGGCCAGGCCGTAACGGGCCTTGGGGTCGTCACCCGGTGCAGCCCAGGCCAGCTCGTTGTCGGCGAAATAGCCAATCAGCCAAGGGTCATCACGGTGATCGCGGGCGGCAATAGCCACGGCACGTTCGGTAGCCATGGCAAAGCGCGGGTCGAACGGGTCGGGCATGCGGCCCCACCAGTCCATGCCAGTGCTGATGCTGGCGTAATCGCCAACGATCGACAGCGGCAAGGTGTATGGCATACGCCTGGCCTGGTCGAGGGCTGGCTCACTCCAGTTACCGATCGTGTTGAAACCCCATGCCTGCAAACGGTCAAGTGCATGCGCTTGCCAGCGTGCTGCATCCAGCGCCAGCGGTGGGCAAGCGGCCGGCTGCCCTTCTGCAGGGGGCGGGCAGGGTTTGCCATAGGTACGCTGCAGGTTGGCGGCATAGAAGTCGAACCAGCGCCCTTTCTTGAAATTGCGCCCTTGCGACGAGGTATTGCCATCGTCGTTGTTGCCTTCGCCATAGAACGCGGCCAGTGCATCGCCCTCACCCGGCAAAGCCTTGAACATGGTTTCGCGCCCGGCGGTGTAGGTACGCCCGCCGTCGGCTGCCACGGCATTTACCCCCAGCGAGTAGAACGGGTGCCCCTCCGGCGTTACCAGGTACCAGCGGCCATCTCGCTTTTCAGTACGGAAGAAGCCCTTGGCCGTAAACGCCGGCCCGGCCACCAAGCCACCGTAGGCATCCAGGTGCTGCTTGCCACGCTCTGCCAGCCAGCCCTTGAGCTGCTGCTGTTCACGGCTATCGGCTGCTTTGAGCTGGTCGTCATTGGCAACCTTCTCGGGCCAGTTACCTCGCGTGGATTGGCCGTAAGCATCGATCAATTCGTGATAGGCCGCCTGGTAGGCCTGGTCGTCATCCTGAATACCCACCCGCTCGATCAGCAGGTTCTGCGCCACCTTCGGGTTGGGGATGCTGAGGCTGATCGAGGCCACCTGCTTGAGGTCGACCGCGCCAGTACTGCTGGTCAGCAACAGGCGCTGGCCAGCATGGTTCCAGGGCATCGGCGGGCCGGCGCGCATGCCCTGGCTGAGTGGCGAACTGGCCGTCAGCGGCACCATCACGGTTTGCGCGGGGCCAGCCGGCAGGTCGATACGGCTGGTCAAGGTACGGCCATCGCTGCCTTGCACCGTAACATCCACGGTCAGCGCCCAGTCCATGGCACTTTGTAGGCGCAAGGTGAGGAACCGCCCGCTGGACCAGTCCCATACGCCACCTTGCGGGCTCAGGCGCAGGACTGGACGTTGGGCCGGGTTGAACACCACACGCCGCAACACCTCGCCTTCAGCCGTTTGCTCCGCGTTGTACTGCGGCATGCCGGCATCCTCGGTCGCCACATTGACCACCGAGGCCGGGCGCACGAAGCTGAACAGCGTCTGTTGCCCGGCCAGCAAGGGCGAGCTGAACAACAGGGCGAAAACGGCAGGCAAGGTACGGCGGACCATAAGGCTGAGGCTCTCCTTCAGGGCCGTCATGGCCCAGGACTGAGTAATGGACAACGCGCCGCAGCAAGTGCTCCGGCGGTCAGGAAATCTCCCGCCGGAACGGCGGCAGCGCATTGAGAATAGCCTTGCCGTAGCGCTGGGTGACCAGGCGCCGATCCAGCAAGGTGATGACGCCGCGATCCTGCTCGGTACGCAGCAGGCGACCGCAGGCCTGGATCAACTTGAGCGAGGCGTCGGGCACGGCAATTTCCATGAACGGGTTGCCGCCGCGGGCCTCGATCCACTCCGACAAGGCGGCTTCGACCGGGTCGTCGGGCACAGAGAAAGGAATCTTGGCGATGACCACGTGTTCGCAGTACGCCCCCGGCAAGTCGACGCCTTCGGCAAAGCTGGCCAGGCCGAACAGCACGCTGTGCTGGCCATCGTCGACCCGCGCCTTGTGCTTGTTCAGGGTTTCCTGCTTGGACAGGTTGCCCTGGATCAGCACCAGCTTGCGCCAGTCACGGTCCAGGCCGTCGAACACGTCCTGCATCTGCTTGCGCGAAGAGAACAGCACCAGCGCGCCGCGGGCATCTTCGACGATATTCGGCAGCTCGCGGATGATCGCCGCCGTGTGCGCCGCCGCGTCGCGTGGGTCGGCCTGCAGGTCGGGGACCCGCAGCAGGCCGGCATCGCCGTGCACGAACGGGCTAGGCACTACGCAGGTGACCGCATCACGCGGCAGCCCGGAGCGCATGCGGAAGCGGTCGAACTTGCCCAGCGCGGTCAATGTCGCCGAGGTCACCAGCGCACCATGGGCCACGCTCCACAGGCTGCGACGCAGCATTTCGGCGGCAAGGATGGGGCTGGCGTTGACTTCGATGTCGAACAGCGCACCGCTCTCGGCCAATGTCAGCCAGCGCGCCATCGGCGGGCTGTCTTCCGGGTCTTCGGCGGTAAAAGCCGTCCACAGCTCCCAATTGCCTTGGGCACGTGTGACCAGGCTGCCGAACAGCGGGTACCACTCTTCGGCCTGGTGGCTGGCAATGCCGATGCTGACCTCACCGTCCATGCCTTCCTTGAGCAGGTCGGCCAGGCGGGTGAACAGGTCGTTGAGGCGGGCAAAGCCTTTTTTCAGCTCGATGCCCACTTCGCGGATCTGCTCTGGCACCACCCCCCCCTCAAAGCGGTAACGCGGGCGTTCACGGCCTTCGGTGTCTTCGCTCGGGCGGAAGTCGGCCACCTGCTCGCACAGGGTGAACATGAATTGCTGCTGGGTACGCACTTCACGCGCCAGCTCTGGCACCTGCTCGATGTACTTGCCCAGGTCACCGGGCAGCGGATGCTGGGCCAGCAGCTTGGTCAGGTTCTTGGCGGTCTGCTCCAGCCAGTCGGCAGTGGAGCGCAGGCGCGAATAATGGGCGAAATGGCCGATGGCCTTGTCCGGTAGGTGGTGGCCCTCGTCAAACACGTACATGGTGTCACGCGGGTCGGGTAAAACCGCACCACCGCCCAGGGCCAGGTCGGCCAGCACCATATCGTGGTTGGTGACGATCACGTCGACCTTGCCCATGCCTTCGCGGGCCTTGTAGAACACGCACTGCTGGAAGTTGGGGCAGTGGCGGCCGGTGCACTGGCTGTGGTCGGTGGTCAGGCGGGCCCAGTCCTGGTCTTCCAGGGCCTCGGGCCAACTGTCGCGGTCGCCGTCCCAACGGTTGCCAGCGAGCTTCTCGATCATGCTGTTGAACAGCTTCTGGCTGCGCTCGTCGACTTCGATGTGGAAGCCTTCTTCCTCGAACAGTTGGGCGGTGGCCGACTGGGCGTGGCCCTCCTGCAACAGGATGTCGAGCTTTGACAGGCACAGGTAGCGGCCACGGCCTTTGGCCAGCGCGAAGCTGAAATTCAGGCCGCTGTTGCGCATCAGGTCGGGCAGGTCCTTGATGACGATCTGCTCTTGCAGGGCCACCGTCGCGGTGGCGATCACCAGGCGCTTGCCGGCTGCCTTGGCGGCCGGGATCGCGGCCAGCGCGTAGGCGACCGTCTTACCGGTACCGGTGCCCGCCTCCACCGCCACCACGGCAGGCTCGCCGGCACGGCGGCCTTCATCGTCGCAGGCGATGTCGCCAAGCACTTTGGCCACTTCGGCGATCATCAGGCGCTGGCCATAGCGCGGCTTGAGGCTCTTGGCTTCGAGAAAACGCGTATAGGCGCCCTGGATGGTGGCTTTGAGTTCGTTGCTGATCATGGTCTGCAGGCGCCCGGAGGGCTGGATATATTTTCAGTGTTTCGCATGGGGCGGCTATCATACCCCGCTATTGCCCTTTGTGCCGCATGGAGATCCGGATGCTTGCCTTTGCCCTGCCCTACACACTGCATGTTCTGGCCGCCCTGGTATGGGTCGGCGGCATGTTCTTCGCCTGGCTGGTGCTGCGCCCGGCAACGGTTGCAGCCCTGGAAGGGCCTGCCCGCCTGCGCTTGTGGGTGGAAGTTTTCCGACGTTTCTTCGGCTGGGTCTGGCTGGCTGTGGCGATTTTGGCGATCAGTGGTATCGGCATGTTGCACGTGCGCTTCAGCGGGTTCGAGACCGCGCCTAAGTATGTCCAGGTGATGATCGGCGGCGGGATCGCCATGTTTGCCTTGTTCATGCGCATTCAGGCGTTGCTGCTGCCGGAGCTGAAAGCGGCGGTGCAGGCCGAGAACTGGTCGGCAGGTGCGGCAGTGCTGGGGCGGATTCGGCGGATGGTGGGCATCAACCTGCTGCTGGGCCTGGCCGTGGTGGTGGTGGCCAGTTCGCGGCTGATGATATGACTGGTTTTACACGGTACCTGTAGGAGCGGGTTTACCCGCGAAGAATCCAGCGCGGTGGATGGCACCGGCTTTGCCGGTGTTCGCGGCTGAAGCCGCTCCTACAAGGGATCGCAGTACGTTTTAGAGGCGCTGCAGGATCAGCTCACCCTCAGCCCCCGCCAAGCCAGGCTGGCCTGGTTGCCCGGGCCGGCCATTGGCACCGGCATCGGTGCGGTACACCAGGCACCCCTTGCTAGCCCCACCTTTGCCGGCCTTGCCTGCCGCACCCGGTTTGCCCGGTGCCCCGCCATCCAGGCGCACGATAATGCGCTCCTGCGGGTAGCCCTGCGGCACGCTCAGGCGAACGCGCCCACCCGGCGCACCATCGTGCCCGTTGCCACCATCATCGCCATTGGCACCGCGGCTGGCCTGGCCCCAGGTGCAGCCACCGGCCTGGCCGTTGCCACCGTCGAGCCCCACGTAACCCGGCGCACCCGCGCCACCGCGTGCATCGATTGCGACCCGGTCGGCATCCAGTTCAGCCAGTTTCAGCTCCAGGCTGCGGCCCGAACGGGCTGCCCGCTGGTAACTACCCGCCGCCCCGGTGGCACTGAACTCACTGCCCTCGCCCAGCCGCGCGCTGCGCGCCTCGATCAACAGCGGGGTATCGGAAGGCGCAACAACGATGCGCGCATCACGCCCCAGCTCCAGCTGGTCAACGGTCAATTGCGCGAGTGACGCAGGCAGCATCAGGGTTGCCGCGTCAGCAACACGCAAATGCGTAAGGTGGACGCTGGCCGACTTGTCGGGCAGGCGCAGCATGGAATTGGCGGCAACTTCCAGGCTCTCGGCCTGGGCAAGGGGGGCCGCCAACAAGGCCAGCAACATCAGATTACGCATTTCGTGGCGCCTCCTGCGCACGGGGAATGGACATGACATGGAATATACCCGTCAACAGGATCTGCAAGCGATCGAACCAGCGATGGCTGCGCCCACGCAAGCTGGCGTTGAAGAACAGCACTTCAAGCAGATGCAGGCTCAGCAGGAAAATGCCAGCGGCATTGATCAACAGATTGAAAGGCAGCGGTTGTGGCATCAGCTGATTGAACAACACCACACCCCAGAAAGCGACCGTCAGGACCTTGCCCAGGCCCAGGATGAACTTCATACCCCGCCCCTATAGATAGTGTTGTTATGTCGAGACGGCCCGAGCGAGCGGGCCGTGCGACCAACATTAACTGCAATGCCAAGGCAGGCGCCAGCACCGCTCAGTTGAGGTGCAGCTCCACCCGTCGGTTGCGCGCGCGGCCCTCTTCGGTTTCGTTGTCGGTGACCGGTTCGCTTTCGCCGCGGCCCTGGCTGGTGACCTTGCCCGGCTCCAGGCCCTGGCCGATCAGGTACTCGGCCACGCTACTGGCGCGGCGTTCGGAAAGCGCCTGGTTGTAACTGTCGGACCCGACGCTGTCGGTGTGCCCGATCACCCTGACCTTGGCAACCGTCGGGGAATCGAGCTGCGCCACCAGGCCTTGCAGGCGCTGTTTGGCCGCCGGGGTCAACTCAGCGGAGTCGAAAGCGAACATCACCGCGCCGTTGTCATCGAGGATGATCACATCCGGCGAGGGCTCGGGAGCAGTGGCAGGTGCTGTCGCCGGGTACTCCTTCAGCGGGCAGCCCATGTGGTCGACCGCCGTGTTGGCGGGGGTATCGGGGCAGTAGTCGCGTCGATCAAAAATACCATCGCCATCTTCGTCACCGTCCTGGGCAAAGCAGATCAGCCCGCCGGCGACGGCGCCCAAGGCACCGCCAGCCGCAGCCCAGGCAGAACTTTCGACAGCGCCCAGGCCGCCACCGACCAAGCCGCCCAGCACGCTGCAAATGGGCCAGGTCCTTTGGTTGAGGGGCGCGCTGCCATCGCTGTGCGTGGCGCAGCCCGCGAGCAGGCTGGTAGCCACCAACAGCGGCAGAGCCGCCTTCGACGTCACACTCATGCTGAATGCTCCTGTGTCATTGGCCATAAACGGCGGACCGGCTTCAATGCGCGCCCGTGCCACTGCTCAAGGCACGGGCATACGCCGTTTCAACGCTGGATCTTGATCTCGGTACGACGGTTCATGGCACGCCCTTCAGCCGTGGCATTGTCTGCCACCGGTTGGGTTTCACCGGCACCGATCACCGAAATGAAGCTGCTGCGCGGAACCCCTTCCTCGACCAGGTAATCGGTTACCGAATGGGCACGGCGCTCGGACAGTTTCTGGTTGTAGCTGTCGGAGCCGACGCTGTCGGTATGGCCGCTGACGCTCAGGCGGGCAGAGGGCGCTTCCTGTTTCAGGCGCGTGGCAATGGTATTGAGGCGTTGCTTGTCGCTGGCGGTCAGGCGCGCAGAGTCGAATTCGAAGTGCACATCGCGGATGACGATGACTTCTTCCTTCTGCACCACCACTTCCTCGACCACCGCAGGCGCAGGTGGCGGGCAGCCATCGGCATCAACCTGCACACCGCGCGGGGTGCCTGGGCACTTGTCACGGCTGTCCGGCACGCCATCGCCATCCTCGTCGCCATCACCATGGGCCCAGCAATAGCCCGCCGCCAGGCCACCGCCGAGCAACGCGCCCCAGCCAGCCCAGCTGGAACTTTCGATGGCGCCCAGGGCAGCGCCGCCTACACCCCCGACGGCGGCACATTTCGGCCAGTCGGTTTTTTGCAAACCTGCACAACCAGTCAACACACTGGTGAGCAGTACCAGGGGTAACGCTGTGCGTACTATGCTCATTTCATTGCTTCTCCTAGGGGGAATCGGCATAAGGCCGATCTCTGGGAGTAAAGACCGCGCATTCCAATGCTGCCAGCAATAAGCCACGACGCGGTCACATGCCTCTTTGCCCGCAAGCCGCGGCCCGCTAGTCTTGGACGACTTGAACGAGGATTGGCAATGACCGACGGTTTTTCCCAACGCACCCCGCAGCAGGCCCTGGCGGCCCTGCTCGAACGCTTTACCCCGCAACGCCTGCTGCTGGTGGGCACGCGCTTCCCGGCGCTGGACGCCTTCGCCCAGGCGCACCCGCAAGTGACCATCGCCAGCGCGGCCCCGGGCCCGCTGCCAGCCGAGCTGGCGGCCCAGCGTTTCGACCTGGCGGTGCTGGTGGACTGCCTGGAACACCTGCCCAAACGCACCGGCCTGGAGCTGCTGGGCGGCATCCGCAACCTCAATGCCAGCCGGGTTGCCGTGCTGGCCGACCTGGCCGCCTGCGGCTGGCAGGACACCGACTTTTTTGCCCTGGCCCTGTCGGCCAGCGAGAAATTCTGCCGCGACCAGCAGGTCTTGAGCCTGTTCACCTATGATCTACATGATTACAAGCAGGTCCCGGACTGGCTCAACGCCCGGTTCTGGGCCAACCCTGAAAACTTCGGCAAGTACTGGTGGTAATGATGAGTGTCTCGGTCTGCCCTTGCGGCAGTGGCAACCTGCTTGACGCCTGCTGCGGGCATTACCATGCCGGTACCCCGGCACCGGATGCCCAGACGCTGATGCGCTCGCGCTACAGTGCCTACGTACTGGGCCTGGTCGACTACCTGGTGGCCACCACCCTGCCGGCCCAGCAAGCCGGCCTGGACCGCGCCGCCATGGCCACCTGGAGCGCCCAGAGCACCTGGCTGGGCCTGGAAGTGGAAAGCGCAGAGGTGCTGGGTGGCCAGCCGGAGCACGCTTTTGTCACCTTCACCGCGCGCTGGCACGACACGGACGGCGACCACCAGCACCGCGAGCGCTCCGCGTTCGTGCAGCACGCCGGGCGCTGGTACTTCATCGACCCTACGGTCGGCCTGAAGGCCGGGCGCAACGACCCTTGCCCCTGCGCCAGCGGGCAGAAATTCAAGAAGTGCTGCGCCAGTTACATGGAGAACTGAGCATGATCCAACACGCCCGTCTGCTGCTACTCGGTACGCTGATGGCGTGGTTGACGGGCTGCGCCAGCTGGGGCGGTGATGACTGGCGTGAACCTGAAGTGCACCTGGTCGAGGTCGAAACGGTCAAGGCCAGGTTGCTGCAACAAGAGTTCGTACTGCACGTACAGGTCGACAACCCCAATGACAGCCGCCTGTTCATCCGCAGCCTGTCGTATACCGTACGCCTCAACGACCTGCTGCTGGTGCAGGATGAAGAAAGCCTTTGGCGCAGCGTGGGCGGGCATGCCCGGCGCACCTTCAAGATCACCGCGCGGACCAACCTGTGGCAGCAACTGAAACCCCTGGCCAAGCTGCTGAAAAGCGGGCAACCGCTGCATTACACCCTTCAGGCCGAACTGGCGACAGGGCTACTGATTCATCGAGACCTGCACTTATCGCGCAGTGGTGAGATAATCCCCGGCGATCACTTCCCGGAGTAACCCTGCAATGTCCCAACAACCCCACGTTCATGGCCCTGACTGCAACCACGACCATGACCACCACCATGATCACGATCACGGCCATGTGCACGGCCCGCACTGCAACCACGGCCATCAGGAGCCGGTACGCAACGCCCTGAAGGACGTTGGCCGTAACGACCCGTGCCCGTGCGGCAGCGAGAAAAAGTTCAAGAAGTGCCACGGCGCCTGACCGGCTGCTTTTTGCAGGAGAGGCTGTAGGAGCGGCTTTAGCCGCGAACACCGGCTACGCCGGTGCCATCCACCGCGTCGCATTCTTCGCGGGTGAACCCGCTCCCACAGGTAGGGTAAAGGCCTCAGGCTAGCGCGGTCCCTGTAGGAGCGGCTTCAGCCGCGAACACCGGCTATGCCGGTGCCATCCACCGCGTCGCATTCTTCGCGGGCACGCCCGCTCCCACAGCTAGGGTACAAGCCTCAGGCTGGCGCGGTCCCTGTAGGAGCGGCCTCAGCCGCGAACACCGGCTATGCCGGTGCCATACACCGCACTCGATTCTTCGCGGGTGAACCCGCTCCCACAGGTAGGGTACAAGCCTCAGGCTGCGCGGTCCCTGTAGGAGCGGCTTTAGCCGCGAACACCGGCAAAGCCGGTGCCATACACCGCGTCGCATTCTTCGCGGGTAAACCCGCTCCTACGCCGCCTTGCGCCGGTTCGCGCCGAGCAAATCCTGGTACCACAGGCCGGCGTCATAGGCGATGGTCACCAGCGTGGTACCGACATAGCGCGGGTGCTGGGCCATGCGCTGGGCAACCGCGAGGCAGGCCGCAGCGGTATTACCGACAAAAATGCCACTTTGCATGTAGAACCAGCGCTGCGCAGCCAGCATCTCCGGGTGTTGCACCTGCGCCCGCTCATCCACCAGCGACCAGTCCATGAACGGCGGGCACACGCCCACCGCCATGCCCTCAAAACGGTGATCGGTGAACACGCCAGCCCTCGAGTCACAGCCACTGGGGTCGACCAGCACCGTAGACACCTCGAAGCCATGGTCCTTCAGCCCCAGGGTGATCCCCGTAAAACTGGCACCCGTTCCCGCGCAACCGACAAACAGGATTTCCTTGCCGGCCCCGGCATTGGTCAACTGCAGCGCCAGCTCGCTGGCTGTCTGGTAACGGTGGGCTTCGATACCCACCGGGTTGTTGAACTGGTCGGTGTAGAAGTATGACTTGCCCAGCTCGGCCTGGTGCTCCAGATGGTGCATTACCACATCCTTGGGGGTGGCACCGGCCATCAGCATTTCCTTGCCAATCAGCCGGGCACCGAAACACTCCAGCAAGTCCCGCTTGGTCTGGCTGAAACTCAGCCCTACCGCCAGCTCTACCGCCACCTGGTACTTGTGGCAGGCCGCCAGCAAGCCGAAGCCAAAACTGCCTCCGGTTTTTTCGATGACGGTTGTCACCCCGGGAATGATGTCGCCATTGCGCACAGCATGTTCGACGATGCGCCGGGCCGCCCGGTATTTGTGGCTGCCGCCCGGGTTGTTCATTTCCAGCTTGGTGTAGATACGATCGCTGACGCTGATGAGCTCGCTCATTTGCGGCTACCTTCCATAGAGGTTTGCAGGCAGGCCTTGTTCTGCAGCAGGCCAGCAGTGGCAACCAGCAGCCCGATGCACAGGGCCATGCAGATGGCATTGGTGCCGTCCCAACCGACCGTGCTCAGCAACAGCGAAGGGCTGAACGCACCGATGGTGGCGAAGATGGCAATGCCCAGGTCGTTCTTGCCCTGCATCTGCATCGCTGCCGGGCTGTTCTGCAGCGACTGGGCCAGCAACGCGCCGCCACCGACATAGGTCAGGTTCCAGCCCAGCCCCAGGGCAACCAGTGCCAAGGTCATCATGGCGTAGCTGTGCGACCAGATATTCAGCGCCGAACAGCCGATCAAAAGCGCCAGGCCCGCACAGATGGTGGTACGAATGCCCAGACGCTGGATGATCGCGCCGGTGAAGAACGAGGGCGCGAACATGGCTATCACATGCCACTGGATCGCCAGGCGCACATCAGTGAAGTCCTCATGCATGTGTTTCATGTGCATCGAGGCCTGAATCATCAGCAGGTTCATGATGCCGTAGCCCAGCGCCGCGACAGCCATTGCCACGATAACGCTCGGGCTTAACGGCTCGTTGCGAGTACTGGTCGACCTGGCGGTGCTGTTGGCTGCACTGGCCATGCCGGTATCGTTGGGCAGGCACAGGGCAATCAGCAGTGACAGCAGCGCCAGGCCGACAAACGCGGCATAACACAGCGAAAACAGGGGGTAACCGCCTACGTCACGTAACCACTCGGTGAGCGTCGGCCCGACCACGGCGGCAATCACACCGCCGGCCACGACCAGCGAAAGGGCTTTGGGCTTCAACGCCTGGGAAAGGTTGTCGGTGGCCGCAAAGCGGTTGAAGTTGGCGAAGGCGATGTAAACGCCCAACGCCGAATGGCTGAATACCAAGGTTGCGAAATGCTGGTGCTCCACCGCCAGAAAGCCGCTGACGCCAGACAGTGCCAGGGGGATCGCGCCCAGCATGAAGGCCTTCTTGCGGCCGATGCGGCTCATCAGCCTGGAAACCGGATAGGTTGCCAGCATCAGGCACAGGAACTGAAACCCGTAGGGCACCGTGGACCATGCGGCGTCCGGCGCCAGGGCAGCGCCGACGATGGCAGCCATGGTCACCGACATGACGGCTGTAGTCAGGTTGATCGACTGTGCGGTGAAATACAGATACGTGCGCCGCGGCAGGGTGCTGCTCATAGTGAGTGCTCGTGGTAGGTGGACAGGTCGATTTCGGCCTCGGGGAACACGCAGATCAGCCGTTCCTTGCCTTTGCCCAGGCGTTTGCGCCTGACGCTCAGGCGCCCGATGCGCCGCGGTGAATCGAGGTGCGTGCCACCGCACGGGATCTCGATGCCGTCGTAAGTCCACAAACGCGCGTCTTCCAGCCCCTCGACCGCGTAATGCTCGATGGGCGCATCGCAGCCGATCAGCTCATTCGCCCGCCGCTCTATTTCAACCACCTCTTCGGCCGTGAAGGCGTCCTCGACCAGGAAGTCGAAACGTGCCGTGTCCTCCTTGATATGGCAGCCGATGGTCCATTGCTTCAGTTCTTCACGCAGCCCGACGGCAGCGGCATACAGGAAGTGACTGGCACTGTGCGACAGTGTTAGCCGTTCGCGCCGTTCGATATCGATGGTGACGCGGGCCGGCATGCCGACGGTGACATCGTCCAGCAAGTGCAGGTCGTCCGGGTGCAGGCTGTGAATAATGATGCCGCCCAGTTTTCCGCCTTTGAAACCTTCCAGGCGAATGGGACTGCCGTACAGTTTTTTCACCCAGACAAAGCGCACAGTGCCGATCGGTAATTCAATTGTGCCGAAGTCAGCTTCCTGACCGCCGCCTTCCGGATAGGCCACGGTACTTTGCAACTCGATGCCATCACTGTGCACCCGTGTTACTTGCGTATTGGCACCGGCCAGGTATTGGTCTTTGTAATACAGCTTCTCGGTATTGCGCAAAACTTCATAGTTCAGAGCGTTCATGATTCAAGTACCACCTGCAATGATGTTTTAACCTGCACCCTGGCGGCGGCAGGAACGTCTTTGGTAACAATGCAGCCCGGCCCGATAAAGGCGCCGTCACCGATATGGATTGCACCCAGTACACTGGCGAAAGCGCCTATCTGTACGCGGTTGCCGAGGGTCGGGTGCCGGGCACTCGACGGGTTGTCGCTGATACCGCGGGCGCCTAGGGTGACGCCGCCAAGCACGTAGCAGTCGTCGCCAATGGTCGAGGTTTCACCGATGACGGTACCCATGCCGTGATCGATGATGAAGCGCGCGCCGATGCTGCTGCGGAAATGGATTTCTGCCCCCGAGAGCATCTTCCCGCGCCGGGAAATCATGGCCGCCAGGCATTGGCCGCCGGCCCCGTATACCGCAGCACTATTGCTGTACACCCAATGGGCAAGTCGATAATGCAAAACCGCCGAATAAGAAGTGTAAGTTCTGGCAATGAATACCAGGTCGCGGCCGGCCGCCGGGTCTTTGGTGGCAAACGCCAGCAAGTCGGCATGCGCCTGCCCGGTGACACTTTCAATGACATCTGTATTTTTCAGCGTTTCGAATTCTTCAATTGAACAGCACTCCAGTAACGCAGAGGTCACAAGGTTTTTTACAACTTTGTATGACTCCAGTTCATCAGGCACAGGAAGCCTGGCAATGACGGCTGATTGCATGTCCATAGGTGCAGGGCTCGTTATCCAGTTGTCTGGTTTGCACAGACGCTAAAAGTGCTGCCTTTGCTGGCAGCCGAAAGTTCCGACAAGGGGATAGTGGCAGGTAATGGCCATTTGCAAACGAACAGTCGACAAGCATTTCCGTTAACTGTTAGGCTTTTTTTTCTAACGGTTTGAGACCTGCCATGAGCACCTGCAGCCTTCATCAACTGCTCAAGCAACGCCTGGATGCAGGTGAGTGGTTGCCTGGGCAACGCATGCCTTCCATCCGCAAGCTGACGGCTGCAGTCGATTTCAGTTACCACGACGTGGTGTCGACCTATGCCCAACTGGTCAGCGAAGGGGTGCTGACAGCTTCACCCGGGCGCGGCTACTTCGTCGCCACCCGCAGCCGGCAAGCAAGCGTGATCCACGAACCCGAGTGCATGGCGGGCGACCCGCTGTTCCGGCTGCTGCAGGGCGGCCAGCACTACACCAAACTGGGCAGTGGCTGGCTGCCACCGGCGTGGCGCGACACCGAACTACTGGCCAAGGCGATTCGGCGCACGGCGCGGCTGGAGCAAAGCTCGCTGGCGGAGTACGGCGATATCCAGGGCTATCTGCCCATGCGCAAACAGCTGTGTGTGCACATGAAACGGCTGACCCGGGTTGAAGCCCGCCCCAACCAGCTGCTGACCACGCTGGGCGCCACCCAAGGCCTGGACCTGGTTGCACGGTTACTGATCAAGCCGGGCGACCACGTGTTTGTCGACGAGCCGGGCAATGGCAACCTGATCAAGCTGATCCAGCTGGCCGGTGGCCACGTGGTGGGCATCCGGCGCACTCAGGACGGGCCGGACGTGGAAGAAATGCGCAACTACCTGGCCAGGCACAAGGTCAGGGCGTTCTTCTGCAACAGCACCTTTCACAACCCGACCGGCAGCAACATCAGCCCGCACAATGCCTTCAGTGTGCTGCGCCTGGCGGTGGAACATGAATTCTACGTGGTCGAGGACGATGTGTATGGCGACTTCAGCCCGGCCGTGCGCCAGACCTTTGCCGAGCTGGACAACCTGGACCGGGTCATCTACATCGGCAGCTTCTCCAAATGCCTGTCGGCCTCGCTGCGCGTGGGGTTCATTGCCTGCTCGCAAGACCTGATCGAACCGCTGACCCGCCTGAAACTGCTGACGTGCGTTGCCGTCCCGGCGTTCTGCGAGCGCTTCGTCAATACCATATTGTCGGATGGCACCTATGCCCGGCACATGAAGGATGTGCAGCAGCGCCTGATTCGCCAGCAAGTGCAGACCCAGCGCTTGTTGCTGGAACGCGGCTGGCAGTTCGAGATTGCGCCACAGGGGGGTATGTTCCTGTGGGTCTACCACCCGGACCTGCCCGACCTGCACCCCTTGATACGCAAACTGGAGCAACACAAGATCCTGCTGATGCCCGGTTCTGCATTTGCGGTTACCCGTGACTACCGGCGCTACGCTCGTATCAACTGCACGCATTTTTCCGACACCCTGGCCGACCATTTCGACGTTTGACCTGCCGCAGGTAAATAAACCGACCTGGGACCTTGCATGGCGCCTGCGCGCTTACTACCTTAGCGCCTTTCCACACCAGCCTCGCCTTGCAGGAGCCCTTGTCATGGCCGCCCCCGCCTTTCCTCCCTTCCGCCCGCGGTTCGTAACCGCTGCCACGCTGCTCGGCATGCTCGGGCTGGCCGGCTGCCAGACGGGCGGCTACCAGGACAGCGTGCCACCGACCAGCGGCGTACAGCCGCTCAAGGGCCTGGCGCAGAACGTTTCGGTACGGCGCAACGCCATGGGGGCACCGCTGATCGAAAGCAGCAGCTTCCATGACGCGCTGTTCAGCCTGGGCTATGTGCACGCCGGCGACCGCATCGAGCAGATGCTGGCCATGCGCCTGCTGGCCCAGGGTCGCCTGGCCGAGTTGGCCGGCAGCGAAGCGCTGGACATCGACCGCCTGATGCGTGCCGCCAACCTCAAGCAGAGTGCCGCCCAGCAGTACGCCGACGCCTCGCCACGGCTCAAGCGCTTCTTTGAAGTGTACGCGCGCGGGGTCAACGCCTACCTGTTCCGCTACCGCGACAAGTTGCCAGCCGACCTGGCCAACAGTGGCTATCGCCCGGAGTACTGGAAGCCTGAAGACTCGGCGCTGGTCTTCTGCCTGTACGCGTTCAGCCAGTCGGTGAACCTGCAGGAAGAACTCAGCGCACTGACCCTGGCGCAAAAGGCCGGCAGCGACAAGCTGGCCTGGCTGCTGCCCGGCGCCCCGGATGAGCCATTGGCTGAAAGCGAAGTGGACAAGCTCAAGGGCCTGAACCTGGCCAGCCAGTTACCGGGGCTGCCTGCCCTGGCGGCTGCCAGCCAGAAGCTGGCCGACCTCAACCTGCTCGGCAGCCCGGGTTCGGCCAACCTGGCACTGGGCCCGCAACGCAGCCGCAGCGGCAAGAGCCTGCTGGCCAGCGACAGCCGCGCCGCCTGGGCCCTGAGCCCGGTACAGATCCATACCAGCAAGTACCAGGTTGCCGGCCTGTCATTACCCGGCCTGCCGATCGTGCTGGCCGGCTACAACGGTAAACTGGCCTGGAGCAGCAGCGCGGTCATGGCCGACAATCAGGACCTGTTCCTCGAACAACTGCGCCGCCAGGGCAGCCAGCTGAGCTACCTGGCAGACGGCAAATGGCTGCCCGCCCGTGCCCGTAGCGAAACCTTCTTCGTGCGTGGCCAGCGGCCACTGCGTGAAGTGATGTATGACACTCGCCACGGCACCCTGTTGGCCCAGCCCGACAACGCCAGCCTGGGCCTGGCACTGAACCTGCCGCAGTTCAAGGGCGACCGCAGCCTGGATGCACTGTTCGACCTGACCCGCGCCAGCAACCTGGAGCGGGCCTTCGACAGCACCCGTGAAGTGACCGCTGCAGCCCTTAATTTCGTGTTCGCCGAGCCCGAGCACATCGGCTGGCAAGTCAGTGGCCGCTACCCCAACCGCCGCGAAGGCCAGGGCCTGCTGCCCTCGCCGGGCTGGGACGGGCGCTATGACTGGGACGGCTATGCCGACCCGATGCTGCACCCGTACGACCAGGACCCACCCGCCGGCTGGATCGGCCACGCCAACCAGCGCAGCCAGCCGCGTGGTTACGGCATGCAGCTGTCCAGCAGCTGGTATTACCCCGAGCGCGCCGAGCGCCTGGCCCAGCTGGCCGGCAATGGCCGCCATGACAGCCGCAGCCTGATGGCCCTGCAGAACGACCAGGTGACCCTGCTGGCCGACAAGCTAAAGCAGATGTTCGACGCCCCCGGCATGGCCCAGCCGCTGCAGCAGGCAATCGATGCCCTGCCAGCCGCACAGCGCGACAAGGCCCGTGAGGCACTGGCCCGGCTCAAGGCGTTCGATGGCCGCCTAAGCCCGGTGTCGGCGGATGCCGCACTGTACGAGCTGTTCCTGCAGGAAGTGGCGCGGCAGACCTTCCTCGATGACTTGGGCCCGGAGTCCGGCCCAGCCTGGCAGGCCTTTGTCAGCAATGCGCAGTTGTCGTTCTCGGCACAGGCCGATCACCTGCTGGGGCGCGATGACAGCCCGTTCTGGGATGACCGCAACACCCCGCAGAAAGAAGACAAGCCGGCCATCCTCGCCCGCAGCCTGGCTGGCGCAATGAATGCCGGCACCGCCCAGCTGGGCGCTGACCGCCGCGCCTGGCAGTGGGGCAAGCTGCACCAGTACCGCTGGCCAGCACCGGCCTACCATGGCCTGGGCGATGCCCTCAGCCGTTCGCCGCTCGCCGCAGGTGGCGACTTCACCACCCTGGCCCTGACGCCGTACGCCTGGGGCAGTAATTTCGACACCCACCTGCCGGCCTCGGCGCGGATGATCGTCGACTTCGGCCAGGCCGAACCGCTGCAGGTCCTGACCAGCAGCGGCCAGTCCGGCAACCCGGCCAGCGCGCATTACAGCGACGGGCTGGATGCCTGGTTCAAAGGCCGCTTCATGAGCCTGCCGCTGCAACAGCAGAACTTTGGGCGCGCGTATGGCAACCAGCGGCTCACCCTGACCCCGGGCCGCTAGCGGCTGGCCTTCCCTCTGCCGGGTGGCCGGGCCACTGAATAAGCTCCTCGTCCCGCACTCGTCACCCCGACGAGTGCGACCCTCAAGACAAAGGAGCACTACCATGGCTACCGAAACTCTGAAAATCGAAATTTCCTGGCCCGCCAGCATCGAAGTGCCGGAAGGTGCCACCGTCAACGCGCAGGTCTGGGTTGGCACTGAAACTGCCGATTACCGCATGATCAGCGACGGTGACATCTGCGCACCTGCCGCTACTTCGCCAGCCACCCTGGAACTGACCTACGACAGCGAAGACCTGCAGTCCGATTCGGCCACTGCGTGGAATTACCTGCGCACCTCCCCCTACCTGATGCACAACGGCAAGCGCCTCAACATCGCGCGCCTGGCCAAAGTGAGCATCGAAGAAGCCAGGCAGTCGGGCTGGAAAATTGCCATTTCCTGATGCAAGCCCCGGCAGCCCCTCGCAGGGCTGCCTCCAGCGATTCGAACTTCCTGGCAACTGCCGCGCTCTGAGCTAACAAGCCCTCCGCCAGACGTTGTGCCATGGACCTCGTAATCGCCCGCCCCGAAGGCCTGTACTGCCCGCCTGGTGATTTCTATATCGACCCGTGGCGGCCCGTGGAGCGCGCCGTGATCACCCATGGCCACGGCGACCACGCGCGTACCGGCAACGGCCATTACCTGACCGCCAGCCCCGGCGCCGGGATCCTGCGCAGCCGCCTGGGCCAGGACATCGATTTGCAGACCCTGCCCTACGGCGAGCGCCTGCTGCACCACGGCGTCACCCTTAGCCTGCACCCGGCCGGGCATGTACTGGGCTCGGCGCAGGTGCGCCTGGAGTACCAGGGTGAAGTGTGGGTCGCCTCTGGTGACTACAAGGTAGAGCCCGATGGCACCTGTACGCCCTTCGAACCGGTGCCTTGCCATACATTCATTACCGAATCGACCTTCGGCCTGCCGATTTACCGCTGGCCCAGCCAAAGCGAAATCTTCGCCGGCATCAATGCCTGGTGGCGGGCCAACTGCGAGCAGGGCAAAGCCAGCGTGCTATTCTGCTATGCCTTCGGCAAGGCACAGCGAATTCTGCACGGGCTGGACGCCAGCATCGGCCCGATCCTGGTGCACGGCGCCGTCGAGCCGCTTAACCGGGTTTACCGGGATGCCGGGGTCTACCTGCCGCAAACCCGCTATGCCGGCGACATCCCGCGCAATGACCCCTTGCTGCGCCAGGCGTTGGTGCTGGCCCCGCCGTCGGCGGGCGGCAGTAGCTGGATGCGCCGCTTTGGCGATTACAGCGATGCCTTTGCCAGTGGCTGGATGCTGCTGCGCGGCACCCGCCGACGCCGTGGCGTGGACCGGGGCTTCGTGCTTTCCGACCACGCCGACTGGCCCGGCTTGCTGTGGGCCATCGGCCAGACCGGCGCCGAACGGGTGATGGTCACCCATGGCTCGGTCAACGTGCTGGTGCGCTACCTCAATGAACAAGACCTGGATGCCCGGGCCTTCGTCACCGAGTACGGTGAAGAGGACGACGTGCCGAACACCGAGCCTTCGCCATGAAAGCTTTCGCCGCGTTGTACCTGCGCCTGGACGCGACCACCTCCAGCAACGCCAAGCTCGAAGCGCTACGCGATTACTTCAGCACGGCCCCCGCCGAAGATGCCGCCTGGGCGGTGTACTTCCTGGCCGGCGGGCGCCCGCGCCAATTGGTCCCTACGCGCCTTTTGCGCGAACTGGCCACGGCCCTGGCCGGCCTGCCGGACTGGCTGTTCGAGGAAAGCTACCAGGCCGTGGGCGACCTGGCCGAGACCATTTCGCTGCTGCTGCCGCGGCACGCCGAAGGCAGCGAAGAAGGCCTGGCCACCTGGGTTGAACAACACTTGCTGCCCTTGCGCGGGCTGCCGCCCGAGCAGATCCAGCAGCGCCTGCCAGCGCTCTGGGCACAGCTGGACCGGCCCAGCCTGATGCTGTGCCTGAAGCTGATCACCGGCAGCTTTCGCGTGGGCGTGTCCAAATTGCTGGTCACCCGCGCCTTGGCGCAGCTGGCCGGGCTGGACGCCAAACGCGTGGCCCAGCGCCTGGTCGGCTACACCGATATCAGCCATCGCCCCACGGCCGCCAGCTACCAGAAGCTGATCGCCGCGGAGTCCGCCGATGAGCACAGCCAGCGTGGCGGCCAGCCCTACCCCTTCTTCCTGGCCCACCCGCTGCAGGCGCCAAGCGAGCAGTTCGATGCCTTGCTCGGGCCGCCAAGTGCCTGGCAGATCGAATGGAAGTGGGACGGCATTCGCGCCCAGGTGGTCAAGCGCGAAGGCCAGCTATGGGTGTGGTCGCGTGGCGAGGAACTGGTGACTGACCGTTTCCCCGAACTGCACAGCCTGGCGCAGACGTTGCCCGATGGCGTGGTGCTCGACGGGGAAATTCTGGTGTGGAAACCAGGGAATGCGGGGGCTGAACTGGCCGTACAGCCGTTTGCCTTGCTGCAGCAGCGCATCGGGCGCAAAACGCTGGGCAAAAAGCTGCTGAACGATGCGCCGGTGGTGCTGCAGGCCTACGACCTGCTGGAGTGGCAAGGCGAGGACTGGCGCAGTCGGCCTCAACATGAGCGCCGCAGCCAACTGGAACGCCTGGTGGATGAGCACCCGCTGGCCCCGGTGCTGCTCTCGCCGCTGCTCGAAGGCCCGAACTGGGCCGACCTTGCCCGCCAGCGCGAGCGGTCGCGCAGCCTGGGCGTCGAAGGCCTGATGCTGAAGCAGCGCGAAGCCCTGTATGGCGTGGGCCGCACCAAGGACATGGGCACCTGGTGGAAATGGAAGATCGACCCGTTCAGCGTCGATGCCGTGCTGATCTATGCCCAACGCGGCCACGGCCGTCGGGCCAGCCTGTACAGCGACTACACCTTCGCCGTGTGGGATGCGCCGGCCGGCACGCCGGGGCGGGCACTGGTGCCCTTTGCCAAGGCCTATTCCGGGCTCAGTGACGAAGAAATGCGCAAGGTCGATGGCATTATCCGCAAGACTACTGTGGAAACCTTTGGCCCGGTGCGCAGCGTGACACCCACACTGGTGTTCGAGTTGGGCTTCGAAGGCATCGCTTTGTCCCGCCGCCACAAGAGCGGTATTGCCGTGCGCTTTCCACGCATGCTGCGCTGGCGGCTGGACAAACCGGTGGAAGAGGCGGATGACCTGGCGACCCTGCAAGCATTGCTGGCCTGAGACAAGTTCGGGAGCGAGTTGGCTTCTTCGCGGGTAAACCCGCTCCCACAGGTCATGCACAAAAGCCTAATCCTGTGTGGTCCCTGTGGGAGCGGGTTTACCCGCGAAGAAGCCAACTCGGTGGCCAAGGCGACACCGATGGAGGCGCAAGACCAAAAACTGTGCTTCTATCTGTGTGCCGACCCGTGTCGCAGACCGTTTTCGCCACGCAGCCAGGACCACCATGCACCATTCAACCCACGACCTGCTCTCACCCGTTCCGGGCATTACCCGCCAACTGCACAGTTTCCACTTCGGCCCCCGCGGTGGCGGCAAGGTCTACATCCAGGCCTCGCTGCACGCCGACGAGCTGCCTGGCATGCTGGTGGCCTGGCACCTCAAGCGCCGCCTGGCAGAACTGGAACAGCAGGGCCGCCTGCAGCGCGAGATCATCCTGGTACCCGTGGCCAACCCGGTTGGCCTGGAACAGGTGCTGCTGGATGCGCCACTGGGGCGCTTCGAGCTGCAAAGCGGCGAGAACTTCAACCGCAATTTCGTCGACCTTTCAGACAGCATTGGCGACCAGATCGAAGAACACCTGAGCCAGGACCCGGTACACAACATTGCCCTGATCCGCGAATACCTGCGCCGGGGGCTGGACGCGCACCCGGCACGCACGCCGCTGCAGGCCCAACGCCTGATTTTGCAACGCCTGGCCTGCGATGCCGACCTGGTGCTGGACCTGCACTGCGACTTCGAAGCGGTCGAGCACCTGTACACCACGCCAGACGCCTGGCCACAGATCGAACCGCTGGCCCGCTACCTGGGCGCCCAGGCCAGCCTGCTTGCCACCGATTCGGGCGGGCAGTCGTTCGATGAATGCTTCAGCCTGGTCTGGTGGCAGTTGCAGCAACGTTTTGGCAAGCGCTTCCCGATCCCGCTGGGCTGCTGCTCGGTCACCGTCGAGTTACGCGGCCAGGCCGACGTCAGCCACGGCCTGGCCAGCAAGGACTGCCAAGCCATCCTCGACTTCCTGACCCATGCAGGCGTTATCGAGGGCACCAGCCCCGCCTTGCCCGCCTTGCCCTACCCGGCCACACCGCTGGCCGCCGTGGAGCCGGTGGCGACCCCCTTGGGCGGGTTGCTGGTGTACCACGCCAAACCCGGCCAGCGCCTGGAGGCCGGCCAGTTGATCGCCGAAGTCATCGACCCGCTCAGCGACCGGGTAACTGCCGTGCATAACAGCCAGCCCGGCCTGTTGTACGCGCGCAGCGTACGGCGCATGGCCACTGCCGGGATGGTCATCGCCCATGTGGCCGGCGACCAGGTTTGCCGCAGCGGCTACCTGCTGGGCAATTGATCCGGTAAAACCATTGCCGGCAGCGGGCGGTCTGTAGAAGCACAGCCTTTGAGGGACTGCCCGCTTTATGCCCCCCTTCACCGACCTCGCCAATGCCTGGTTCGCCAAACGTGGCTGGAAACCTTTCGCCTTCCAGCGCCGCGTATGGGCGGCCGTAGAGCGTGGCGAATCCGGCCTGCTGCATGCCAGCACCGGTGCCGGCAAGACCTACGCGGTATGGCTGGCCGCAATCCGGGCATTCAAGGCCCTGCCTCAGGGGCGCCAGCCTGCGCCGTTGCAGGTGGTGTGGGTTACGCCCATGCGCGCGCTGGCCGCCGACACCGCCCGCGCCTTGCAGGTGCCGCTCGATGAACTGGCGCTGACCTGGAGCGTGGGTGTGCGTAGCGGCGACACCGGCAGTGCCGAGCGCGCCCGGCAAGCCCGGCGCCTGCCCAGCGTGCTGGTCACCACGCCCGAGAGCCTGACCTTGCTGCTGACCCGGGCCCAGGCACACGAGGATTTCGCCACGCTGCGCCTGGTGGTGGTGGACGAATGGCACGAGTTGCTTGGCAACAAACGCGGGGTGCAACTGCAATTGGCCCTTGCCCACCTGCGCCAGTGGCAACCCGGCCTGATGACCTGGGGCCTTTCCGCCACCCTCGGCAACCTGCAGCACGCGCTGGATGTGCTGCTGCCGCAAGGCGGCCAGCTGGTACAGGGCCGGCAGGACAAGGCGCTGCAGGTCGACACCTTGCTGCCGGCAGCGATCGAGCGCTTCCCGTGGGCCGGGCACATGGGCCTGAAAATGCTCGCCCAGGTCAGCCAGGAAGTCGATGCCAGTGCCAGCTGCCTGGTATTCACCAATACCCGTGCCCAAGCCGAACTGTGGTATCAGGCCCTGCTTGAAGCCCGCCCGGACTGGGCCGGGCTGATTGCCTTGCACCATGCCTCGTTGGCCCGGGCTACCCGCGACTGGGTCGAGCGCAGCCTCAAGCAGGGCAGCCTGAAGGCGGTGGTGTGCACCTCCAGCCTGGACCTGGGCGTGGACTTCCTGCCGGTGGAACGGGTGCTGCAAATTGGCTCGGCCAAGGGCATTGCCCGCCTGATGCAACGTGCCGGTCGCTCAGGGCACGCGCCAGGGCGGCGCTCGCGGATCACCCTGGTCCCCACGCACAGCCTGGAGTTGGTGGAAGCCGCAGCGGCTCGCCAGGCACTGCAAGCCGGGCATATTGAAGCGCGCGTCTCACCACGGCTGTGCATGGACGTGCTGGTGCAGCACCTGGTCAGCATGGCCTTGGGCAATGGCTTTCGCCCCGAGCAATTGCTGGCCGAAGTGCGCAGCACCTGGGCTTTTGCCGGGTTGCGCGACAGCCAATGGCAGTGGGCACTGGATTTCGTCTGCCACGGTGGCAGTTCGCTTACTGCCTACCCGGACTACCAGCGCGTTGAACGCCAGGCCGACGGCGTGTACCGCGTGGCCAGCGAACGCCTCGCACGGCGCCACCGCATGGCCATCGGCACCATCGTCAGCGATGCCAACCTGCAATTGAAGTTCTGGAGCAAGGGGGGTGGAGGCAAGACGCTGGGCAGTGTCGAAGAAGCGTTCATCGCCCGCCTGCGGCCAGGCGATACGCTGGTGTTTGCCGGGCGGGTACTGGAGTTGGTGCGGGTAGAGAACATGACTGCCTACGTGCGTCGCAGCACGGCCCGCAAAGCGGCGGTGGCACGCTGGAACGGCGGGCGCATGCCGCTGTCCGGCGAGTTGGCCGATGCCGTGGTGGAGCAACTCGATGCCGCGGCGCATGACCGTTTCGACGGCCCGGAAATGCGCGCGGTGCGACCGTTACTGGCCTTGCAGGCACTGTGGTCGGCCATACCCACCACCGGCACGTTACTGGCCGAGACTTACAAATCCCGTCAGGGCTGGCACTTGTTCCTGTACCCGTTCGCCGGGCGCATGGCCAACCTGGGCTTGGCCAACCTTGTTGCCTGGCGGGTCAGCCGGGAGCAGCCTCTGTCAGTGTCGATTGCCGTCAATGACTACGGGTTCGAGCTGCTCAGCCCTGGCAATGTGGACTGGGCGACGCACTTGCCACGGGCACTGGGCACCGAGCATCTGCTGGAGGATGTGCTGGCCAGCCTGAACGCAGGCGAGATGGCATTGCGACGCTTCCGCGAGATCGCCCAGATTGCCGGGCTGGTGTTTGGTGGCTACCCGGCGGCGCAGAAGAGCACCCGACAGATCCAGGCGTCGAGTGGGCTGTTCTATGAGGTGTTTCGCAAGCACGATGCCGGCAACCTGCTGCTTGGCCAGGCGCGGGATGAGGTGTTGAGCGAGGAGCTGGAGATTGAGCGGCTGCGCCGGCAGCTGCTGGAAATGGCTGGGTTGCGGCTGGATCTGCGCGAGCTGAAACGGCCAGGGCCGCTGGCGTTTGCCTTGCTGGTGGAGGGGATGCGCGAGACGTTGAGTACCGAGAAGCTGGCGGACCGGATTGCGCGGATGGTGGCGGAGCTGGAGCATGCGGCGGGTGGGGGATGACGTGATGCTTTTGGGGTTTTTGGGGCTGCTTTGCAGCCCTTTCGCGACGCAAGGCCGCTCCTACAGGCGACCGCGCATCGCCATGGGTACGCGCGTCCCTGTAGGAGCGGCCTTGCGTCGCGAAAGGGCCGCAAAGCGGCCCCGGATCCAGGGGGTTGAGGCTGCATGAATTACCAGTCCATTGAGCACTGCGGCCAGACGCTCTGGCTGCTCCCTGACAAAGCCATCTACTGGCCCGCCCGCCGCGCACTGCTGGTAGCCGACGTGCACATCGGCAAAGCCGCCAGCTACCGCGCGCTGCACCAACCCGTGCCACGGGGCACCACCGAGGCCACCCTCGCCCGCCTGGATACCCTGCTGGGCCGATATGACTGCGAACAGCTGATCGTGCTGGGCGACTTCCTGCATGCACGCACAGCCAGGGCGCCCGCAACAATGGCCCGATTGCACGCCTGGCGGGAACGGCATGAACACCTGGAAATCGTGCTGATACGCGGCAATCATGATCGCAACGCCGGCGATCCACCCGCCTCGCTCGGTATCGAAGTCAAGGACGAACCGTGGCTGTCAGGCCCGTTTGCCCTGCAGCATGAACCCGCACCTCACCCGACACACCCCGTACTGGCGGGCCATGTGCACCCGGTCTTCGTCCTGCGCGGCAAGGCGCGCCAGCGCTTGCGCCTGCCTTGCTTCCTGATCGATGGGCACGTCAGCCTGCTCCCGGCATTCGGTGAATTCACCGGTGGCTGGGAAATCACCCCCAGCAACACCAGCCAGGTGTACCTGACCGGTGCCGACCGGGTCTGGCCGCTGTAACAGCGCTCAGGCGACAGGCGCGGGAGGTGGCTCGTCCGGCAAGGTCGGCTCGCCGGGCTCCATGGGCGGTGTTTCACCCGGTTGCGGCGGTTGTGGGGTATCGGGACCAGGCTGGTGGGGCACGCCCCCCGCCTGCATCGGCAGCGGGTGCGCCAGCAGTGACCAGGGCAACAACCCGATGTGGTTGGGCTGCAGGCCTGCCAGCTTGGCACTGATTGCGGGATGGAGTTTCATTGGCTGCTCCTGACGGGGCCGATGCGCATCATGCGCACCAGCGTTACTCCGTTGGAGTGCCAAAGGCGCGGGTAATTCCCCGCGCTTGTCGGCTCAGGTACGCGGCAGGGTGACGCCGCGCTGGCCCTGGTACTTGCCGCCGCGGTCCTTGTACGACACTTCACACTCTTCGTCGGACTGCAGGAACAGCATCTGGGCCACGCCTTCGTTGGCGTAGATCTTTGCCGGCAGCGTGGTGGTGTTGGAGAACTCCAGTGTCACGTGGCCCTCCCACTCGGGTTCCAGTGGGGTGACGTTGACGATGATGCCGCAACGGGCGTAGGTGCTCTTGCCCAGGCAGATGGTCAGCACGTCACGCGGAATTCGGAAATACTCGACGGTGCGGGCCAGGGCGAACGAGTTTGGCGGAATGATGCACACGTCGCTCTTGATGTCGACGAAGCTGCCGGCATCGAAGTTTTTCGGGTCGACGGTGGCCGAATTGATATTGGTGAACACCTTGAATTCGTCGGCGCAGCGCACGTCGTAGCCGTAGCTGGAAACGCCGAAGGAGATGACCCGGCTGTCTTGCTCGCCGCGCACCTGCCGCTCGACGAACGGCTCGATCATGCCGTGTTCCTGCGCCATGCGGCGAATCCACTTGTCCGATTTGATGCTCATGGCGGGTGTCCTGAGAGAGTTGCGGGGTAAAAATCGTGCTGCGCATCTTACCGGTCCCGGCGCCCAGGTTAAAGTTCCATGCCACATCCCGCGCCGGGCGGGGGCTGCAGCCGCCGCCGATCCGAATTTGCGTAAAGCGCCTTCAGACCATTGGCAGGTTGCGGAAAGTGGGGTAAGGTGGCGCCACTGTGCTGCACGTGACACCGAGAATCTCTAGTTTGATGCACGATCCTGATCGGCCCATCGCTGAATTTTCTGCTCTCTTTGCGCTCAGTCCCGGGCAGGGTTTTTCCTGACCGTTATCAAATTGTCCAAGGAGACAGAAAAATGTCCAACCGTCAATCCGGTGTTGTTAAGTGGTTCAACGATGAGAAAGGCTACGGCTTCATCACCCCTCAGTCGGGCGACGACCTGTTCGTGCACTTCAAAGCCATCCAAGCTGACGGCTTCAAAACCCTGAAAGAAGGCCAGGCTGTTACTTTCGTCGCTACCCGCGGCCAGAAAGGCATGCAGGCTGAAGAAGTTCAGATCGCCTAAGTCGATCTAGCTTTTTAGCTTTCAAAAAACCCGCCTTCTGGCGGGTTTTTTTATGCCTGACGGAAAAACCGGTGATGACTTCTTCGCGGGTGAACCCGCTCCCACAAGGACTGCACAGGACTTGAAGCTTGTGCTGTACCTGTGGGAGCGGGTTCACCCGCGAAGAAGCCCACGCGAACTTCAGTCCTCGCTGATGGTAATGCTCGGCATCGCCGGCGCCGCAGCTTCCTGCAGCACGATCCGCGCGCCCACCTGGCGGGCCAGTTCCTGATAGACCATGGCAATCTGGCTTTCCGGCTCGGCAATCGCCGTGGGCTTGCCGCTGTCGGCCTGCTCGCGGATCAGCATCGACAGTGGCAGCGATGCCAGCAGATCGACGCCATACTGGCTGGCCAGCTTCTCGCCACCGCCTTCACCGAACAGGTGCTCGGCATGGCCGCAGTTCGAACAGATGTGCACAGCCATGTTCTCGACCACGCCCAGCACCGGGATGTTGACCTTGCGGAACATCTCCACGCCCTTCTTGGCATCCAGCAAGGCCAGGTCCTGCGGCGTGGTAACAATTACCGAACCGGCCACCGGCACCTTCTGCGCCAGGGTCAGCTGGATGTCGCCGGTACCCGGTGGCATGTCGATCACCAGGTAATCCAGGTCATCCCAGGCCGTTTGCGTCACCAGCTGCAGCAGTGCGCCGGAGACCATCGGGCCACGCCAGACCATCGGCGTATTGTCGTCGGTGAGAAACGCCATGGACATGACTTCCACACCATGGGCCTTGATCGGTACGAACCACTTCTGCTCGCGAATCTGCGGGCGGGTGCCTTCAGCGATACCGAACATCACGCCCTGGCTGGGGCCGTAGATATCGGCATCAAGAATACCGACCCGCGCACCTTCGCGGGCCAGCGCCAGGGCCAGGTTGGCTGCGGTGGTCGACTTACCGACGCCGCCCTTGCCCGAGGCCACGGCAATGATGTTCTTGACGTTGGCCATGGCCGGCACCTGGGCCTGGGCCTTGTGCGCCGCCACCACGCAGTCGATCGACACCTGGGCGCCACTGACACCCTCGAGGTTGCCGATGGCGGTCTGCAGCACCTGGGCCCAGCCGTTCTTGAACAGCCCGGCGGCATACCCCAACTGCAACTGCACGTTGACCTGCCCGCCCTGGATATCGATGGCGCGCACACAACCGGCGCTGACCGGGTCCTGGTTCAGGTAGGGGTCGGTGTACTGGCGAAGCACGCCTTCGACGGCGGCACGGGTGACGGCACTCATGGAGACTCCCATTGGCAAACTGAATGTAAAACAGGCGCCTATCCTAACCCGTCAATCGTCAGCAGATGCGCTTGCGGGGTGAAATATCTTCGCCAGCCCTTTATAGTGGCCGATCACCCTCATTTTTACCCCGAGCCAGATAAGTAGCCGAGCCACCATGTCCGAGCCACGTCAGATTCTCGTCACCAGCGCCCTGCCCTATGCCAATGGATCGATCCACCTTGGCCATATGCTGGAGTACATCCAGACGGACATGTGGGTGCGCTTCCAGAAGCTACGCGGCAACCAGTGCATCTACGTCTGCGCCGACGACGCCCACGGTTCGGCCATCATGCTGCGCGCCGAAAAGGAAGGAATCACCCCGGAACAGCTGATCGCCAATGTCCAGGCCGAGCACAGCAGCGACTTCGCCGACTTCCTGGTGGACTTCGACAACTTCCACTCCACCCACAGCGAAGAAAACCGCGAACTGTCGAGCCTGATCTACTCGCGCCTGCGTGATGCCGGACACATTGCCACCCGTTCGGTGACCCAGTACTTCGACCCGGAAAAGGGCATGTTCCTGGCCGACCGCTTCATCAAAGGCACCTGCCCCAAGTGCGCGGCCGAAGACCAGTACGGCGACAACTGCGAAAAATGCGGCGCCACCTACGCGCCTACCGAGCTGAAGAACCCCAAGTCGGCCATCTCCGGTGCCACCCCGGTACTGCGTGATTCGCAGCACTTCTTCTTCAAGCTGCCGGACTTCCAGGCCATGCTGCAGCAGTGGACCCGCAGCGGCACCCTGCAGGATGCGGTCGCCAACAAGCTGGCCGAATGGCTGGACTCGGGCTTGCAAGAGTGGGACATCTCCCGCGACGCGCCGTACTTCGGCTTCGAAATCCCGGGTGAGCCAGGCAAGTACTTCTACGTGTGGCTGGATGCGCCAATCGGCTACATGGCCAGCTTCAAGAACCTTTGCGCCCGCCGTCCGGAGCTGGACTTCGACGCATTCTGGAACGAAGGCTCCAAGGCCGAGCTGTACCACTTCATCGGCAAGGACATCGTCAACTTCCACGCCCTGTTCTGGCCAGCCATGCTCGAAGGCGCCGGCTTCCGCAAGCCGACCGCCGTCAACGTGCACGGCTACCTGACCGTCAACGGCGCGAAGATGTCCAAGTCGCGCGGCACCTTCATCAAGGCCCGCACCTACCTGGACCACCTGCAGCCGGAGTACCTGCGTTACTACTACGCGGCCAAGCTGGGCCGTGGCGTCGACGACCTGGACCTGAACCTGGAAGACTTCGTGCAGAAGGTCAACTCTGACCTGGTGGGCAAAGTGGTCAACATCGCCAGCCGCTGTGCCGGCTTCATCCATAAGGGCAATGAAGGTGTGATGGTAAGCGGTGATGCCGCGCCTGAGCTGACCGAGGCCTTCCTGGCGGCGGCGCCATCCATCGCCGAAGCCTACGAGGGCCGCGACTTCGGCCGTGCCATGCGCGAAATCATGGCCTTGGCCGACCGCGCCAACGCCTGGATCGCCGACAAGGCGCCGTGGTCGCTGGCCAAGCAGGAAGGCAAGCAGGACGAAGTACAGGCCATCTGCGCCCAGGGCATCAACCTGTTCCGCCAGCTGGTGATTTTCCTCAAGCCGGTACTGCCGCTGCTGGCGGCCGACGCCGAGGCCTTCCTCAACGTTGCCCCGCTGACCTGGAACGACCACCAGTCGCGCCTGGAAAACCACCAGCTGAACCCGTTCAAGGCACTGATGAGCCGCATCGAGCCAGCCAAGGTCGAAGCCATGGTCGCCGCCAGTAAAGAAGACCTGCTGGCGGCCGAAGCCAAGGCCCCGGCCGGCAATGGCGAGCTGACCAAGGACCCGCTGTCGGCGGAAATCGAGTTCGACACCTTCGCGGCCGTCGACCTGCGCGTGGCGCTGATCGTCAAGGCCGAAGCCGTACCAGGCGCCGACAAGCTGCTGCAACTGACCCTGGACATTGGTGACGAGCGCCGCAACGTGTTTTCCGGCATCAAGTCGGCCTACCCTGACCCGTCCAAGCTGGAAGGCCGCCTGACCATGATGGTGGCCAACCTCAAGCCACGGAAGATGCGCTTTGGCGTGTCCGAGGGCATGGTCATGGCAGCCGGCCCTGGTGGCGAAGAGATCTACCTGCTGAGCCCGGACAGCGGCGCCAAGCCAGGGCAGCGTATCAAGTAACAGACCTTGCCGGGGGCTGCTCTGCAGCCCTATCGCGACACAAGGCCGCTCCTACAGGGAACCGTGATCCCATGTAGGAGCGGCCTTGTGTCGCGATAGGGCCGCAAAGCGGCCCCAAGGCCCTCAAAGCAAACCCGGACAATCGCCCCGATTCCCGGCTATCGTCATCTCATGAATGACTACATCCTGGTACTGATCAGCGCCGCGCTGGTCAATCATCTGTGCCTACACCAACAGCCACTGCCCAGGCTGCAACTGCATGTGCACGGTTTGACCTGCGCCCTGTGCATTGCCCTGGGTGTGATCGGC
The DNA here is from genome assembly GCF_016658545.1 of Pseudomonas sp. S37. GTDB lineage: Bacteria > Pseudomonadota > Gammaproteobacteria > Pseudomonadales > Pseudomonadaceae > Aquipseudomonas. Next base: position 20,827 of record NZ_JACVZC010000030.1, on the reverse strand, counting down.
GCTCAGCTGCTGGCTCAAAGGGTGCTTGCCCCGTTGCATATCCAGGACCTTGCCCTGTTCCTGTTGTTGCCCTGGCTGGCACTGCTCGCCTGGGGCATGCCATGGCTCCTGGCCAAATGGCGACCGGCCTGGCCCGTAGCGGGGTTGCCAGCACTGCTGTCAAGCAACGCCGTAGCGCTGGGGCTTGCCTTGCAGCTGGCCAGCGATGACAGCCCATGGCAAACCACACTGCTGCAAGGCCTGCTGGCCGGCGCCGGCTTCTGGTTGGCACTGGCTTTGTTCGCCGACCTGCGCCAGCGCACTGAGCATGCCGACGTCCCTGCCGCACTGCGCGGCCTGCCCATCGAACTGATCGATGCCGGCGTGATGGCGATGGCATTTTCCGGTTTCAACGGGCTGTTCACCCAATGATCGCCCAACCCGACCCGCGACTACGCACTACCATGGGCCTGGTCCTGCTGGCCTGTTTGCCTGGCCTGCTTGCCCTGCTGTGGCTACATGGCTGGGGGGTGCTGCTGAACCTGTTGTTGTGCGCCAGTGCGGCGCTGCTGTGTGAAGCCGCACTCTTGAAACTGCGCGCCCAACCCTTGAACGCAACGCTGAATGACGGCAGCGCTCTGGTAACTGCCGTGTTGCTGGCCGCCTCCCTTCCCACACTCGCCCCCTGGTGGCTGCCAGTGGTCGCGACAGGCGTGGCCATCGGCATCGGCAAGCAGGCCTTCGGCGGTGTCGGGCGCAACCTGTTCAACCCGGCCATGGTCGGTTATGCCTTTGTGCTGCTGAGTTTTCCGCTACAGATGAACCATTGGCCAGGGCCGGTACCTGGCCTGCTCGACAGCGTTCAGCAGGTGTTCGCTGGCGGCGATCAGATCGACGCCTGGGCCCGGCCGACGTTGCTCGACGGCCTGCGCCACAACCGCAGCCTTACCATTGACGAGCTGTTCGCCAGCCACCCTGGCTTCGGCAACATGGGTGGGCGCGATAGTGAATGGGTCAACCTGGCATTTCTGCTGGGCGGCCTGTTCCTGCTGCAGCGCAAGGTGATCAGCTGGCATGCGCCGCTGGGCGTGCTGGCAGGGCTGTTCGTGTTCAGCCTGATGGGCTGGAACGGATCGGGCTCGGACTCGAACGGCTCACCCCTGCTGCACCTGTTCTCCGGTTCGACCATGCTGGCCGCGTTCTTCATTGCCACCGAGCCGGTATCCGGCCCCAGAAGCGCATGGGCCAGGCTGTGCTTCGGCCTTGGCGCCGGGCTACTGATTTACCTGATTCGCACATGGGGCAGCTACCCGGATGGTACCGCGTTCGCCATCCTGTTGATGAACCTGGCGACACCGACTCTCGATCGCCTCGCCCTGCGGCGCCTGCAGGCCGCCCGATGAGACACCCGACACGTGATGTAGGCCTGCTGCTGCTGACAGCGGTACTGGCAATAGCGGCCACCTTGGCATGGCGGCAATGGACCAGCCCGGCCATTGCCAGCGCCGAGACGCAACTGCAAAGCCGCCAAAGACTCGCTGTGCTGCCCGCAGGCAGTTATGACAACCAGCCGCTGGACAGGCCGTTGCCAAGGCCCGCCGCACAACGGCCCAACAGCCGTATCCTGGCAGCTTACCGTGCCACGCTGGCGGGCAAGCCAAGCGCCATCATTCTGGTCACTCAGACGCCAGGCTATAGCGGCCCGATCGTGCTCAGTGTCGCCATCGCCAATGACGGTCGACTGATCGGCAGCCAAGTGGTCGAGCAACAGGAAAGCCCGGGGCTGGGCGCACGCCTGGGTGACCCGCAACTGAAATGGCTGGGGCAGTTCGCCAACCATCAGTTGGGTGATCACTGGGCACTGAAGCGAGACCAGGGTGACTTTGACCAGTTGGCCGGCGCAACCGTGACCTCGCGCGCCGTCATCACCGCCTTGCAGGAGGCGCTGGGCTATTTTGATGAGCAACGCAGCGTACTGCTGGAAGGCAGCGCACATGAATAGGTTCTACCTGCTGGCAGCTAGCCTGATCCCCCTGCTGGGTGCCACCCGCACGGTGCGTGAGGGCGCCACCATCGGCCTGTGTGCGCTAGTCACAGTCGGCCTGCACCAACTGTTACTGGCGTCCCTGCGTCAGCGCCTGGCCAGTTGGGCCTATGTGCTGGCCAGCCTGATACTGCTAGCAGCCCTGGCCAGCTGCTTGCAAATGGCCCTGCATGCCTGGTGGTTGCCTATGGCGCTTGCCCTTGGCCACTACCCCGCATTGTTGTGCCTGCAATGCCTTGCCTGCGACCACTTGCTGCCCCGCCAAGGCCGCTGGCGCCTGCTTGCAGGATACCTTTGCGCCTTTTTTGCAAGCTGCCTGCTGCTCGGTGCCAGCCGCCAATGGCTAGGCGAGATTGCCGGCCTGCACCTGGCCAGCCTTGCGCCCGGTGCGCTGCTACTGCTCGGACTGCTGTTGGCCTTGTACAATCGCCTGCGTCCGGGCCCTGCCCACCCACGTCGTCAAGGAAAGCTCTGATTTCATGAATGCCGCCAAACGCCTGGAGATTTTTCGCAGGCTGCATGAAGACAACCCCGACCCCAAGACTGAACTGGCCTACACCACACCGTTCGAACTGCTGGTGGCGGTCACACTGTCCGCGCAATCCACCGACGTCGGGGTCAACAAGGCCACCGCCCGCCTGTTCCCCGTCGCCAATACCCCGGAGGCTATCTATGCCCTGGGTGTCGAAGGCCTTAGCGAGTACATCAAGACCATCGGCCTGTACAACAGCAAGGCCAAAAACGTCATCGAAGCCTGCCGGTTGTTGATCGAGCTGCACGACAGCCAGGTGCCACAAACCCGCGAAGCCCTGGAGGCGCTGCCGGGTGTTGGTCGCAAGACTGCCAATGTGGTGCTCAATACAGCGTTCCGCCAACCGACCATGGCGGTGGATACGCATATCTTCAGGGTGAGTAACCGCACAGGCATCGCGCCCGGCAAAACAGTACTGGAAGTGGAAAAGAAACTGGTCAAGTTCGTACCAAAAGACTACCTGCTAGACGCCCACCACTGGCTGATCCTGCACGGGCGCTATGTGTGCCAAGCACGCAAGCCAAGGTGCGGCAGCTGCAGGATCGAAGATTTGTGCGAGTACAAGCACAAAACCTCCGATGATTGAGGCGATAGCTGAAAACCGCTCTGCGCGATTGAAAAAATCTTTTTTACCAGCGTCTGCTTTCTGGTTATAAGGACGGCCAATGGCCCCTTGCCTTGGAGCGACTCATGAGTACCGATAAAGACGACCTGTCGATCGAAGATGATTTTGTTGCCGCAGACGATGACGCAGAGCCCCAGGTAGAAACCGCAAAGACCAACCTGAGCAAACGCCGCACCATCGACAACATGCTGGAAGAACGGCGCCTGCAGAAGCAGCTGGCCGACTTCGACTACGACCTGTAACGCTCACCCCGTTATCTGGGCTAAGCCCCCTGCGCGGAGGCTACAAGGCTTGGCGCTCAGCTCAGGCCTTGTCGTTGTGCCAGCTCGATCAGGTCGACCAGCGACCGCGCATTGAGTTTGAGCAACAGGCGCGACTTGTAGGTACTCACCGTCTTGTTACTGAGGTACATGCTGTCGGCTATTTCCTTGTTCGAACGCCCGCGCGCCAGTTGTTGCAGTACCGTCATTTCCCGTGCCGAAAGGCGGTTGACCATATCCACTTCGCTACCTGCGTTCCTGCCGCGTGACGCATGCATGGCCTGGTTGGGGAAGTAGCTGTAACCCGACAACACTGCCTTGATTGCACTCAGCAGCTCGGTAAGTTCCTGCTGCTTGCACACGTAACCCGCCGCCCCCGCCTGCATGCAGCGCATCGAAAAGTTGCCCGGGGCCTGAGATGTCAGCACCAGTACCTTGCTGCGCGGGCTGAACGCTGCCATGCGGGCAATCACCTCCAGGCCATCCAGTTTCGGGATACCGATATCCAGTACCACAATATCCGGCAGGTGTTGCCGTGTCAGCTGCAGCGCCGCCACCCCGTTGTCGGTCTCCGCCACGACGTCATACCCATGCCGCTCCATCAGCATGCGTACGGCAAGGCGTATGACCGGATGATCATCCACGATAAGCACTTTATTCATGCGATATCCATTCATTCATTGTTGTGGCCTTGGCCCGCCAAGATAACCGACAGAAGGCCCGCTGGCGCGGCGATTTGCCGACGAAACTCATACGCAGACAAAACCTACAACATTTGCAGAAATTTCCTACGCATCATTACTATCGTTGTAACAAGTCACTTCTTTATTACCGAATTCACGGTATCACTTGCCTGCGAAAGGTCGCCAGTTGATAAATGAACGTCAGTTGCAGAAATGTCCGACTCAAGCGGGTTGAAAAGGCAAGGCCACATGATTTACTGGCGGTTACTCCTCACCTGGAAAGCAGTCCAGTTTTAGTTGAGTACCGTTGTAGGGTAAAGATGGGCAAAACCGCTGGAGATGGCCCCCATGACCCAAGCACAACCTGTTGCCCCGCTGACGATCATTGCCATCTTCGCGGGGATTATCGAAGCCTCCGCCCTTGCCACACTGCCGTTTCTCAGTGAGTCCAGCCAAAAGCTCTACACCTGGTTCCTGGTAGGCTTTCCGTTTTTCCTTACAGCGCTGTTTTTTCTTACACTCAACTTCAATTACAAGTCGTTCTACAGCCCAGCACCGGGCGAAACGGCAGATGACGGTGCGACAACCCCGAACAGTGTGGCCACTCCTGACATGGCCCACGCGGGGCTGTCGGGCGACCCCGTCACCTTCATGTTCTCTGGCCCCGACGCCTATCGCATGATGGAAAAGCAGCTCTTGCTTGCGCTTGCCCAACCGCCCGTGCCCTCGCGTATCTGGCGATTTTGCAACCTGGAGAAACGTCAATGTGCGCAGTTGTCGATCAGTGCTCTTGAGAGCGATGGCATCACCCAGTCCAGTTGAACGCCTTTGATTTCAAGCAGGCAATAAAAAACCCGGCATGCGCCGGGTTTTTTATTGCACAAACCAGCAATCAGAGCAGCGAACGGCCCTTGTTGGCAGCAATGCGCATACGCAGAGCGTTGAGCTTGATGAAGCCAGCCGCGTCTGCCTGGTTGTAGGCGCCGCCATCTTCTTCGAAGGTAGCGATGTTGGCATCGAACAGCGAATCGTCCGACTTGCGGCCGACCACGGTGACATTGCCCTTGTACAGTTTCAGGCGCACCACGCCATTCACGTTGACCTGCGAAGCATCGATCATCTGCTGCAGCATCACGCGCTCCGGGCTCCACCAGTAGCCGGTGTAGATCAGGCTGGCGTACTTCGGCATCAGCTCATCTTTCAGGTGAGCGACTTCACGGTCCAGGGTGATCGACTCGATGGCACGGTGTGCCTTGAGCATGATGGTACCGCCTGGAGTTTCGTAGCAGCCACGCGACTTCATGCCGACGTAACGGTTTTCGACGATATCCAGGCGGCCGATGCCGTTAGCACCACCGATGCGGTTCAGGTCGGCCAGGACGGTGGCCGGGGACTTCTCTACGCCATCGATGGCAACGATGTCACCGTTGCGGTAGGTGAGCTCGATGTAGGTGGCCTGGTCCGGGGCGTTCTCAGGCGAGACGCTCCACTTCCACATGTCTTCTTCGTGCTCGGTCCAGGTATCTTCCAGGACACCGCCTTCGTAGGAAATGTGCAGCAGGTTGGCGTCCATCGAGTACGGCGACTTCTTCTTGCCGTGGCGCTCGATCGGAATACCGTGCTTCTCGGCATAGTCCATCAGCTTTTCGCGGGACAGCAGGTCCCACTCACGCCATGGCGCGATCACTTTCACGCCTGGCTTCAGGGCGTAGGCGCCCAGCTCGAAGCGCACCTGGTCGTTGCCTTTGCCGGTGGCACCATGGGAAATGGCATCAGCGCCGGTTTCATTGGCGATTTCAATCAGGCGCTTGGCGATCAGCGGACGGGCGATGGAAGTACCCAGCAGGTACTCGCCTTCGTAGACGGTGTTGGCGCGGAACATCGGGAACACGAAATCACGCACGAATTCTTCGCGCAGGTCGTCGATGTAGATCTCTTTAACGCCCATTGCCTGGGCCTTGGCACGGGCCGGCTCGACCTCTTCGCCCTGACCCAGGTCAGCGGTGAAGGTCACCACTTCGCAGTTGTAGGTATCCTGCAGCCACTTGAGAATCACCGAAGTATCAAGGCCGCCGGAATACGCCAGTACGACCTTTTTTACGTCCGCCATGCCATCACTCCACGGGGTTGTACGGAAAGGGATCGATTCTAACGACGTTGCGGATAAATTTACAGTGGGGCGACAGCTTCTGACGACAAAGCGACAAGAACTTTCGTAGGGGCGACGGGCGGTCGGGGGAAGTGCATGTGTTGAGGTTGCATCAGGGCAACAGGGTTCACCGCAACATTTTCAGCGCCTGTGAAATCGAGCGCCGCAGATGTTCACCGAAACATTTTCATAGGCGCTGAAAATGTTTCGGTGAACACCTGCGGCGCTCGATTTCACAGGCGCTGAAAATGTTGTGGCAAACACCTGTTCGCCTTGATGCAACCTCAAGGCATGCACCACCAACAAACAAACCAACCAGACCTCAGGGCGCCTTCGCCCCCGGCACGCCCGAGGTCGGAGCAGCTTGCGAACCGGCTGGACCTGGAGCTGGAGCTGCCGCTGGAGCAGCCGCTGGCACCGGAGCCACAGCCGGCGCCGCCTGCTCCACCGGTTTCTGCGCCACCACCACCCGCTCCAGCTCAATATTCACCCGCCGATTCCGCGCCCGGTTCGCCGCACTGTTGTTCTTCGCCAACGGATACCGCTCACCATGGAAGCGCACGGTAATCTGCTCGTCCGCCACCCCATGAGCCTTGAGGTAATCGGCTACCGACAACGCTCGGCGGCGCGACAGGTCGCGGTTGGTCAGCCGGTTACCACTGTTGTCGGAATGGCCATTAAGCTCGATATGGTTAACCGTCGGGTCGGCCTTCATGTAATCAAGGATCACGTCCAGCCTTGCCTTGGCCGCGTCATCCAGCTCGATTCCGCCCCCCGGGAAGCCGACCTGGGTCTGGCGTACCTGGTCGTAGTTCATCGGCAGCAGCTTGGCGGCACACACCTGGTAGTCGCTGTAGGCCTTGGCGAAGCTGACCGGCAACACCCGGACTTCCATCGGCCTGCCTGCCTCGCCGGTGTAGTTGCGCACCACCGTGCTGCGGCCATCGAGCAAGCCATTGATCAGGCGGCTGGCCTGGCCTTGGGACGAGCTGAACAGCACACCGGTGCGGGCCAGGCGCACGCTGCCCAGGTTGATATCGCCACGCCCAGGCTGCCAAGGCGCTGCTGCCGCCAGCAGGCTGGCGCTGCCGCCCCCCAGCACATTGCTGGCCGAGCGCAGCTGGAACACCGGCTGCTCGCCCGCCCGGCGCACGAACTCACCACTACCGAAACCGTCGATCGGCTGGATCAGGCGGCATTCGAACTGGTCACCCTCGACTTTCCAGGCAATGTTCTCCATGCGCGTCTGGAAAGTCAGTGCACCGGCCGGCAGGCTGGCGAACAGGGTCAACAGGGCTAGGTAACGCTGGCGCACAGGCGGCTCCACAAATTCTGACGGCTTACCTGCAGGCTATCGGACGCCGCCCGGAAAACTTGATAGCCGCACTCGCCCTTGGGTTTTCCGGTAGTATTGGCGCTTGAGTTCGACCCGCCTGGAATCCCCAATGTCCGATCGCCTGACCCTCCTGCGCCCCGACGACTGGCACATCCATCTGCGCGATGGTGCCGTCCTGCCCCACACCGTTGCCGACGTGGCGCGCACCTTCGCCCGTGCCATCATCATGCCCAACCTGGTGCCACCGGTGCGCAATGCCGCCGAAGCCGGCGCCTACCGTGAGCGCATCCTCGCCGCCCGCCCGGCCGGCAGCCGTTTCGAGCCGCTGATGGTGCTGTACCTCACCGACCGCACCAGCCCCGAGGACGTCCGCGCGGCCAAGGCCAGCGGCTTCGTTTACGCCGCCAAGCTGTACCCGGCCGGCGCCACGACCAACTCCGATTCGGGCGTGACCAGTATCGACAACATCTTCCCGGCCATCGAGGCACTGGCGCAAGTTGGTATGCCTCTGCTGGTGCATGGTGAAGTGACGCGCAGCGAGATCGACGTGTTCGACCGCGAGAAGCGCTTCATCGACGAACATATGCGCCGTGTGGTCGAGCGCTTCCCGACGCTGAAGGTGGTGTTCGAACACATCACCACCAGCGATGCTGCGCAGTTCGTGACCGAGGCTCCGGCCAATGTCGGCGCGACCATCACCGCCCAGCACTTGCTGTACAACCGCAACCACATGCTGGTTGGCGGCATTCGCCCGCACTTCTACTGCCTGCCGATCCTCAAGCGCAACACCCACCAGGTGGCGCTGCTGGACGCGGCCACCAGCGGTAACCCGAAATTCTTCCTCGGCACCGACTCGGCGCCGCACGCCCGTCACGCCAAGGAAGCCGCCTGCGGTTGCGCCGGCTGCTACACCGCCTACGCGGCCATCGAGATGTACGCAGAAGCGTTCGAGCAGCGTAACGCGCTGGACAAGCTGGAAGGTTTTGCCAGCCTGCACGGCCCGGCCTTCTACGGCCTGCCGGCCAACACCGACACCATCACCCTGGTCCGCGAAGAGTGGACCGCTCCGGACAGCCTGCCATTTGGCGAGCAGACCGTAGTTCCGCTGCGCGCCGGGGAAAAACTGCGCTGGCGCCTGCTGGAGGAAAACGCGTGAGCGAAGACCTCTACGAAGACGACCTGGACACCCAGGGCAACAGCGGTTCACGCCACCCGATGGCCGAGCGCTTCCGTGGCTACCTGCCGGTAGTGGTGGATGTGGAGACCGGTGGCTTCAACAGCGCCACTGATGCCTTGCTTGAAATTGCCGCCGTCACCATCGGCATGGACGAGAAAGGCTTCCTGTTCCCCGAGCACACCTACTTCCACCGGGTGGAGCCATTCGAGGGTGCCAACATCGAGCAGGCCGCGCTGGAATTCACCGGGATCAAGCTGGACCACCCGCTGCGCATGGCAGTCAGTGAGGAAAGCGCGCTGACCGACATCTTCCGTGGCGTGCGCAAGGCGCTCAAGGCCAATGGCTGCAAGCGGGCGATTCTGGTCGGCCACAACAGCAGCTTCGACCTGGGCTTCCTCAATGCCGCCGTGGCGCGCAATGACCTGAAGCGCAACCCGTTCCACCCGTTCTCCAGCTTCGACACTGCCACCCTGGCCGGCCTGGCCTATGGCCAGACCGTGCTGGCGCGGGCCTGCCAGAGCGCCGACATCGACTTCGACGGGCGTGAGGCGCACTCGGCGCGTTACGACACCGAGAAAACGGCCGAGCTGTTCTGCGGCATCGTCAACCGTTGGAAAGAGATGGGCGGCTGGCGCGACTTCAACGACTGAGTTGCTAAACCATTCGCGGGTAAACCCGCTCCCACAGGTTCCCTGCTGGCCTCAGCTATTGTGCAATCACTGTGGGAGCGGGTTTACCCGCGAAGAGGCCTGAACAGGCGCTGCAAGCCTCAAATGACAAGCACAAAAAAACCGGCCACCAGGGCCGGTTTTTTTATGCGCGTGGCAATTACAGCTTGCCAGCGTTCTCGCTCAGGTAAGCAGCAACGCCTTCTGGCGAAGCGTTCATGCCTTTGTCGCCTTTTTTCCAGTTGGCAGGGCAGACTTCGCCGTGCTCTTCGTGGAATTGCAGGGCGTCGACCAGGCGCAGCAGCTCGTCCATGTTACGGCCCAGTGGCAGGTCGTTGATGATCTGCGAACGCACAACACCGTTGGTGTCGATCAGGAAGGCGCCACGGAAGGCTACGCCGCCTTCGGACTCTACGTCGTAGGCTTTGCAGATTTCGTGGGTCATGTCGGCAGCCAGGGTGTATTTCACCTGGCCGATACCGCCGTTGTTGACCGGGGTGTTACGCCAGGCGTTGTGGGTGAAGTGCGAGTCGATCGACACGCCGATCACTTCAACGTTGCGCGCCTGGAAGTCAGGAATGCGGTTGTCCAGGGCAATCAGCTCGGACGGGCAGACGAAGGTGAAGTCCAGCGGGTAGAAGAACACCAGGCCGTACTTGCCCTTGATGGCCGAGGCCAGGTTGAAGCTGTCGACGATCTCGCCATTGCCCAGCACGGCCGGGACGGTGAAATCGGGGGCTTTCTTACCAACGAGTACGCTCATTGTAATCTCCTGATGAGGGTGAAAAACCGTTTGCCGGGCCAGACGGGCTTGCCCGACATCCAACAAAGGCCGACCATCATACACGGCTTCTGATGACAGGCCGAATCCAACAATCGGGCAACCGCCGGTCGCTCAAGCTCGGCCCTTCCAGAAAGTCCTTTGACAAGCATTCTCATTAACATTAAGCTCCACCCATCGACTTAAACCAGCGATGGTCAGCCCTTATGTATGTGTGTCTTTGTGTCGGCGTTACCGACGGACAGATCCGCGATGCGATCTATGAAGGATGCTGCAGTTACAAGGAAGTGCGAGCCGCCACCAACGTCGCCAGCCAGTGTGGCAAATGCGCCTGCGTGGCCAAGCAGGTGGTCCGCGAGACCCTGACCGAGCTTCAGGTCAGCCAGGCAGCCCTGCCCTACCCTGTAGAATTTACCGCCGCCTGAAAGCCAGAATTTGAAGAACCGGACCTAGTGTCCGGTTTTTTTATGCCCGAAATTCAACAAGTTAGCGCTCCAACGCGGTTCACAAACATTCTTATTCCTATTAATTTTCACTTATTATTCAATAACTTAGGTTTGACACACTTAAGTATCAGGCTCAAACTTCTCTGTATTGGCACACTTCTACAGGGCAGGAACCCACATGAAAGGCGACGTAAGCGTCATCCAGCATCTCAACAAGATCCTCGGAAACGAGCTGGTCGCGATCAACCAGTACTTCCTGCACGCACGCATGTACGAAGATTGGGGCCTGAACAAACTCGGCAAGCACGAGTACAAGGAATCGATCGACGAGATGAAACACGCTGACAAATTGATCAAGCGTATTCTCTTCCTCGAAGGCATCCCCAACGTGCAGGACCTGGGTAAGCTGCTGATCGGCGAGCACACCAAGGAAATGCTCGAGTGCGACCTGAAACTCGAGAAGAAAGGCCTGGCCGACCTCAAGGCTGCCATCGCGCATTGCGAAACCGCTGGCGACTTCGGCTCGCGTGACATGCTTGAAGATATCCTCGAATCCGAGGAAGAGCACATCGACTGGCTGGAAACCCAGTTGGGGCTGATCGACAAGATCGGTATCGAGAACTACCTGCAGTCGCAGATGGGCGAAGAATAAATATTCGCCACATAAAAAAACCCGCGATCAGCGGGTTTTTTTATGCTTGCCAGAAGATCAGGCTTCGGAAGCCTTGGCCTTGGCAGCAGCGTCCTTGATCAGGGTCTGTAGCTCGCCGTTCTGGAACATTTCCAGCATGATGTCGCTGCCGCCAACCAGTTCACCGGCTACCCACAGCTGCGGGAAGGTCGGCCAGTTGGCGTACTTTGGCAGGTTGGCGCGAATTTCCGGGTTCTGCAGGATGTCGACGTAGGCGAACTTTTCGCCACAACCCATCACAGCCTGCGATGCCTTGGCCGAGAACCCGCACTGCGGGGCATTCGGCGAGCCTTTCATGTAAAGCAGAATGGTGTTGTTGGCAATCTGCTCTTTGATCGTATCGATGATATCCATCTAGCACCTCAGCTGAACTTTCCGACGCGGTCGTCGGCACGGTGACGCATTGTAACGGAAAGCCGAGCAGCATGCTCGGCCTTACCGTTCCTCACGCGGCCTCTACCTGCACGGGCACGCCATTGAGCGCAGCGTTGCCGGAAACCCGGTCGCGCAGGCGCTCATCGGTGAGGTCGTTGGCACTGATGCCCGGCTGCGCCTGGGCGATCTGCATGTGCACACCGTGACGAGCATGGCCGAACCCATGGGGCAGGCTGACCACTCCCGGCATCATGTCCTCGCAGGCCTGCACCTCCACTTCCAGGTCGCCCGTTCGCGAGCGGATACGCACCCGCTGGCCGTCCTGCAACTGCCGCTGCTGGAGGTCTTGCGGGTGCATCAACAATTGGTGGCGCGGCTTGCCTTTGACCAGGCGGTGGAAGTTGTGCATCCACGAGTTGTTGCTGCGCACATGGCGACGACCGATCAGCAGCAGTTCGCCCGGCACCGGTGGTGCTTGTTGTGCCAGGCGCTGCAGGTCATCCAGCAGCACCTGGGGCGCCGCTTCGACGGCCCGGCTGGCGGTGGCCAGCCGTGCAGCGAGGTTGGCGCGTAACGGCCCGAGGTCCAGACCGTGGGGGTAGCCGTCCAGGGTTGCCAGCGAAAGTTGCCACGGCGTTGCCTCACCGTAGCGCCCTTTGCGCAGTGCCAGATCGATCATCTGCGCCGGCGCCCAGGTCGGTTTCAATTCCAGTTCGGCACGCTTGGCGAACGCTTGCGCCAGGCCGACGAAGATCTCCCAGTCGTGCAGCGCCCCTGGCGGCTTGGCCAGGATCGCCCGGTTGAAGCGTGTGACGTTACGCACGGCCAGCAGGTTGAAGGTGCTGTCGTAGTGGTCGTTTTCCAGCGCCGAGGTGGAGGGCAGGATCAGGTCTGCGTGGCGGGTGGTTTCGTTGATGTAGAGGTCGATGCTGAGCATGAATTCCAGCCCCTCCAGCGCAGCATCCAGTTGGCGGCCGTTAGGCGTGGACAGCACCGGGTTGCCGGCCACGGTCACCAGCGCGCGTACCTGCCCCTCGCCGGGAGTGAGCATTTCCTCGGCGAGCGCGGCCACCGGCAGCTCGCCGCCGTATTCGGGCAAGCCCGATACGCGGCTCTGCCAGGCGTTGAAGTGGCCACCTGAGGTGGTCGCCACCAGGTCGACAGCAGGTTCCGTGCACAACGCGCCACCTTCACAGTCGAGGTTGCCGGTCACCAGGTTGATCAGTTGCACCAGCCAATGACACAGGGTGCCGAACGCCTGGGTCGAGATGCCCATGCGCCCATAGCACACGGCCTTGTCGGCAGCGGCAAAATCCCGTGCCAACTGGCGGATCTCAGCGGCTGCGATGCCACAATGCGCACTCATGGCATCGGCGCTGAATGGCGCAATGGCCTCCCGTACCTGCTGCAGCCCACTGACGGACAAGTGCGAGTCACGCGCCAAGCCTTCTGCGAACAACGTGTTGAGCAGGCCGCACAACAGTGCCGCATCGCCACCGGGGCGGATGAACAGATGGCTGTCTGCCATGGCCGCCGTTTCGCTACGCCGAGGGTCAACCACCAGCAGCCGCCCGCCCCGCGCACGCAGGGCCTTGAGGCGCTTTTCCACGTCTGGCACGGTCATGATGCTGCCGTTGGAGGCCAGCGGGTTGCCACCAAGGATCAGCATGAAGTCGGTATGGTCGATGTCCGGAATCGGCAGCAGCAGGCCGTGGCCATACATCAGGTGGCTGACCAGGTGTTGCGGCAGCTGGTCCACGGAAGTGGCCGAGAAGCGATTACGGGTTTTCAACAGGCCGAGAAAGTAGTTGCTGTGGGTCATCAACCCATAGTTGTGCACGCTCGGGTTACCTTGGTACACCGCCACGGCGTTGCGCCCATGGGCTTGCTGAACCGCCCACAACTTTTCGGCAGCCAGGGCGAAGGCCTCATCCCAGCCAATGGCCTGCCATTGCTCACCTGTACGTTTGTACGGCTGGCGCAGGCGATCAGGGTCGTTCTGGATATCCTGCAAGGCCACCGCCTTGGGGCAGACATGGCCACGGCTGAACGGGTCCTGGGGGTCACCCTTGATCGAACTGATCAGCGCCCGCCCGTCGTCTTCGTGGCTGACTTCGATGCTCAACCCGCAGATCGCTTCGCACAGGTGACAGGCACGGTGATGCAGGGTCTTGGTCATGGCCGCCTCTGCGTTGTTATGGTGAGGAGTGGAACGGTGACTATGCGCCTCGCCCCTCCCCCCTGCCAGCGCGCTTCGCCGCGTGAATCCACCGACATCAGGCGCACGATTTGCGACGGCCATTTGCCAAATCGCCAGCAAGCCGTGTACAACCCTGTGTAGCAAATAAAAAACAGCACGGCCCGACGGGTAAAGACACCCTTTGCAACACCCTTTGCGATCCGCCCGCTGTTTCCCCCCTTGGCTTCAGGCGACATTTACTTATAGTATTGCGCCTTTCCCTATTTCGTCCGCCCCGTGCGGCTTACGCCGCAGGTCACTCCCGTTGTCAAAAAAAACCATACGGTCGACCTGCATACCGTTGCAGATAAGGTAGTCAATCATGAGCGCTAGGCACTTTCTCTCCCTGCTGGACTTCACCACCGACGAATTGCTCGGGGTGATCCGCCGCGGCATCGAGCTGAAGGACCTGCGCAAACGAGGCGTGCTGTTCGAACCCCTGAAGAACCGGGTGCTGGGCATGATCTTCGAAAAGTCCTCGACCCGTACCCGCGTGTCGTTCGAGGCCGGCATGATCCAGCTCGGTGGCCAGGCCATCTTCCTGTCGCCGCGCGACACCCAGCTGGGCCGTGGCGAGCCGATCGGCGACAGCGCCATCGTGTTGTCGAGCATGCTCGACGTGGTGATGATCCGTACCCACGCCCACAGCACCCTGACCGAGTTCGCCGCCAAATCGCGCGTGCCGGTAATCAACGGCCTGTCCGACGAATCGCACCCGTGCCAGCTGCTGGCCGACATGCAGACCTTCCTTGAGCACCGCGGCTCGATCCAGGGCAAGACCGTGACCTGGATCGGCGATGGTTTCAACATGTGCAACTCCTATATCGAGGCCGCCAGGCAGTTCGACTTCCAGCTGCGCATAGCTTGCCCTGAAGGCTACGAGCCGGATCAGCGTTTCATGGCGCTGGGTGGTGACCGCGTGCAGATCATCCGCGACGCCAAGGAAGCAGTGCGTGATGCACACCTTGTGGTCACCGATGTCTGGACTTCCATGGGCCAAGAGGAGGAAACTGCACGGCGCCTGGCGCATTTCGCGCCTTACCAGGTCACCCGCGAACTGCTCGACCTGGCGGCACCCGATGTCCTCTTCATGCACTGCCTGCCTGCCCATCGTGGCGAGGAAATCAGCCAGGACCTGCTCGACGACCCACGTTCGGTCGCCTGGGACGAGGCTGAAAACCGCCTGCATGCACAGAAGGCGCTTCTCGAATTCCTTGTAGAACCGGCTTACCACCACGCATGAGTCAACCCCTACTGCTCAACCTGCGCAACCTCGCCTGCGGCTACGGCGACCAGCGCATCGTCCAGAACCTCAACCTGCACCTGAATGCAGGCGACATTGGTTGCCTGCTGGGTTCATCTGGTTGCGGCAAAACCACCACCCTGCGCGCCATTGCCGGTTTCGAGCCGGTGCACGACGGTGAAATCCAGCTGGCCGGTGAAGTCATCTCCCGCGCCGGCTTCACCCTGGCCCCGGAGAAGCGCCGGATCGGCATGGTGTTCCAGGATTACGCACTGTTCCCGCACCTGACCGTGGCACAGAACATCGCCTTCGGCATCGCCAAGCACCCACGCCAGGCCGCTGTCATCGAAGAGATGCTCGAGCTGGTCAAGCTGGGCGGCCTGGGCGGGCGTTATCCGCATGAATTGTCCGGTGGCCAGCAGCAACGGGTCGCCCTGGCCCGTGCACTGGCGCCCGAGCCACAGCTGCTGCTGCTCGACGAGCCGTTCTCAAACCTCGACGTGGAGCTGCGTCGGCGCCTGAGCCATGAGGTGCGCGATATTCTCAAGAGCCGTGGCACCAGTGCCATCCTGGTCACCCATGACCAGGAAGAAGCCTTTGCCGTCAGCGACCAGGTCGGTGTGTTCAAGGAAGGCCGCCTGGAGCAGTGGGACACGCCGTACAACCTGTACCATGAGCCGCAGACGCCGTTCGTGGCCAGCTTCATTGGCCAGGGTTACTTCATCCGCGGCCAGATGAGCAGCCATGAGGCGGTCAATACCGAACTGGGTGAACTGCGCGGTAACCGTGCGTACATCATGGCGCCGGGCAGCTCGGTGGACGTGCTGCTGCGCCCGGACGATATCGTGCATGCGCCAGACAGCCCTCTGCGGGCGAACGTTGTAGGCAAGAGTTTCCTTGGCGCTTCGACCTTGTACCGCCTGCAGTTGCCGACCGGTAGTCAGCTGGAAGCGATCTTCCCGAGCCATAACGACCATCAGGTGGGTGAGGATGTGGGGATTGCGGTGAAGGCCGACCACCTGGTGCTGTTCGCGGTGCCGGGCAGTGTGGCGGCGCAGTTGGCGCGGCAGGAGAATGGTGTTCGTCGGTACAGTTCGGCGACCTGACCCAAAATCTTGGGGCCGCGTTGCGGCCCGATCGCGACACAAGGCCGCTCCTACATGGATCGCGCTCTCCTGTAGGAGCGGCCTTGTGTCGCGATGGGCTGCAAAGCAGCCCCAACAATCTCAGCCCCTACCAATTCCGGCAAATTTACCTTGGGTATGCTCGGCCAGCACCGCCGCCGCCAACTCCACTTCCAGCCCTCGCCGCCCCGCACTGACATGGATGGTCGCAAAATTCTGCGCCGAATCATCGATGAAGGTGCGCAGGCGCTTCTTCTGCCCCAGCGGGCTGATCCCACCCACCAGGTAACCCGTAGCGCGCTGCGCCGCCGCCGGGTCGGCCATCTCGCACTTCTTCACCCCGGCCGCATGTGCCAAAGCCTTGAGGTCCAGCGTGCCCACTACCGGCACCACCGCCACCAGCAACTCACCCTTTTCGCTGCTCGCCAGCAAGGTCTTGAACACCTGCTGCGGGTCAAGCCCGAGCTTCTCCGCCGCCTCCAGGCCATACGACGCCGACTTGGGGTCATGCTCATAACTGTGCACGCGGTGCTCGGCGCGGTGCTTTTTCAACAGATCTAGGGCGGGGGTCATGCAAGGGCTCCGGTCTGGGACGGCTCGGCGGCTACTTTAGGACAATTCCCACATCGCAGCCAGCGCACCGCAATCGCGCACCTCTACCACGGGCATCCCCGGCTGATTTTAGCGACCATTTCGTGACTGGTCGTTCACTTTCGACCTTTGACATCAGCGTTTCTTGTCTATATTTTTTCGTTTCTGAATAAATGGTGCCCTTTTAAGGTGCATTTCCAACATCTGCCCGGGGTCAATGGGGATCGACACCGGGCTTTGCTGTCGAGCGCCACGCGCCTCACAACAAAAAAAACGAGGTCATACATGACGACTGCTCTACGCCAACCCACGCTGTCCAGCCAATGCCTGGCCGAGTTCCTCGGTACTGCCCTGCTGATCTTCTTCGGCACCGGCTGCGTCGCTGCACTCAAGGTTGCAGGCGCCAGCTTCGGCCTGTGGGAAATCAGTATCATCTGGGGCGTAGGTGTGAGCATGGCCATCTACCTCAGCGCCGGTGTTTCCGGCGCGCACCTGAACCCGGCCGTAAGCATCGCCCTCACCCTGTTCGCCGGGTTCGACAAGCGCAAGCTGCCGTTCTACATGCTGGCCCAGGTGTGCGGCGCATTTTGTGGCGCGGCGCTGGTCTACACGCTGTACAGCAACCTGTTCTTCGATTTCGAACAAGCCCACGCCATGCTACGCGGAAGTGAAGCAAGCCTGGAGCTGGCCTCAGTGTTCTCCACCTACCCGCACCCTTCGCTGTCCACCGGCCAGGCCTTTCTGGTGGAAGTGGTGATTACCGCGATCCTGATGGCGGTGATCATGGCCCTGACAGACGACAACAACGGCCTGCCACGCGGCGCCATGGCACCGCTGCTGATCGGCCTGCTGATCGCCGTGATCGGCAGTGCCATGGGCCCGCTGACCGGCTTTGCGATGAACCCGGCGCGCGATTTCGGGCCGAAACTCATGACCTTCCTGGCCGGTTGGGGCGAAATCGCCTTCACTGGCGGACGGGACATTCCGTATTTCCTGGTTCCGGTGTTCGCACCGATCCTTGGCGCCTGTGTGGGTGCCGCGACCTATCGCGGCCTGATTGCCCGCAACCTGCCAACGGCAGCCGCCACAAACCCTGAGACAAATGACAATCGCCAGGGCGATACTCAAGCCAATTGATGCCGGCATCACGCCCAGCCCTGACCCCTATTCTTGCAAGGCCTACGACCATGACAGACACCCAGGATAAGAACTACATCATCGCCCTGGACCAGGGCACCACCAGTTCGCGAGCGATCATCTTCGATCGTGACGCCAATGTGGTGGGCACCTCCCAGCGCGAGTTCGCCCAGCATTACCCGCAGGCGGGCTGGGTTGAACACGACCCGATGGAGATCTTTGCCACGCAGAGCGCGACCATGGTCGAAGCCTTGGCCCAGGCGGGTATCAGCCACGCTCAGGTCGCTGCGCTGGGCATCACCAACCAGCGTGAAACCACGGTGGTGTGGGACAAGGAAACCGGCCGCCCGGTGTACAACGCAATTGTCTGGCAATGCCGCCGCAGCACCGAGATCTGTGCCCAGCTCAAGCGTGACGGCCATGAAGACTACATTCGCGAAACCACGGGCCTGGTCACCGACCCGTACTTTTCGGGTACCAAGCTGAAGTGGATCCTCGACAACGTCGAAGGTGCCCGTGAGCGCGCCGAGCGTGGCGAGTTGCTGTTCGGCACCATCGACACCTGGCTGATCTGGAAATTCTCCGGCGGCAAGGTGCACGTCACCGACTACACCAACGCCTCGCGCACGCTGATGTTCAACATCCACAGCCTGCAGTGGGACGACAAGCTGCTGGAAATCCTCGGTATCCCGCGGCAGATGCTGCCGGAGGTGCGCCCGTCGTCTGAAGTGTATGGCCACACCAAGAGCGGCATCGCCATCGCCGGTATCGCCGGTGACCAGCAGTCGGCCCTGTTCGGGCAGATGTGCGTGGAGCCTGGCCAGGCCAAGAACACCTATGGCACCGGCTGCTTCCTGTTGATGAACACTGGCGACCAGGCGGTAAAGTCGTCCCACGGCCTGCTCACCACCATCGCCTGCGGCCCCCGCGGCGAAGTGGCCTATGCCTTGGAAGGTGCTGTGTTCAACGGTGGTTCCACCGTGCAGTGGCTGCGTGACGAGCTGAAGATCGTCAACGACGCCCTGGACACCGAGTACTTTGCCAGCAAGGTCAAAGACAGCAACGGTGTGTACCTGGTGCCAGCCTTTACCGGCCTGGGTGCGCCGTACTGGGACCCGTATGCCCGTGGCGCGCTGTTCGGGCTGACCCGGGGCGTGAAGGTGGACCACATCATCCGCGCCGCACTGGAGTCGATTGCCTACCAGACTCGCGATGTGCTCGATGCCATGCAACAGGACTGTGGCCAGCGCCTGTCCGAACTGCGCGTGGATGGCGGTGCGGTAGCCAACAACTTCCTCATGCAGTTCCAGGCCGACATCCTCGGCACCTGCGTGGAGCGGCCGAAAATGCGCGAAACCACGGCGCTGGGTGCCGCCTACCTGGCGGGCCTGGCCTGTGGCTTCTGGAGTGGCCTGGACGAGCTGCGTGACAAGGCGATCATCGAGCGTGAGTTCAGCCCGCAGCTGGATGAGTCGCAGAAAGAAAAGCTGTATGCCGGCTGGAAGAAGGCGGTCGAACGTACTCGTGACTGGGAAGATCACGAGGCCTGAAACGCCTGAGCAATACTGCTGGCGACTCGGTGGATGGCACCGGCTACGCCGGTGTTCGCGGCTAAAGCCGCTCCTACAGGGACCGCGCCAACCTGAAGGCAACGCAAAACCTGTGGGAGCCGGCTTGCCGGCGATGAGGCCAGTTCAGGCAGCACAAGAAAGTTGCCCCCGACGTGCGCGCCAATGCGCCATCGTCTACTGGCCGTAGTCCCCTTCCTACGGCATCATTGCAGAATTTGTCCGGCAGCCCCAAAGGACCGCCCATGAATCTGCCCCCACGCCAACAACAAATCCTCGAACTGGTGCGCGAGCGCGGTTATGTCAGTATCGAAGAAATGGCGCAGCTGTTCGTCGTGACGCCACAAACCATCCGCCGTGACATCAACCAGTTGGCCGAGCTCAACCTGCTGCGTCGCTACCACGGTGGTGCGGCTTATGACTCGAGTGTCGAAAATACCGCCTACGCCATGCGCGCCGATCAGATGCGCGACGAAAAGCAACGCATCGCCGAAGCCGTGGCCCGGCAGATTCCTGACCATGCCTCGGTGTTCATCAACATTGGTACCACCACCGAATCCATTGCCCGGGCACTGCTCAACCACAACCACCTGAAGGTCATCACCAATAACCTGCACGTGGCCGCCATTCTCGCGGCCAAGGATGATTTCGAAGTGCTGGTGGCCGGCGGCACCGTGCGCCGTGATGGCGGCGTGGTGGGCCAGGCGAGCGTCGATTTCATCAACCAGTTCAAGGTCGATTTTGCACTGGTCGGTATCAGCGGTATTGACGAAGACGGCAGCCTGCTCGACTTCGACTACCAGGAAGTACGGGTGTCCCAGGCGATCATCGCCAACGCCCGGCAAGTGATTCTTGCCGCCGACTCCAGCAAGTTCGGGCGCAACGCCATGGTGCGCCTGGGGTCGATCAGTTTGGTCGATTGCCTGGTCACCGACCAGACGCCGACGCCTGCCCTTACCCAGTTACTCAATCAGTACAAGATTCGGCTTGAGGTGGTTTAAGGGCTGGCAGGTGTTCGCCGAAGCATTTTCAGCGCCTGTGAGATCGAGCGCCGAAGCGTTCGCCTCGACATATTTAGCGCCTGCGAGATCGAGCGCCGAAGCGTTCGCCGGAGCATTTTCAGCGCCAGTGAGATCGAGCGCCGCCCGCGCGGCGCTTCGCGGCTAAAGCCGCTCCTAC
>NZ_JACVZC010000002.1 GCF_016658545.1 Pseudomonas sp. S37 | reverse complement strand
GGCCGCTTTGCGGCCCTTTCGCGACACAAGGCCGCTCCTACAAGGACCGCGTAACAGCAGTAGAGGTTGCCGTCAGTTCAATGCATCCAGCAGCGCCTGGTTCATCTCCGGCGTGCCGATGGTGATGCGCAGGAACTGGGCAATGCGTGCCTGCTTGAAGTGGCGCACGATCACGCCCTGCTCGCGCAGGCGCGCTGCCAGTTCGGCGGCGTCCTGTTGCGGGTGGCGGGCGAAGATGAAGTTGGCTGCCGATGGCAACACTTCAAAGCCCTTGGCCTGCAACTGCCCAACCAACGCCTCGCGGCTGTCGATCACCTTGCGGCAGGTGTCCTCGAAATACGCGCGGTCTTCGAACGCGACAGCTGCACCGACAATCGCCGCGCGGTCCAGCGGGTAGGAGTTGAAGCTGTTCTTGATCCGCTCCAGCGCCTCGATCAGGTCGGGATGGCCGACTGCCAGGCCAACCCGCAGGCCTGCCAGCGAGCGCGACTTCGACAAGGTCTGGGTAACCAGCAGGTTGTCGTAGCGGTCCACCAGGCTGATGGCCGTTTCGCCACCGAAATCGATGTAGGCCTCATCCACCACCACCACTGAATCGCGGTTGGCCTGCAGCAACTGCTCCACCGCCTGCAGCGGCATCAGGCAGCCCGTCGGCGCATTGGGGTTGGGGAAAATGATGCCGGCGTTGGACTTGCTGTAATCCTCAATGCGGATCTGAAACTGCTCGTCCAGCGCCACCTGCTCGAAGGCAATGCCGTACAGCCCGCAATAGACCGGATAGAAGCTGTAGCTGATGTCCGGGAACAACAGCGGGGCATCGTGCTGGAACAAACCGTGGAAGATGTGCGCCAGCACCTCGTCCGAACCGTTGCCGACAAACACTTGCGCCGGGGTTACGCCGTAGTACTCGGCCACAGCCTGCTTCAACCGGTCACCGTTCGGGTCCGGGTACAGGCGCAGGTTGTCGTTGAGCTCGGCACGCATGGCTTCCAGCGCCTTGGGCGACGGGCCATAAGGGTTTTCGTTGGTGTTCAGCTTGACCAGGCGGGCCAGTTTCGGCTGCTCGCCCGGCACGTAAGGCACCAGGTCCTTGACGAAGGGGCTCCAGAATCGACTCATGCTCAGTTCCCCTTCTCTTGGGTCAGGATACGGTATTCAGCGCTACGGGCGTGGGCAGTCAGCGACTCGCCCCGCGCCAGGACCGAAGCCGTGTGGCCCAGTTCGGACGCGCCCTGCTCGGAGCAGAAAATGATCGACGAACGCTTCTGGAAGTCATACACCCCCAGCGGCGACGAAAACCGCGCGGTGCCGGAGGTGGGCAGCACGTGGTTGGGGCCAGCGCAGTAGTCACCCAGCGCTTCGCTGGTGTGGCGCCCCATGAAGATCGCGCCGGCGTGGCGAATCTGCGGCAACCAGGCCTGCGGGTCGGCCACCGACAGCTCCAGGTGCTCCGGGGCGATGCGGTTGGCGACGTCCATGGCCTGCTGCATGTCGCGCACCTGGATCAGTGCGCCACGGCCGTTGACCGACTTCTCGATGATCTCGGCGCGCTCCATGGTCGGCAGCAGCTTGTCGATGCTGGCGGCAACGCGGTCGAGGAACGCGGCATCCGGGCTGACCAGGATGGCCTGGGCGTCTTCGTCGTGCTCGGCCTGGGAGAACAGGTCCATGGCGATCCAGTCCGGGTCGGTCTGGCCGTCGCACACCACAAGGATTTCCGACGGGCCGGCGATCATGTCGATGCCGACCTGGCCGAACACATGGCGCTTGGCGGTGGCAACGTAGATGTTGCCGGGGCCGACGATCTTGTCCACCTGTGGCACGCTTTCAGTACCATAAGCCAGTGCCGCCACGGCCTGGGCACCACCGACGGTGAACACCCGGTCGACACCGGCGATGCAGGCAGCCGCCAGCACCAGCTCGTTGACCTCGCCACGCGGGGTCGGCACCACCATCACCACTTCAGTCACGCCGGCAACCTTGGCCGGGATGGCGTTCATCAGGACCGAGGACGGGTAAGATGCCTTGCCGCCCGGCACATACAGGCCGGCACGGTCCAGCGGGGTAACTTTCTGGCCCAATACGGTGCCATCGGCTTCGGTATACTGCCAGGAATCCTGCTTCTGCCGCTCGTGGTAAATGCGCACACGGTTGGCGGCCTTTTCCAGGGCTTCGCGCTGGGTCGGGGTGATACGGGTCAGCGCCAGCTCCAGGCGCTCGCGATTGAGGATCAGGTCATCAATCGACTTGGCATCGACACCGTCGAAACGCTGGGTGAATTCCACCAGCGCCGCATCACCGCGCTCGCGCACGGCCTTGATGATGTCTAGCACGCGCTGGTTGACCGCGTCATCGGACACACTTTCCCAGCTCAGCAGATGATCCAGATGTCGGGCGAAATCCGGATCAGCAGCGTTGAGACGGGCAATTGCAGTGGACACGGTCATGGCGAGGGCCTCGATTATTAGCGAATGCTCAGGCGCCCTAGGCTACCAGTCCATCCGCGCGGGCACCCGAGAAAAATGGCTATGACGCGGATAGACGGGCGCGACAGCGAAGGCCGCGCGCAGGACTTAACCGCGGTGTCGCGAATCGACCGCTTTGCGCAGCGTGTCGATCAGGCTCTGGATGCGGGCGTGCTGCATCTTCATGGAGGCTTTGTTGACCACCAGGCGCGAGCTGATCGTGGCGATCAGTTCCTGGGGTTCCAGGCCGTTGGCGCGCAGGGTGTTGCCGGTGTCGACCACGTCGATGATCTTGTCGGCGAGGTTGATCAGCGGTGCCAGCTCCATCGAGCCATACAGCTTGATGATGTCGACCTGGCGGCCCTGCTCGGCGTAATAACGCTTGGCCACATTGACGAACTTGGTGGCGACGCGCAGGCGGCCCTTGGGCTCCGGCGCACCGACCGCACCGGCGGTCATCAGCTTGCACTTGGCAATCTGCAGGTCCAGCGGTTCATACAGGCCCTGGCCGCCGTACTCCATCAGCACGTCCTTGCCAGCCACACCAAGGTCAGCGGCACCATGCTCGACATAGGTCGGCACGTCGGTGGCACGCACGATCAGCAGGCGCACGTCATCCTGCGTGGTAGGGATGATCAGTTTGCGGCTCTTGTCCGGGTTCTCGGTCGGCACGATGCCGGCCTCGGCCAGCAACGGCAAGGTATCGTCGAGAATACGGCCTTTGGAAAGCGCGATGGTCAACATTGGAACGTCGGTCCTTAAGCGGCTACTGCCGGCCGGGCTGCTACAGCCCGACCGCATTCAATTCGAATGGCACATCCTTGTGCCAGCGGGCTACTAGCCCGGTACACGGCGGATTTTCGCGCCGAGCATCTGCAGTTTCTCTTCGATGCACTCGTAACCACGGTCGATGTGGTAGATGCGATCGATCAGGGTATCGCCTTCGGCAACCAGTGCCGACAGTACCAGGCTGGCCGAAGCACGCAGGTCGGTGGCCATGACCGGAGCACCCTTGAGCGTCGGGACGCCGGTGACGATGGCGGTGTTGCCTTCAACCTGGATCTGTGCGCCCATGCGGTGCATTTCGTAAACGTGCATGAAGCGGTTTTCGAAGATGGTCTCGATCACTGCGCCTGTGCCTTCGGCAATGGCGTTCAGCGAAATGAACTGCGCCTGCATGTCGGTCGGGAATGCCGGGTACGGCGCGGTACGCAGGTTGACGGCTTTTGGCCGCTTGCCGTGCATGTCCAGCTCGATCCAGTCTTCACCGGTGGTGATGTCGGCACCGGCTTCCTTGAGTTTTTCCAGTACGGCTTCAAGGATGGTCGGGTCGGTGTCCTTGACCTTCACGCGACCACCGGTCACGGCAGCGGCGACCAGGTAGGTACCGGTCTCGATACGGTCCGGCATCACGCGGTAGGTGGCCGAAGCCAGGCGCTCGACGCCATCGATGGTGATAGTGTCGGTACCCGCGCCTTGAACCTTGCCGCCCATGGCATTGATGAAGTTGGCCAGGTCGACCACTTCCGGCTCACGCGCAGCGTTCTGCAGCACGCTGCGGCCTTTGGCCAGGGCAGCGGCCATCATGATGTTCTCGGTACCGGTCACGCTGACGGTATCGAAGAAGAAGTGCGCACCGCGCAGGCCACCTTCAGGCGCCTTGGCCTTGATGTAGCCGCCTTCGACCTCGATCTTCGCGCCCATGGCTTCGAGGCCACGGATGTGCAGGTCGACCGGGCGCGAACCAATGGCGCAACCGCCAGGCAGGGCCACTTCGGCCTCGCCGAAACGGGCAACCATCGGGCCCAGCACCAGGATCGACGCGCGCATGGTCTTGACCAGTTCGTAAGGCGCGACCAGGGTCTTGATGGTGCGTGGGTCGATCTCCACCGCCAGCTTTTCGTCGATCACAGGCTCGATGCCCATGCGCCCGAACAGCTCGATCATGGTGGTGATGTCGTGCAGGTGCGGCAGGTTGCCCACGGTGACCGGGCCATCGGCCAGCAGGGTCGCCGCCAGAATCGGCAGGGCTGCGTTTTTCGCGCCCGAAATGCGGATCTCGCCATCAAGACGAGGGCCGCCAGTAATAATCAGTTTGTCCATTGGAGTCTCGCCGCCACGTTGGCTCAGGTGCGCTCAGCCCAGGCTGCGCTGCTGAAAAATTTCATGGTTACCGCATGGATGCTGCCATTGGCGATCCACGGATTCAGGTGAGCATAGATCGCCTGCTGACGTTTGACCGGGCTCAGGCCGGCCAACTCATCGCTGATCACGTTCAACTGGAAGTTGCAGCCTTCGCCTTCAACTTCGACCCGGGAACCCGGCAATTTCTCTTCAAGGAAGCTTTTAACTTCTACGGCCTGCATGCTCAACCTCAATCGGCGCCCGATGCGCACGGGTCGGCCATCATACAAAAAAGCCCCTCGCCTGCGAAGCCCAACGAGGGCTTCGCTGACCGAGGGGCCATCATCCGTGCCTAGCCATTAAGTTGCCAGCACTTCATCGAGGTCGTAGACCTCGGCAATTTCCCGCATGTCGTCAGGCATCCCGCGTACTTCGCACGCTTTGCCGGTGGCCAGGCCATCGCGAATGTACGCAAGCAACAACGACAGGCCGACGCTCGACGACTTTTCGACCGCCGAGCAATCAAGCACCAGGCGTGGCTCGCGCGAACTGTCGATCAGTGCCTTGCCCTGTTTGCGCAGGGCCGGGCCGCTGCGGTAGTCCAGCACACCGGCCAGGCGCAGCACGCCCGGCTCGGCCATGCTCACGGCGGCCTCACTCATTTGACGGTCTTCTCTGGCGAGCTGTCGGCAGCCTGCTTGGCCTTGGCCACTTCGCCGGCCCAGCCGTCGATGGTCTTGTCCAGGTTGTTGCCGTTGCGCTGCATGGCATCGGCGAACTGGTCGCGGAACAGCTTGCCGATGTTGATGCCGTTGACGATCACGTTACGCACTTTCCATTCGCCACCCAGGTTTTCCAGGGTGTACTGCACCGGGTACACGGCGCCATTGTTGCCGGTGACCTTCATGCCTACGGAGGCGCGCTTGCCGTCATCGGCCTTGGCCGGGTCGACGGTGATGCCCTGGTTGTTGTACTCCAGCAGCGCGTTACCGTAGAACTGGAACAGGCTGCGCTTGAAGTTTTCCTGGAAGCGCTGCATCTGCTCGGGCGTGGCCTTGCGCGAGTACTTGACGGTCATGATGCTTCTGGAAATACCGTCGGCATCGACCACCGGCGCGAGGATCCGGTCAAGGGTGTCGTAGAACGCTTGCGGGTTGGCCTTGTACTGTTCCTTGTTGGCCTTGAGCTCACCCAACAGCTCGGTGGTGGTGCTCTGCACCACGTCGTGCGGCGACTGCGCGGCCAGTGCCATCAAGGGGAAAGCCGCCAGCAGAACCAGCAGGCCACGTCGCAGGATCGAAATCATGGAAACTCCTTAATTAGCCGGTTGCGCTTCTTTCGGTTCCTTGCCAACGGAGTTGAGCAGGAACTTGCCAATCAGATCTTCCAGCACCAGTGCCGACTGGGTGTCATGGATGGTCGCACCCTCCTTGAGCACCTCTTCTTCACCGCCCACGCTGATGCCGATGTACTTCTCGCCAAGCAAACCGGCGGTCAGGATCGAGGCCGTGGAGTCGGTCGGCAGGTTGTCCACCGACTTGTCCAGCTGCAACGTCACCCGACCGGTGTAGGAATCACGGTCCAGATCGATGGCGGTGACCTTGCCGATGGTCACACCGGCCATGGTCACTTTAGCTCTGACCGTCAAACCGGCGATATTGTCGAAGTAGGCATAAACTTTATAGGTATCGCTGCTCGGGCTGGCCGACAGCCCGCTGACACGCAGGGCCAGCAGCAGCAGCGCCAGGATCCCGGCCAGGAGGAACAGGCCGACACCGATTTCCAGGGTGCGGTTTTGCATCAGAAATCTCCAAACATCAAGGCGGTCAGAATAAAGTCCAGACCCAGCACTGCCAACGAGGCATAGACCACGGTCTTGGTGGTGGCACGGCTGATCCCTTCTGAGGTGGGCTCACAGTCGTACCCCTGGAATACGGCAATCCAGGTCGAGACGAAAGCGAACACCAGGCTCTTGATCAGCCCATTGAGCACGTCGTCAGTGAAAGAAACACTGTTCTGCATGTTGGCCCAGAACGAGCCTTCGTAAACGCCCAGCCAGTCCACTGCGACCCAAGAGCCCCCCCAGATACCGACCACGCTGAAAATCAGCGCCAGCAGCGGCAGCGAGATGAAACCGGCCCACAGGCGTGGCGCAACGATGTACTTGAGCGGGTCGACGCCGATCATTTCCAGGCTCGACAGCTGCTCGGTGGATTTCATGTTGCCGATTTCGGCAGTCAGCGCAGAACCGGCACGGCCGGCGAACAGCAACGCCGTCACCACCGGGCCAAGCTCACGCAGCAGGGTCAGGGCAACCATCTGCCCTACTGCCTGCTCGGAACCGTACTTGGTCAGGATGCTGTAGCCCTGCAGCGCCAGCACCATGCCGATGAACACCCCGGACACGACAACGATTGCCAGCGACAGCACACCTACCGAGTACAGCTGCTTGGTCAGCAGCTGGAAGCCGCCGCCAATGCCACCGCGACCGACCAGCGCATGGAACAGGAACAGGCAGGAACGACCCAGCACCGCCAGCACGTCGATGGCCGAACGGCCCAGCAGGCGGACGCGTTCGAGTAAGGATTTTCTGCGCATCAACGCGCCCCCAGCAGGTCGGCGCGGTAATCAGGCGCGGGAAAGTGGAAGGGTACCGGGCCATCCGGGTCGCCCTTCATGAACTGGCGAATCCGTGGGTTGTCCGAGCCCATCAGCTCATCGGGCGTGCCCTGGCCCAGCACCTGGCCGTCACCTACCACGTAGATGTAGTCGGCGATGCTGGCGGTTTCTGCCAGGTCATGGGAAACCACGATGCTGGTGATACCCAGGGCATCGTTGAGCAGACGGATCAGGCGTACCAGCACCCCCATGGCGATCGGGTCCTGGCCGACGAACGGTTCGTCGTACATGAGGATCTGCGGGTCAAGCGCAATTGCCCGTGCCAGCGCCACGCGGCGCTTCATGCCACCGGACAGCTCGTCGGGCATCAGGTCGATAGCACCGCGCAGGCCCACGGCCTGCAACTTCATCAACACGATGTCACGAATCATTTCATCCGACAGCTGGGTATGCACGCGCAGCGGGAAAGCGACGTTCTCGAACACATCGAGGTCGGTGAACAGCGCGCCGCTCTGGAACAGCACCCCCATCTGCTTGCGGGCATCGAACAGGTCACTGCGCGACAGCGTCGGCAGGTTCTGGCCGGCAACCCATACCTCACCGCTGGTGGGGCGCAACTGCGCACCCATCAGGCGGAGCAACGTGGTCTTGCCGCAACCCGATGGCCCCATGATGCCGGTGACCTTGCCGCGCGGGATGCGAATGTCGACGTTGCTGAAAATGCTGCGCGAACCGCGTTTGAAGGTTACCCCCTTCAACTCGACCGCGTAGGCGCTATCCACACTCATCTAGACTCCTTGCTAATGCAGCCTCGTCCTTATGGACGCCGGCCTCCATCCGGAAGGCACACACGCCCCAGGCAGGCCGAATAGCGGCGAACTATAGCACCGCTCAGCACGCCTCCCCAAGGCCATGCAGGCTTCGTTCAGCTCTGAGACAGGCATTGGGGGCATTGCGAGGCTAATGGAAAAGGTGAGGGTTTCTTTCATTGCGGCTATAATCGCCGCCTTTTCATCAGGCATTGCTTTATCGACATGAGCCAATCCAGCGAGCTGATTCAATCCGCGCAGCGCACCGTGCGCCTGGAACTCGAGGCCGTCGAGGGCCTGCTGGCGCGCATCGACAAGCATTTTGTCAAAGCCTGCAAACTGATCCTGGCCAGCCAGGGCCGGGTGATCGTGCTCGGCATGGGCAAGTCCGGGCATATCGGCAACAAGATCGCCGCCACCCTGGCCAGCACCGGCACACCGGCATTCTTCGTGCACCCGGCCGAAGCCAGCCATGGCGACATGGGCATGATCACCCGCAACGATATCATCCTGGCGCTGTCCAACTCGGGCAGCACGGCCGAGATCGTCACGCTGCTGCCGTTGATCAAGCGCCTGGGCATCACGCTCATCAGCCTCACCGGCAACCCGGATTCCACCCTGGCCCAGGCGGCAGAGGTCAACCTCGATGCCCGGGTCGCACAGGAGGCTTGCCCGCTGAACCTTGCCCCCACCTCCTCGACCACCGCAGCTCTGGCGCTGGGTGACGCGCTGGCCATTGCCCTGCTCGAAGCCCGCGGCTTCACGGCCGAAGACTTCGCCTTTTCGCACCCGGGCGGTGCACTTGGGCGGCGCCTGCTGCTGAAGGTCGAGCATGTCATGCATGCCGGCGACGAGTTGCCCAAGGTGCTGCGCGGCACGCTGCTCAAGGACGCACTGCTGGAAATGTCACGCAAGGGCCTGGGCATGACCGCCGTCCTCGAAGCGGATGGCAAGCTGGCCGGGATTTTCACCGACGGCGACCTGCGCCGCAGCCTGGACCGCAACATCGACGTGCACACCACGCTGATCGACCAGGTGATGACCGTACACGGCAAGACTGCCCGCGCCGAGATGCTCGCCGCCGAGGCCCTGAAAATCATGGAAGACCACAAGATCAACGCACTGGTGGTCGTCGACCAGGAAGACCGGCCAACCGGCGCCCTGAACATGCACGACCTGTTGCGTGCCGGAGTAATGTGATGAGCCAGAACCTCATGCAACGTGGCAAGGCCATCAAACTGGCGGTGTTCGATGTCGACGGCGTCCTGACCGATGGCCGCCTGTACTTCCTTGAAGACGGCAGCGAGTTCAAGACCTTCAACACCCTCGACGGCCAGGGCATCAAGATGCTCATGGCATCGGGCGTGACCACCGCGATCATCAGCGGGCGCAAGACCCCGGTGGTCGAACGCCGGGCCAGAAACCTCGGCATCCCGCACCTTTATCAGGGCCGCGAAGACAAATTGGTGGTGCTTGACGGCCTGCTCGCTGAACTCGGCCTAAGCTATGAACAAGTCGCCTACCTTGGCGACGACCTGCCAGACCTGCCGGTGATTCGCCGGGTCGGCCTGGGCATGGCAGTGGCCAATGCCGCGCCCTTCGTTCGCCAGCACGCCCATGGCGTGACCCAGGCACGTGGCGGCGAAGGCGCTGCCCGCGAATTCTGCGAACTGATCATGCAGGCCCAGGGCACCCTGGATTCTGCCAACGCCAACTACCTGTAAGGCTGCCCATGTTCAGCAAGAAAGTCCGCAATATCGCGCTGCTGGCGGTCATCGCCGCCGTGCTCGCAGCCATCGGCTACTGGAATGTCAGCCCGGAAAGTTTCCTCGACCAGCCTGTGGCGCAGGTCGATGAAAGCGCCATCGACTACTATGCGATCAACGCGCATAGCGTGCAGTTCTTGCCGGACGGCAAGCTGCAGTACGAAATGACCGCTGACAAGGTCGAGCACCTGAAGGCCACTGAAGTGACCCTGGTGACCACGCCGAACCTGCACATGTACCGCGGCACCGAGTACCCCTGGCACGTCCAGAGCGAGCGCGCCGAGGTAAGCCCGGACGGCAGCGAAGTCGAACTGATCAACCAGGTACGCGTTGCCCGCACCGACGAAAAGCAGCGCGATACCATTATCACCAGCTCACGCATGACCGTATTCCCGCAGAAGCAATATGCGCAGACCGAGCAAGCCGTTAGAATCGACGGCGCCGGTGGCACAACCACGGGCAAGGGCATGAAAGCGTATTTGAAAGAAGGCAAGATGGACTTGCTCTCTAACGTAAGAGGACAGTATGAGGCTCGTTAAAACCCTCCCCCTTTTGCTCAGCCTGAGCGCAGCACTGGGAAGCGCGAGCGCCTTCGCCCTGCCGAATGACCGTGACCAGCCGATCCGCATCCAGGCCGACAACGCGCATCTGGACGACAAGCAGGGTGTCGCGACCTACACCGGTGACGTGATCATCACCCAAGGCTCGATGATGATCAAAGGCAACACCGTGACCATGACCCGCGCCGCCAACGGCGACATCGACGTGGTCACCTCGGTTGGCAACCTGGCCTACTTCGAGCAGCAGCAGAGCGCCGCCAAGCCCGACAAGATGAAAGGCTGGGCCGTGACCATCCAGTACCAGGCGCAGAAAGACACCGTGATCCTCACCGACCGCGCCAAGGTCGAGAACGAGGGCAACACCACCGAAGGCGAGAAGATCGTCTACAACACCAAGTCGCAGGTGGCAACCGCCGGCCGTGGTGGCAACGTGACCCAGCCACGTCAGCGTATCGACATGGTGATCCAGCCCAAGAAGAAGGCCGAGTAAATGGCAACCCTCAAAGCCCAGCACCTGGCCAAAAGCTACAAAGGGCGCCAGGTCGTGCGTGATGTCAGCCTGTCGATCGACAGCGGCCAGATCGTCGGCTTGCTTGGCCCCAACGGTGCCGGCAAGACAACCTGCTTCTACATGATCGTCGGCCTGGTCCAGGCCGAGCAGGGTCGCGTACTGATCGACAACCTCGACGTCAGCCACCAGCCCATGCATGGCCGCGCCCGCGCCGGTATCGGCTACCTGCCGCAGGAAGCCTCGATCTT
Organism: Pseudomonas sp. S37; assembly: GCF_016658545.1. Classification (GTDB taxonomy): domain Bacteria; phylum Pseudomonadota; class Gammaproteobacteria; order Pseudomonadales; family Pseudomonadaceae; genus Aquipseudomonas. Next base: position 202,919 of record NZ_JACVZC010000002.1, on the reverse strand, counting down.
TCGCAAGCTGTCGGTGGCCGACAACATCATGGCCATCCTCGAGACCCGCAAGGAGCTCGACCGCGACGGCCGGCGCAAGGAACTGGAAAGCCTGCTGCAGGAGTTCCACATCAGCCATATCCGCGACAACCTTGGCATGAGCCTGTCCGGTGGCGAACGCCGCCGCGTCGAGATTGCCCGCGCCCTGGCGACCGCACCCAAGTTCATCCTGCTGGACGAACCGTTTGCCGGTGTCGACCCGATCTCGGTCGGTGACATCAAGCAGATCATCCACCACCTCAAGGCCAAGGGTATCGGCGTACTGATCACCGACCACAACGTGCGCGAGACCCTGGATATCTGCGAAACCGCCTACATCGTCAACGATGGCCGGCTGATCGCCGAAGGTGACGCCGAAACCATTCTGGCTAACGAACTGGTCAAAGAGGTTTACCTGGGTCACGAGTTCCGGCTCTGACCCGGCACGCGCCTGGAGTACTGGCTAAAAGCCCCGACACCAGGGGGTAAAGTTGTTACGTACTCTAGGCAAACGCTACAATTTAAGGCATAAAACTTGCTTGATCTGGCGCTTCGGCGCCCTCGTGTAGTGGATGGCGCATGCGCGCCGGCGAACAAGGTATTAAGCCCCAGCCATGAAACCATCGCTCGTCCTAAAAATGGGCCAGCAACTGACGATGACACCGCAGTTGCAACAGGCCATCCGCCTGCTCCAGCTTTCCACCCTGGACCTCCAACAGGAAATCCAGGAAGCGCTGGAGTCGAACCCGATGCTCGAACGTCAGGAAGACGGCGACGACTTCGACAACAGCGACCCGATGGCGGACAACGCCGAGAACAAGCCGGCCGCCGAAGTCCAGGACAACAGCTTCCAGGAAAGCACTGCCAGTGCCGACAACCTGGAAGACGGTGAATGGAGCGAGCGCATCCCCAACGAGCTTCCGGTCGATACCGCCTGGGAAGACATCTACCAGACCAGCGCCAGCAGCCTGCCGAGCAACGATGACGACGAGTGGGACTTCACCACCCGCACATCGGCCGGCGAAAGCCTGCAAAGCCATCTGCTGTGGCAGCTGAACCTGGCGCCGATGTCCGACACCGACCGCCTGATCGCCGTCACCCTGATCGACAGCATCAACGGCCAGGGCTACCTCGAAGACACCCTCGAGGAAATCTGCGCCGGCTTCGACCCGGAGCTGGATATCGAGCTGGACGAGGTCGAGGCAGTACTGCACCGCATCCAGCAGTTCGAACCGGCCGGTGTCGGTGCCCGCACCCTCGGCGAATGCCTGTTGCTGCAACTGCGCCAGCTGCCCGCCAGCACCCCGTGGATGGCCGAGGCCAAGCGCCTGGTCAGCGATTTCATCGATTTGCTCGGCAGCCGCGACTACAGCCAGCTGATGCGCCGCATGAAAATCAAGGAAGACGAGTTGCGTCAGGTCATCGAACTGGTGCAAAGCCTCAACCCTCGGCCCGGCTCACAGATCGAATCCAGCGAACCCGAGTACGTGGTGCCTGACGTCATCGTGCGCAAGGATAGCGAGCGCTGGCTGGTGGAGCTGAACCAGGAAGCCATCCCGCGCCTGCGCGTCAACCCGCAGTACGCCGGTTTCGTGCGTCGCGCCGACACCAGCGCCGACAACACCTTCATGCGTAACCAGCTACAGGAAGCGCGCTGGTTCATCAAAAGCCTGCAAAGCCGTAACGAAACCCTGATGAAGGTCGCCACGCAGATCGTCGAGCACCAGCGCGGCTTCCTCGACCATGGCGACGAAGCAATGAAGCCGCTGGTACTGCATGACATTGCCGAAGCGGTAGGCATGCACGAGTCGACCATTTCGCGGGTAACCACGCAAAAATACATGCACACGCCGCGTGGCATCTACGAACTGAAATACTTTTTCTCCAGCCACGTCAGCACCTCCGAAGGCGGAGAATGCTCGTCTACGGCGATCCGCGCGATCATCAAGAAACTGGTTGCAGCGGAAAATCAGAAAAAGCCATTGAGTGACAGCAAGATCGCTGGTTTACTGGAGGCACAAGGCATCCAGGTAGCCCGTCGCACCGTCGCCAAGTACCGCGAGTCCCTCGGCATCGCACCGTCGAGCGAGCGCAAGCGACTGATGTAGCCCCTGAGATGTGCCACAGCGTTTGTGGGGCAGGTGCAAGACCTGCCTCTTTATGCACGGGCAACAAAGGAGAAGCTGTATGCAAGTCAATATCAGTGGACAGCATGTAGAAGTCACCCAGCCACTGCGCGATTACGTGCTTGAAAAGCTCGCCCGCGTGGAGAGTCACTTCGACAAGATCACCAACGTGCAGGTCATCATGAAGGTCGAGAAGCTGCAACAGAAGGTCGAGGCGACCCTGCAGATTCCCGGCGGCGAAGTGGTAGCCAACGCCGAACACGAAGACATGTATGCAGCGATCGACGCCTTGGCCGACAAGCTCGACCGCCAACTGAAAAAACACAAGGAAAAACAGCAAAGCCTGCTGCAAGGTGCAGCTGCCCGCTGATCCCCCTCATCCATGATCCGACTTGAAACCATCCTGACCCCCGGCCGTTCCCTCGTGAACGTGCCGGGCGGCAGCAAGAAGCGCGCCCTTGAAAAGGTCGCCACCGTCATCGCCGAACAAGTGCCCGAACTGGAGATGCAAGACGTCTTCGAAAAACTGGTCGCCCGGGAAAAACTCGGTTCGACCGGTTTTGGCAATGGCATCGCCATTCCGCACTGCCGGCTTGAAGGCTGTTCCGCGCCAGTCAGCGCCCTGCTGCACCTGGAAGCACCCATCGATTACGATGCCATCGATGGCGCACCGGTAGACCTGCTGTTCGTCCTGCTGGTGCCTGAAGCCGCCACCGATGCCCATCTGGAACTGCTGCGCCAGATTGCCAGCATGCTCGATCGCAAGGACGTCCGTGATCGCCTGCGTGCGGCCACCAGCAACGAGGCCCTGTTCCAGGTAGTCCTGGACGTACAGAACGAGCACTGAACATGCACCTGATCATCGTTAGCGGCCGGTCCGGCTCCGGCAAGAGCACCGCCCTCGATGTCCTGGAAGACAATGGTTTCTATTGCATTGACAACCTGCCCGCCGGGCTGCTGCCGCAGCTGGCGGAAAATGCGCTGATCAACACCGAACTGCTGCAACCCAAGGTGGCCGTCTCGATCGACGCACGCAACCTGCCCAGCCACCTGTCGCGCTTCCCCGAGCTGCTCTCGGAGGCCCGCGCCCGCCACATCAAGTGCGACGTGCTGTACCTGGATGCCGATGAAGACACCCTGCTCAAGCGTTTTTCGGAAACCCGCCGCCGCCACCCGCTGACCAATGCCGACCGCTCGCTGGCAGAGGCCATCCGTGTTGAAAGCGAGCTGCTGGGGCCGATCGCCGACCTGGCCGACCTGAAAATCGACACCACCAGCCTGAACCTTTACCAGCTGCGTGATTCGATCAAGTTGCGCCTGCTCAACAAGCCCGAGCCCGGCACCGCGTTTCTGGTCGAGTCGTTCGGTTTCAAGCGCGGGATGCCGGTCGATGCCGACCTGGTATTCGATGTACGCTGCCTGCCCAACCCGTACTGGAAGCCCGAACTGCGTGAACACTCCGGCCTGGAACAACCGGTGATCGACTACCTGGCCACGCAACCGGATGTCGAAGACATGTTCAACGACATTTCCAGCTACCTGCTCAAATGGCTCCCCCGCTTCGCCGCCAGCAACCGCGCCTACGTCACCATTGCCATTGGCTGTACCGGTGGCCACCACCGCTCGGTGTACATCACCGAACGCCTCGGCCAGTTGCTGCAACAGTCCCTGAAAAACGTCCAGGTTCGCCACCGCGACCTCTAGCCCAAGGATCCGCCCCACCATGCCCGCCCGCGAAATCACCATCATCAACAAGCTGGGCCTGCATGCCCGGGCGGCAGCCAAGTTCGTCGGCGTGGCCGGCCGCTTCCCCTGCCAGGTGCGGGTGGGTCGCGCGCCGGACAAACTGGTGGATGGCAAGAGCATCATGGCGGTGATGATGCTGGCAGCAGGCAAAGGCACCCAGGTGCACCTGCATACCGAAGGTGAACAGGACACCGATGCCATGGATGCGCTGGTCGAGCTGATCAACAACTTCTTCGACGAAGGCGAATAAAACCCTGCACGGTCCATGTAGGAGCGGCCTTGTGTCGCGATAGGGCTGCAAAGCAGCCCCAGGATTTCTGCAACAAATCACCTATTGCTGGGGCCGCTTTGCGGCCCTTTCGGGACACAAGGCCGCTCCTACAGGAAGCGCGCAAACCTGATGAAAAATCAGGACATCGCCGTATCCATCACCATCATCAGGCAGAAGCCGATACACAGCCCCAGGCTGGCCAGGCGGTGATGGCCGTTACTGCGCGATTCGGGGATGATTTCCTGGGTCACCACCAGCAGCATCGCCCCCGCCGCGCAGGCCAGGCCCAGCGGCAGCAAGAGCTCGGCAACATTCACCAGCCAGGCACAAATCACCGCAGCCACCGGCTCGACCAGGCCTGAAGCCGCGCCGATCAGGAAAGCCTTGAAGCGCGGCATGCCCGCCCCCGCCAGCACCAGTGCTATCACCAGCCCCTCGGGAACATCCTGCAAGGCGATGCCCATGGCCAGGCTGTCGGCGTCGGCCATGCCACCACCGGCCGACACGCCGATGGCCATGCCTTCGGGGATGTTGTGGGCAATGATGGCAATGACGAACAGCCAGATGCGCGCGGCAATCACCGGCTGGTTCTCGCTGCCGACCAGCGCTTCCGGCGAGGCGCCGGAGACCTTGAGGTCGACCAGGAACAGGCACAGTGCACCGAACATCAGGCCGAAACTGATCAGGCCACCCGCCCCCCATGGGCTGAAGCCGATGGCCTGGGCTGCATCCAGCCCCGGAATGATCAGGGAAAACGCGGTCGCTGCCAGCATCACCCCGGCGCCGAAGCCCAGCAGGGTATCGGCCAGCGCCACCGGCATGTTGCGAATTACCAGTACCGGTACTGCGCCCAGCGCCGTGCCCAGTGCGCATAAAGCGCCGCCCTCCAGGGCGCGCAGCATGCGCGGCTCCAGGTCCAGCCAGGCGAGGCCACGCGCCGCCAGCAGCGCGGTGCCAGCCAGCAACAGCAAAGTCCCAAGCGCCAGACGGAACAGGCGCACACTGCTGACAGACATCACCTCTGAGCGCATACCGGTCCGACTCACTTCAGGGCTTCGAGGTAACGGCGTTCCACTTCCGCCCAGTCAATGACGTTGTAGAAGGCGCCAATGTATTCCGGCCGGCGGTTCTGATACTTCAGGTAGTAGGCATGCTCCCAAACGTCCAGACCGAGGATCGGCGTGTTGCCATGCATCAGCGGGCTGTCCTGGTTGCCGCTGCTCTCCACCACCAGGGTTTTCTGCGGGGTCACGCTGAGCCAGGCCCAACCGCTGCCGAAACGCGTCAGTGCGGCCTTGGTGAAGGCCTCCTTGAATGCCTCGAAACCACCCAGTTGCGCCGTTACGGCTTGTGCCAGCTGACCTACAGGCTCACCGCCGCCCTGCGGCGACATCACGGTCCAGAACAGGCTGTGGTTGGCGTGCCCGCCGCCGTGGTTGGTCACCGCGCCACGGAGGTTTTCCGGCAGCTGTTTGACGGCACCAACCAGTTTTTCCACCGGCCATTCGGCCCATTCGGTGCCTTCGACGGCAGCATTGAGGCCGTTGACGTAGGTCTGGTGGTGCTTGGTGTGGTGAATTTCCATGGTCTGGGCGTCGATGTGCGGCTCCAGCGCGTCATAGGCGTAAGGCAATGCAGGCAAGGTATGGGGCATGTCAGTGAATTCCGTAGGTTTGGGTTCCAGGTGCCACACCCGGCTGGGCAGCGAGTTCGCTGGCCCCGGCACTGTGGCGGTTGAGCAGGCGTTCGGTACGCGGGTACTGGCCGTACTCGGCGATGAAACTGAGCAGTTCGGTGTAGGTACGCCCACTGTGGCGCAAGGCGGCGTCACGCAGCGCCTGCGGCAAGCGCGCCTCCTGGCTGGCCTGCAGCAGCCGCTGATGCGCGGCGCACAGGTAATCGGCGCTTTCCTGCGGCTGGTTGAGGCGCAGGTGCAGGTCGGCCAGGTTGTGGTGGGCGATGACGAAAGCCGCCACCGCTTCGTCGACGTCATGCCAGCGCTCGAACAACACCTGGGCCAGCGCCAGGGCTTGCAGGTAGTGTTCCCGGGCATCGACCAGCTCGCCCTGTTCGAACAGGCGATTGGCGGTTTCCGTGGTGCGTTTCCAGTGCTGCATGGTTGCCTCCTCAGCGGTGACGCAGGGTCAGATACCGCCGGCGGTGAGTTTCTCCGGGTCCAGCAGGGCTTCCAGCTGGTCACGCGACAGGTCGGTGTGCTCCAGCGCCACATCGATGATCGGGCGGCCCTGCTTGTAAGCGGTCTTGGCGATTTCGGCGGCCTTCAGGTAGCCGATGATCGGGTTCAGTGCCGTAACCAGGATCGGGTTGCGTGCCAGGGCTTCCTTGAGCTTGCCCTCGTTGACCTTGAAGCTGGCAATGGCCTTGTCAGCCAACAGGCGGCTGACGTTGGCCATCAGCTCGATGCTTTCCAGCAGGTTGCGGGCAATCACCGGCAGCATCACGTTCAGCTCGAAGTTGCCGGACTGGCCCGCAATGGCGATGGTGGCGTCGTTGCCGATCACCTGGGCGGCGACCATGGCGGTGGCCTCCGGGATCACCGGGTTGACCTTGCCAGGCATGATCGAAGAGCCCGGTTGCAGCCCTTGCAGTTCGATTTCACCCAGGCCTGCGAGCGGGCCGGAGTTCATCCAGCGCAAGTCGTTGGCGATTTTCATCAGCGCCACGGCGGTGGTCTTGAGCTGGCCGGACAGGGCCACGGCGGTGTCCTGCGAGCCGATCAGGGCGAACAGGTTCTGCCCTGGCGTGAACTCGACCTTGGTCAGGCCGCTGAGCTGGCGGGCGAAACCGGCAGCGAACTGGGGGTGGGCATTGATGCCGGTCCCCACGGCGGTACCACCCTGGGCCAGCGCCTGCAGGCTCGGCAAGGTGGCTTCGATATGTGCCTTGGCACCGTTGATCTGCGCTGCCCAGCCATCCAGCACCTGGCTCATGCGCACCGGCATGGCATCCATCAGGTGGGTACGGCCGGTCTTCACGTACTGATGTACCTGCGCCGATTTGGTCTCGATCACCTGTACCAGGTGGCTCAGCGCCGGCAACAGTTGCTCGTGCAAGGCCAGCGCGGCACTGACGTGAATGGTGGTGGGGATAATGTCGTTGCTGCTCTGGCCACAGTTGACGTGGTCATTGGCATTGACCGCCTCGCCCAGCACACGGCTGGCCAGGGTGGCGATCACTTCGTTGGCGTTCATGTTCGAGCTGGTGCCGGAACCGGTCTGGAACACATCCACCGGGAAGTGCTGGATGAAATCCTCGGCCAGCAGTTGCTCGACGGCCTTGACGATGGCCTGGCCCTGCCCGGCAGACAGTTGCTCCAGCTCAATGTTGGCTTTGGCCGCAGCGGCCTTGGCCAGCAGCAAGGCGCGAATGAACTGGGCCGGCATGCGCTGGCCGCTGATCGGGAAGTTGTCGACCGCGCGCTGGGTCTGGGCGCCGTACAGGGCCTGGGCCGGCACCTGCAGTTCACCCATGCTGTCGCGCTCGATACGGGTATCACTCATCATCAAATCCTTGCATCAGTTCATCGGGGGAAATCGACGGCAGCAGGCGGCAATTGGCCAACTGCAGGGCGTAGGTCTGCCAGCGGTCGTTCTGTTCCTGGCGGTCGAGGTTGCGCAAGTCCAGCAACGGGCGCCAGGCCTGGTCCAGGCACAGGCAGCGCCAATGCCAGGGCAGCATGCGGTCGCAGGCGGTATCCAGCAGCAGGCGGAAAGCGGTCAGTGCCACCGTCCATGGCGAGGTTTCGGTGCAGCACACCAGGTAGCGGCCTTCGGCCAGGTAATGCTCGATCAGGCGCGGCTCGTCGGGTTCGAGCGCGCAGCGGATGCGCCGGCTGAGCCAGCGCCAGTTTTCCAGGTAGGGCAGTTCGCGGAGGACGGGTTTCATGAACATCATCGCCGGGTTACTGGATAATGATATTCATTATTAAGTGATAAACAGAATCACTTCAAGAGAAAGGTGATGAATAAAAAACCCGGCGTGGGGGCCGGGTCTTCGATATTGCAGAAAAATTTGCGGTGTCAGTGCTGGCCTCTTCGCGGGTAAACCCGCTCCCACATGGGCCGCGCAAGGTCTGATGCCTGTGCGGTACCTGTGGGAGCGGGTTCACCCGCGAAGAGGCCAGAGCAGGTTAACGATCAGCTACCTGCCACCGTCATCCGCTCGATCAGGACCGAACCTGTATGGATATTGCTGCGGGTTTCAAGATCGCTGCCAATCGCGACAATCTGCTGGAACATATCCTTCATATTGCCGGCAATGGTCACTTCCTGCACCGCGTGCTGAATCTCGCCATTCTCGACCCAGAACCCTGCCGCACCCCGGGAATAATCCCCGGTCACCATGTTCAGCCCATGCCCCATCAGCTCGGTCACCAGCAGCCCTCGGCCCATGCGGCGGATCAGTGCAGCCTGGTCTTCGACACCATGGCTGACGAACAGGTTGTGCACACCGCCCGAGTTGGCCGTGCTCGGTAGCCCAAGCTTGCGCCCGGAATAAGTGCCCAGCAGGTACGACACCAGCTCGCCTTTGTCGACGAACGGCTTGGCGTAGGTGGCAAGGCCATCGCCGTCGAACGCGGCGCTGCCCAGCGCGCGCGGAATGTGAGGGCGCTCGTCGAGGGTCAGCCAGGAAGGGAACAGGCGCTGGCCAATGGTGCCCTCAAGGAACGACGACTTGCGGTACAGGTTGCCGCCGGAGATGGCCGACAGGAAGCTGCCGAACAGGCCACCGGCCAGCTCGGCCGAGAACAGCACCGGCACCTCGCAGGTCGGCACCGGCCGCGCGCCAAGGCGGCTGGCGGCACGCTGGGCAGCGCGCACGCCAATGCTGCGCGGGTCGGCCAGCAGGTTGCCCTGGCGGTTCACGTCGTACCAGTAGTCGCGCTGCATCTGCCCGTCGCCTTCGGCGATCATCACACAGCTCAGGCTGTGCCGGGTCGAGGCGTAGCCGCCGATGAAACCGTGGCTGTTGCCATACACGCGGCAGCCCTGGTGGGTATTGAGGGTGGTGCCATCGGCATTGAGGATGCGCGGGTCGGCGTCGAACGCCGCCGCCTCGCAGGCGAGGGCCATTTCGATGGCCTTTTCGGGCTCGATATCCCAATCGTGATACAGGTCCAGGTCCGGGATTTCACGGGCCATCAGTGCCGCGTCGGCCAAGCCTGAACATTCGTCCTCGGAGGTATGCCTGGCTATCGCCAGGGCGGCGGCGACGGTTTCGCGGATCGCTTCCGGGCCACTGGCCGAGGTGCTGGCCGAGCCTTTGCGCTGGCCAGCGTAGAGGGTGATGCCAAAGCCCTGGTCGCGGTTGAACTCGACCGTTTCGACCTCGCGCTGGCGTACCGTGGTGGACAGGCCCTGCTCCAGCGACACGGCCACTTCGCAGGCACTGGCCCCCTGGCGGCGCGCCTCGGCGATGATCGCCTCGACCTGCTCCTGCAATGCTGGCAGGTCTTTCGGACCTACGCTCTGGACTGCACTCATGGTTCTCTCCACTCAAATTCTGCGCTCGGCGGGCCGGACAATTGGCCCCCGACTGGTTATCATGGCGGCGATTTCTAGCGGACTGCCACCATGGTTGATTCAAACGACGACGCCTTCGACGGCGAAAAAAGCAAAACCCAGATCAAGCGCGAGCTGCATGCGCTGGTCGAACTCGGCGAGCGCCTTACCACGCTCAAGGCCGACACCCTGGCGCGCCTGCCGTTGACCGACGAGCTGCGCAAGGCCCTGGCCGAGGCCAGCAAGCACACCGCTCATGGTGCCCGCAAACGCCACATGTCGTTTGTCGGCAAGCTGATGCGCGTACAGGACCTGGATGCCATCCACGCCTTGCTCGAGCAGATGGACAGCTCGACCCGCCAGTACAACGAACGCTTCCACGGCCTGGAGCGCTGGCGCGACCGGTTGATCGACGGTACCGACGAAGACCTTGAGCGCTTCGTCAACGAGTACCCCGACACCGACCGCCAGCAGCTGCGCTCGCTGGTGCGCCATGCCCAGCACGAAAAGGCACGGAACAAACCGCCGGCTGCCGCGCGCAAGGTGTTCAAGTACATCCGCGACCTCGACGAGCTGCAGCGCGGCTTGCGCTGACAGACCGGGACCCTGTGGGAGCGGGCAAGCCCGCTCCCACAACGGCCCCCAGGATCATCACGCCCCGGTACCGCCCACGGTAATCGCATCCAGCTTCAAGGTAGGCTGCCCCACCCCGACCGGTACCGATTGCCCGTCCTTGCCACACGTCCCTACCCCGCTGTCCAGCGCCAGGTCGTTACCGACCATCGATACCCGGCTCATCGCCTCCGGACCATTGCCGATCAGGGTCGCGCCCTTCACTGGTGCGGTGATCTTGCCGTCTTCGATCAGGTACGCCTCACTGGTCGAGAACACGAACTTGCCGCTGGTGATATCCACCTGGCCGCCACCGAGGTTGGCGCAGTAGATGCCTTTTTTCACCGAACGGATGATTTCCTCCGGGTCGCTTTCGCCTGCACGCATGTAGGTGTTGGTCATGCGTGGCATCGGCAGGTGCGCGTAAGATTCGCGGCGGCCGTTGCCGGTGACTGCCATGCCCATCAGGCGCGCGTTCAGCTTGTCTTGCATGTAGCCCTTGAGCACGCCGTTTTCGATCAGCGTGGTGCACTCGGTCGGGGTGCCTTCGTCGTCCACGCTCAGCGAGCCACGGCGGCCTTCGAGGGTGCCGTCATCAACGATGGTGCACAGGCTCGATGCCACTTTTTCGCCAATGCGGCCACTGAACGCCGAACTGCCCTTGCGGTTGAAGTCACCTTCCAGGCCATGGCCGACGGCCTCGTGCAGCAGCACGCCCGACCAGCCCGAACCCAGCACCACCGGCAAGGTACCGGCCGGTGCCGGGATCGCTTCCAGATTCACCAGTGCCTGGCGCAATGCCTCGCGGGCATAGCCCATCACCCGCTCTTCGGTGAAGAAGCGGTAGTCGGTACGCCCGCCACCGCCCTGCCCGCCGCGCTCGCGGCGGCCGTTCTGCTCGACGATGACGCTGACGTTGAAGCGCACCAGCGGGCGCACATCGGCGGCCAGGCTGCCATCGGCGGCAGCAATCAGGATGCGCTCCCAGACCCCGGCCATGCTCACGCTGACCTGCTGGATACGTGGGTCGAGCGCGCGGGTGGCAGCATCGACACGCTTGAGCAGCTCGACCTTTTCGGCACGGCTGAGCACATCGAGCGGGTTGTCCGCGGCATACAGCGCGGTCACTTCCTGGCTGCGGAAAGCCTGTACCGTGCCATTCTGCCCGGCACGGGAAATCGAACGGGCAGCGCGGGCTGCCGAGGTCAGCGCTTCGAGGTTGATGGCATTGCTGTAGGCGAAGCCGGTTTTTTCACCGGACTGGGCGCGCACGCCAACGCCTTGGTCGAGGTTGAAACTGCCCTCTTTGACGATGCCGTCTTCCAGGGCCCAGGTTTCCGAGATCTGCCCCTGGAAATACAGGTCGGCAGCATCGATACCGGGGCCGGCCAACTCACCCAGCACGCTCTGCAGGCTGTCCAGGGTCAAGCCGCCTGGGGCCAGGAGCTGCTCACTGACGGTGGATAACATCTGGCTCATAGTCACTCCGAGGTGTGCGCAGGCCGCAACGCGCCCTGCGAGAAAAAGCGCCGGTGCGATACCACCGGCATGCGCGCCCGGATGGACGCCTGTTCATCAATGTCGCGCTCGGCGAGCAATACCGCTTCGCCTCGCGCCTGTTCTGCCACGATACGCCCCCAAGGGTCGACGATCGCCGCATGGCCATGGGTTTCCCGTGGGCCTGGGTGGGTGCCGCCCTGTGCCGCCGCCAGCAGGTAGCACTGGGTTTCGATGGCCCGGGCGCGCACCAGCACCTCCCAATGTGCCGCCCCGGTCACTGCAGTAAAGGCCGCCGGTGCGGTGATCAATTCCGCGCCGGCTGCACGCAGCGCGCTGTAAAGCTCGGGGAAGCGCAGGTCGTAACACACGCTCAAGCCCAGCCGCCCGACTGGCGTGTCCGCCACCACCACCTGCGCGCCATGGGCGTAGTCATCCGACTCACGGTAGCGACCGCGGTTGTCGGTTACGTCCACGTCGAACAGGTGCAGCTTGTCATAGCGTGCCACCACCTCGCCGTGTTCATCGATCAGCAGCGAACAGGCATGGGCCTTGGCGTCGGGCTGGCCGACCGGCGGCAAGGGCAAGGTGCCGGCGACTATCCATAACTTGAGGTCGCGGGCGGTGCGTTTCAACCATGGCAGGATCGGCCCTTCACCCAAGGCTTCGGCACGGCCTATGGCGGCGGCGTCCTTGCGGCCCATGGCGGCAAAGTTTTCCGGCAGCACCGCCAGCCGCGCACCGCCCAGTGCAGCCTGCTGCAACAGGGCGCCGGCACGTTGCAGGTTGGCCAGCACATCGTCCTGGCTGACCATCTGGATTACCGCTGCCTTCATGGGCGCTCCTGGCACTATTTCTCGAAAGGTTTCACAAAGGTGATTCTAGGCTCTTTCCACGGGCCTTCGACACGGTAGTGCACACTGGCAAAGCGCGACACACGGTCACCGATCAATCGGTCGACGAGGAACAACGCCCCGCCAACTGCTGGCGCGCCAACGATCAGCGCGGCCAGCGGCAGGTTGTTGGTCACCGGCAGGCTGACCTGCAGGTTGGCGTTGACCTGGTCACGCACCATGTCCAGCGTGCCCTCCAGCTCGAAGCTGCTCGACGGGCCGGTCATGGTGATGGGTTCGCGGGTCACGTAAACGCCATTACTGGCCACCAGCAGGCCTTTGACCCGGTCATAGGCCAGGCCCTTGTCGAACAGGTCGGAGAAGTCCAGGCGCAAGCGCCGGCCAATCGAGTTGAAGTTGAGCAGGCCGAATACCCGCAATGCCTGGGCGCTGCCCTCGACCTCGACAAACTGGCCGGTGCGCAACGCCGCATCCATGCTGCCCGAGAAGCGCGTCAGGCTCACCGCGGCCGGCGAACCTGGCCAGCGGCCGTCCACGTCCAGGCGGAAGTCACGGCTGGTCACGGTAGGCGCAAAGCCCCAGGCCTTGAGGACATCGGCGAGGTTCTTGCCGTCCAGGCGCCCTTTGTACCAACTGCTGGTCTTGCCCGTTTCGCCCTCCCAGCCACCGCCACCGTCAATGCGCAGGCCCTTGAAGTCGAGGTCGATATCGCTGGCAGCAACGCCACGGGCGGTTGGCCGCAGCTTGATCGAGGCACTGCCGAACAGGTCGTCACCGCGGTAGAGCTTGTCGATGCTCAGGTCCAGTGCCGGGACCTTGCGCGGGTCGAAGGAGGCCAGTGGATCAGGGCCGTCCTCAGCCCGCTCCTCGGCCTGTTTTTCGGCCGGGCTGGGCGCTGGCAGGCGCAGGGTCTGCATGCGCACCACCATTGGCGCGCCCTTGGCATCCGGCAACCGGGCATTGCCGATGACTTCCTTGCTGTCCAGGCGCAGGTCCCAGGCTGGGCCGCCTCGGGCCAGCCGCACCACAGCCTGGTTCAGGTCCATGCCAAAGGCTTTCAACTGGCCGATGCTCAGGTCGACGCTCTGCAGGTTCTGCCGTGCACTCCCGCCCGGGTCGTCACCGCCCAGGCGCGCCGCCTGTTCTTGCCACGGGGCCAGGTCCAGCGTGTCCAGACGCCCACGTACCCTCAGGCCCTGACCGGCCGGCACCTGGGCATCCCCTGCGCCCAGCAGCAATTCACCACGCCCCTGCAGCAACTTGTCGGCCGGCGCAGCGTAGGCAAAGCGGGCCAGATCGCTGTAACCCGCATCGAAACGCCGCTCCGGCCCCTGCAGGCTCATGCTGAAACGGCTGTCGCGGGTTTCTGCGGCAGCCTTGCCGAACGGCGCAGGCAGGTCGATGGCCAAGCCCTTGAGGCCGGAGGTGACGCTCAGGCGGTTGTCCCGGCTGCCCAGGCTCAGCTGCAACTGATACGGCAGGTCACCGGAAGCCGGCAGGGCCTGGTTGAACTGCAGCCACTCGGTCAACGCCTTGAGTGATACCTGGCCATTGGCATCGATGCGGGTCTGCATCTGCCCAGGCTGGCCTTCGGCAGTGATTTGCGCCGTTACCGGCTTGCCAAAGGCCTGCAGGCTGATGCCTTTGCCGCTCAGGCCCTTGTCGAAGTCGAAGCTGAAGTCACCCTTCAGGCGGCTCAACTCAAGGCTCGGCGGGGCAACCTTCAAGCGCGCATCCAGGGTGGCAAAGTCCACCTGCACTTTCGGCCGTTGCCCATGTTCCAGCGGGATATCGAGTTTGACCTTGCCCTTCAGCGGCCCCTCGCCCTCCCAGCCGGCGAATATTTCACCGGTGCCGATTGGCGCCTCCTTGAGAATTTTCAGGCCGTCGCCCAGGCTGCCATCGAAATCGCCATCGAGGAACAGGTGGCTGTGCTGGCCCTCGTCGACATGTGGGATATCAACCTTCACATCGCTGACCTTGGTGTCCAGTAGCACACCGCGCTGGGCCTTGATGCGCACGCCACTGTCTTCGATGAACACATCGCCATCCACATGCTGTACCTGCGGCCAGCCAGGCTGGAAGTCCAGCGCAGCGTCATGCACCTTGAAGAACAGGCTGATGCTGCGCGCCTCCGGTGCAGCGCCATGGTTCAGCGAGCCCTGGTACTGGAAGTAGCCTTCGTCCACCGCACCTTTGACGATGGCGCTGCGCAGCCACTCGTCAAGCGCCGGGCTGAGCACCTCGGGCAGGTATTTGGCGGTGTAGCGACCATCGCCGTCGGTCAGGCCGACGCGCAGGTCCATGTAGTCCTCGCGGCCTTCCTCGAACAACAGGCGGATCAGGAAGTCACCCGCGATCTTGCCCTCTTCGCCCAGCACCTTGAGGTAGGGCGCAACCAGGGTGAAACCCTCCTTGTCCAATGCCCAGGTCAGCCGAGCATTGGCCTTCTGGTAATGCCAGGGTTTGGCGAAGATCGGGTACAGGTGCAGCATGAACGCATCGGTATCCAGGCGCAGCTCGCCGTGGCCCAGGTCGCCACTGATGCTGCCACTGACGTTACCGGCTGCCGGGGCACTGTGATAGGCATCGAAACCGACCTTTTCCAGGTTGGCTTCGAACTGCAGGCGCTGGTCACCTTCGGCCTTGGGCCGGGCCTCCAGCCGCACATTGCGCAGCGCCCCCGTCACCTTGAGGCCATCGACCACGGCCATGACCTTATCCGGCAACGGCGCCAGGGCGTCGATCAACGGGGTCAGCGGCGTCAGGTTGAGCCGATCGGCCTGCACCTTCCAGCTTTCCTCGGCGGCGCTCTCGCCATTGCGCTGCTGCAGCTGCAGGTGCGATTCCCAGCGGGACTTGCCGATGTCCATGGCCAGGGAGTCGACAACAACATCGAAACCTTGCTCCCGACGCTGGAACCAGGCGCCCAGGGCCAGGTTGTTCAGGGTGGCGGCCTTGCGCCCACTGTAGGCGCCCTTCAGTTCAGGCGCATTGAGCCGGACCACGGCCTGCTGCAACTGCCCCTTGCCCCAGTCGACCCAGAACTCACCGCCGGCACGCAAGGCATCGGCGTGCCATTGCCCCAGCAAACCGGGCGGTAACCAGTGCGACCAGTCACTTTGCGGCAGGCTCAGGTAGGCCTCGACCTGGCCATCACGCCAGGCCTTGGCTGATACGCGACTGCGCAGGTTCAGCGCCAAGGGCTGGCCGTCGGGCAGGGTTGCCCGCAAGTCCAAAGCCTGGCGCGAAGCCCCGGCGTGCAGGCCGGCACTCACATAAGTCAGGGTCAGGGGATCGCGCTGCCAGGGATGCAGGGTGACCTGGCTGTCGAACACATCAACCCGGCCCAGCTGGCGCAGGCGCTGCAGCAGGTCGGCAGGGTCCAGCGGCGTGTCGTCCTTTTTCGGCAGCCCTTCAAGGTTCCAGGCGCCCTGCTCGTTCTCACGCAGAATCAGTTGCAGGCCGCCCAGCTGAATGCGCGCCAGGCGCACCTCACGGGCGGTAAGACTGGCCCAGACATCGGGGACCACCATGACCTCGTCCAGGCGCAGCGCTGTGGCACCCTCGCCCAATTGCAGGTCGCGCACTCGCAGCACCGGCGCCAGCCCGCTCCAGTGCCCTTCCAGCGCACCGACATGCACGGGCAAGCCCAGCGCCTGCTCGGCCTTGCTTTCTACGTCGGCACGGTACTCGGCGACCAGCGGCGCCAGTTCGCGGCCAAGGCTGACATACAGCGCCACCAATACCGCCAACAGGGCACATATGCCCAGCCCCCAGCGGGTCAAGGCGACAAGAACGCGGGTCAGACGTCCCATGGCCGTGGCCCTCCAAGTCGTTTATCCATGATGGCCCGTCGCGCAGGTTTTGCCAGCGCGACGATGCAGCAGCGTGTTTCAGAAGGCCTCAGAGCAGCACCACGTCGTATTGTTCCTGCGAATACATCGACTCGACCTGGAAGCGAATGGTTCGACCGATGAAGGCCTCCAGCTCCGCGACGTTGCCCGATTCTTCATCCAGCAGGCGGTCGACCACCTTCTGGTTGGCCAGCACACGATAACCTTCGGCCTGGTAGGCACGGGCCTCACGCAGGATTTCGCGGAAGATTTCGTAGCAGATGGTCTCGGGGGTTTTCAGCTTGCCGCGGCCCTGGCAGGCAAGGCACGGCTCGCACAGCACCTGCTCCAGGCTTTCCCGCGTGCGTTTGCGGGTCATCTGCACCAGGCCCAGCTCGGTAATGCCGATGATGTTGGTCTTGGCGTGATCGCGCTCCAGCTGTTTTTCCAGGGTACGCAGCACCTGGCGCTGGTGCTCTTCATCTTCCATGTCGATGAAATCGATGATGATGATGCCGCCAATATTGCGCAGGCGCAGTTGCCGGGCGATGGCAGTGGCGGCCTCGAGGTTGGTCTTGAAGATGGTCTCTTCGAGGTTGCGGTGGCCGACGAAAGCCCCGGTGTTGACGTCGATGGTGGTCATCGCTTCGGCCGGGTCGACCACCAGGTAGCCGCCGGACTTCAACGGTACCTTGCGCTCCAGGGCACGCTGAATCTCGTCTTCGACCCCATATAGGTCAAAGATCGGGCGTTCGCCAGGGTAATGTTCGAGGCGGTCGGCGATTTCCGGCATCAGTTCGCCAACGAACTGCGTGGTCTTCTGGAAGGTTTCCCGCGAGTCGATGCGGATCTTCTCGATTTTCGGGTTGACCAGGTCGCGCAGGGTACGCAGGGCCAGGCCCAGGTCTTCATAAATGACCGTGGGTGCACCGCAGGTCTTGATCTGGGTGCCGATCTGCTCCCACAGGCGACGCAGGTAGCGGATGTCCTGAAGGATCTCCTCGGCACGCGCGCCCTCGGCAGCGGTACGCAGGATAAACCCGCCAGCATCCTTGATGTTTTCGCTCTCCATGCAGTTGCTGACCACCTGCTTGAGGCGCTCGCGCTCGGCTTCGTCCTCGATTTTCAGCGAAATGCCGACATGGCTGCTGCGCGGCATGTACACCAGGTAGCGCGACGGGATCGACAGCTGGGTGGTCAGGCGCGCGCCCTTGCTGCCGATCGGGTCCTTGGTCACTTGCACCACCAGGGCCTGGCCCTCGTGCACCAGTGCCGTGATGTTCTCGACCGCCGAACCTTCGCGCTGGGAGATTTCCGAGGCATGGATGAACGCTGCGCGCTCCAGGCCAATGTCGACGAAGGCCGCCTGCATGCCTGGCAGCACACGCACCACCTTGCCCTTGTAGATATTGCCGACGATGCCACGGCGCTGGGTGCGCTCGACGTGCACTTCCTGCAGTACCCCGTTTTCCACCACCGCCACGCGTGACTCCATCGGGGTGATGTTGATCAGGATCTCTTCACTCATGGCAGGCTCTCGTCAAAGGTTTTTTCTAATGATGGATGGCGTAAGCAGTGCTGGCTACTGCGGGTTTGTTACCTCAGGCGTATGCACGAGCGACTGCCAGCAGGCGATGCCGAACTGGCCAAGCAAATCGGCCGTTTCACTGAGTGGCAAGCCGACCACCGCCGAGTAGCTGCCGACAAGGCCGGTGACGAACACCGCACCCAGGCCCTGGATGGCATAGCTGCCGGCCTTGTCGGCAGGCTCGCCGCTGGCCCAGTAGCGTTGCGCTTCGTCAGCGCCGATCGTGCGGAAACTTACCTTGCTGGTGACACACAGGCTGTGCACCCGCTGGCCATCGTCAAGGGCGACCGCCGTCAGTACCTGATGCTCACGGCCTGACAGGTCAGCCAACATGGCCAGGGCAGCTTCGCGGTTTTCCGGCTTGCCGAGAATACGACCATCGAGCACCACCGCAGTGTCTGCGCCGAGCACTACAGCCTGGCCAGCGAGGCTGGCCAGGCCGGCGGCAGCCTTGGCCCGCGCCAGGCGTTCGACGTACGCCGGGGCGCTTTCGCCGGGCAGTGGGGTTTCATCGATGGGTGCGCTGATGACACTGAACGGCACGCCGATCTGAGTCAGCAGTTCACGACGGCGGGGCGAGCCGGAGGCCAGGTATAGCGAATTCATGCAGACATCTCCCTGTCAGTGGCGCATCGCCGTCAGTTGATACGCAAGCGGCGGCGCAGGTCGCGCAGGGCGAAGCTGATCCACGGCCAGAGCAAGGCGCTGATCACCGCCGACCAGACCAGCGCCAGGGTCGGCAGGCGGTTGCCGGTCAGTGCGCTGAGCCACAGCTGGATCAGTTGGGCGATACCGAAGATCACCAGGATGACCAGGCTTTGCTGCCACATGGGGAACATGCGCAGGCGCTGCTGCAGCGACAACACCAGGAAGGTGATGAGGGTAAGGATCAGCGCGTTCTGCCCCAGCAGCGTGCCGTACAGCACGTCCTCGGCCAGGCCCAGCACGAACGCCGTGGTCATGCCGACCTTGTTCGGCAGCGCCAGGGTCCAGAACGACACCAGCAAGGCCAGCCACATGGGCCGGAACACTTCCATGAACTGCGGCATGGGCGAGACGCTGAGCAGCAGGCCGATGGCGAAAGTCAGCCAGATGACCCAGCCGTTGTTGCGGCGTGAAGCAGCCATCATTGTCTCCGAGGGGGAACGGGGGCAGTCGGTGCGGCAGCCGGGGCTGCGGGCTGCGCAGCGGGGGTAGCCGGGGCAACCGGAGCTGCCGGGGTGGCCGGCGCGGCAGGTGTAGCCGTCCCTGGCGTTGCCTGCTCGCCATTGGCGGCCGGCTGGCCGGCAGTCGTGGCGCCCTTGCGGTCGGCCTCTTCCTGGGCGATGGCCGCATCGGTGGCGCGCTGCTCCGGGGTACGCCGGTCACTGAACACCAGCAGCATGTAGCGGCTGCGGTTGAGCGCGGCGGTGGGGATGGCGCGAACGATGGCGAACGGCTGGCCGGAGTCGTGGATCACCTCGTTGACCGTGGCCACCGGGTAACCCGCCGGGAAACGCTGGCCCATGCCGGAGCTGACCAGCAGGTCGCCTTCCTTGATGTCGGCAGTATCGGCCACATGACGCAACTCCAGGCGCTCCGGGTTGCCGGTGCCGCTGGCGATGGCCCGCAGGCCGTTGCGGTTGACCTGCACCGGAATGCTGTGGGTGGTATCGGTCAGCAACAGCACCCGCGAGGTATAGGGCATCAACTCGACCACCTGGCCCATCAGGCCACGGGCATCGAGCACCGGCTGGCCGAGGAACACGCCATCACGCTCGCCCTTGTTGATCAGGATGCGGTGGGTGAACGGGTTGGGGTCGACACCGATCAGCTCGGCCACTTCGACCTTTTCGTTGACCAGGGCCGAGGAGTTGAGCAACTCGCGCAGGCGCACGTTCTGCTCGGTCAGGGCCGCCAGCTTTTGCAGGCGCCCCTGCAACAACAGGGCCTCGGTCTTGAGCTTCTCGTTTTCGGCGATCAGCTCGGTGCGGCTACCGAACTGGCCGGCCACGCCCTGCCAGGCACGCTGCGGCAGGTCAGTGATCCAGTACGACTCCATCAGCACCAGGCCCATCTGGCTGCGCACGGGTTTGAGCACGTCGAAGCGCGCGTCGACAACCATCAACGCGACCGACATCACTACCAGAACGAGCAGGCGAACGCCCAGCGAAGGGCCCTTGGAGAAAAGCGGTTTAATGGGCCGTTCCTCGTGGACGACTCAGGAGGTCATTGGACATGGAACAACGCACCAGCCTGGTTGCGGATTGATGGATACGGCGCCCGGAACGGGCGCCAGCCCGGCACATACAGGTAGCACTGTGCGTACTACCTGTAAACCGGGCGCTCGTGAACAGCGAGCGGGATCACTCGCTGGAGAGCAGGTCCATCGCGTGCTTGTCCATCATCTCCAGGGCGCGACCGCCGCCACGGGCGACACAGGTCAGCGGATCTTCGGCGACGATCACCGGCAGGCCGGTTTCCTGGGCCAGCAGCTTGTCGAGGTCACGCAGTAGCGCACCACCACCGGTCAGCACCAGGCCACGCTCGGCGATGTCCGAGGCCAGCTCTGGCGGCGATTGCTCGAGGGCGCTCTTGACCGCCTGGACGATGGTCGCCAGCGATTCCTGCAGCGCTTCGAGCACTTCGTTGGAGTTCAGGGTAAAGGCACGCGGTACGCCTTCGGCCAGGTTACGGCCACGCACGTCGACTTCACGGACTTCGCCGCCCGGGTAGGCAGTACCGATTTCCTGCTTGATGCGCTCGGCGGTGGATTCGCCGATCAGGCTGCCGTAGTTGCGACGCACGTAGGTGACGATGGCTTCATCGAAGCGGTCGCCGCCAACGCGGACGGATTCGGCATAGACCACGCCGTTCAGCGAGATCAGGGCGATTTCAGTGGTACCACCACCGATATCGACGACCATCGAACCGCGGGCCTCTTCAACCGGCAGGCCGGCACCAATGGCAGCGGCCATCGGCTCTTCGATCAGGAACACTTCACGGGCACCGGCGCCCAGGGCCGACTCGCGAATGGCGCGGCGCTCTACCTGGGTGGATTTGCACGGCACGCAGATCAGCACGCGCGGGCTTGGCTGCAGGAAGCTGTTCTCGTGAACCTTGTTGATAAAATATTGCAACATTTTTTCGCAGACGCTGAAGTCGGCGATGACGCCGTCCTTCATCGGACGAATGGCTGCAATGTTGCCAGGCGTACGGCCCAGCATGCGTTTGGCTTCGGTACCGACGGCGACGACGCTTTTCTGGTTGCCATGGGTACGGATGGCAACAACCGAGGGCTCATTCAGGACGATACCGCGCTCACGCACGTAAATAAGGGTGTTGGCAGTACCCAGGTCGATGGAAAGATCGCTGGAAAACATGCCACGCAGTTTCTTGAACATGGGAAAGTGACCCTGGGGAAAGCGTGGGTAAAAAAGTGCGGCAAACTCTAACAATGGCAGGGATTTTGGGCAAGGAGCCAATATGTTAAATTGGCTGTTTTTCCGAGCACGCCAGCAGGAATTCGCGGCCGTTAGACCGCCAGAAAGCTGACATGTTCCTCACCGCGGACCCAAATTCCGTTCTTTGTTTCCCTTGGAGATCCCCATGGCGCTTGAACGCAGCGACGTGGAAAAGATCGCCCATCTGGCCCGCCTGGGCCTGAATGATGGCGATCTGCCACGCATTACCGACGCCCTGAACAGCATTCTCGGGCTGGTCGACCAGATGCAAGCGGTCGATACCGCTGGCATCGAGCCCCTGGCCCACCCGCTGGAGGCCAGCCAGCGCCTGCGCCCCGACCAGGTTACCGAAAGCAACCAGCGCGACACCTACCAGGCGATCGCGCCATCGACCGAAAGCGGTCTGTACCTGGTTCCCAAAGTCATCGAGTAAGGGATAGAGCCTGCCATGCATCAATTGACCCTGGCCGAGATCGCCCGCGGACTCGCCGACAAGTCGTTTTCCTCCGAAGAGCTGACCGGCACCCTGCTGGCGCGCATCAAGCAGCTCGACCCGCAAATCAACAGCTTCATCAGCGTCACCGAAGACCTGGCCCTGGGCCAGGCGCGTGCCGCCGACGCCCGCCGCGCCGCCGGTGAGACCGGCGCACTGCTGGGTGCGCCCATCGCCCACAAGGACCTGTTCTGCACCAACGGCGTACGCACCAGCTGCGGCTCGAAGATGCTCGACAACTTCAAGGCGCCGTATGACGCCACCGTGGTCGCCAAGCTGGCAGAAGCCGGCATGGTCACCCTGGGCAAGACCAACATGGACGAATTCGCCATGGGTTCGGCCAACGAATCCAGCCACTACGGCGCGGTGAAGAACCCGTGGAACCTCGAGCACGTGCCAGGCGGTTCGTCGGGTGGTTCGGCTGCCGCCGTGGCTGCGCGCCTGCTGCCGGCCACCACCGGCACCGACACCGGCGGCTCGATCCGCCAGCCGGCAGCACTGACCAACCTCACCGGCCTGAAACCGACGTACGGTCGTGTTTCGCGCTGGGGCATGATCGCCTACGCCTCCAGCCTCGACCAGGGTGGCCCACTGGCCCGCACTGCCGAAGACTGTGCGCTGCTGCTGCAGGGCATGGCCGGTTTCGATGCCAAGGACTCCACCAGCATCGAAGAACCGGTGCCGGACTACAGTGCCAACCTCAACGCCTCCTTGCAGGGCCTGCGCATCGGCCTGCCGAAGGAGTACTTCGGTGCCGGCCTCGACCCGCGTATCGCGGAACTGGTCCAGGCCAGCGTCAAGGAGCTGGAAAAGCTCGGTGCCGTGGTCAAGGAAATCAGTCTGCCGAACATGCAGCACGCCATTCCGGCCTACTACGTGATCGCCCCGGCTGAAGCCTCCTCCAACCTGTCGCGTTTCGACGGCGTGCGCTTCGGCTACCGCTGCGAAGAACCGAAAGACCTCACCGACCTGTACAAGCGTTCGCGCGGCGAAGGTTTCGGTGCTGAAGTGCAGCGTCGCATCATGGTCGGCACCTATGCCCTGTCGGCCGGCTACTACGACGCCTACTACGTGAAGGCGCAGCAGATCCGCCGCCTGATCAAGAACGACTTCATGGCGGCCTTCAACGACGTCGACCTGATCCTCGGCCCAACCACGCCAAACCCGGCCTGGAAGCTTGGCGCCAAGAGCAGCGACCCGGTCGCCGCCTACCTGGAAGACGTCTACACCATCACCGCCAACCTGGCGGGCCTGCCGGGCCTGTCGATGCCAGCCGGCTTCGTCGACGGCCTGCCGGTCGGCGTGCAGCTGCTGGCGCCGTACTTCCAGGAAGGCCGCCTGCTCAACGTCGCGCACCGCTACCAGCAAGTGACCGACTGGCACACCCGTGCCCCCAACGGCTTCTGAGGAGTTCACACATGCAATGGGAAGTTGTGATCGGGCTGGAAATCCACACTCAGCTCGCCACCCAGTCGAAGATCTTCTCCGGCAGCGCTACCACCTTCGGCTCCGAGCCGAACACCCAGGCCAGCCTGGTTGACCTGGGCATGCCTGGCGTACTGCCAGTGCTGAACCAGGAAGCCGTGCGCATGGCGTGCATGTTCGGCCTGGCCATCGATGCCGAGATCGGCAAGCGCAACGTGTTCGCGCGCAAGAACTACTTCTACCCGGACCTGCCCAAGGGCTACCAGATCAGCCAGATGGACCTGCCGATCGTCGGCAAGGGCCACCTGGACATCGCCCTGGAAGACGGCACCATCAAGCGCATCGGGGTTACCCGTGCGCACCTGGAAGAAGACGCCGGCAAAAGCCTGCACGAAGACTTCAGCGGCTCCACCGGCATCGACCTGAACCGTGCCGGCACCCCGCTGCTGGAAATCGTCTCCGAGCCTGACATGCGCAGCGCCAAGGAAGCCGTGGCCTACGTCAAGGCGATCCACGCCCTGGTGCGCTACCTGGGCATCTGCGACGGCAACATGGCCGAAGGCTCGCTGCGTTGCGACTGCAACGTGTCGATCCGCCCGAAAGGCCAGGCCGAGTTCGGCACCCGCTGCGAGATCAAGAACGTCAACTCGTTCCGCTTCATCGAGCGCGCGATCAACAGCGAGATCCAGCGCCAGATCGACCTGATCGAAGACGGCGGCAAGGTTGTGCAGGAAACCCGCCTGTACGACCCGAACAAGGACGAAACCCGCTCCATGCGCAGCAAGGAGGAAGCCAACGACTACCGTTACTTCCCCGACCCGGACCTGCTGCCGGTGGTGATCGAGGACAGCTACCTGGCCACCATCCGTGCCGGCCTGCCCGAGCTGCCGCCACAGAAGGTCGAGCGTTTCCAGAGCCAGTACGGCCTGTCGGCCTACGATGCCAACGTGCTGGCTTCCAGCCGCGAACAGGCAGACTACTTCGAAGAAGTGGTGAAGGTCGGTGGCGACGCCAAGCTGGCCGCCAACTGGGTCATGGTCGAGCTGGGCAGCCTGCTGAACAAACTGGGCGTGGAAATCGACCAGGCGCCGGTTAGCGCGGCGCAACTGGGTGGCATGCTGCTGCGCATCCGCGACAACACCATCAGCGGCAAGATCGCCAAGACCGTGTTCGAGGCCATGGCTGCCGGTGAAGGCGATGCCGACAGCATCATCGAGAGCAAAGGCCTGAAACAGGTCACCGATAGCGGTGCGATCGACAAGATGCTCGACGAAATGCTGGCTGCCAACGCCGAGCAGGTCGAACAGTACCGTGCGGCTGATGAAGCCAAGCGTGGCAAGATGTTCGGCTTCTTCGTCGGCCAGGCCATGAAAGCCTCCAAAGGCAAGGCCAACCCGGGGCAGGTGAACCAATTGCTCAAGGCCAAGCTCGAAGGGTGATTGTTTTACCCCCGTAGCCCTGCGAGGGCTTTGCCCTCGTTCGCGGCTAAAGCCGCTCCTACAGGGTTGCGCTGTACCTGTAGGAGCGGCTTTAGCCGCGAATGGCCGCACCATGAGAGCACCTGACTTGCTAAAACGATCCCTCGGCACCCTCGCCCTGTTTTCCTTCCTGGCCGGCTGCGCCAGCCACGACATCGACCCGCGCGGCTACGACCGGACGGGCACCGCTTCCTATTACGGCTCGCGCCACCACGGCAAACGCACTGCCAGCGGCGAACCGTTCAACCAGCACGGTCTGACCGCCGCCCACCGCAGCCTGCCGTTCGGCAGCCGCGTCCTGGTTACCAACATGGCCAACCAGCGCAGTGTAGTGGTGCGCATCAACGACCGTGGCCCGCATACCCGCGGCCGCCTGATCGACCTGTCACGCGCTGCCGCAGAAAAAATTGGCATGCTCCGTAGCGGAACGGCGCGCGTGCGAGTACAAGGGCTTAGCGACTGACGCGACAGGAGTTCGACCATTTTCGACCTGGCCACCCTCCCCACCTTTAGCCTGCTGCAACTGGGCATTGCCCTGCTGTTGCTGGTCGGCGGCGCCGAACTGCTGGTGCGCGCCGCCTTGCGCCTGGCGCAGCGCCTGCACGTACGCCCGCTGATCATCGGCCTGAGCCTGGTGGCCTTCGGCAGCACCGCGCCACAACTGACCGTGAGCCTGCAAGCCGCCTACCAGGGCGCGCCAGATGTGGCGGTCGGCAGCGTGGTCGGCAGCAATATCTTCAACGTACTGGTCATTCTCGGCCTGGCCGCACTGATCATCCCCTTGCGGGTGTCACGCCAACTGGTACGCCTGGACATACCGCTGATGATCGTCGCCAGCGGGCTGGTCTATGCGCTGTCCGCCAACGGCCACCTGGGCCGGGTCGAAGGGGTACTGCTGCTGCTTGGCCTGGCCGGTTACCTGGCCATGCTCTGGCACCAGTCGCGCCACTATGCACGTACCTACCCTGCCCCGAATGCTGCAAGGGCCAGTGCCGGGCGTTTCTGGACTGGCACGCTGCTGCAGGTACTGTTCGGCCTGGGCCTGTTGAGCCTGGCGGGCCACTTGCTGCTGGAGGCCGCCATCGAAGTGGCCACCGACCTGGGCCTGTCCGAGCGCATCATCGGCCTGACGGTGGTTGCCATCTGCACGTCACTGCCGGAGCTGGCCGCCGCGCTGATCGCCGCTCTGCGCGGGGAACGGGAAATTGCCGTGGGTACGGTGATCGGCAGCAACCTGTTCAACTTGCTGGCCGTACTGGGCCTGACTGCACTGGTCACCCCCGAGCCGCTGTCGATTTCACCCAATGCGCTATCTTTCGATCTGCCAGTGATGCTCGGCGTTGCCGTGCTAAGCCTGCCGGTGTTCTATTCGGGTTACCGGATCACCCGGGCCGAAGGCCTGGTGTTCCTCTGCCTGTACCTGGCCTACGGGCTGCACGTAGCGGCGTTTACCATGGGCATGCCGCTGGCAGGCCGCCTGGAACGTTTGATGCTGTTCTACGTGCTGCCGGTGCTCGCAATGGTGTTGCTGTACACCACCGTGCGCGCTTGGCGGCGGCAGCACTAGACAAGTTGCCTGTACCGGCCTCTTCGCGGGTAAACCCGCTCCCACAGGGACCGCACTACCCTCTGGACTTGTGCAATACCTGTGGGAGCGGGTTCACCCGCGAAGAGGCCGGGCCTGCTTTACTACTTCGCCTGGCGGGCCTTTTTCAGCTTGAAGGCCACCCACAGCACGGCAATCCACGCCGGGATCAGCATCACCGAGATGCGAATCGGCGGGGTCAGGTACATCACCACCAGGATCAGCACGATAAAGGCCAGGCACAGGTAGTTGGTCAGCGGGTGCCCCAGGCTCTTGTAGAACGGGGTAATGCCGGCGGCCAGCTTGGCCTTGCGGAATTTCAGGTGGGTAATGCTGATGCTCGCCCAGTTGATCACCAGCGCCGACACCGCAAGCGCCATCAACAGGCCAAAGGCCTCACCCGGCATCAGGTAGTTGATCACCACACACAGGCCCGTGGCGAACGCAGACACACCCAGCGCGGTCAGTGGCACGCCGCTGCGGCTCACCTTCAGCAACTGGCGTGGCGCATCGCCCTGGCTGGCCAGGCCGAACAGCATGCGGCTGTTGGCGTACACGCAGCTGTTGTACACCGACAGCGCAGCGGTCAGCACCACGATGTTGAGGATGGTTGCCACCAGGTCGCTGTCCAGTTCATGGAAGATCATCACGAACGGGCTGCCACCCTGTACCACCTTCTGCCATGGGTACAACGACAGCAGTACCGCCAGCGCGCCGATGTAGAAGATCAGGATGCGGTACACCACCTGGTTGGTGGCCTTGGGGATGCTCTGGCGTGGGTTGTCGGCCTCGGCAGCGGTGATGCCCACCAGCTCCAGGCCACCGAACGAGAACATGATCACCGCCAGGGCCATCACCAGGCCGCTGACGCCGTTAGGGAAGAAGCCGCCGTACTGCCACAGGTTGGCCACGCTGGCATCCGGGCCGCCATGGCCGCTGCTCAGCAGCCAGGCACCAAAGCCGATCATGCTGACAATCGCCACCACCTTGACCAGGGCGAACCAGAACTCCATTTCGCCGTAGACCTTCACCTGGGTCAGGTTGATCAGGTTGATCACCACGAAGAAGATCGCCGCCGTGGCCCAGGTCGGAAACTCCGGCCACCAGTACTGCACGTAGATGCCCACAGCGGTCAGTTCGGCCATGCCGACCAGCACGTACACCACCCAGTAGTTCCAGCCCGAGACAAAACCGGCGAACTCGCTCCAGTATTGGTGGGCAAAGTGGCTGAAGCTGCCGGCGACCGGCTCTTCGACCACCATTTCGCCCAGCTGGCGCATGATCAGGAAGGCCATCAGGCCGGCGATGGCGTAGCCCAGCAGCACGGAGGGGCCGGCCAGCTGGATGGTCTGGGCAATGCCCAGGAACAACCCGGTACCGATGGCCCCGCCCAGCGCGATCAGCTGGATATGGCGATTCTTCAGCCCGCGCTGTAACTGCTCGGGCGTACTCTGGTCTTGCATGAAGTGTCCTTTGGCTCAGTGAGGCAATGTTGTTGCTGTTATTTGCAGTCAAGGATCTAGATCCATCCGCCCCACTGCAAGATGAAAATACCGATGTTGGTGGTGATCGCCGCCATTAGCGTGGTAATCACGATGATCGACGCCGCCAGCTGGTGGTTGCCGTTGGCCGCCCGCGCCATCACATAGCTGGCTGCTGCGGTCGGGCTACCGATGTACAGGAACAGGATGCCCAGCTCCGCACCGCGGAAACCGCACAACCAGGCGCCAAGGGTACCCACCAGCGGCAACCAGACCATCTTCACCAGGCTGGCATCGAAGGCGAGCCGGCCACTGTCACGCAGCGCCGCCAGCGACAACGTGCCACCGATGCAGATCAGCGCCAGCGGCAGGGTCATCTGCGCCAGGTAGTCGCCTGAAGTCAGCAGCCAGTTGGGCAGCGGCACCTGGCCGTAGGCCATTGGCGTGGCCACCAGCACGCTGATGATCAGCGGGTTGCTGAAGATGCTCTTGCAGATGCTCCACGGGTCGGACTTGAGGTCCGGGCTGTACACCGCCAGTACCACCGCCGACAGCGAGTTGTACATGAGGATGACCAGGCCGGCGAGCACCGCCCCC
This sequence comes from Pseudomonas sp. S37, assembly GCF_016658545.1. Lineage (GTDB taxonomy): Bacteria > Pseudomonadota > Gammaproteobacteria > Pseudomonadales > Pseudomonadaceae > Aquipseudomonas. Next base: position 174,347 of record NZ_JACVZC010000002.1, on the reverse strand, counting down.
AAGGATATACCGTAGTCACCGTACAGGCTGGCAGCCAAGGCCAAGCCGATTACGCCGTTGTTGCCGCGAAACGCGCCCTGGGTATAGATGCCCCGGTCGGCCAGCGGGCTGCGCCAGATGGCCAGGCCCCAGGCGATGGCAAAGCCGACCAGGGTGGCGACGATGAAATAGAGGATCACCCCGGGTTTGACCGCGGCGGCCAGGTCAGCATGGTAGATGCCAAGGAACAACAGCGCCGGCATGCACACGTTGAACACCAGCTGCGAGGCAACGCGGTTGAAGTTGTCGTCGATCAGGCGGATGCGTTTGAGCAGTATGCCCATGAACAGCATGGCGAAGACCGGTGCCGTGATGTTCAGCGTCTGGATAAGAAGGGCGAGCATGCGCAAGCGATCCTGAAGGGGTTGCCGTTAGGGGGCTAATGATACGCCAACAGCCGGGATTTGCGGGGATCGCGGGGTGTTATGGAGAAATTTCTGTCAGTACCGGCCTCTTCGCGGGTGAACCCGCTCCCACAGTACCTTCACAAGGCTCAGGACCTGTGCAATACCTGTGGGAGCGGGTTCACCCGCGAAGAGGCCGGTACTGGCAGTTAAGATTCAGCGCCGAACCGGCCGCTTCTGCAGTTTGCGCTGCAAGGTCCGGCGGTGCATGCCCAGCGCCCGGGCGGTGGCCGATATATTACCCTCGTGCTCGTTGAGCACGCGCTGGATGTGCTCCCACTGCAGGCGGTCAACCGACATCGGGTTTTCCGGCACCAGGGTATCCAGGTCGGTGTGTTCCGACAGCAGCGCCGCCAGCACATCGTCAGCATCGGCCGGCTTGCACAGGTAATTGCAGGCACCGCGCTTCACCGCCTCCACCGCCGTGGCAATGCTCGAGTAACCGGTCAGGATCACCACGCGCATTTCCGGGTCCAGCTCCAGCAGCTTGGGCAGCAGCACCAGGCCGGAGTCGCCATCCATCTTCAGGTCCAGCGTGGCGTAGTCCGGCAGGTCCTGCTGGGCCAGGATCAAGCCTTCTTCGGCCGAACTGGCCGTGCTCACGCGGAATCCGCGGCGGCCCATGGCCCGGGCCATGACCCGGGTAAAGGTGGCATCGTCATCCACCAGCAGCAGGTGCGGCAGCTCTTCGCTTTCGACCTGGTTTTCTTCGCTCATCATTCATCTCCTCGCTTGCCATAGGGCAGGCGCAGTTCGGTCAGGGTGCCACCCTGTTCATGACTATAGAGTTTCACCGAACCGCCCGCACGGGTCACGCTGGCCTTGCTCAAGAACAGGCCCAGGCCGAAGCCTTTGCCTTTGGTGGTAATGAAGGGTTTGCCGATGGCTTCGGCAATGGCCGGCGGCACGCCGGGGCCATGGTCGCGGATACTGATGACGATGTCCTGGGCGTCCCAGTCCAGGCGCACTTCAAGGTCATCGGGGCAGGCATCGGCTGCATTGTTCAACAGGTTCAGCAGCGCCTGGGTCAGGTCGGGCGGCGGGGTCAGGCGTGGCACCTGGCCGTCGCGCAGGCGCTGGAAGCGGTAGCTGGCTTCCGGGCGCATCAGGTGCCAGCGGTTAAGCGCTTCGTCCAGCCAGGCGGTCACGTCCTGCTCCACCACCGCCAGGCGGCGGTTGGCTTCGGCAGCGCGCACCAACTGCTGCAGGGTCTCTTTGCACAGTTTTACCTGGTCCTGGAGGATCTGCAGGTCTTCTTGTAGCAGCGGGTCGGTGTGGTCCTGGCGCATTTCGTTGATCAGCACGCTCATGGTCGCCAGCGGCGTGCCCAGTTCATGGGCGGCGCCGGCGGCCTGGGTGGCCACGGCCAGCAACTGCTCGTCGCGCAGGCTTTCTTCACGCCGCTCGGAACGCAGTTGCTCCTGGCGGCGCAGCTCTTCGGCCATACGCGCGGCAAAGAAGGTGATCACCGCTGCAGCCAGGGCAATACTCAGCCACATGCCGTAGACCTGCATCTTGTCCCGCGCCATCGGCAGGCCTTCAAGCGGGTAGAACTGCACCAGCAGCAGGCTGTAGGCGGTCAGGGCGATGCCGGACAGGATCAACGAATACAGCCACGGCAGGGTTACCGCAGCAATCGCCAGCGGTACCAGGTAATACGACACGAACGGGTTGGTCGACCCACCGGAGTAATACAGCAAGGCACTGTGGATCAGCAGGTCGCAGGCCAGTTGCAGGGCGTATTCCATTTCGGTGACCGGCACCGACAGGCGCAGGCGCAGGGCCGTGAAGGCGCACAGCAGCGAAGACAAGGCCAAGGTGCCTGCCAGCGACAGCCAGGGCAGCGGCAGCAGTTCGGTCCAGTAGGCAACGCCCACCGAGCCGGCTTGGGCAGCCAGGACCAGAACCCGGATGACGGTCAGGCGCCAGAGGTTCTGGCGGGTAGCGGACAGCGGTTGTACGGCAGCGAGCATGAGCTCTCCTGATGAGTGCTCCAGAAAAATCGGCTGGAGTATACCGAAGCCGGGCGCCCTGCTGCAGCGATGCGGCAAAGCGCCACACTTTGTCACACAGTGATGATGGCACTTTTGAACCCACTACACTGTTCCCGGTCTGATGGGCCATGCGTGGCATGGATGACCAGTGCCCACGCCTTTTATTGCCAAGGAGTAACCCATGCAAATCCCACGTCGCGGCGCCGCCCTGATCATGTCCTGCGGCCTGCTCGCCAGCCTGCCGGCACTGGCTGCCGATGAACCGCGCTACAACCAGGTATCGCTGCGTGCCGAAGTCAGCAAGGAAGTGGCGCGCGACCTGATGGTCGTGACCCTGTACAGCGAAGCGCAGAACACCGACCCGGGCAAGCTTGCCAAGCAGATCACCGAAACCATGAACAAGGCCGTGCAGCAGTCGCGCCAGGTCAAGGATGTGAAGATCAGCCAGGGCAGCCGCAACAGCTACCCGGTGTATGACAGCAAAGGCCAGAAGATCACTGGCTGGCGCGAGCGTGCCGAGCTGCGCCTGGAAAGCGCCAACTTCCCGGCCCTGTCGCAGTTGACAGCCGACCTGCTGCAAGAGCTGAAAATGGGTGGCATGGACTTTTCCATCGCCCCCGCCACGCGCAAGTCCAGCGAAGACGCACTGCTCAAGGATGCAGTGGATGCCTTCAAGGCACGCGCGCAACTGGCCACCGAGGCGCTGGGTGGCAAGGGCTACAAGGTGGTCAGCCTGAACCTGAACAGCAGCGGTTACCCGCGCCCGTACATGCGTAGTGCGCCGATGGCGATGAAGGCCATGGGGGCGGATGAAGCGGCGCCGGCGCCGGATATCGAGGCAGGTACCAGCGAAGTCAGCATGAATGCTGATGGGTTGATTGAAGTGCAGATGCCTTAAAGCCACGAAGCACCTGTAGGAGCGGCCTTGTGTCGCGATGGGCTGCAGAGCAGCCCTGGGATTTCAGCTGTACCTGATAAATTGCCAGGGCCGCTGTGCGGCCCATCGCGACACAAGGCCGCTCCTACAGGGACCGCGTCAACGCCAAATCAAGTGCTTTCAGACCTTTCCTACGCACCACCAAGGTGCCTCCTACAAATATCCCCGCCTCGAAACATCCAGCAAAAAGCCATCATTTTGCCTGCGCAAACGTTTAACTTCGCCAAAAGTTACACCGATGCGACATCCATGTACGACCGTACCACTTTTCTGGCGCCAACTATCCTTGTGTGTATTGCATTGGGAACATCCCCTGCATAAGTATCCGCAGGTCGGCTCACGAGGCCACCTCATCCGAAAAATGACAACAATGAGGCCACCATGCTCAAACACGCAGTCATTCCGTTCCTGCTAGGTGCAGGTTTGCTCACCGGTGCACCGTCGGCCCTTGCCGCGTCCAACCTGGTGTTCTGCTCCGAAGGCAGCCCGGCAGGCTTCGACCCGGGGCAGTACACCACCGGCACCGACTTCGACGCCTCTGCCGAGACCGTGTTCAACCGCCTGACCCAGTTCGAGCGCGGCGGCACCGCAGTGATCCCGGGCCTGGCGACCAAATGGGAAGTGTCCGACGACGGCAAGACCTACACCTTCCACCTGCGCGAAGGCGTAAAGTTCCACACCACCGACTACTTCAAGCCGACCCGCGCATTCAACGCCGACGACGTGCTGTTCACCTTCAACCGCATGCTCGACAAGGACCACCCGTTCCGCAAGGCCTACCCCACCGAGTTCCCGTACTTCACCGACATGGGCATGGACAAGAACATCGCCAAGCTGGAGAAGCTGGACGAACACACGGTCAAGTTCACCCTCAACGAAGTCGACGCCGCGTTCATCCAGAACCTGGCCATGAGCTTTGCCTCGATCCAGTCCGCCGAATACGCCGACCAGTTGCTCAAGGATGGCAAGGCAGCCGACATCAACCAGAAGCCGATCGGCACCGGCCCGTTCGTGTTCAGCAAGTACCAGAAGGACGCGCAGATCCGCTTCAAGGGCAACAAAGACTACTGGCAACCGGCTGACGTGAAGATCGACAACCTGATCTTCGCCATCACCACCGACGCTTCGGTGCGCATGCAGAAGCTGAAGAAGAACGAGTGCCAGGTCACCCTGTTCCCGCGCCCGGCAGACATCGCGCCGCTGAAGGCCGACAAGAACCTGCAGATGCCGCAGCAAGCAGGCTTCAACCTCGGCTACATCGCCTACAACGTGATGGACAAGATCAAGGGCAGCAACGAGCCCAACCCCATGGCCCAGCTGAAAGTGCGCCAGGCGCTGGACATGGCCGTGGACAAGAAGAAGATCATCGAGTCGGTCTACCAGGGCGCCGGCCAGTTGGCGGTCAACGCCATGCCGCCGACCCAGTGGTCCTATGACGACAGCATCAAGGACGCCCCCTTCGACCCTGAGAAGGCCAAGCAGCTGCTCAAGGAAGCCGGCGTCAAGGACGGTACCGAAATCACCCTGTGGGCCATGCCGGTGCAGCGCCCGTACAACCCCAATGCCAAGCTGATGGCCGAAATGCTGCAGTCCGACTGGGCCAAGATCGGCATCAAGGCGAAGATCGTCAGCTACGAATGGGGCGAATACATCAAACGCTCAAAAGGCGGCGAACAGGGCGCCATGCTGATCGGCTGGAGCGGTGACAACGGTGACCCGGACAACTGGCTGGGCACCCTCTACGGTTGCGATGCCATCGACGGCAACAACTTCTCCAAGTGGTGCTTCAAGCCCTACGACGACCTGATCAAGCAGGCCAAGGCCACTTCCGACCAGGCCAAGCGCACCGAGCTGTACCAGCAGGCACAGCACATCCTCAAGGAGCAGGTACCGATCACCCCGATCGCCCACTCCACCGTGTACCAGCCCATGAGCGCCAAAGTGAAGGACTTCAAGATCAGCCCGTTCGCGCTGAACTCCTTCTACGGCGTCAGCGTGGACAAATAGGGTAGCCCCGGCACCCGTCAAGCGGCGGGTGCCCTTCACCCTCACCACCTCTTCATGTCGTCCTGCGGCCATCCGCTGCGGGGTAGGCGAACTGTTGCCGCCATTCGTACCCCGAAGCGGTGCAAACAGATGAAAAAGGATTTGCCATGCGCCACGCTACCCACCTTTCCGCCCTGCTGGCCCTGGGCCTGCTCAGCCAGTCTCCAGCCGTGTTGGCCAACAACCTGGTGTTCTGCTCCGAAGGCAGCCCCGCCGGTTTCGACACCGCTCAGTACACCACTGCCACCGACAACGACGCCGCCGAGCCCATCTACAACCGCCTGGTCGAGTTCGAGCGCGGCGGCACCGCCGTGCACCCTGCCCTGGCAAGCCGCTGGGACGTGTCCGACGACGGCCTGCGCTACACCTTCCACCTGCGTGAAGGGGTGAAGTTCCACAGCAACAAAATCTTTACCCCTACCCGCGACTTCAACGCCGACGACGTGCTGTTCACCTTCAACCGCATGCTCGACAAGGGCCACCCGTTCCGCCAGGCCTACCCCACCGAGTTCCCCTACTTCATCAGCATGGGCCTGGACAAGAATATCGCCCGGGTCGAAAAAGCCGACCCGCTGACCGTAGTCTTCACCCTGAACACGGTCGATGCCGCGTTCATCCAGAACCTGGCCATGAGCTTCGCCTCGATACTGTCTGCCGAATACGCCGGGCAACTGCTGGCCAGCGGGCGCCCCAGCGATATCAACCAGCAACCGATCGGCACCGGGCCATTCGTGTTCCAGCGCTACCAGAAGGATTCGCAGATCCGCTACAAGGGCAACAAGGCCTACTGGGCACCGGACCAGGTGAAGCTCGACAACCTGGTGTTCTCGATCAACGTCGACCCCTCGGTGCGCATCCAGAAGCTGCGCCGCAACGAATGCCAGGTCACCCTGCACCCGCGCCCGGCCGACCTGCCGGCGCTCAAGGCCGACAGCAAACTGCAGGTGCTGCAGCAACCGGGCTTCAACCTCGGCTACATCGCCTACAACACCCAGCATCCACCGTTCGACCGCCTGGAAGTGCGCCAGGCGATGGACATGGCGGTGAACAAGAAAGCCATCATCCAGGCGGTGTACCAGGACTCAGGCCAGCTGGCGGTCAACGCAATGCCGCCGACCCAGTGGTCCTATGACGAAAGCCTCAAGGACGCCCCTTACAACCCGGAAAAGGCCAAGCAGCTATTGCAACAGGCCGGGGTGAAACCGGGTACCGAGGTCACACTGTGGGCCATGCCGGTACAACGCCCCTACAACCCCAATGCCAAGCTGATGGCTGAAATGCTCCAGTCCGACTGGAACAAACTCGGCTTCAAGGTGCGCATCGTCAGTTATGAATGGGGTGAATACATCAAGCGCATGAAAAGCGGCGAGCACGACATTGCCCTGATCGGCTGGACCGGTGACAACGGCGACCCGGACAACTGGCTGGGCACGCTCTACAGCTGCGACGCCATCGGCAGCAACAACTACTCGCTGTGGTGCGACCCGCAGTACGACAGCCTGGTCAAACAGGCCAAGCAGGTCACCGACCAGGCGCAACGCAGCGCCCTGTACCAGCAGGCCCAGCAGCGGCTCAAGCAGCAGGTGCCGATTACCCCGGTGGCCCATTCCACGGTGAACCAGCCGCTTAGCGTCAAGGTTTCCCAGTTCAAGGTCAGCCCGTTTGGGCGCAATGATTTTTCCGGTGTGAGTGTTGATTAAGCGTTAACCGGTAGCGGCCTCTTCGCGGGTAAACCCGCTCCTACAAGGATCTCCACACGCCAGGGGCTACGCGGCCCCTGTAGGAGCGGGTTTACCCGCGAAAAGGCCGGCACAGCCAACACAACTCCCCCAATTTTGCCCGGCGATCCCGCGGCAACCCTGGCAACACCGCAGCAAGCACCCGGCCCACAAGGCCGGCCATAACTAGAAAAGAAAGGGAGCTTCAACCTTGAGAGTATTCACCTTGACCGCACTGGCCTTATCCATCAGTGCCTTATCCACCGTGGCCCAGGCCGATCCGCAAAGCCAGGCCTTCATCCCCATCACCCTCAAAGGCACCAGCGAACAAGCCCAGGCCAGCGGCTTCATCGACGGCCAGAGCCTGACCGGCAGCACCCGCAACTGGTACGCCCGTGAAAGGGCCGCGCGCGCCCCGCTGTGGAAGTACTACAAGAACGACGGCACCCGCCACGACACCCATAGCCGCGAGAACTGGGTGCAGGGCTCCATCCTCAACTACAGCTCCGGCTTCACCGAAGGCACCGTCGGCATCGCCGTCGAAGCCGCCGGCTATAACGCCATCGCGCTGCAGCAAAGCCGCCAGGCTATTGCCGGCCCCAACAACCGCACCCTGACCCACAGCGATGGCGACCCCATCGGCCAGTGGAGCAAGCTGGGCCTGGGCAACATCAAGGCGCGCGTGTCCAACACCACCCTTACCCTGGGCCGGCAATCGGTGGACACACCGATGATCGCCTACATCGGCAACCGTGCCCTGCCATCGAGCTTCCAGGGTGCGTTCCTGCACAGCGCCGAGTTCGACAACCTCAGCTTCGACCTGGGTACCTTCGACCGCGTCTCGCCACGTACCGAACAAAGCCTCAGCAAGTTCCGCAGCGAGTACAGCGCCACGGGCGTGGAAACCGACCGCGCCAGCACCGCCGGCATCAACTACCAGCCGCTCAAGAGCCTGAGCACCAGCCTGTACGCCACCAAGGTCGACGACTTCTGGAACCAGTACTACTTCGGCGCCAACCATGTGCTCGGCGACAGCGCAGTGCTCAGCCTGAGCACCGGCCTGAACTACTACAAGACGGTCGACGCCGGCAGCCAGAAGATGGGCAAGATCGACAACGACACCTACAGCCTGTCGCTCGACCTGACCCACCAGGCCCACACCCTCGGCGCCTCCTGGCAGCAGGTCAACGGCAACGAGTACTTCGACTACCTGCACGAAACCAACGGTATCTACCTGGCCAACTCGCTGCTGTCGGACTTCAACGGCCCCAACGAGAAGTCGCTGAAGATCTCCTACGTGCTGAACATGGCGCCCTATGGCGTGCCGGGGCTCAAGTTCAACCTGTACAACGCCCGCGGCTGGGGCATCGACGGCACCCACTACCGTGGCACGGCCTATGACGTGAAAGGCCTGGATGGCGAAACCCACTACGAGTGGGGCATCGGCACCAGCTACGCGGTACAGAGCGGGCCGCTGAAAGACACCAGTATCCGTGCCACCTACACCACCCACCGCGCCAGCAAGGCGCAGGGTGACGGCAGCCTGGATGAGTTCCGCGTGGTCACCACCATTCCATTCAACATTCTCTGACCGTTGACGCCACGGCCCGCTTCACCGCGGGCCGTGGCGGCTACGCTGAAACCCATGCAAGCAGGGAGACTTCACCCCATGCAGAGAGCTTTCATCAAACGGCTACCGCTACGCCTGGCACTGGCCGCACTGGTACTCGGCAGCGCCGCGCAGCTGGCGGCCAAGCCGCTGGTGGTGTGCACCGAAGCCAGCCCGGAAGGGTTCGACGTGGTCCAGTACACCACCGGGGTCACCTTCGATGCCGCCGCAGAAACGCTGTTCAACCGCTTGGTCGACTTCAAGCCCGGCACCACCGACATCGAGCCGTCCCTTGCCGAACGCTGGGACATTTCAGCAGACGGGCTGACGTATACCTTCCACTTGCGCCAAGGCGTGAAGTTCCATAGCACCGACTACTTTACCCCCACCCGTGAACTCAACGCCGACGATGTGTTGTGGAGCCTGCGCCGCCAGCTCGACAAGGCACACCCGTGGCACGACAAGACCAGCGTCGGCTACCCCTATTTCGAAAGCATGGCCTTCAGGGGCTTGCTCAAGTCGGTGGACAAGGCCGACGACCACACCGTCGTGATCACCCTCACCCGCCCGGAAGCGCCGTTCCTGCGGGACATGGCCATGGCATTTACCTCGATCTACTCAGCCGAATACGGCGACCAGCTGCTCAAGGCCGGCAAAACTGCCGAACTGAACAGCAAACCCATCGGCACCGGGCCGTTCATTTTCCAGCGCTACAACAAGGACGCCCAGATCCGCTTCAAACCCAACCCGGACTATTTCCGTGGCAAGCCACCCGCCGATGCCTTGGTGTTCGCCATCGCCACCGACAGCAATGTGCGGCTGCAAAAGCTGCGCGCCAACGAATGCCAGGTTGCCGTGTACCCCAAACCGGAAGACGTGCCGTCGATCAAGGCCGACGCCAGGCTCAAGGTTGCCGAGACCGAAGCACTGGTGACTGGCTACATCGCCATGAACACCCAGCACAAATACCTCAGCGACGTGCGCGTGCGTAAAGCCATCAACATGGCCTTCGACCGCCAGACCCACGTCGACCAGCTGTTTGGCAAAGGCAACGCGCTGGTGGGCGTAAACCCCTACCCGCCGACCATGGTCGGCTACAACAAGGCCAACCAGAACCCGCCGCAAGACCTCGACAAGGCGCGCGCCCTGCTCAAGGAGGCTGGCGTACCGGAGGGCACGGTCATCACTCTGTTCACCCGCAACGGCGGCGGCATGACCAACCCTAACCCGCGTCTGTCTGCCGAGATGCTGCAAGCCGACCTCAAGCAGATCGGCCTGAAGCTGGATATCCGCGTGATGGAATGGGCCGAAATGCTGCGCCGCGCCAAGAAAGGCGAAGCCGACCTGGTGTCCACCGGCTGGGCCGGCGACAACGCCGACCCGGACAACTTCCTCACCCCACTGCTCAGTTGCGAGGCGGCCAGGAACGGCGAGAACTATGCGCGCTGGTGCAACCCTAAGTTCCAGGAGCTGATCAGCCGCGCCCGCGAGGTGATCGACAACGACGAACGCGCAAGGCTCTATAGCGAGGCATTGAAGGTGTACGATGACGACCAACCCTGGATCAGCATGGCCCATCCGAAGATGTTCACCGCCATGCGTGACAACGTGGAGGGCTACGTGATCAGCCCTCTGGCCAAAAACAACTTCGCCACCACCAAGGTGAAGTAGAACAACAACGACCGCCGGCAACCCTCACGGGAACCGGCGGCATTGCCGTCGCGCGCTGTTGGCCGCACGGCCTGATGAGGTAACCCCGACAATGTTGAGTTTTATTGCCCGGCGCCTTGGCCTGCTGATACCGACCTTTTTCGGCATCACCTTGCTTACCTTCGCGCTCATACGCCTGATCCCCGGCGACCCGGTGGAAGTGATGATGGGCGAGCGCAGGGTCGACCCCGAAATGCATGCCCAGGCCATGGAGCGCCTGGGCCTGAACAAGCCACTGCCGGTCCAGTACCTGGACTACGTCGGCAAGCTGGCCCAGGGCGACCTCGGTGAATCGCTGCGTACCCGCGAAAGCGTGTGGACCGAGTTCCTCACCCTGTTCCCGGCCACCCTCGAACTGGCCTTCGCCGCCCTGCTGTTTGCCGGCATCGTCGGCCTGCTGGCCGGGGTGATCGCCGCGCTCAAGCGCGGTTCGCTGTTCGACCATGGGGTGATGGGCATCTCGCTGGCCGGCTACTCGATGCCGATCTTCTGGTGGGGCCTGATCCTGATCATGTTCTTCTCGGTGAGCCTGGGCTGGACCCCGGTGTCCGGGCGCATCGACCTGCTCTACGACATCGAGCCGAAAACCGGCTTCATGCTCATCGACACCCTGCTCAGCGATGAGGAAGGGTCATTCAAGGACGCGGTGATGCACCTGATCCTGCCGGCCATCGTGCTCGGCACCATCCCGCTGGCGGTGATCGCACGCATGACCCGCTCGTCGATGCTCGAAGTGCTGCGCGAGGACTACATCCGCACCGCCCGTGCCAAAGGCCTGTCGCCAGCCCGCGTGGTGTTCGTGCATGGCCTGCGCAATGCGCTGATCCCGGTACTGACCGTGTTCGGCCTGCAAGTCGGCACGCTGCTGGCCGGTGCGGTGCTGACCGAAACCATCTTTTCCTGGCCGGGCATCGGCAAATGGCTGATCGAAGCCATCGGCGCCCGTGACTACCCCGTGGTCCAGAACGGCATCCTGTTGATCGCCTGCCTGGTAATCCTGGTCAACTTCGTCGTGGACATCCTCTACGGCCTGGCCAACCCACGCATCCGTCATCAGCGCTGAGGCCTTTGCCATGACTAGCCCGATTCCAAAATCCGTGTCACCGGCCAGCCCGGTGGACCAGAGCCTGCTCTACCCCTCGCCGTACAAAGAATTCTGGCAAGCCTTCGCGCGCAACAAAGGCGCGGTAATGGGCCTGGCCTTCATGAGCCTGGTGGTGTTCTGCGCGCTGTTCGCGCCGTGGGTCGCCCCGCATGACCCAAGCGAGCAGTACCGCGACTTCCTGCTGACCCCCCCGGTGTGGCTGGAAGGCGGCACCTGGCAGTTCATCCTCGGCACCGACGAACTCGGCCGCGACCTGCTGTCGCGGCTGATCCAGGGCGCGCGGCTGTCGCTGCTGATCGGCTTGTCATCGGTGGTGATGTCGCTGATCCCGGGCATCCTGCTGGGCCTGCTGGCCGGGTTCTTCCCACAATTGCTCGGCCCGTCGATCATGCGCCTGATGGATGTAATGCTGGCCTTGCCGTCGCTGCTGCTGGCGGTCGCCATCGTCGCCATTCTCGGCCCTGGCCTGATCAACACGGTGATCGCCATCGCCATCGTGTCGCTGCCCTCCTACGTTCGCCTGACCCGCGCCGCCGTGATGGTCGAGCTGAACCGCGACTACGTCACTGCCGCCCGCCTGGCCGGTGCCGGGCTGCCACGGCTGATGTTCGTCACCGTGCTGCCCAACTGCATGGCACCGCTGATCGTGCAGGCCACCCTGAGTTTTTCCTCGGCAATCCTCGACGCCGCCGCGCTGGGCTTCCTCGGTCTTGGCGTACAGCCACCCACCCCGGAGTGGGGCACCATGCTGGCCTCGGCCCGTGACTACATCGAGCGCGCCTGGTGGGTGGTGAGCCTGCCCGGCCTGACCATTCTGCTCAGTGTGCTGGCAATCAACCTGATGGGCGACGGCCTGCGCGATGCGCTGGACCCGAAACTCAAGAACGCCGCCTGAGGAGAACGCCATGTCACTGTTGCAGATCAACAACCTGAACGTGCGCTTCGGCGACGCCAACGCAGTACCGGTGGTCGATGGCCTGGACCTGACGGTGGAGGCCGGCGAGATCCTGGCCATCGTCGGCGAATCCGGCTCGGGCAAATCGGTCACCATGATGGCCCTGATGGGCCTGATCGACGCCCCCGGGCGCATCACCGCCGATGCCCTTACCTTCGACGGCACCGACATGCTCAAGCTCAGCGGCCGGCAGCGGCGCAAGGTGGTGGGCAAGGACATCGCCATGGTCTTCCAGGACCCGATGACCGCGCTCAACCCCAGCTACACCGTGGGCTACCAGATCGAAGAAGTACTGCGCCAGCACCTCGGCCTGAAAGGCAAGGCTGCGCGCCAGCGGGCCCTGGAGCTGCTGAAAAAAGTCGAGATCCCGGCTGCGGAAAGCCGCCTGGATGCCTACCCGCACCAGCTGTCTGGCGGCATGAGCCAGCGCGTGGCAATTGCCATGGCGATTGCCGGCGAACCCAAGCTGCTGATCGCCGACGAGCCGACCACCGCGCTGGACGTGACCATCCAGGCGCAGATCATGGAACTGCTGGTGAACCTGCAGAAAGAGCGCAACATGGCGCTCATCCTGATCACTCACGACCTCGCCGTGGTTGCCGAAACCGCCAGGCGGGTGTGCGTGATGTACGCCGGCGAAGCGGTGGAAGTGGGCCAGGTGCCGGAGCTGTTCGACGTCCCCGCCCACCCTTACAGCGAAGCGCTGTTGGCGGCGATCCCCGAGCACAGCATCGGCGCCGAACGCCTGGCCACCCTGCCCGGCATCGTCCCCGGGCGCTACGACCGCCCCGTCGGCTGCCTGCTGTCGCCGCGCTGCCCGTATGTGCAGGACAATTGCCGGCGCCAGCGCCCGCCCCTTGAGCCACAGGCGCACAGCCTGGTGCGTTGCTTCTACCCGCTGAACCAGGAGGTGGCGTAATGGCCGTCGTTCTATCTGCCCGGGACCTGACCCGGCATTACGAAGTCTCCCGCGGGCTGTTCAAGGGCCATGCCCTGGTGCGGGCGCTGAATGGCGTGTCGTTCGAGCTGGAGGCCGGCAAGACGCTGGCCGTGGTTGGCGAGTCTGGCTGCGGCAAGTCGACCCTGGCACGCGCCCTGACCCTGATCGAAGAGCCTTCGTCTGGCTCGTTGCAAATTGCCGGCACCGAGGTGAAAGGCGCCAGCAAGGCCGAGCGCAAGCAACTGCGCCGCGACGTGCAGATGGTGTTCCAGAGCCCCTACGCCTCGCTCAACCCGCGGCAGAAGATTGGTGACCAGCTGGCCGAGCCGCTGCTGATCAATACCTCGCTGAGCAAGGCCGAGCGGCGCGACAAGGTGCAGAAGATGATGGAGCAGGTCGGCCTGCGCCCCGAGCACTACCAGCGCTACCCGCACATGTTCTCGGGTGGCCAGCGCCAGCGAATCGCCCTGGCCCGGGCGATGATGCTGCAACCCAAGGTGCTGGTGGCGGACGAGCCGACTTCGGCGCTGGACGTGTCGATCCAGGCGCAGGTGCTGAACCTGTTCATGGATTTGCAAAAGGAGTTCAACACCGCCTACGTGTTCATCTCGCATAACCTGGCGGTGGTGCGGCATGTAGCCGATCACGTGCTGGTGATGTACCTGGGGCGGCCGGTGGAGATGGGGCCGAAAGAGGACATCTACGAGAAGCCGCTGCACCCGTATACCCAGGCACTGCTGTCGGCGACTCCGGCGATTCACCCGGACCCGCTGAAGCCGAAGATTCGTATTGCCGGGGAATTGCCCAACCCGTTGAATCCACCGGCTGGGTGTGCATTTCACAAGCGTTGCCCGCATGCGACCGAGCGGTGTGCCAAGGAGGTGCCGGGGTTGCGGCAGGTGAGTAGCCGGCAGGTGGCTTGTCATTATGCCGAGCAGTTTCTCTAGGCTTTAGATCGCCGGGGCTGCTGCGCAGCCCATCGCGACACAAGGCCGCTCCTACAGGTGATCGCATTCCCCTGTAGGAGCGGCCTTGTGTCGCGATGGGCCGCAAAGCGGCCCCAAAAATCTCAATGCATAAACAACCAGATCAGGATGATCACCGGAATCGGTACCCCGATCATCCACAGCAATACCGAGCGCATGCTCTTCTCCTTCTGCCAAAAAGAAGTTAAGGGCGGCCAAAGCCGCCCCTACTTCAGTCAATGCATGAACAGTGCAATCAGGATGATCACCGGAATCGGTACGCCAATCATCCACAGTAATATCGAGCGCATGTCAGTTCTCCTTACTTAACGTTGAAGGGTGCGATGGGCCACGTAGTCGCCTTCAAGCCACTGCACGCGGTCGCGCTGACGACCACCGTAAAGGGCCGCCACACTGGCGAAGAATGCGCCGCACAGCAGGGCAATGAATGTCCACAGCGCCGTCCAGGCAGCCACCTTGGCAGCAGTGTCCGCCGCCTGCCTGGCCTCGGTTTTCAGTTGTTGCACCTGCGCCATCACCTGGTCGACGCGGGCTTCGGCTTCGGCCTGGGTCAAACGCGTGCGCTGGGCTACCAGCTGCGCCAGGTAGGCGCGGTCTTCCGCTGGAAGTGCGCCGTTGCCCGCAACGCCTTTGGCCAGAATGCGCGCGGCTACACCGTTGGCCGCATCGTCGCTGACCGGCGCCGGACCCTCGCCACGGAACAGGCTATCGACGAAATAGCCCATCGAGTCGTTATTGCCGCCCGCTGCCGCAGCACCGCCCGCCGCTACCGAAACGGTAGCCGCCTGGGAAGCGGCGCTGGCGCCGGCACCTATCAGGTTGCCCGCAGCACCGAGTACCAGCATCGCCGCGACCAAGGTCGCCACGGCCCACGACAGGAAGCCATGCGCGGTATCGCGGAAGTACACTTCATCGCCATGCAGGTTGGCCCATTTCACCCGCAACCGCCCGGCAATGTAGCCGCCCAGGCCCGAGGCGATGATCTGCGTCACCAGCAACCAGATGATGGTAGAAACGCCCAAGGCTTTTGCACTCGCACCCTCGTCAGCCCAAGGTGAGGTAGCCGCAAA
This sequence comes from Pseudomonas sp. S37, assembly GCF_016658545.1. GTDB lineage: Bacteria > Pseudomonadota > Gammaproteobacteria > Pseudomonadales > Pseudomonadaceae > Aquipseudomonas. The sequence continues at coordinate 158,834 of NZ_JACVZC010000002.1, read as the reverse complement.
GCCCAGCCCGGCACCCAATACCACAAGAATCAGGGACACCGACGCAGCGGCGGCCGCGCCAGCGAAGATTGCCGCCCAGGAAACACCTGAGCGGCTTTGCGTATCGACAACGGGATAATCGGCAGGGGTGATCATGATGTGTGCGCCTTATGTTGTGGGCGAGAATTCCATTCGCGCAGTAACCATTGCAGCGGCTGTGCCAGTTGTGACAAAAAATGACACCCTTGAAAATCAATGCCTTGGAAAACCTTGCTGATTCGGGACCGTGCAAAATGCGCGACTGCCGCCAATCCATCAGGTGTTCTGCATTCTTGTAACGGGGCCAGCCGGCAAGGCATGATTCGGTCATGACGCTTGCCGACGACGCTGCCCAGACACCCCTCACCGCCGACACCGTGCTGCGCTACCACCTGTGCTGGAAGCATCGCGACCTCGACGGCGTGATCGCGCTTTACCACCCCGATATCCAGTACCACGACTTTTTCCAGAACCGCGTGCTCGGTTACCAGGAACTGCGCGACTACGTACGCGCCTGCCTGCCCCATGAAGCTGGCGAAGACATCGTCCACAGCGACCGCATCCGCGTCGATGGCTGCACCGCGTTCATCCAGTACCAGGTCACGGTGCAGGGCGGCGACGGTCTGGTGGCGTTCCAGTCCAGCGAGGCGATCACCGTCAAGGACGGGCTGATCTGGCGGGTCAACGAATACGCCACCCTGGTGCGCCAGAACGGCAACGGCCGGGCCAGCAGCGGGCCGCGCCCGGCCACCAGCCGCCTGGGCCTGTCACCCCGGCAGCTGTCGACCATGGCCCAAGACCTGGAGCACTACTTCCAGCGCCAGCGCCCGTACCTGGACCCGGAGCTGGACCTGCAGCAGGTAGCAGCGGCCAGTGGCTATAGCCGTAACCAGATTTCCTACCTGCTGAACCAGGTGCTGGGGCAAAGCTTCTACCGCTACGTCAACCAGGCGCGCCTGCAGCACCTGATGGCCAGCCTCGACGATGACAGCGTCGAAGCGCCGATCGACGACCTGGCCTTCAGCGCCGGCTTCAACTCGCTGTCGGCGTTCTACAAATGCTTCCGCGAACACACCGGGCTCACGCCCAAGGCCTACCTGAAGCAAATTTCCCTGCGTGCACGCACGTAAGACAGCGGCCCACTCACACCACTAGGATCGCCCACAGACCTTGACGGATGTGGAGCCGAACCCGATGCAACCCCTGCGCACGCTCAGCTTGTGGATGGACCAGCTCGACGAGCCGTTGTGTGCCCGCCCGGCGCTGCGCGACGATCTGGACGCGGACGTGTGCATCATCGGTGCCGGCTACACCGGCCTGTGGACCGCCTACTACCTCAAGCGCCAGGCGCCACAGCTGAACATCGCGGTCATCGACGCAAACATCGCCGGCTTCGGCGCCTCCGGGCGCAACGGCGGCTGGCTGATGGGCAACCTGCTCGGCGAAGACCGCCTGCTCGCCAGCCTGTCACCGCAACAACGCCGCGCCAGCATCGACCTGCTGCACGGCATTCCCGATGAAGTGCACAGCGTGCTGCAGCGCGAAGGCATCGGCTGCGACTACCGCAAAGGCGGCGTGCTGTACTGCGCCGCGCGCTACCCGGAACAGGAACGCAGCCTGCGCGCCTACCTCGACGACCTGTATCGCCAGGGCATGACCGAGGACGATTACCGCTGGTTGCGCCCCGAGCAACTGGACGCCCAGCTGCGGGTCAGCAATGCCTATGGCGCCATCTACAGCCCGCACACCGCAACCATCCAGCCGGCCAAACTGGTGCGCGGCCTGGCCCGGGCGGTGGAAGCGCTGGGCGTGCCGATCTACGAGAACACCCCGGCCATCGACTGGCAACCCGGCGAAGTTCGTACTCCGCTGGCGCGCATTCGCTGCCAGTGGAGTGTGCCCGCCGTCGAAGGCTACGCCGCCAGCCTGCCGCCACTGGGCAAACATCAACTGCCGGTACAGAGCCTGCTGGTGGCCACCGAGCCGTTGCCGGAATCCACCTGGGAGCAGATCGGCCTGAACCAGGGCCAGGCCTTCAGCGAGAGCAGCCGCCAGGTCACCTATGGCCAGCGCACCGCCGACAACCGCCTGGTGTTCGGCGCCCGCGGTGGCTACCGCTTCGGTGGCCGCCTGCGCGAAAACTTCAACCTCGACGAGCAGGAAATCGAGCTGCGCCGCTACCTGTTCAGCGAGCTGTTCCCGCAACTGAAACACGTGCGCATTACCCACTCGTGGGGCGGCAACCTGGGCATGGCACGGCGTTTCCGCCCGCATATGCTCTGTGACCGCCAGCGCGGCATTGCCCTGGCCGGCGGCTACGGTGGTGAAGGTGTCGGTGCCACCAACCTGGGCGGGCGCACCCTGGCGGCGCTGATCCTTAACCAGCACAACGAACTGACCGCGCAACCCTGGGTACTCGACAACCGACCTGTTTCGAGCCTGGCCAGCTGGCCACCCGAGCCCTGCCGCTGGCTGGGCTACAACGCGATCATCCAGAGTTTCGTCCACGAGGACCGGACCCTCGCCAACCCCGCCAGTGCGCCGTGGAGGCGGCGGCTGGCCAGTAATCTTGCGGACTTCATGGAAGGCTTCATGCACTGACTTCCCTTTTTCCCGACACAGGATTTACCGGCCATGAGCATCACCCAGTTCAAGAACACCGACAGCGCCGTGCTCGATAGCTCCAACCCCGTTGCGGTACCGCTTGGCGAGCCCGTGGCAGTGACTTCGGTCACCTGCGTGGAACGCAGCGACGGCGTCGAAACCGGCATCTGGGAGTGCACCCCCGGGCGCTGGCGGCGGCAGATCGTGCAACAGGAGTTCTGCCATTTCATCAAGGGCCGCTGCACGTTCACCCCCGACGGTGGCGAGCCCCTGCTCATAGAAGCCGGAGACGCATTGATGCTACCGGCCAACAGCACCGGCACCTGGGACATCCAGGAGACCGTGCGCAAGACCTACGTACTTATCTTCTGATCCGCTGATCGCCTGCCTTCGATAACAACAGACAAAGCAAGGTAACCCCGACATGCGCACGCTTCTTCTCGCCCCCCTGATGCTGGCCGCAAGCTTCGCCGGCGCCGCCGAAACGGTGAAGATCTACAACTGGTCCAGCTATGTAGCCCCTGACACGCTGAAGAACTTCCAGCAAGCCAGCGGCATCGTGCCCACCTACGACGTGTACGACAGCAACGAAACCCTCGACGGCAAGCTGATGACCGGCAACTCCGGCTACGACGTGGTGTTCCCCTCCAACCACTTCATGGCCCGGCAGATCCAGGGCAAGGCCTTGAAGCGCCTGGACAAGTCGCAGCTGCCCAACTGGCACAACCTCAACCCTGTGCTGCTCAAGGCGCTGGAGGTGAACGACCCGGGCAACCAGTACGGCTTCCCGTACCTGTGGGGCAGCACCGGCATCGGCTACAACATCGACAAGGTCAAGGCGGTGCTGGGCGACAACGCGCCGCTGGATTCGTGGGACCTGATCTTCAAGCCCGAGTACATGAGCAAGCTGAAAAGCTGCGGCGTCGCCGTGCTGGACAACGGCCCCGAGCTGCTGCCGATCGCCCTGCACTACCTGGGCCTGCCACACCACAGCCAGAACCCGGCGGACTACGACAAGGCCAAGGCGCTGCTGATGCAGGTGCGGCCGTACATCAGCTACTTCCACTCATCGAAGTACACCGGTGACCTGGCTAACGGCGATATCTGCGTGGTGGTGGGCTTCTCGGGGGATGTGCTGCAGGCGAAGAACCGTGCTGAAGAAGCGAAGAACGGGGTGAAGGTGGGTTACTCGATACCCAAGGAAGGTGCGCCGATGTGGTTCGACATGGTCGCCATGCCGGCCGATGCGCCGGATGAGAAGGCCGGGTATGCCTACATGAATTACCTGCTGCAGCCGGAAGTGATGGCCAACATCAGCAACCACGTGCAATACGCCAACGGCAACCTCAAGGCGGACGGGCTGGTGGAGCCGGCGATGAAGGGTAATACGATGATTTACCCGAGCGAGGAAGTGATGGGCAAGCTGTATGCGCTGGAGGCAATGCCGGCGAAGATCGACCGCATCAGGACCCGGATCTGGACCAGTATCAAAGCAGGGAACTGAGCGCGGCCGTAGTGCAGTCCCTGTGGGAGCGGGTTCACCCGCGAATGCGTTGGTAAATTCAACATCGCATTCGCGGGTAAACCCGCTCCCACAGGGGTCAGGAGCAGGCCCTGAAAATCAGGAGCAGACTTCCCGAATCAGTGGTGCTCGCGGGTAGCGCGGAACTTGATGTCCGGCCAGCGCTCTTCCATCAGCGCCAGGTTGACCCGGGTCGGCGCCAGGTAGGTCAGGTGCCCGCCACCGTCGATGGCCAGGTTTTCCATCGCCTTGTTCTGGAATTCCTCAAGCTTCTTCTTGTCGTCGCAGCTGATCCAGCGCGCCGACCACACGGTGATTGGCTCGTAGGCACACTCGACCTTGTACTCTTCCTTCAGGCGGCTGGCGACCACGTCGAACTGCAGCACACCGACCGCACCCAGGATGATGTCGTTGCTGCGCTCGGGGAAGAACACCTGGGTCGCACCTTCTTCGGCCAGCTGTTGCAGGCCCTGGCGCAGCTGCTTGGATTTGAGCGGGTCTTTCAGGCGTACGCGGCGGAACAGTTCCGGGGCGAAGTGCGGGATACCGGTGAAGCCCAGCGCCTCGCCTTCGGTGAAGGTGTCGCCGATCTGGATGGTGCCGTGGTTGTGCAGGCCGATGATGTCGCCGGCAAAGGCCTCTTCCAGCTGCTCACGTTCGGACGAGAAGAAGGTCAGCGCATCGCCGATGCGCAGGTCCTTGTTCAGGCGTACATGGCGCATCTTCATGCCTTTTTCGTACTTGCCCGAGCAAATGCGCATGAAGGCGATGCGGTCGCGGTGTTTCGGGTCCATGTTCGCCTGGATCTTGAACACGAAGCCGGTGAACTTCTCTTCCACAGGCTCCACGGTACGCTCGTGGGCCACGCGGCCAAGCGGGCGCGGTGCCCAGTCGACGACCGCGTCGAGCACGTGGTCGACACCGAAGTTGCCCAGTGCAGTACCGAAGAACACCGGGGTCAGCTGACCGTTGATGAACTCATCCTGGTCGAACTCGTGGCAGGCACCCTGCACCAGCTCCAGCTGCTCAACGAACGCGTCGTACTGGTCGCCCAGGTGGGCGCGGGCTTCGTCCGAGTCCAGCTTCTGGATGATCTTGGCTTCGGTGCGCTCGTGGCCGTGGCCCGGGGTGTAAACGATGATGTAGTCACCGGTCAGGTGGTACACACCTTTGAAGTCGCGGTAGCAACCGATCGGCCAGGTGATCGGCGCGGCCTTGATCTTCAGCACGGCTTCGATCTCGTCGAGCAGTTCGATCGGGTCGCGGATGTCACGGTCGAGTTTGTTGATGAAGCTGACGATTGGCGTGTCACGCAGGCGGCACACGTCCATAAGGGCGATGGTCCGCGGCTCTACACCTTTACCGCCGTCGAGCACCATCAGCGCCGAGTCCACCGCGGTCAGGGTGCGGTAGGTGTCTTCCGAGAAGTCTTCGTGGCCGGGGGTGTCGAGCAGGTTGATCATGTGCTCGCGGTACGGGAACTGCATCACCGAGGTGGTGATGGAGATGCCGCGCTGCTTCTCCATTTCCATCCAGTCGGAGGTGGCGTGGCGGTCGGACTTGCGCGACTTCACGGTACCGGCGACAGCAATGGCCTTGCCCATCAGCAGCAGCTTCTCGGTGATGGTGGTCTTACCGGCGTCGGGGTGGGAAATGATTGCGAAAGTGCGGCGCTTCGCGACTTCGGCGGCCTGGTTGGTCATGGGAAATCGCCTGACTGGGGGATTTAAAAGGGGCGATATCATACCTGAAGTTGAGCCTGGACCAAAACCTGAGGAATGAATGGCGCCTGTACCGGCCTCTTCGCGGGTAAACCCGCTCCTACACAGATTGCGAATGCCATGCGGTCCTTGTAGGAGCGGGTTCACCCGCGAAAGGGCCGGACCTGCCGCAACAAATTCACCAAACAATCGCTTTATCACGATAAAAGGCCACAGGGCAGTTAATTCAACGCCTGCAGCGAATTAACCCGCTGTTTTTTCTCGCCAATTTCCCACCCGCCCAGTGATTAACGCTGGCCAAATGCCGCCTTAGATGGGAACCTTTACGCCCACGGAGACGTCCACTCCCCTGCAACCCGCTTCGGTTGGGGACTGGTTTCATCAGCAATTTCGGGCCCGACGGGGTTTGGCTCATGGCCTGATCGCAGCCTTCGGCATGCATCACGCTGCTACTCGCGAACACACCAACCGCCGCCAGCACTGGCCGGCAAAAAAGAAGTGTGCTCGCCGACAACACAAGGAGTCCGCCTGTGGCTAAACGCTACGGTAAAGGGCTGTTGGGATGCGCCACCGTGCTCGTCATCCTGGCCCTGCTGATCCACTGGATCGGCATCGACACGATCGCGCGTTATCGCGACGATCTTGGGTTCTATCTGCAAGCGCACCTGGTACTGGTGCTGGCTTCGATGGCGGCGGCGCTGGCCGTGGGCATCCCCGCCGGCATTGCACTCAGTCGACCGCACCGGGTCGACAAAGCCGAGCGCTTCATGCAGTTCTTCAACGTTGGCAACACCATTCCCCCCCTGGCCGTTCTGGCCATCGCCCTGAGTATCCTGGGCATCGGCGCCGGGCCTGCGATCTTCGCGTTGTTCCTCGCCTCCCTCCTGCCCATCGTGCGCAACACCTACGAGGGCCTGAAAAACGTCCCCGCCTCGCTCAAGGAAGCCGCCACCGGCATCGGCATGACCCCGCGCCAGCAACTCTGGCAGGTGGAGCTGCCCAATGCCGTGCCGATCATTGTCGGCGGTGTACGCGTGGCCCTGGCGTTGAACGTGGGTACCGCGCCGCTGGCATTCCTGATCGGTGCCAACAGCCTGGGTAGCCTGATCTTCCCCGGCATCGCCCTGAACAACCAGCCACAGTTGCTGCTGGGTGCCGCCTGCACCGCGCTGCTGGCACTGGTGCTGGATGCGGCGGTGAGTTTCTCCAGCAAGCGCTGGCTGGAACGTGGCCTGGCCCAATAAGGATAGGGAACGTATGAAGAAGAGAATCGCCTTGCTGCTGGGCGCGGCCCTGCTGTTTGCAGGAGTTGCCCAGGCAGCGGAAAAACCGCTGGTGCGCATCGGCGCCCGGGTATTTACCGAACAGACCGTGCTCGCCGAAATCACTGCGCAATACCTGCGTGCCAACGGCTTCGATGTGCGCGTTACCACCGGCCTTGGCAGCAACATCGCGCGCCAGGCCCAGGAAACCGGCCAGCTCGACCTGATGTGGGAATACACCGGCGTGTCGCTGGTGTCGTATAACCACATCGACGAGCGTATGCCCAATGCCGAAGCCACGTTCGCCCGGGTGAAGGCGCTGGATGCGAAAAAAGACCTCATCTGGCTGACCCCGTCGAAGTTCAGCAATACCTATGCGCTGGGCCTGCCCAAGCAGGTGGCCGAGGCCTACCCGCACATCAATACCATCAGCGACCTCAACCAGGTGCTGCGTGACGAAAGCCAGCGCACCCACCTGGTGGCGCTGGACACCGAGTTCGCCAACCGCCCCGATGGCCTGGTCGGCTTGCGCGAGATGTACGAACTGCCACTGGACCGGCGCAATATCCGCCAGATGGACGGCGGCCTGGTCTACACCGCCATGCGCAACAACCAAGTGTTCGCCGGCCTTGTCTACACCACCGACGGCCGCCTGAGTGCGTTCAACCTCAAGCTGCTGGAAGACGACAAGCACTACTTCCCCGACTACACCGCAGCGCCAGTGGTACGCAAGGCCGTGCTCGACGCCAACCCGCAACTGGCCGGCCTGCTCAAGCCGCTGGCCGAGCAGCTGGACGACGAAACCATGCGCCAGCTCAACGCCAAGGTCGATGTCGAGCACCAGAACCCGACCGCCGTGGCCGCCGCCTTCTTGCGTGAGCACCCATTGAACAGTGAGGGCCAGCCATGAACCTGATCGATACCTTCAACCACCTGGACTGGGCCCAGGTGCTGCACCTGACCTGGCAGCACATCATGCTGGTTGGCGTGGCCGTGGGCCTGGCGATTCTGGTCGGGGTGCCGCTGGGCATCCTCATGACCCGCTTCCCGGCCTTTGCCGGCCCGTTGCAGGCCAGCGCCACGGTGCTGCTGACCATCCCTTCGATTGCCCTGTTCGGCCTGTTGCTGCCGTTCTACTCGAAGTTTGGCCAGGGGCTTGGCCCGCTCCCGGCGATTACCGCGGTGTTCCTGTATTCGCTGCTGCCGATCATGCGCAACACCTACCTGGCCCTGACCAATGTCGAGCCCGGCATCCGTGAAGCCGCACGCGGCATCGGCATGACCTTCGGCCAGCGCCTGCGCATGGTCGAGCTGCCCATCGCCGTGCCGGTGATCCTGGCCGGCGTGCGCACCGCCGTGGTGATGAACATCGGCGTCATGACCATTGCCGCCACTATCGGCGCCGGCGGCCTTGGCGTGCTGATTCTTACCTCCATCAGCCGCAGCGACATGTCGATGCTGCTGGTCGGCGCCGTACTGGTCAGCCTGCTGGCGATCATTGCCGACCTGCTGCTGCAAACCCTGCAACGTGCCCTGACTCCAGAAGGACTGCGCTCATGATCGAACTGAAGAACCTCAGCAAAACCTTCAACGTCAACGGCAAGGACGTCAAAGCCGTCGACTCGGTAAGCCTCACCGTCAACGAAGGGGAAATCTGCGTGTTCCTCGGCCCTTCGGGCTGCGGCAAGAGCACCACGCTGAAAATGATCAACCGCCTGATCGCGCCCACCTCCGGCCAGGTCTTCATCAATGGCGAAGACACCACCGGCCTGGACGAAGTGACCTTGCGCCGGCACATCGGCTACGTGATCCAGCAGATCGGCCTGTTCCCCAACATGACCATCGAGGAAAACATCACCGTGGTGCCACGCCTGCTCGGCTGGGACAAGCAGAAATGCCACGAGCGTGCCCGCGAGCTGATGCACATGATCAAGCTGGAGCCCAAGCAGTACCTGCAGCGCTACCCGCGCGAGCTGTCCGGTGGCCAGCAGCAGCGTATCGGCGTGATCCGTGCCCTGGCCGCAGAAGCGCCAGTGTTGTTGATGGACGAGCCGTTCGGTGCGGTCGACCCGATCAACCGCGAGATGATCCAGAACGAGTTCTTCGAGATGCAACGGGCGCTGAACAAGACCGTGATCATGGTCAGCCACGACATCGACGAAGCGATCAAGCTGGGCGACAAGATTGCCATCTTCCGTGCCGGCAAGCTGCTGCAGCTGGACCACCCGGATACCTTGCTGGCGCACCCGGCGGATGAGTTCGTGAGCAACTTCGTTGGCCAGGACAGCACCCTGAAGCGCCTGCTGCTGGTACGCGCCGAAGATGCAGCAGACAACGCCCCGGCGGTAAGCCCGGAAACACCGGTAAGCGATGCGCTGGAGCTGCTCGACGAGCACGACCGCCGTTACGTGGTGGTGACCGATGCACAGAACAAGGCGCTGGGCTATGTACGCCGGCGTGACATGCATCGCCAGCAAGGCACTTGTGGCGATTTCCTGCGCCAGTTCAATGCCACGGCTTCGCACGATGAGCATTTGCGCATCCTGCTGTCGCGCATGTACGAGTTCAACCGCGCGTGGTTGCCCGTGCTGGATGCCGAGCAGGTGTTCCTGGGCGAGGTGACGCAGGAGTCGATTGCGGCTTACCTGAGCTCGGGGCGCTCGCGTGGGGCCAAGACCAGCATTGTCTCGCCGGCTGAGGCGGTCGTGTCCTGATCCGAAGGCCTCTTCGCGGGTAAACCCGCTCCCACAGGGTCTGCGCAAGGCTCAAGACCTGCTCGGTACCTGTGGGAGCGGGTTCACCCGCGAAGCAGGCGATACGGTGTCAGAACCCTACACTGGCCTGCACATAAAAGGTCCGCGGCTCACCCACATAAATGCCGGCATTGTTGTCGCTGGAGCGGGTGAAGTACTGCTTGTCGAACAGGTTCTTCACCCCCGCCGCCAGCTTCAGGTTGGACATGTCTGCCCCGAACTCATACCCACCACGCGCATGCCAGGTCACGTAACCCGGAATGTCACCATACTGCCCATCGGCACTCGGCTCGGTAATGTAGTCTCCATTGAAGCTGCCATCGGCATTGATCCCGGTCCCCGGCGCACGCTGCTTGGATTGGGCGTAGGCATCCAGGTTCCAGGTCCAGCGGTTGACCGCGTAACGCACCCCGGCAGTGGCCACCTGGCGTGAATAGAACGGCAGGTCACGGCCCTTGAAGCCCGGAATGTCCCCTTCATAAGTGGCACGGGTATAGGTGTAGCCACCGCTCACCGACAACCCGTCCAGGCGCGGGTCCAACCCGGCCAGGTCATAACGCACCGAGGCTTCGATACCCTGGTGCTTGGTTGCGCCAAGGTTGGTCCAGCCGACGTCGTTGCTGATGTATTGCAGCTCGTCATCGAAGTCGATGTAGAACGCAGTCAGCTCGCCGGCAAAGCCGCCATCGTCATAACGGGTACCGATTTCGTAGGTCTTGGCCTTCTCCGGCTCCAGGCCGTTGGCCGTACTGTCGCCAGCACCGCCCTGGCCCAGCTGGAAGTACTGCAGGCTGCCGAACGAAGTCTCGTAGTTGGCGAACACCTTCCACGCATCGGAGATGTGGTACATCACGCTCAGCGCCGGCAGTGGCTCGTTGCTGGTGATGCTGCGGTTTTTCTCCGGCACCGGGCGGTTGTTGGCGTCCAGCACCGGGCGGTCGCGCCAGTCGGTGTTGATGTGCTCGAAACGAATGCCCGGGGTAATGGTCCAGTTGCCGACGTCGATCTTGTCGTCGATGTAATAGGCGCTGGCCTCGGTGCCGCCACTGCGGTCCTGGAACACGTGGCCATCGGAAGTCGGGGTAGGCGTCGGTACGTTGTCGATCAGCGCCAGGCGGGTCGACTGCTCGCGCATCGCTTCCTTCAGGTAGCGGTAACCGACGCTGACTTCCTGGGTGGTCGGGCCGGCGAAAAAGATTCGCGACAGCCGTGGCTCGATGGCGAAGGTGTGGTAGTTGCGCGGGTACGACGACAGGGTCTTCATGTCACGCGCAGCAATGGCGCTGCCGCGGAAACTGTCGGTGTAGTAGGTCAGCACTTCGAACTGGGTGGCATCGTCGAGCTGGCGTTGCCACTTGAACGACACGTCCTTGCGCCGGCCAGCGAAGTAGTCGTAGTCGCGCAGCGACTGGTACGGGCTGCTGTCGTACTGGGCCTGGGTCAGGCCACCGGGCATGTCGGCACGGCCATCGTAGTAGTGGAAGTTGAGCCAGAACTCGTCGACATCCGTCGGCGCCCAGTGGGTCTTGAGGATGACGTCGTCGATGTCGTTGCCGTTGTTGCTTTCGCGGTAGCCGTTACCGTTCACACCGGTGTACAGCAGCGCCACACCCATGCCGTTGTCTGCCGTGCCGCCAACGAAGGCCGACTCGGTGTGCTTCCAGCCACCACGCTGAGACGTTTCCAGGGTGGTGGACAGTTCCGCCGAGGCTTTCTCAGGAATCGCCCGGGTAACGAAGTTGATCACCCCGCCGACGTTCTGCGGGCCATAGCGCACGGAGCCTGCGCCACGCACCACGTCGATGCTGTCGAGGTTGCCCGAGGAAATCGGCGCCATCGACAACTGCGGCTGGCCATACGGCGCGAAGGCGGCCGGTATGCCGTCGATCAGCACCGTGGAGCGCGGCGACAGGCGCGAGGTCAAGCCACGCACGCCGACGTTCAGCGACAGGTCGCTGCCACCGGTGCCGTTGGAGTCCTGCACCTGCACGCCCGGGATGCCGCGCAGCACATCGCGCACGTTCATCGCGCCCTTCTCAACCATCGCCTCGCGGCGTACCACGGTGCGCGCGCCAGGGTGGTTCTGCACCACGCTCTGCTGGGCATCGCCCAGCCAGTCACCGACCACCTTGATGTCGGTGGGCGCCAGTTCCAGGCTGCCGGTGGTGAGCGTGCCATCGGCCTGGGCCGGCTTGACCACCACGGTGCCCTGGGACATCTCGTAGGTCAGGCCGCTGCCTTGCAGCAACTGCTGCAGGGCCTGCTCGGGCGCCAGCTGGCCGGACACTGCCGGGGCCGGCTTGCCAGCCACCAGTTCAGGGCTGAAGAACAGTTGCAGGTTGGTCTGCTGGCCAAGCTGGTTCAACGCCGAAGCCAACGGCTGGGCCTGAATCTGGATGGTACCGGCGGCCTGCGCGGCCTGGCTGTTGACGGCAACGGCACTGACCGCCAGGGCCAGCGCCAGGGCGCGGAAGCGTGGGAAGGGTTTGTTGTTGTTCACGTCGTCAAAACATCCTGGAATGCGGAATAAACGCCAACCGCGTGCAAATGGAAATGCTTGGCAGTTGCAGCTGGCGAGGAAGACGAACGAGCGGAAAAAAACCTGAATCTATTTCGCAATTATTTCGCGAGAGCCGTCTTCATGGGCCTTGATGGCCACCGGCAGGATGCTCGGCAAGGCACGCAGCAGGGCGTCGGTGTCGTCGGTATTGAAGGTGCTGGACAGGCGCAACTGGGCAACCTTGCCCGGGGCGACCCGCAATGGCTGGCTGCGGTAGCGCGAGGCTTCTGCCACGACTTCGGCGAGGGTGGCGTTGTCGAACACCAGTTTGCCCTGGCGCCAGGCGGTCAAGGCGCCGGTATTGACCGGATACGGCGCAGCCACCAGGCCTTGCGCATTGATATGCGACCCCTGCCCTGCCGTAAGCTGCGCCAGCGAAGTGCCTTGGCCCTGTACCCGCACCGAGCCCTGCTCCACCGCCACCCGGGTGTTGGCCGGGTCCAGGCGCACGTCGAAGCGGGTGCCGGTGACGGTAACGCTGCCCTGGGCAGTATCGACCACGAAAGGCCTGCTGCTGTCATGGGCGACGCTGAACATCACTTCACCGGCGCTCAGGCGGATATGCCGCTGCCCGGCGCTGAAGTCGACCTGCAATTGCGTGCCGCCATTGAGCTCCAGGTGCGAACCATCTGGCAGTTCGACCTGGCGGCGCTCATTGAACGCGGTGTGCAAGCTGCCCTGATGGTTCAGTTGCTGATAGTGCCAGCCACCCCAGTCCAGGCCCAGCGCCAACATCGCCACACCGGCGGCCAGCGCCTGACGCAGCAAACGCCTGCGTGGCAGCTGCTGTACCGGGTCTGGCTGGCACAGCGCTTCCAGGCGCTGGCGTGGAATGAAGTCGGCGGCCTGCCACACGCGGCAAAGATGCGCGTACTCCTCGCGGTGGCGCTCGTCGCTGGCCAACCAGGCCCGCAACTGTTTCTGCAACCCGGCATCCTTGGGCGCATCCTGCATGCGGACGAACCATGCGGCCGCCTGCTCGCGGACGGTCTCGGTACCGTGCTGTTTCATCGAAAAGGTCTCCTGACTCGTCATGCCGACACGTCCAGCTGCTCACGCAGGTGCCGCAGCGTGCGGATCATATACTTTTCGACCATGTTCTTGCTCAACCCCATGCGCTCGGCGATCTCGGCCTGGGTCAGGCCTTCGAGCTTCTGCCAGATGAACACCTGCCGGCAGTTGAGCGGCAGCTCGGCCAGCGCCCGCTCGACGCTGTCGGCCAGTTCCAGGGCATGTACATACGCTTCCGGGTCGCCGCTGCCCGCCGCGCCGTCATCGAACGCTTCCAGCTCAAGCGCCTGTCGCCGGTCTTCACGGCGGAAACCGTCCACGGCAATGTTACGCGCGGTCTGGTGCAGGTAGGCGCGCGGCTGCTCGACCTGTTCGCGCGGGTTTTCCAGTACCCGGACAAAGGCATCGTGGGTGAGGTCCTCGGCCTGCTGACGACTGCGCAGTTTGCGCGTCCAGGTGCCGATCAGCTCATGGTAATGGTCGAGGAAGCCTTTGGGTCCGGACACGGTCGGGGTCATCAGGGAGGCAGATAAGGGTGCGAATAGTAATGGTTCTCATAAAAACCGGCAATTCCGCCAGTCGGTAACAAAAAATTTATGAGCGATTTCCTGTACGGGGGTACCAGGAAAATGTGGCCATAAATATGAACACCTCTGGCCCCTTCGCGGGTAAACCCGCTCCCACAGGAATAGTGAAAACCCTGTGGGAGCGGGTTTACCCGCGAAGAGGCCAACGCGGTCCATTCCACAATTTTTTACGCTTGAAACATCGCGGGGAACATCAGCCGGTCACACGAGTCGGTTATTCAAATGGCTGGTCGTCGATCCACGCCGATCACGCCCGGATTGCCTGTTGATTCTGCATTCTTCACGCCCTAAAGTGCGCGCCGAACGTCCATGCTGGAAACGATCCATCCGGCTCAAGTACTGAGTAGGCGAACCAAAGTGGGGATACGGAGGACGTTCAGTTTGCAGCCACTTAATCTTTTTGTTTGCCCATGGAGTCCCTGAGCATGTCGATCCAGGTCGAAGACTATTTCGCGCGTGACACCTTCCAGAAAATGAAGGCGTTCGCCGACAAGCAGGAAACCCCGTTCGTACTCATCGACACCCAGATGATCAGCCAGGCCTATGACGACCTGCGCGCCGGTTTCGAATTTGCCAAGGTCTACTACGCGGTCAAGGCCAACCCGGCCGTCGAGATCATCGACCTGCTGAAAGAGAAAGGCTCGAGCTTCGACATCGCCTCGATCTACGAGCTGGACAAGGTGATGGACCGTGGCGTCAGCGCCGACCGTATCAGCTACGGCAACACCATCAAGAAGTCCAAGGACATCCGCTACTTCTATGAGAAGGGCGTGCGCCTGTACGCCACCGACTCCGAAGCCGACCTGCGCAACATCGCCAAGGCCGCACCGGGCTCGAAAGTGTATGTGCGTATCCTGACCGAAGGTTCGACCACTGCCGACTGGCCACTGTCCCGTAAATTCGGCTGCCAGACCGACATGGCCATGGACCTCCTTATCCTCGCCCGCGACCTGGGCCTGGTGCCTTACGGCATTTCCTTCCACGTCGGTTCGCAGCAGCGCGACATCAGCGTGTGGGATGCGGCCATCGCCAAGGTCAAGGTGATCTTCGAGCGCCTGAAGGAAGAAGACGGCATCGAGCTGAAGCTGATCAACATGGGTGGCGGCTTCCCGGCCAACTACATCACCCGTACCAACAGCCTGGAAACCTACGCCGAAGAAATCATTCGCTTCCTGAAGGAAGACTTCGGTGACGAGCTGCCGGAAATCATCCTCGAGCCAGGCCGTTCGCTGATCGCCAACGCCGGTATCCTGGTCAGCGAAGTGGTGCTGGTGGCGCGCAAGTCGCGTACTGCCGTCGAGCGCTGGATCTACACCGATGTGGGCAAGTTCTCCGGCCTGATCGAAACCATGGACGAAGCTATCAAGTTCCCGATCTGGACCGAGAAGAAAGGCGAAGCCGAAGAAGTGGTCATCGCCGGCCCGACCTGCGACAGCGCCGACATCATGTACGAAAACTACAAGTATGGCCTGCCGCTGAACCTGGCCATCGGTGACCGCCTGTACTGGCTGTCGACCGGTGCCTACACCACCAGCTACAGCGCAGTGGAATTCAACGGCTTCCCGCCGCTGAAGGCTTTCTACCTGTAATGCACAACGGGGCCGCAAGGCCCCGTTTTTTTTCAATCTTCCCCGTTGCCGTCAGGCCCAATCAGCTCAAGGATGAACTCACTGGGTTCTGCCTCACTGGGTTCCAGCATTCTCAACAGGTCACTGGGCAAGGTTGCATAGTTCTCCACATCCTCGTAAGGGTGAATCGACCACCAACTGAATGCCTTCACCTTTTTCGTCGTTGATACGACTTCCCGCTTGTTTGCCGAAATGAAACGCGAGTCCAGGGTTTGCAACTTGATCCGGTGAAGGTTCGGGTAGCCTTCATAGTCCAGTTCTTCCCGTATGATGCGGTAGGCCGGCCCCGGTACGGGCATTTCCTCGGCAGCTTCACGCAGTACATTCTTGCCTGCACCGGTAATCTGCCGCCCGGCAGCCGAGCGAAACTCAAAAGCCGTTTCGCCACCGATGTCGGGGTGGGACAGCATGGTAATGGTGAAGCACTCCCCCTCTGTATCGCCGAAGAGCACCTGCAGATAGCCATTTTCATTGATACAGACCGGGTAACGCATAGGCCCCCGGATCAACCACAATCGGCCATGCAGTTGCCGCTCGCCAAAGTCGCTCATGTACTGTTCCTTGAGTTAAGCCATATTGGCTGCAATGAACTTACTCAAGGCAGGAAAGCTGTTTAAGCGGCTGACGCTTCCCAATCATTTGATGGCGCCCGCTTAGGTATCCTCACTCCCCGCGCCGTTCGATTTCCTCGGCATAACGCCCCGCAAAGCCCATGAGCACCGGCCCAGCCCCCTGCAAGGTCACCAACGCAGCACGCAGGAAGTTCATGTTCCCCTCGACCCGCGCCCGCTCCAGCCACTGCCCAGCTTCCACCAGCTGCCCGCGCTCGACCAGCACCAGCGCCAGGCTGAACATCCCACGAAAATCGCCCGCCTCAGCCGAACGCCGGTACCAGCGCACCGCCCGCGCCGGGCTGGGCGCCGTGGCAATGCCCTGCTCCAGGTAACGTCCGTACAAGTTCATCGACTTGGCATGGCCCAACTGCGCCGCCTGCTCGTAACACATCAGCGCCTGCGCCTGGTTGGCCGGCACCCCGCGCCCGGTGGCCAGCAGGTTACCGAGGTTGTACAGGCCCCAATCCAGCCCGGCATCGGCCGCACGGGCATAGTGCACGGCGGCCTGCGAAAGGCTCACCTCACCGCCCCAGCCATGCTCCAGGCAGCGCCCGAGCATGTTGTGCGCCATGGCACTGCCACCCTGTGCGGCAATGCCGAACCAGCGCCGGGCAACACCGGCATCCTCTTCGATGCCACGGCCATCAAGCAGGATCTGCCCCAACAGCAACTGGGCCTCGACCACGCCCTGCCCTGCCGCAGCCAGGATCGCCTGCGCTGCCTTGCCGGGGCTTTCTTCGAGCATCGCCTGCAGGCCGGCAACATCCACCACTTCTTCACGTCGCAACTGATAGGACACGGCTCAGACCTCGGCCCAGCGGCGCAACAGGTTGTGGTAGGTACCCGTCAGCTGCAGCAGCGAAGGATGGTCTGGCACATCGGCAGTCAGTTGCTGGATGGCATTGTCCATCTCGAACAGCAGCGCCCGCTGGCTGTCCTCGCGCACCAGGCTCTGGGTCCAGAAAAATGCAGCAAGGCGCTGGCCGCGGGTCACCGGGTTGACCTTGTGCAGGCTGGTGCCGGGGTACAGCACCAGGTCACCGGCGGCCAGCTTGATCTGCTGCACGCCATAGGTGTCCTGGATCACCAACTCGCCACCGTCGTAGCTGTCCGGGTCGCTGAGGAACAGTGTGGAAGACAGGTCGGTACGCACCCGTTCTGCGCTGCCCTTGGGCTGGCGCAGGGCGTTGTCGATGTGGAAACCGAAATTGCCGCCCTCGCGGTAGCAGTTGATCAGCGGCGGGAACACCTTGTGCGGCAACGCTGCCGACAGGAAGCGCGGGGTTTTCCACAGGCGGTCGATCAGCGCACTGCCGATTTCCTTAGCCAGTGCATGGCCTTCCGGCAACTGCAGGTTGTGCTTGGCCTTGGCCGACTGGTAGCCGGCGGTAACCTTGCCATCGGCCCAGTCGGCCTGCTCCAGCGCCTCGCGGATACGGGCCAGTTCATCAGCGTCGAACAGGCCTGGGATGTGAAGCAGCATGGCGGCAGCACCGTTAGGAAATGTAAAGGCGCCAATGATATTGATTCCCTTTTGCGTGGCACAAGCCCCATTCGCCGCTTAAGACGTTTCAGCTGTGTGAAACCGTAAAGGCAAACTGTAAAGATTGTAAATTCTTCACGAATGGTAACGAGTCTCAATTGTTAGTCACAATTGCTTACATTAAGATCCGCCGCCTCAACACCTTGGGGAAGGTCCTAAGCAATGCGCCAGTCCGTACCATCTGCAGTGAGTTCACCACGCCTGATCGTGTCTGCCATCGGTGTCGCTATCTCTGCTGCTTCCACTGCCCAATTTGCGTTTGCAGCAGAGCAGGCTGATGACTCTGTCATTCTCGACGCAACCAGCGTAAACGCGGCGCAGGATGTCACCAGCTACAAGTCGGACACCGCGAGCTCGAAGAAATACACTGCGCCACTGCGTGAAACACCGAAAAGCGTCACGGTAATCCCACAGCAAGTCATTCGAGACACCGGTGCGACCTCATTGGTGGATGCACTACGTACCACCCCAGGCATCACGTTTGGTGCAGGTGAAGGTGGTAACCCCGCAGGTGACCGCCCCATCATCCGCGGCTTCAACGCCGAGAGTGACGTGTTCGTCGATGGTATGCGCGACGTCGCTTCGCAAAGCCGTGAAATCTTCAACGTTGAATCCATCGAAGTCGCCAAGGGCCCGGGCTCGGCGTTTACCGGTGCAGGATCGACGGGCGGTAGCCTCAACCTGGTCACCAAGACCGCAAAACTTGGCGACAGCTACAACGGCGGATTCACTTGGGGTTCGGACCAGACCAAACGCACCACCCTTGATCTGAATAAACAATTGACGGACACCTCGGCCTTCCGCTTGAACCTGATGAAGCACGAGGCCAATGTTGCTGGTCGCGACGACGTGGATGTGAGCCGCTGGGGTGTGGCACCGTCGTTCGCATTTGGTTTGGGTACCGATACGCGGGTCACAGTGGGTTACTACCACCTGAAAACCGACGATATGCCTGACTACGGCATCCCGCTGAATCGCAGCGCCACGCGCAGCAAGTACGACGTAGACGGGCCCGCTCATGTTGACCGCGACAACTTCTACGGTTTGAACGGTCGCGACTATCGCAAGACCAGCAATGACAGCGGCACGATCCGCATCGAACATGACCTGAACGATAACCTGACCCTGTCCAACAGCTTCCGCATGTCACGTTCAACACTCGACTACATCGTGACAAACCCGGATGACAGCAAAGGTAACGTGGCCAACGGCACGGTCTACCGCGCGACCAAGAACCGTAACTCGACGTCCAAAGGCTGGGTGAACCAGACAGACCTGAGTGCCAAGTTCAATACTGGCTTCATCGAACACAGCCTGGTCACAGGACTGGAGTTCACCTATAGCGACACCCACAACCGTGGCTATGTCATTACCTCCGCCGCTGGTACAGGTACTGTTTGCAACCCGGCCTTGCTGGCTTCAGGCGACTGCACCAGCCTTTACGATCCATCGCCGGATGACGGCTGGTCCGGCACCATCACCGACAGCCAGGCATTCACCGACACCGATACCAAGACCAGCGCTGCCTATGTATTCGACACGCTTACCTTCAACGATCAATGGTCGCTCAACCTGGGCCTGCGTTACGACGATTACCAAACCAAATCAAGTGGATACAGCACGGGTGGCCGTGGCTCCGTTGCCGGGGACTTCTCTCGCGAGAACAATGCGCACCTGTGGAACTACCAGGTTGGCGTGGTTTACAAACCACTGCCCAACGGCAGCATCTACGCTGCATGGTCGACCTCCAGCAACCCGTCGGGCGAAACCGGCGGTAACGGAGGCCTGGAACTGGCAGCCAACAACAGCAACCTTGACCCGGAACGTAACCGCAATTACGAAATCGGCACCAAGTGGGACTTCTTCGACGATAACTTGTCGCTGACAGCTGCTCTGTTCCGCACCGACAAGACCAACGCTCGCGTTACCGATCCTGACAATGCCACCTATCAGGTCCTCGATGGCGAACAACGCGTACAAGGTGTGGAGCTGACTTACGCCGGTAACCTGACCAGCAAGTGGAAGGTTTACGGCGGCTACACCTACATGGAAAGCGAGATCGTGAAAACCTCTACAGCTGCGAACGAAGGCAACCATATGCCTAGTACGCCGCGTAACAACTTCACCTTCTGGTCAACCTACGACATCATTCCGCAGCTGACTGTAGGTGCCGGTGCGACCTTTGTTGACTCGCGCTTCGGGGACGAGGCCAACTCTGTTGAAGTGCCTTCCTACTGGCGCTATGACGCCATGGCTACTTATCGACTGACAAAAAATGTCGATTTGCAGTTGAATGTGCAGAACCTGACCGACAAGCGTTATTTCGATCAGGTATTCGCACCGCATTACGCTCACGTAGCGCCTGGCAGAACTGCACTTATGAGTGCCAACTTCCACTTCTGAGGAAGCTAGCCCGAGCCCCGTTCATTCCCATGAGCGGGGCTTTTGCGTATCAAGGCATAATGCACGCCGCGCAGGTAGCGGCAGCAACTCAAGGTGAAAGACGTGGTGAAGAAGACGCTGTTCCAATTGCACTGGTTCTTTGGCATCACCGCTGGCCTGGTGCTGGCCTTGATGGGCATTACCGGGGCGTTGTATTCGTTCCAGGAAGAACTGCTGCGCGCATTCAATGCCGATGTGCTCAAGGTCGAAGTACGCGCCGAAGGCGTGCTGCCGCCGGCCGAACTGGTGCAGCGGGTCGAAGCCCAGCAGCACGACAAGGTGTCGATGCTGTGGGTGGACGTACGCGAAGGCAACGCCGCACGCATCTTCTTCATGCCGGCACCGGGCGAGCGCCGCGGCCAACTGCGCTATGCCGACCCGTACACCGGCGAACTCAAGGGCGAAGTAGCCGGGCAAGATTTCTTCAACCTCATGCTCACCCTGCACCGCTTCCTGGCCATGGGCGACACCGGCCGGCAGATCACCGGTGCCTGCACCCTGATGCTGGTGTTCTTCTGCCTGTCCGGCCTGTACCTGCGCTGGCCGCGCAAGGCGTTGGACTGGCGCACCTGGCTGACCTTCGACTGGGCCAAGAAAGGCCGCGCCTTCAACTGGGACCTGCACGCCGTGGCTGGCACCTGGTGCCTGCTGTTCTATCTGCTGTTTGCCCTGACCGGGCTGTTCTGGTCCTACGAGTGGTACCGCGAAGGCCTGAACAAGCTGCTGGCCGACGCGCCAGCCGCTGGCCAGCAACAGAAGCGCGGCGAAGGCCGCGGGCGCCACGGGCCGCAGAAGCTCGACAAGGACGCCCCGCCACTGGTGGTCGACTACGACGCCATCTGGGCCAACCTCAAGGACGCCGCCGGCCCTGGCCTTGCTGCCTATAACCTGCGCCTGCCACCGGTTGGTGGCCAGCCGGCCAACCTGTTCTACCTGCTGGAAAACGCCGACCACCCACGCGCCTTCAATACCCTGGTGCTGGACCCGGCCACCGGCCAGGTAAAAAACCACGACCGCTACACCGACAAGTCCTTCAAGGCCCAGTTGCTGCAGAGCGTCTACGCCCTGCACGTTGGCGAGTACTTCGGCCTGCCGGGGCGCATCATTGTCACCGTCGCCAGCCTGACCATGCCGCTGTTCTTCGTCACCGGCTGGTTGCTGTACCTCGACCGCCGCCGCAAGAAGCGCCAGGTGCGTGCCGCCCGTGGCAACGTTGCCAGCAACGGTGGCAGCGGCGACAGCTGGCTGATCGGCTTTGCCAGCCAGAGCGGCTTTGCCGAGCAACTGGCTTGGCAGAGTGCCGGCCAGCTGCAGGCCGCTGGCCTGCCGGTGCAGGTACGCGCGCTGGCCGAGCTGGGTGAAGACGACCTGCGCCAGGCACGCCGTGCGCTGTTCGTGGTCAGCACCTTCGGCGACGGCGAAGCACCCGACAGCGCGCGAGGCTTCGAGCGCAAGGTGCTCGGCCAGCCGTGGGCGCTGAACCACCTCAACTACGCCCTGCTCGCCCTCGGCGACCGCCAGTACCCGCACTTCTGCGGCTTCGCCCGTCGCCTGCAGGCCTGGCTGGGCGAGCGCGGTGCCAGTAGCGCGTTCAGCCCGGTAGAGGTGGACAACGCCGACCAGGCGGCCCTGCAGCAGTGGCAGCAAGAATTGGCGCAACTGACCGGTGCCCAGCCGGTGGCCGCCTGGCAGCCGCCCAGCTTCGGCAATTGGTCGCTGGTAAGCCGCCAACTGCTCAACCCCGGCAGCCAGGGCCAGCCGGTGTATCTTCTGGGCCTCCAGCCGCAAGCGCCGTCCAGCTGGGAGGCCGGCGACTTGGTGGAGATCCTGCCGCTCAATGGGCAGCCGCGCATTGATGCATTCCTTACAGGCATGGCGCTGGACCCAAGTTCCCATGTGCAGGTGAATGGCCTGGACGAAACCCTCGCCCAGGCGCTGGCGGGTCGCCAGCTACCCGTGCGCCGTGACCATCTGATTGGCCTGCAGCCGCAAGCGCTGGTCGATGCATTGGTGCCGATCGGCAGCCGCGAATACTCCATTGCCTCGATAGCCAGTGATGGTGTGCTGGAACTAATCGTGCGCCAGGAACGCCATTCCGATGGCCACCTGGGCCTGGGCTCCGGCTGGCTGACCGAATATCTGCCGTTGAACGGCACGCTGAGCCTGCGCCTGCGCCGCAACAGCGGCTTCCACCTGCCGGAAAGTGCCGCACCGATGATTCTGATCGGCAACGGCACCGGCCTGGCCGGCCTGCGCAGCCTGATCCGGGCGCGGGTGAATGGCGGCGAGCAGCGTAACTGGCTGCTGTTCGGCGAGCGTAACCGGGCGCATGACCTGCTGTGTGGCGACGAGCTGCAAGCCTGGCTGGCCAGCGGCGACCTGGCGCGCCTGGACCTGGCATTTTCGCGGGATCAGGCCGAGAAGGTGTATGTGCAGGATGTGTTGCTGCAGCAGGCCGAGGAATTCAAGCGCTGGGTGGCCGATGGCGCCTGTGTGTATGTCTGCGGCAGCCTGCAAGGGATGGCGGCGGGGGTGGATGCGGCGCTCAACGGCATGCTGGGTGAAGCCGCTGTGCAGCAGTTGATCGAGGATGGGCGGTATCGGCGGGATGTGTATTGATCGGAAATTGATGTAAACAGTGCCGGCCTCTTCGCGGGTAAACCCGCTCCTACAATGATCGCGGTCGTTGTAGGAGCGGGTTCACCCGCGAAGAGGCCAGTCCTGGTTTCAATGCAACTCGAAGGTATCGGCATCCAGGTTTGCCGGGAACTTGGTGCGGTAGGCCGCCAGCTCCGCCGCACTCAACACCGCAGTAAACACCCCGTCCGCCTCCCCGGCACTGAGCAGGCTCTCACCCTGGAAGTCCAGCACCTGGCTGTCACCCGAATAAGCAAAGCCCTTGCCATCCGTCCCAACCCGGTTCACCGCCGCCACATAACACAGGTTCTCGATACCGCGCGCTGGCAGCAGGCGGTTCCAGTGCTGGCGACGTGCAGCCGGCCAGTTGGCGGTGTACAGCAGCAGGTCGGTGTCCTGGGCGTCGCGGCTCCACACCGGGAAGCGCAGGTCGTAGCAGATCAGCGGGCGAACCCGCCAGCCCTTGATCTCGAACTGCACCTGGCGCTCGCCGGGGGTGTAGTGCTTGTGTTCACCGGCCATGCGGAACAGGTGGCGTTTGTCGTAGTGCAAAATCTCGCCATCCGGGCGCGCCCACAGCAGGCGGTTGCGGTGGCTGCCATCGGCGGCCTGGATGATCACGCTACCGGTGATCACCGCGTTGTACTTCTTCGCCTGGGCCTTCAGCCATTTGTAGGTCGGGCCGTTCTCCGGCTCGCACAGGCTTTCCGACTGCATGGAAAAACCGGTGGTGAACATTTCCGGCAAAATCACCAGGTCCACTTCGCCCACCTGCTCCAGCAACACCTCGAAGTGCGCATAGTTGGCCTCGCGGTCATGCCAGGCCAGGGTGGTTTGCACCAGGGCGACTTTCAGGTTGGGCAGTGTGCTCAGATCGCGCATAGTTTTTCCGCTGCCTGACGCAGCGTCTCCTCTCGTTTGGCAAAGCACAGGCGCACCAGGCGTTGCTCGGGGATGGGTTGCTGGTAGAACACCGACACCGGAATGGTCGCTACGCCGTGCTCACGGGTCAGCCACAGCGCCATGTCGACATCATTCAAGTCCGGGCGGATCTGCGAATAGTCCACCAGCTGGAAATACGTGCCCGCCGTGCGGGTAAAGCTGAAACGCGAACCTTCCAGCAAGCCGCAGAACAGGTCGCGCTTGGCCTGGTAGAAGGCCGGCAACTCATCGATATGCTCGGGGTGCTCGGCCATGAAGTCGGCCAGCGCGCACTGCAATGGCGTCACCCCGCAGAAGTTGACGTACTGGTGCACCTTGCGCAGCTCGGCGCTCAGCGCCGGCGGGGCGATCACGTAGCCGGTCTTCCAGCCGGTAACGTGGTAGGTCTTGCCGAACGAGCTGACCACGAAGGCGCGCGAGTACAACTGCGCGTGGGCCAGCACGCTGGCGTGGCGCACGCCGTCGTACACCAGGTGCTCATAGACCTCGTCGCTGACCAGGTACATATCGCGGTCGGCGATCAACCGGGCCAACTGGTCAAGGTCTTCACGGGTGATCAGCGCACCGCTGGGGTTGTGCGGCGAGTTGAGGATGACCATGCGCGTGCGCGGGCTCAGGGCATCGCTGAACTTCTGCCAATCGATACGGAAGTCGCCGTCGCTTAGCTGCACATGCACGCAGCGGCCGCCGGCCAGTTCAACGGACGGTTCGTAGCTGTCGTAGCAAGGGTCGAAGACGATCACTTCGTCACCGGCATGCACCACCGCCTGGATGGCGCAGAAGATCGCCTCGGTGGCGCCGGGGGTGATGGTCACTTCCTGGTCGGCATCCACCCTGGCCCCGTACAGGCGCTCGACCTTGGCCGCCACTTGCTGGCGCAGGGCCGGCAGGCCGGTCATCGGCGAGTACTGGTTATGCCCGGCGGCCACATGCCGGCCTACTGCATCGAGTAGGGCCTGCGGGCCGTTGAAGTCGGGGAAACCTTGCGAAAGGTTTAGCGCGCCGGTTTGCACGGCAAGCTGGGACATGGTGGTGAAGATGGTCGTGCCGACATTCGGCAGTTTGCTGCGGATCATGGAGCCCTCTTTCCTGGGGTGTATCCGGCACGGGGTGGAGTCCGAGCATAGCGGATCGAGCAGTCAGGAAAAAGGTTGAAACAATAGGGGGATTGCGCTGGATCAAAGGGCCTCTTCGCGGGTGAACCCGCTCCCACAGGGACTGCACAGCAATTGAAATCTGTGGAGTACCTGTGGGAGCGGGTTCACCCGCGAAGAAGCAGACGCGGAATCAGCGCTTGTCGCGGCGCTTCTTCTCGGCCTTCTTGTGGTGCGACATCAAGCGGCGTTTCTTGTTGACCTGGCGGTCGGTGAGGGTGTTCTTCTTGCCCTCGTACGGGTTCTCACCGCCCTTGTACTCGATGCGGATCGGCGTACCGACCAGCTTCAGCACGCGGCGGTAGGTGTTTTCCAGGTAGCGCGAGTACGACTTGGGAATGCTCTCGGTCTGGTTGCCGTGGATCACGATCAGCGGCGGGTTGGCACCACCGAGGTGGGCATAGCGCAGCTTGATGCGGCGGCCGTTGACCAGCGGTGGCTGGTGCTCGCTGACAGCATCTTCGAGGATCTGCGTCAGGCGGCTGGTTGGCCAGCGGGTCACCGCCGAGGTGAACGCGGCCTGCACCGACTTGTACAGGTTGCCCACACCGGTGCCGTGCAAGGCGGAGATGAAGTGGATGTCGGCGAAGTCGACGAAGAACAGCCGGCGCTCCAGCTCGGTCTTCACGTAAGCGCGCTCACCCGGCTCCATGCCATCCCACTTGTTCAGGGCGATGACAATGGCGCGGCCGGCCTCGAGGGCAAAGCCCAGCAGGTTCAGGTCATGGTCCACCACACCTTCGCGGGCGTCCATGACGAAAATGACGACGTTGGCGTCCTTGATCGCCTGCAGCGTCTTGACCACCGAGAACTTCTCGACTTCCTCGTGGATCTTGCCGCGCTTGCGCACGCCGGCGGTGTCGATGAAGGTGTACTTGTCGCCATCACGCTCGAACGGGATGTAGATACTGTCACGGGTAGTACCCGGCTCGTCGTACACCACCACGCGCTCTTCGCCGAGCATGCGGTTGACCAGGGTCGACTTGCCCACGTTGGGGCGGCCGATGATGGCGATCTTGATGCCATCTTTCTCGCTTGGGCCAGGAATGCGCACGGCCTCTTCGCCTTCAGCGACGTTCAGCTCAAGCGCTTCTTCTTCGGCGTCACGTGGCAGGTGGCCGAGCAGCGACTCCATCAGGGCATTGATACCACGGCCTTGCGAGCCAGCCACCGGAATGGCGTTGCCCATGCCCAGCGGCGAGAACTCGGCACGGGCGATGTCCGGGTCGATGTTGTCGATCTTGTTGGCCACCAGGATGGCCGACTTGTTGCGCTTGCGCAGGTGGTCGGCAATCATCTGGTCGGCGGCGGTCATGCCGGCGCGGGCGTCGACCAGGAACAGCACGTAGTCGGCTTCTTCGATGGCCATCAGCGACTGCTCGGCCATCTTCTCGTCCATGCCCACTTCGTCACCGGTGATACCGCCGGTGTCGATCAGGATGAAGGAGCGACCCTGCCAGCTGGCATCACCATACTGGCGGTCACGGGTCAGGCCCGACAGGTCACCGACGATGGCATCGCGGGTCTTGGTCAGGCGGTTGAACATGGTGGATTTGCCGACGTTCGGGCGGCCCACCAGGGCAATTACGGGAACCATCGGCTCTCCACTCTCGAATTCTTGAAAATGCAAAGGCCGCTGCAAGGCAGCGGCCGGAGTACGGGCGGCGTGTCCTACGCCGCGGCTTGAAGCCCGCCAAGGCTTCAAGCATAGCTTCAGCGGATGGTCAGTGCCTCGAGCTTGCCGCTGTTGCCGAAGACATAGATAGTGTCGCCGACCACAAGTGGGCGGGCGCGCAGGCCATCGCTGTCGATACGCTCACGGCCAACAAAGCGGCCATCGACCTGGCTCAGCAGGTGCAGGTAACCTTCGAAGTCGCCTACTGCCACGTAGCTGGAGAACACTTCCGGTGCCGACAACTGGCGACGGGCCATGGTGTCGTTGCTCCACAAAGCGCTGGAAGAGCGCTCGTCGACGCTTTCGACGGTACCCGAGGCTTCGCTGACATACACGTTGCCGTAGCCCTGGGCGACGCCCACGTAGCTGGAGGCATCGCGCTGCCACAGCACACGGCCGCTTTCCAGGTCCAGGCCCGCGACGCGGCCCTGGTAGGTGCTGACGTACAGGGTTTCACCCGACAGCAGCAGGCCACCATCGATGTCGACCACACGGTCCAGCTCGGAACGGCCTTGCGGAATGGCCACACGGCTTTCCCACACTGGCACACCGTTGTTGATATCCACCGCCACCACCTTGCCGGTGGACAGGCCGGCAATGGCCAGGCGGTTGGTGGCGATCGGTGCACCGGTACCACGCAGGGTCAGTACGGCCGGGGTGTTTTCGTAGATCCAGCGGCGGTCGCCGGTGGCCGCATCCAGGCCAATCAGGCGGTCATCCTGGGTCTGTACCACCACCACGTCGCCGTTGTTGGCAGGCGGGGCCAGTACTTCACTGGTGACTCGGGAGCGCCAGCGCTCTTCACCGGTGCTGGAATCCAGGGCAATCACTTCGCCCTTGAGGGTGCCGAGCATGACCAGGCCGTAGCCCACGCCAACCGCGCCGGAAACCTGCAGCTCCAGGTCCTTCTTCCACACCACGTCACCGGTGATGCGGTCGAGGGCAAAGACTTCGCCGTTGACGTCAGAGGCGTAGATACGGTCGTTTTCGATGGCCGGTACCAGGGTGTTGTAGGTTTCACCCTGGCCGTCACCGATCGAACGGCTCCACTGCTTCTTCAGCACCACTTCCTCGGTGAACTTGGTCAGCTCGGCCGGGGGCAGTTCCTTCTTGCTGTTGCTGCTGCAACCTGCGGCCAGTACGGCCAGGGTCAGCACTGCTGCATGTTTCCAACCGATCACTTACGCGTCCCCTTTGGCCAGGTCATCCAGCTTCAATTGCAGGCCACCGACCGCCGCGTCATCGGACAGCGCAGCCTTGGCTTTCTCGTAAGCGCTGTGTGCGTCGTCGGCGCGACCCAGCTGTACCAGCAGATCACCCTTCAACTCTTCACGGCTGGCCAGGAAGGCTTTGTCGGCATCGCCGTCAAGCAGCTTGAGGGCATCTTCGGCCTTGTTCTGCGCGGCCAGCACACGTGCCAGGCGCTGGCGCGAAATCTCGCCCAGGGTCACATCGGCCGGCTTGTCCAGCACGCTTTTCAGCTCGGCAGCGGCGTCGTCGAGCTTGCCGCTGTCGACCGCGACCTTGGCCACGAACAGGCTGCCGTACTGGGCGTACGCGGTACCACCGAAATCGCTCTTGAGCTTGCCGGCCAGTTCCGCCACCTTGGTGGTATCTGGCTGGCCAGTCGGCGTCAGGCTGGTTTCAAGCAAAGCCTGATACAGCTGCGAGGCGCCTTGCGACTGGTTGTTCTGGTACTTGTGCCAGGTGTTCCAGCCCAGCACCACCACGCCAGCCAGCAATGCGCCGGTCAGCAGCGGCTTGCCGTTGCGGTTCCACCAGTCCTTGACCCCTGCCAGGTCATCATCATCGGTACTCGACACCCCAATACTCCTTTTCGCCTATTCGTTGTTGAACCGCGTTACGCCTGCGCGATCGCGGTTTCCAGGTGCCCTGCAAGAGCATCCCAGGCAATGTTCTGTTGTTCGCCCTGGCCACGCAGGGGCTTGAAGCCGATTTCCTGCCTGGCCAGCTCATCGTCACCGAGGATAAGGGCGAACAGGGCGCCGCTCTTGTCGGCCTTCTTGAACTGGCTCTTGAAGCTGCCACCCCCCGCGTTCACAGCCAGGCGCAGGCCCGGCAGGCGGTCGCGCAGGCTTTCGGACAGGCGCAGGCCAGCCAGTTCGGCCTGTTCGCCAAAGGCGCACAGGTAGACGTCGACAGTGCGGCTGATCGACTCGGGTACTTTACCCAGGGTTTCCAGCAGCAGGATCAGGCGCTCGATACCCATGGCGAAACCAACGCCAGTGGTCGGCTTACCGCCCATCTGCTCGACCAGGCCGTCGTAGCGGCCACCGGCACACACGGTGCCCTGGGCGCCGAGCTTGTCGGTCACCCACTCGAACACGGTCTTGCTGTAGTAGTCCAGGCCACGCACCAGCTTGGTGTTGATCACGAACGGAATACCGGCAGCGTCCAGGCGGGCCTTGAGGCCCTCGAAGTGCACGCGCGACGCTTCGTCCAGGTAGTCTTCCAGCTTCGGCGCGCCGATCAGCACCGCCTGGGTGTTCTGGTCCTTGCTGTCGAGGATGCGCAGCGGGTTGCTCTTCAGGCGGCGCTGGCTGTCTTCGTCCAGTTGCTCCAGACGCGCCGAGAGGAACTCGACCAGCGCGTCACGGTAGCGGGCACGGGCTTCGCTGGTGCCCAGGCTGTTGAGCTCCAGCTTGACCGCGTCCTGGATGCCCAGCAGGCCCCACAGGCGCCAGGTCAGCATGATCAGCTCGGCATCGATGTCCGGGCCGTCCAGGTTGAACACTTCCACGCCAATCTGGTGGAACTGGCGGTAGCGGCCCTTCTGCGGGCGCTCGTGGCGGAACATCTGGCCGATGTACCACAGCTTCTGCACCTGGCCGTTGCCGGTGATACCGTGCTCCAGCACAGCGCGCACGCAGGCGGCGGTGCCTTCAGGGCGCAAGGTCAGCGAATCGCCGTTGCGGTCCTCGAAGGTGTACATCTCTTTTTCGACGATGTCGGTTACTTCACCGATCGAACGCTTGAACAGCTCGGTGAACTCGACGATCGGCGTGCGGATCTGGCTGTACCCGTAGGTGTCCAGCAGGCCGGCCACGGTGCCTTCGAAGTAGCGCCACAGCGGCGACTGTTCTGGCAGGATGTCGTTCATGCCACGGATGGCTTGCAGCGATTTGCTCACGAATAGTCCTTACGAATTCTGTGTGTCAGCCACGGGCGATCAGCGCCGCGTCGGCTTCGGCCTTTTCGGCCGCTTTCTGGCGGATGAGCTTTTCCAGCTCATCGACCAGGTTGTCATTGGTCAGCTTCTGCGCCGGTTTGCCGTCGATGTAGATCAGGTTCGGCGTACCGCCGGTCAGGCCTACATGGGCTTCCTTGGCTTCACCCGGGCCGTTGACCACGCAACCGATCACCGCCACGTCCAGCGGCACCAGCAGGTCTTCCAGGCGCCCTTCCAGCTCGTTCATGGTCTTGACCACATCGAAGTTCTGCCGCGAGCAACTCGGGCAGGCGATGAAGTTGATGCCACGCGAACGCAGGTGCAGCGACTTGAGGATGTCGTAGCCGACCTTCACTTCTTCGACCGGGTCGGCCGCCAGCGAGATACGGATGGTATCGCCAATGCCTTCGGCCAGCAGCATACCGAGGCCGACGGCAGATTTCACCGTCCCCGAACGCAGGCCACCGGCTTCGGTGATGCCCAGGTGCAGCGGCTGTACGATCTGCCTGGCCAGCAGGCGGTAGGCTTCGACGGCCATGAACACGTCGGAGGCCTTGACGCTGACCTTGAAATCCTGGAAGTCCAGGCGGTCGAGGTGCTCGACATGGCGCAGGGCGGACTCGACCAGCGCGGCCGGGGTCGGCTCGCCGTACTTCTTCTGCAGGTCTTTTTCCAGCGAGCCTGCGTTGACCCCGATACGAATCGGGATACCGCGGTCGCGGGCGGCATCGACCACGGCGCGCACACGGTCTTCACGGCCGATGTTGCCCGGGTTGATGCGCAGGCAGTCGACGCCAAGCTCAGCCACACGCAGGGCGATCTTGTAGTCGAAGTGAATGTCGGCGACCAGCGGCACGCTGACCAGTTGCTTGATCTTGCCGAACGCTTCAGCAGCGTCCATGTCCGGCACCGATACACGCACGATGTCTACGCCGGCATCGACCAGGCGCTGGATTTGCCCCACGGTGGCGGCCACATCATTGGTGTCGGTGTTGGTCATGCTCTGCACCGCGATGGGCGCATCACCACCCACCGGCACATTGCCGACCCAGATTTTGCGGGATTCGCGACGTTTGATCGGAGATTCGCCGTGCATGACTTACTGTCCCAACTTCAGGCGAGCAGTCTCGCCACTGGTGAACGGGGCGACATCGACGGCCTGGCCGTTGTAGCTGACCTGGGCGCCACGGGCAAAGCCCAGGCGTACCGCGAACGGCGGCTTGCCGGTCAGCTCGAGGTTGTCCCCCTTGCGCTTGACGGCGCTGAACAGCACCTTGCCGTTGCCGTCGGAAACCTGGGTCCAGCAATCGGCGGTGAACTGGATGGCGACCTTGCCGCTGCCGGCCGGCACTGCGGCAGGCTCAGCGGCGGCTACGGCGGGCGCAGGCGCAGTTGGCGCGACAACAGCCGGTGCCGGGGTAGCCGGTGCTACCGGGGCAGGCATGGCCGCCGGTGCGCTGGCAGTTGGCTGTACCGGCGCCTGCTGGGCAGGTGCCGGCGTAGCGGCCGAGGCAGGTGCCGGGCTCGCCGCTACCTGCTCGCCAGCAGCGGCCGGTTGCTCGGGCGTGCCCTGTGCCAACGGCAGCGGTGCTGCCTCTGGCTGCTGGCCAGCGGTAACGGCTTGGTCTTCAGGCTCATCGAGCGGGTGAATCTGGGTGGTGCCGTCGGCGCTTTCGACCTCGACATGCTCCAGGGCGATCTTGGCCAGGTCCTTGCCACGCAGGCTGCCCTGGTCCTGCCACCAGACGAAGCCACCACCCACCACAGCTACCAGCAACAGCAGGCTGACGCCGCGCAGGATGTTGTGTGACAGGCGTACAGGCTCTTCGATACGGCCCAGCGAATGCACGTCGCTGCCTTTGGCGTGGGTACCGGTGTAGCGGTCGAAGGCATCGACCAGGGCGGCCTGGTCGAGGTCCATCAGCTTGGCATAGGCGCGAATGTAGCCACGGGCGAAAGTATGCCCGGGCAGCTTGTCGAAGGCGCCGGTTTCCACGTGGTTCAACGAACTGACAGTGAGGTTAAGCTTGCGGGCCACCTCGGCTTGAGACCAGTCCCGTTTCTCACGGGCCAGGCGCAAAAGCTCACCGGGGTTCTGGCCAGGCGCTACTGCTACTTCGGGATGCGCGGCGTTCATCGTTGCTCCGACAGGTATTGCTGATATTCCGGCGTACCGGGATAAAGTCGTTGTAATTGCTGGCCGGTTTCGGCCAGTGCGCCCTGCTCGTCGAACACCCTGGCAAGGCGGCTGCCCAGCAACAGGCTACGGGCATCGTGTTCGCTCAACTGGCTGAAACGATCGTAGTAGTCCCGGGCCGGCACATAATGCCTGTTTTCGTAGGACAACTCAGCCATTTCCAGCAACGCTTTCGGTTGCCGCTGGTTGAGTTGCAACGCTTTCAACAAATAGGCGTGCGCCTGAGCGCGGCGCTCGAGCCTCAAGGCGGTCAGGCCAAGGTTCTCGTACACGCGTGAGCGCTCAGGATACAGGGTATCGGCACTGGCCAGGCGAAACATCTGCTTGGCTTCGGCAAATCGCCCCTGAGCATAAAGGAAACTGCCGTAATTGTTGCGAATTCGCGTGTCGCCGCCGCTAATTTGCAGGGCTTTGCGAAAATGCGCTTCGGCCAGTGCCGGCTCGCCTTCGGCCTGGAACACCAGGGCCAGGGCGGCGTGGGCGTCGGCGTCGGTGCTGTTCAGGGCCAGGGCCTTGCCCAGTGGCGCCTTGGCCTGCTCGGTCAAACCCTGTTGCAAATAACCCAGGCCAAGCTGCACATAAGCCTGCCCCGCCTGCGCCCTGCCCTGGCGGTTGGCCAGGGGGTCGCTCGCACCGCCCGACACGCAGCCGGCCAGCAGCAAAAGCGCAAGGATCGACAGCGCGGCGCGCAGGCTCATGGGCAAGGTCCCGGTCAGTGGCTGGCGGCGCTGTCTTGCAGCTCGACGTCCGCAGAAAGCTGGCGCACGGCGATGTAGCGCTCGCTGCGGCGGGTACGGTCGTTGACCTGGCCAACCAGCTGGCCACAGGCGGCGTCGATGTCGTCGCCACGGGTGGTACGGGTGGTGACGTTGAAACCACCGTGGTGCAGCAGGTCCTGGAAGCGACGAATGGCGTTGTTGCTCGGCCGCTCGTAGCCCGAATGCGGGAACGGGTTGAACGGGATCAGGTTGATCTTGCACGGCACGTCGCGCAGCAGCTCGATCATCTGTGCGGCGTGCTCGGGCTGGTCGTTGACGTCCTTGAGCAGGGTGTATTCAACGGTCAGCACACGCTTGCCACCCAGGGTGGCCATGTAGCCCATGCACGATTCCAGCAGCACTTTCAGCGGGTACTTCTTGTTGATCGGTACCAGCTGGTTGCGCAGCGCGTCGTTCGGGGCGTGCAGCGACAGGGCCAGCGACACGTCGATGTGCTTGGCCAGTTCGTCGATCATCGGCACCACGCCCGAGGTGGACAGGGTCACGCGACGCTTGGAAATGCCATAGCCCAGGTCATCCATCATGATTTTCATGGCGGCGATGACGTTGTCGAAGTTCAGCAAGGGCTCGCCCATGCCCATCATCACCACGTTGGTAATCGCGCGGTCGACTTTGGCAGGAACGGTCCCGAAGGATTTGTTGGCAAGCCACACCTGGCCGATCACTTCGGCGGCGGTGAGGTTGCTGTTGAAGCCTTGTTTGCCGGTGGAGCAGAAGCTGCAGTCCAGGGCACAGCCGGCTTGCGACGACACGCACAGGGTGCCGCGATCGTCGGTAGGAATGTAGACGGTCTCGACGCAGCTGCCGGAGGCAACGCGGATCACCCACTTGCGGGTGCCGTCGGCGGAAATGTCTTCACTGACCACTTCCGGGGGGCGAATCTCGGCAACGGCCTCGAGCTTTTCGCGCAAGACCTTGCCAACGTTGGTCATGGCCGCAAAGTCGGACACGCCAAAATGGTGAATCCATTTCATCACCTGGCCGGCACGGAAGCGTTTTTCCCCGATCGAGTCGAAGAATTGTTCCATTTCCGGCTGGGTCAGGCCCAACAGGTTGATTTTGCCAGTAGATGTCGTCATGGATTCACCCTCACCCGTAAGCTTTCGCTTAGCGAGTGGTTACCTCGGTAGCAGCGAAGAAGTAAGCGATTTCGCGAGCAGCAGCAGCTTCGGAGTCCGAACCGTGAACGGCGTTGGCGTCGATCGACTCGGCGAAGTCGGCACGGATGGTGCCGGCAGCAGCTTCTTTAGGGTTGGTAGCGCCCATCAGCTCACGGTTCTTGGCGATGGCGTTTTCGCCTTCCAGCACCTGAACAACAACCGGACCGGAAGTCATGAAGGCAACCAGGTCACCGAAGAAGCCGCGCTCGCTGTGCTCAGCGTAGAAGCCTTCGGCTTCGGCTTTGGACAGTTGCTTGATTTTCGAGGCAACGATTTTCAGGCCGGCTTCTTCGAAGCGGGTGGTGATCTTGCCGATGACGTTTTTGGCAACTGCGTCAGGCTTGATGATCGAGAAAGTACGTTGAACAGCCATGGAAAACTCCAGAATATGAGTGTTACGAAAAATTAAACCCGCGAATTATACGCGGGTTTCAGGGGATTGCCTAACCTGCACATGACGCTTAGTCGGCTTCGTCAATCCAGGCAGCCTGGATAGCCTCAAGCACTTTCTCACCGCCGCGTGACGGATCGTCGCTGAATTCTGGCAATGCCAGCACCCAGCGGTGCAGGTCGACGAAATTCACATAACGAGGATCGACCTCAGGCTTGCTTTCTGCAAGCTGGATTGCGATCTCAAGTACATCAACCCATTTCAGACTCATGTACAGGCCCTCAGTGCGGTGCTTCGGCAGCGTGATTGAGCGAATACTTGGGGATCTCGATGGTCAGGTCTTCATCGGCGACCACCACCTGGCAACCCAGGCGCGACTGC
Organism: Pseudomonas sp. S37; assembly: GCF_016658545.1. GTDB lineage: Bacteria > Pseudomonadota > Gammaproteobacteria > Pseudomonadales > Pseudomonadaceae > Aquipseudomonas. Next base: position 124,063 of record NZ_JACVZC010000002.1, on the reverse strand, counting down.
GCCTCCAGGCCCCAGGCCTTGTCCAGCATGTCCTCTTCCAGCTCGTCGGCTTCTTCAAGCGAATCGAAACCTTTGCGAACAATACAGTGGCAGGTGGTGCAAGCCTTGACGCCGCCACAGGCGCTTTCCATCTCGATGTGATGGTCGTGGGCCAGCTCCAGGATGTTGGTCCCGGCTGGCACTTCCACGGTCAGGCCTTCGGGGCAGAACTTCTCATGCGGCAGGAACGTTACCAGCGGCATCGATTACTCCTCGATCTCATTCAGGTTGCGCCCGGCCAGTGCGGCTTTGACCGTCGAATCAAGGCGACGGGCGGCAAATGCGTCGGTCACCTGCGACAGACGCTTGGTCTGTTGCTCGATGGCTGCGCCATCGGTGCCCGTCAGCAAATCACGTAGTTCTTGCATCTGGAATTCGATGGCGTCTCGCTCGTCACTGCTGAGCAGGCGTTCGCCGTCGGCGTCCAGGGCGCCCTGTACTGCTTCGAGCAGGCGCTCGCCGTCCACCTGGTGCTCGCGCAACTGGCGGGCATGCTTGTCGGAACCGGCGTGTTCGAACGAGTCCTTGAGCATGCGGGCGATTTCGCCGTCGGTCAGGCCGTAGGACGGCTTGACCTGGATGCTGGCTTCCACGCCCGACCCCAGCTCGCGAGCGGCGACGCTGAGCAGGCCGTCGGCATCGACCTGGAAGGTGACGCGGATTTTTGCCGAGCCGGCGACCATGGCCGGGATGCCGCGCAGCTCGAAGCGGGCCAGCGATCGGCAGTCGCTGATCAGCTCGCGCTCGCCCTGCAGCACGTGGATCATCATGGCCGTCTGGCCATCTTTATAGGTGGTGAACTCCTGTGCACGTGCCACCGGAATGGTGGTGTTGCGTGGAATCACCTTCTCCATCAGCCCGCCCATGGTCTCAAGGCCAAGCGACAGCGGAATGACATCGAGCAGCAGCAGTTCGCCCCCTTCGCGGCGGTTGCCGGCCAGGGTGTCGGCCTGGATGGCGGCACCAATGGCCACCACCTGGTCGGGGTCGATCGAGGTCAGTGGGGTACGGCCGAACAGCGCGCCCACGGCTTCACGCACACGCGGTACACGGGTCGAACCACCGACCATGACCACGGCGCTGACTTCTTCCAGCTCCACGCCACTGTCGCGCACGGCGCGGCGGCACGCCTTGAGGCTGCGGGCGACCATTGGTTCGATCATGGCTTCGAAAGCAGCACGGCTCAGCTCGCCCTGCCAGGCGCCATGGCTGACACTGACCACGTCGGCGTCGGTCAGGGCTTCCTTGGCGGCGCAGGCCGTTTGCAGCAGAGCGCGCTGGGTAGCCGGGTCCAGGTCGGACGAAAGGCCGGCCTGCCCGATGATCCAGCCGGCAATGGCGTGGTCGAAGTCGTCGCCGCCCAGGGCAGTATCGCCACCGGTGGCCAGCACTTCGAACACGCCAGCCGTCAGGCGCAGGATGGAGATATCGAACGTACCGCCGCCCAGGTCATAGATGGCCACCACGCCTTCGGCGTTCTGGTCCAGGCCGTAGGCCACGGCAGCTGCAGTCGGCTCGTTGAGCAGGCGCAGCACGTTCAGGCCCGCCAGGCGCGCTGCGTCCTTGGTGGCCTGGCGCTGGGCATCGTCGAAATAGGCCGGCACGGTAATCACCGCCCCCACCAGTTCGCCACCCAGCGTTGCTTCGGCCCGCTCACGCAGCACCTTGAGGATGTCGGCAGACACTTGTACCGGGCTTTTCGGCCCCTGCACGGTGTCGATGAACGGCATGTGCGACTCACCGCCAACAAAGCGGTACGGCAGTTGCTCGCCCAGTTGCTTGACGTCGGCCAGGCCGCGCCCCATCAGGCGCTTGACCGACAGCACGGTGTTCAGCGGGTCGCTGGAAGCGGCGTCACGCGCGGCCTGCCCCACTTCGATGCGCCCGTCGAGGTAACGCACCGCGGACGGCAGAATGACGTTACCCTGCGCATCAGGCAGGGGCTCGCTGCGGCCGCTGCGCAATGCAGCGACCAGAGAGTTGGTGGTACCCAGGTCGATCCCCACCGCCAGGCGGCGCTGGTGCGGCTGAGGGCTTTGACCGGGTTCGGCAATCTGCAGTAGGGCCATGCTTATCTGAATACCTTAGGTGTCATCACGGGCGACACCGGGTTAATCGTCGAGGCGCTCTTCCAGTTGGCGCACTTCTTGGGCGAGCTTGTCGAGGAACTGCATGCGGCGCATCAGGCGCTCGGCCTTGTCGCGCTCGCCTGGGGCATCCCAGCAGGCGGCAAAGTCCTCGTTCAGCGTGTCCTGGGCGGCCTTCAGGCGCTTCTTGAACACGCCGACACCGTCAAGGTCGGCTTCGTCCTGCAACTCTTCGAGCTCTTCACGCCACTGCATCTGCTGCAACAGGAAGTCCGGGTCATGGACCGTGACTTCCTGAGGCACTTCGTGGCCGCTAATGGCCAGCAGGTAGCGGGCGCGACGCGGCGCACTGCGCAGGGTCTGGTAGGCATCGTTGAGGGCTGCGGACTTTTCCAGCGCTACCCGCTGCTCGCGCTCGGAGGCGTCGGCAAAGCGGTCGGGATGGACTTCGCGGGCCAGCTCGCGGTAGCGAGTGGCCAGCTTGTCGAGATCCAGGCGGAAGCTTGGCTGGAGGTCAAACAATGCGTAATGACAAGGAGTACCCACAGCCAGCCTCAAACGTTGAAGCTTTCGCCGCAGCCACATTCACCGCGCACGTTGGGGTTGTTGAACTTGAAGCCTTCGTTCAACCCTTCCTTGACGAAGTCCAGCTCGGTGCCGTCGAGGTAGACCAGGCTCTTGGGATCGATGATCACCTTCACGCCATGGTTCTCGAACACGGTGTCTTCGTCCGCCAGTTCGTCGACGAACTCCAGCACGTAGGCCAGGCCCGAGCAACCGGTGGTGCGCACGCCCAGGCGAATGCCCTCACCTTTGCCGCGCCCGTCGAGGGAGCGGCGAATGTGGTTGGCGGCGGCTTCTGTCATGCTGATAGCCATCAGGACTCCTTACCTTGCAACAGGCGACTTAGATCAAGCCTTTCTTCTGCTTGTAATCGCGTACAGCTGCCTTGATGGCATCTTCGGCGAGTACCGAGCAGTGGATCTTGACCGGCGGCAGCGCCAGTTCTTCGGCCAGCTGGGTGTTCTTGATGGTTTCGGCTTCGTCCAGGGTCTTGCCCTTCATCCACTCGGTGGCGAGGGAGCTGGAAGCGATGGCCGAACCGCAGCCGTAGGTCTTGAACTTGGCGTCTTCGATGACGCCCTGCTCGTTGACCTTGATTTGCAGACGCATCACGTCACCGCACGCTGGGGCGCCGACCATGCCGGTACCGACATCCGGGTCCTCGGCATTCATCTTGCCGACGTTGCGTGGGTTTTCGTAGTGGTCGATGACCTTTTCACTGTATGCCATGGTGCTATTCCTTCCTCATCAGGGGAGCCGCTCTTGCTGGCGACTGCTTAGTGGGCGGCCCACTCGATCTTGGAGATGTCAACGCCGTCTTTGTACATATCCCACAGCGGCGACAGTTCACGCAGTTTGTTGACGGCCTCGCAGACTTTCTGCGCGGCGTAGTCGACTTCTTCTTCGCTGGTGAAGCGGCCGAAGGAGAAGCGGATCGAGCTGTGCGCCAGCTCGTCGTTGCGGCCCAGAGCGCGCAGTACGTACGACGGCTCGAGCGACGCGGAGGTGCAGGCCGAACCGGACGATACGGCGATGTCCTTCAGCGACATCAGCAGCGATTCGCCTTCGACGTAGTTGAAGCTCAGGTTCAGGTTGTGCGGTACACGGGCAGTCTGGCTGCCGTTGACGTACAGCTCTTCAAGGTTGGAGACCTGCTTGAAGAAGCGGTCGCTCAGGGCCTTGATGCGCACGTTTTCCGCGGCCATTTCCTGCTTGGCAATGGCGAAGGCTTCGCCCATGCCGACGATCTGGTGGGTCGGCAGGGTGCCCGAACGCATGCCGCGCTCATGGCCACCGCCGTGAATGATGGCTTCCAGGCGAACGCGCGGCTTGCGGCTGACGTACAGCGCGCCGATACCTTTAGGGCCGTAGACCTTGTGCGCCGAGAACGACATCAGGTCGACCTTCAGCTTTTGCACGTCGATTTCGACCTTGCCGGCCGACTGGGCGGCGTCAACGTGGAACAGCACGCCACGCGAACGGGTCAGTTCACCGATGGCGGCGATGTCGTTGATCGAGCCGACTTCGTTGTTCACGTGCATCAGCGAAACCAGGATGGTGTCGTCACGCAGTACGGCTTCGACCATGGCCGGGGTGACGATGCCGTCTTCGCCTGGCTCAAGGTAGGTGACTTCGAAACCTTCACGCTCCAGCTGGCGAGCGGTGTCCAGGACCGCCTTGTGCTCGATCTTGGAGGTGATGATGTGCTTGCCCTTGGTCTGATAGAAGTGCGCGACACCTTTCAGCGCGAGGTTGTCGGACTCGGTAGCACCGCTGGTCCAGACGATTTCACGCGGGTCGGCGTTGATCAGCTCGGCAACCTGGCGGCGACCGTTCTCGACCGCTTCCTCGGCTTTCCAGCCGAAGACGTGGGAGCGCGAAGCCGGGTTACCGAAGTTCCCGTCAACCAGCAGGCATTCGGCCATCTTCTGGGCGACACGTGGGTCAACCGGAGTGGTCGCGGAGTAATCGAGGTAGATCGGCAACTTCATTTGTCTCTCCTATCAGGCGGTGGCGTCGCTCGTCGTCCCGGGGGATCAATCGACGGCAGACGTCTCAATCTTGTCCAGCTGGGCGGTTCGGCCTGCGACACGACGCAGGTCCTGGCGCTGGGCGACTTCCTGCACCTCACGGCGCATGACGAGGTCGGCCAGGCTGATGCCGCTGAGGAATTCATGGATCTGCTGGCTGAGGTCGCACCACAGGTGGTGGGTCAGGCAGGTATCACCGGCATGGCAGTCCCCGAGCCCCTGGCAACGGGTGGCATCGACCGATTCGTTGACCGCGTCGATGACCTGGGCCACCTGGATGGTTTCCATGCCCCGCGACAGCTGGTAGCCGCCACCTGGGCCGCGCACGCTGGAAACCAGGCTGCTACGGCGCAGCTTGGCGAACAGCTGCTCCAGATAAGAGAGGGAAATGCCCTGGCGCTCGGAAATGTCGGCCAAAGACACCGGCCCATGCTGCGCGTGCAACGCCAGGTCAAGCATGGCAGTCACGGCGTATCGGCCTTTGGTAGTCAGTCGCATGGCTATTGGGTACCACGGGAGTTTCGGGATGTGTGCGAGTATGCGATTCCCGAGCATTTAAGTCAACTATTAGACCTACTGCTTTAGTCGGGTTTGCATCGGGGAGGCGGGCGCGATTGTAGCAGACAAGGGGCGCGATCACACGCCCCGTATGTCACTATGATTTCACCGCGGCGCAATCAATGCGACTGAGTGTCGCGCTGAGCCACCTGGGCAACTTCGGTGAAGTCATCGTCCGGCAGGGCCGGCAGCTCTTTGGCACAGTAGTCACTGCCCATCTTGGTCAGCGCCCCACACATACCCTCCAACCGCTCGTCGACGGCCTGCAGGTGGTCGAGCATCTGGCCGATGGCACGCGCCACCGGGTCGGGCATGTCGCCACTGACACCGTAGGCGTCGAAGCCGATCTTCTCGGCCATGGCCTTGCGCTTGGCTTCGACTTCGCTGTCTTCGCTCTTGACGATGATCCGCCCGGGGATGCCCACCGCCGTCGCGCCTGCCGGCACCGCCTTGGTCACCACCGCATTGGAGCCGATCTTGGCCCCGGCACCGACGGTGAACGGGCCCAGCACCTTGGCCCCCGCCCCTACTACCACACCGTTTTCAAGGGTCGGGTGGCGCTTGCCTTTGTTCCAGCTGGTGCCGCCCAGGGTCACGCCCTGGTACAGGGTGACGTCGTCGCCGATCTCGGCGGTTTCGCCAATGACGATGCCCATGCCATGGTCAATGAAGAAGCGTCGGCCAATGGTGGCACCCGGGTGGATCTCGATGCCGGTCAGCCAACGGCCGAAGTTCGACACCAGGCGGGCCAGCCACTTGAAATCGCGCTTCCACAAGGCATTGCCCAGGCGGTGCAGCCAGATGGCATGCATGCCGGGGTAGCAGGTGAGTACCTCGAAGGCATTGCGTGCAGCCGGGTCACGGTGGAATACGCTTTGAATATCTTCACGCAGGCGTTCAAACATCTGTCAGTCCTTCCGTTTATGCGGCTCGCCCCGGACCACTTTCTGGGTCTCGGTCAGGATGCCGCGCAAAATGCTCATTTCCGTCCGCTCGACCGCCACCCGCCCATACAGCCGGCGCAGGCGCGGCATCAGGTGCTTGGGCTTTTCCGGGTCGAGGAAGCCGATGCCCACCAGGGTTTTTTCCAGGTGGTCGTAGAACAGCTCCATTTCGTCCATGGTCGCCAGCTCACTGGCGTCAACCTTCTCGACCTTGCCCGGCGCTGCACCGGCGGCCAACCAGGCCATGCGCACCTCATAAGAGAGCACCTGCACGGCAGCAGCCAGGTTCAGCGAGCTGAAGTCGGGGTTGGAGGGAATGTGCACGTGGAAGTGACATCGCTGCAGTTCTTCGTTGGTCAGGCCGGCGTGCTCGCGCCCGAACACCAGGGCGATTTCTTCGCCACCATTGGCATGCTCCACCGCCTTGTCGCCACACTCGCGCGGGCCGATCAACGGCCAGGGAATGCTGCGCTCGCGGGCGCTGGTGCCCATCACCAGGTTGCAGCCGACCAGTGCCTGTTCAAGGCTGTCGACCACCTGGGCGTTATCCAGCACATCGTCGGCGCCCGAGGCACGGGCACTGGCCTCCGCGGCGGGGAACTCTTTCGGCTGCACCAGCACCAGACGCGACAAGCCCATGTTTTTCATGGCACGCGCAGCGCCGCCGATGTTGCCGGGGTGGCTGGTATTGACCAGAACAACACGAATATTTTGCAGCAAGGTGTTGTGCTCACAGATGCAGGAATCAGGGCCTTCGATCTTACAGAACCGACAGACGTAACGCCATGAAAGCAAATGTGACACTTCTGCCGCCAAAGTTTTCTGCTAGAATGATCGGCTTTCTTCTTTAACATCTCCAGGTGACCCGCCCATGCAGCCTATGCTGAATATCGCCCTGCGCGCCGCTCGCAGCGCCAGTGAACTGATTTTCCGCTCCATCGAACGCCTGGATAGCATCAAGGTCGATGAGAAAGAGGCCAAGGACTACGTTTCCGAAGTCGATCGCGCTGCCGAGCAGAGCATCGTCAACGCCCTGCGCAAGGCCTACCCGAACCACTCCATCCAGGGCGAAGAAACCGGCCTGCACGCGGGTAGCGGCGAAGAAGGCAAGGATTACCTGTGGATCATCGACCCGCTGGACGGCACCACCAACTTCCTGCGTGGCATCCCGCACTTCGCTGTCAGCATCGCCTGCAAATACCGTGGCCGCCTTGAGCACGCCGTGATCGTCGACCCGGTTCGCCAGGAAGAGTTCACCGCCAGCCGTGGCCGTGGCGCTCAGCTCAACGGCCGTCGCCTGCGTGTCAGCTCGCGTACCAGCCTGGAAGGCGCCCTGCTGGGTACCGGCTTCCCGTTCCGTGACGGCCAGATGGCCGACATGGACAACTACCTGGGCATGTTCCGCGCCCTGACTGGCCAGACCGCCGGCATCCGCCGCGCCGGCTCCGCCAGCCTGGACCTGGCCTACGTGGCTGCCGGCCGCTTCGACGCCTTCTGGGAGTCGGGCCTGTCCGAGTGGGACATGGCAGCTGGCGTACTGCTGATCCAGGAAGCCGGTGGCCTGGTGAGTGACTTCAACGGTGGCCACGACTTCCTCGACAAGGGCCACATCGTTGCAGGCAACATCAAGTGCTTCAAGGCCGTACTGACCGCTATCCAGCCGCACCTGCCAGAAAGCATGAAGCGCTAAGCGCGGATTGCCGGCAAAAAAAAGCACCCCTCGGGGTGCTTTTTTTGTGCCTGATGTTTTTGCAGTGCCTGTGCCGGCCTCTTCGCGGGTAAACCCGCTCCTACATTGATCGCATTACCCTTGTAGGAGCGGGTTTACCCGCGAAGAGGCCGGCACAGGCAACCCAAATCACTGGCCGGCTTCGCTCAGGATCAGCTTGCCATTCTTGTCCAGCGGAATGGTCGACCCAGGCTCACGGTCCATCTTCACCTTGCCCACCTGATCACCGATGGAATAGGTCACGTTGTAACCCACCACCTTCTCGCTGATGTCGTTGACCGTATTACAGCGGGTTTGCGTGGTGGTATAGGTATCACGCTGCTGCATGCCTTCCTGCACCTTGTTGCCGGCATAGCCACCACCGACCGCACCGGCCACGGTGGCGATCTTCTTGCCGGTACCACCACCAATCTGGTTACCCAGCAGGCCACCGGCAATGGCACCTACCACGGTACCGGCAATCTGGTGCTGGTCCTTGACCGGCGCCTGACGCGTCACTGCCACGTCCTTGCACACTTCACGCGGGGTTTTCACCTGTTGCTTGATCGGCTGCACGTCGGTGACCTGGGCGTACTCAGGCCCCTTGTTGACCAAGCTGTAGGTCGCCACTGCACCTCCGGCGGTTACACCGACAGCACCCAGTACCGCGCCCACCAGCATTGATTTGTTCACGTGAACCTCCTGATCGTACCAGCGGGTATCAACCCGCGCTTCTCCCAGCCTTGGAGCAAAAAAAAAGGCGCGAGTTCAATACTCGCGCCTTTCGGGCCGCCGGGCGGCGATGGGCTAACCGTTATGGGCGGTCATCCACACCCTCTGCCTTGACCGGCGGGATCAGGTCTTCGCTGTTCAGGTTCAGCCAGATCAGTACCACGTTGGCGATGTAGATCGACGAGTAGGTACCGGCCATGACGCCGATGAACAGGGCCAGCGAGAAGCCGAACAGGTTGTCACCACCGAAGAACAGCAGCGCGGCAATGGCCAGCAAGGTCGAAACCGAGGTGGCGATGGTGCGCAGCAGGGTCTGGGTGGTGGAAACGTTGATGTTCTCGATCAGCGAAGCCTTGCGCATGACGCGGAAGTTTTCACGTACCCGGTCGAACACGACGATGGTGTCGTTCAGCGAGTAACCGATGATCGCCAGCACCGCCGCCAATACCGTCAGGTCGAAGGTGATCTGGAAGAACGACAGGATACCCAGGGTCACCACCACGTCGTGGATCAGCGAGATGATCGCGCCCACGGCGAACTTCCACTGGAAGCGGAAGGCCAGGTAGATAAGGATGCCGCCCAGGGCCAGGAGCATGCCCATGCCGCCCTGGTCGCGCAGTTCTTCACCCACCTGCGGGCCGACGAACTCGACACGCTTGAGCGTGGCCGGGTTGTCGCCGCCAGCCTTCTGCAGCGCGGCAGCTACCTTGTTGCCCAGCTGCGGGTCATCGCCCGGCATACGCACCAGCAGGTCAGTGGTAGCGCCAAAGCTCTGCACCACCGCCTCGTGGAAGCCGGAATCGACCAGCTCGGCACGTACCGCCTTGAGGTCGGCCGGGCGCTCGTAGGTCAGCTCGATCAGCGTACCGCCGGTGAAGTCCAGGCCGAAGTTCAGGCCCTTCTGCCACCAGCTGAACAGCGCCAGCACAGTGAGGAGCACGGTAATGGCGAACGCAACGTTGCGCACGCCCATGAAGTTGATGGTTTTCATCGCAGCTCCCTCAAACCCACAGCTTCTTGATGTCACGCCCGCCACAGGTCAGGTTGACCATTGCGCGGGTCACCATGACGGCGGTGAACATCGAGGTGAAAATCCCGAGGGACATGGTAACCGCAAAGCCCTTGACCGGGCCGGTACCCATGGCGAACAGGATGCCGCCGACCAGCAGGCTGGTCAGGTTGGCGTCGATGATCGCGGTGTAGGCGCGGTTGAAACCTTCGTGGATGGCGCGCTGTACCGACATGCCGGCTTTCAGCTCTTCGCGGATACGCGAGAAGATCAGCACGTTGGCGTCTACCGCCATACCCATGGTCAACACGATACCGGCAATACCCGGCAGGGTCAGGGTGGCGCCCAGCAACGACATCAAGGCCAGCAGCAGCACCATGTTGCCCGCCAGGGCGATGGTGGCGATCACGCCAAAGCCGCGATAGATGGCGATGATGAACAGCGAGACGAACAGCATGCCCCACAGCGACGCATCGATACCCTTGGTGATGTTGTCGGCACCCAGGCTTGGGCCAATGGTACGTTCTTCAGCGAAGTACATCGGCGCGGCCAGACCACCGGCACGCAGCAGCAGGGCCAGCTCGGACGATTCGCCCTGGCCGTTCAGGCCGGTGATGCGGAACTGGCTGCCCAGCGGCGACTGGATGGTCGCCAGGCTGATGATCTTCTTCTCTTCGACGAAGCTTTGTACGGCAACGTCCTTCTCGACGCCGTCGACGGTCTGCTTGACGTAGCGGGTAACCGGCTTCTGCTCGATGAAGATCACCGCCATGCTGCGGCCGACGTTGCTACGGGTAGCGCGGCTCATCAGCTCGCCGCCATGGCCATCCAGGCGGATGTTCACCTGTGGGCGACCGTGTTCGTCAAAGCTGGCCTGGGCGTCGGTAACCTGGTCACCGGTGATGATCAGGCCGCGCTCCACAGGGGCGGAACGGCCGCCCTCACGGAACTCGAACACCTCGGTAGTGGCCTTGGACGCGCCCGGCTCGGCACCGAAGCGGAACTCCAGGTTGGCGGTTTTACCAAGGATACGCTTGGCTTCGGCAGTGTCCTGCACGCCTGGCAGCTCGACCACGATACGGTTGGCGCCCTGACGCTGTACCAGCGGCTCGGCCACGCCCAACTCGTTGACGCGGTTGCGCACGGTGGTGAGGTTCTGCTTGATCGAGTATTCGCGGATTTCGGCGACTTTCGCCTGGGTCAGCGCCAGACGCAGCACCGCAAGCTCGTTGCGCTCGGTGGTGGTCAGGTCGAAATCATTGAAATTCTTGCGGATCAGGGCACGTGCCTGTTCGCGGGTGGCATCGTCAGAGAAGCCCAGCATGATGCCGCCATCCTGCTGAGGCAGGCTGCGGTAGCGGATGCGCTCTTTGCGCAGCAAGGTCTTGACCTCGCCTTCGTAGACTTTCATGCGGGCGCTCATGGCCTTGTCCATGTCCACTTCCAGCAGGAAGTGCACACCACCGGACAGGTCCAGGCCCAGCTTCATCGGGCTTGCACCCAGGTTGCGCAGCCATTGCGGGGTCGTCTGGGCCAGGTTCAGGGCCACGACGTAATCATCGCCCAGTGCCTTGCGCACGACATCCTTGGCAGGCAACTGGTCTTCCTGGTTGGTCAGGCGGATCAGCCCGCTGCCCTTCTCGCCCAGGCTGGTGCCCTTGACGGCGATCTTGGCATCGACCAGCGCCTTGCTGACGCGATCGAGGTCGGCCTGGTTTACCTGCAGCGCCGAGCTGGCACCGCTGATCTGCACCGCCGGGTCATCCGGGTACAGGTTGGGAGCGGAATAAATGAAACCGACCACCAGTACCAGCACGATCAGTGCATATTTCCACAGAGGGTATTTGTTCAGCATCACGCCGCCCGTTCAAGACGCGGGGCGCGTTGCGCGCCCCGACTGGAAAATAAAACCGGTAACTCAGATAGCCTTGAGCGTACCTTTTGGCAGGGTCGCAGCGATCGCGCCCTTCTGGAACTTCAGCTCGACAGTGTCGGACACTTCCAGTACCACGAAGTCATCGGTGACCTTGACGATCTTGCCGGCGATGCCGCCGTTGGTGACAACTTCGTCACCTTTCTGCAAGTTGCCCAGCAGGTTCTTCTGCTCTTTGGCACGCTTGGCCTGCGGGCGCCAGATCATCAGGTAGAAGATGACCAGGAAACCGACCAGGAAAATCCACTCGAAGCCGGTACCGGCTGGGCCAGCGGCAGGTGCTGCAGCGTCCGCGTATGCGGCGGGGATCAAGAAGCTCATTGGGCACTCCTAAGGTAATTTTCTAATAATGTGTGCGAACAGTCAGTCCAAAGGCGGTACGGGAAGCCCGCGCTTGGCGTAGAAGGCGTCGACAAAGGCGGCCAATTTACCCTGTTGAATAGCCTCGCGTAAACCGGCCATCAAGCGCTGGTAATGGCGCAAGTTGTGGATGGTATTCAGCATGCTGCTCAGCATTTCGCCGCACTTGTCCAGGTGATGGAGATAGGCGCGCGAGAAGTTGGTGCAGGTATAGCAGTCACAGGTCGGATCCAGCGGCGATTCATCGTGGCGATGGAACGCATTGCGGATCTTGATCACCCCTGTATCGACGAACAGATGACCGTTGCGCGCGTTACGCGTCGGCATCACGCAGTCGAACATGTCGACGCCGCGGCGCACACCCTCAACGAGATCTTCCGGTTTGCCTACCCCCATAAGGTAACGAGGTTTGTCAGCCGGCATCTGGCCCGGCAGGTAGTCCAGCACCTTGATCATTTCGTGCTTGGGCTCGCCGACCGACAGGCCGCCGATGGCCAGGCCGTCGAAACCGATGTTTTCCAGGCCTTCCAGCGAGCGCATGCGCAGGTCCTGGTACATGCCGCCCTGGACAATACCGAACAGCGCCGCAGTGTTGTCGGCATGGGCGTTCTTCGAGCGCTGGGCCCAGCGCAGCGACAGCTCCATGGAGGTGCGCGCCACATCATGCTCGGCCGGGTACGGGGTGCACTCGTCGAAGATCATCACCACGTCCGAGCCCAGGTCACGCTGCACCTGCATCGACTCTTCCGGGCCCATGAACACCTTCGAGCCATCGACCGGCGAGGCGAAGGTCACGCCCTCTTCCTTGATCTTGCGCATGGCGCCCAGGCTGAACACCTGGAAACCACCGGAGTCGGTGAGGATCGGGCCTTTCCACTGCATGAAGTCGTGCAGGCCGTTGTGCTTCTTGATCACCTCTGTGCCCGGGCGCAGCCACAGGTGGAAGGTGTTGCCGAGGATCATCTCGGCGCCAATGGCCTCGATATCACGTGGCAGCATGCCCTTGACCGTGCCGTAGGTACCCACCGGCATGAACGCCGGGGTTTCCACGGTGCCACGAGGGAAAGTGATGCGACCACGACGGGCCTTGCCGTCGGTGGCCAGCAGTTCGAAGGACATTCGACAGGTGCGACTCATGCTTGATCCTCGGGGCCGCGTGGCGCCGGATTGCGGGTGATGAACATGGCATCACCGTAACTGAAGAAGCGGTACCCCTGCTCGACCGCTGCCGCATAGGCGGCCATGGTCTCGGGGTAGCCGGCGAAGGCCGAAACCAGCATCAGCAGCGTGGACTCCGGCAGGTGGAAGTTGGTGACCAGGGCGTCGACCACATGGAACGGCCGGCCCGGGTAGATGAAGATGTCGGTATCGCCGCTGAAGGCCTTGAGCACGCCATCGCGCGCGGCGCTTTCCAGCGAACGCACGCTGGTGGTGCCGACCGCGATCACCCGGCCGCCACGGGCGCGGCAGGCCTCGATGGCATCCACCACGTCCTGGCTCACTTCGAGCCACTCTTTATGCATGTGGTGGTCTTCGATCTTGTCGACCCGCACCGGCTGGAAGGTGCCCGCGCCCACGTGCAGGGTGACGAAGGCGCGCTCGACGCCCTTGGCGGCGATTTTCTCGAGCAGCGCCTCATCGAAGTGCAGGCCTGCGGTAGGCGCAGCGACTGCACCGGCGCGCTGGGCGTACACGGTCTGGTAGCGCTCACGGTCGGCGCCCTCGTCGGGGCGGTCGATGTACGGCGGCAGCGGCATGTGGCCAACGCGGTCGAGCAGTGGCAGCACCTCTTCGGTGAAGCGCAGCTCGAACAGCGTGTCGTGGCGCGCGACCATTTCGGCCTCACCACCGCCATCGATGAGGATCACCGCGCCTTCTTTCGGCGCCTTGCTGGCACGCACATGGGCCAGCACCCGGTGGCTGTCGAGCACGCGCTCGACCAGCACTTCCAGCTTGCCGCCGGAGGCTTTCTGGCCAAACAATCGCGCCGGGATCACCCGGGTGTTGTTGAACACCATCAGGTCGCCGGGGCGCAGGTAGTCCAGCAGTTCGGGAAATTGCTGATGCGAGAGCGCGCCGCTCGGCCCATCGAGGACCAGCAGACGGCTGCCATGGCGCTCGGCCAATGGGTGGCGGGCGATCAGGGAATCGGGGAGTTCGAAGGAAAAATCGGCGACGCGCATGATGATGTTCGGTTCGGCAGGGCCGGGAAGTTTAGCCCAATGTGTGAAAATTGACCATGAAAGCCGATTGACCGACCAGCGGCACCTCTCTATACTGCGCGCCACTGCCCTGATGGCGGAATTGGTAGACGCGGCGGATTCAAAATCCGTTTTCGAAAGGAGTGGGAGTTCGAGTCTCCCTCGGGGCACCAAAATCCGGTAAAAAAACCGACCTTATGGTCGGTTTTTTTTCGTCTGCTAATCGGTGATCGCACCGCCGCCCCTCTTACACTCAACAGTAAGTTGCACAAAATGAAACTTTCTGTGCACCAATGTTGCTGCGGATCTACATTCGGCCCCAGCAGGCCCTGACCAACATTCCAGACTTCGCCTCGCGACAGCCTGCAGGTGTTCGGCTTCGGTTGGTTTTCGCCCATGAGATCGAGCGCCGCGCGGGCGGCGCTCGATGTCGGCAGCCCCACACGGCTAAAGCCAAACGCATGCAGGCCAAATCAACCCCCGATAACCCCCTTGCATCCAATGCGGATTAACTGACTGGCATTAACCTCATGATCATTTTTTTGTGCCCGACGATTTTGTCGGGCTGGGCACAAAATCTGTCAGGGACGAACCGCCGTCACCTCGATTTCAACACGCCAGGCTGGGTGCGCCAGGCCTGCAATCTGGAACGCCGAGCGCGCAGGAAGCACCGGCTGCTTGGCGGCTGGGCCAAAGAACTGGGTATAGCCGGCCATGAAACCGTCGAAATCCATCTTGCCGCCGTTCTCCGGCCCGCCCACCAGGAACACCTGCATCTTCACCACGTCAGTGAGGCCAAGACCCAGCGCTTTCAGTTGCTGCTGGATGCTTTCGAGCACATTGACGGTTTGTGCCTTGGTATCACCGTAGGCTTCCAGCGAATCCTTGGGCGCATCGGGATGGATCACCGACGGGACCGAGCCGCTCAGATAGACGACCGTTTTACCGGCTGGAATTTCTACCGCCGACGAGATCGGGAAGCTGCCTGCGTCATGGCGCACGATGTCTTTTGCGTGAACGCTGCCGGCAGCGGCTAAACCCAATGCCAATGCAGTAACGGTCTTGAAAGCGAATTTCATACTTTTCTCCTGATTGTTCATACAAGAATCTACACGCACCGATGATGCGCGTACGGGTCATTCCATTGCGGTATGTGTACTTAGAATCGGTACAGGCTGAACGGTTTGGGGTCCAGCACCGGCGCCTTGCCAAGCAGCAGGTCCGCCGTCAACTCGGACGACACCGGGCTCTCCGTCATGCCCCAACCGGTCGCGGTGTTGATGACCAGGCCTGGGTATTCGTTTACCTGCGAGATAATGGGGTTCTCATCCGGGGCGATGGCCATGGCACCGCTCCACTGATCGATCAACTTCGCATCCTTGAAAGCAGGGAACTCGACTTTGAGCTTTTCCAGTGACGCATCCAGCTCCGGAATATCCGGGGCCGCGGTCATCAGCCGGTTTTTCTCGAAGGGCGATACCTCGTCCAGCCGCCACTGCGTGGGCTGAGTGAACGAATCGATCAGTTGCCTGTTGAGTGAGATGTGCACCGGGAAGTCGGGGATGGCCAGCAACGGCAGGTATTTATAGCCATACATGAACGACTCTTTGACCACCGGAGCAACGACGACGCGCGGCGAGGTGGCGTATGTACCGTCGGCCTGCTCGCGGAAGTAGATGTTCCCGGGCAATGCAACGTTGCCCCCCGGTGCACGGGGTGCCGCGCTGATGATTTGCTGGGATTGGTAGGCGGGCAAGGTCGGCACATCGACCCCCAGGTTCTGCATGAACAGCCTGGACCAGGCGCCGCCGGCCACGACCACGCGAGACGTCCTGATGGCGCCCTTCTCGGTCACCACATCGGAGATGACACCGGCCTGGGTTTCCAGGCCCCTTGCGGCGCAGTGGGTGTAGATACGCACACCCACCTTCTTGGCGTACTCGGCCATGACAAACGATGCGCGCTCGGCGTCCAGGCTACCGGAGTCTTCCTCGAACCCTGCAACTTTCCAGCTCGACGACGCACCGCGCAGCCGCTGTTCGAGTTCACTACCCTGAATGATCCGGGTCTTGAAGGGATTGTCTGCGGCGACTTCACGGCTTTTGGCATCGATCCACTTTCTGACGCCTTCCAGGTCTTCTTCATCGAAAGGCACTTCAACCCGGCCTTGTGTGCGATAGCTGGTATCTGCACCCACTTTGGCATTCATCTCGCGCCAACGTTGCTTGGCAAGGTGGTGCAACTGGAACGTCGCATCCGGCATCTTGTAGGTCATGACCTGGCCGTAGAACCTGCAGGACTGCTCGCCGGCAATATCACCTTTTTCAACAACCACGACAGAGAGGCCACGTTCGACGAGATTGATCGCGGTCATGAGCCCCAGAATACCCGCACCAACCACTACCACGTCTGCCTGCTTGGGAAGTGCACCTTCGGTGCCTTCAACAAAGCCAAACCGCGGTTTGCCGGGGATCAACCTGCCTTCGCGGGTCAGCAAAGGGGTCAGAATGCCTGCGCCACCTGCGATAGCCACGACGCTGCCGCCGATCAAGAATTTACGCCTCGTCATTCCCATGACACTTTCCTTTCCTGGAGTTGCATGCCTGGCCGCCAGCCGCCGCAGTCAACTTTGCGGCCATCGCGTCAGGCGGATGGTTAACATTGAAGGGCGGCTATTTTGTTGATGACCCGGTGCCGGAAAAAGCGCTGAGGGCAAATACTTAGTTCAGCCATTTTGAAACTATCATGCAAGGGACATAAATAGTTGATATGGCGACACTCAATACGTGAAAGAGTGAAGTTGGTTTGGCGAGGAAGTTTTTTTAGTTTCGAAAGTTCGTAGGAGCGGCTTTTGCCGCGAACACCGGCGCAGCCGGTGCCATGCACCGCGGCGCCTGCTTCGCGGGTGAACGCGCTCCTACACAGACCGCGCTGGCCGTACATTCGGTGTGGGAGCCGCGCTTGCCGGCGATGGGCCGCGCAGCGGCCCCAACCTTACAAGTCACTGACAATCCGTCAAAATGGTGCCGCCTGTATTGGGGCTGCTGCGCAGCCCATCGCCGGCAAGCGCGGCTCCCACAGAGTCTTCATTTCTCGGGGAACCCGGCCAGCCGTTAGAAATCAGCCCGCAGGGTCACGCTGTAGTTGCGCGGATCACCGTAGTAGTTCGCCGCATACAACCAGCCGATACTGGAGTAATAGTTTTTGTCGAACAGGTTGTTGCCGTTCAACGAAACACTGAAGTTCTTGTTGACCTGATAGGCCACACGGGCATTCCAGATCGCATACCCGCCCTGCTCGATCTTCCCTACCCCATCGGTCCCACCGAAGTTGCCGTGATAATTGCGGCTCTGGATGTTGGCACCACCGCCCACGGTCCACGCGTCCAGCTCACCCGGCAGGTTGTAATCCGCCCAGAAGCGCAGCAGGTGCCGTGGCGTGTAGGTGTTGAAGGTACCGCCGGCTTCCGACTCGCCATCGGCCGGGTCGTTACGGAACTCGGTGTGGGTGTAGGTGTAGCCGGCAAACAGTTGCATGCGGTCCAGCACTTCACCACTGATCTCGGCGTCGAAGCCCTGGGTGCGGACCTTGCCGCCTGCCACGTAGCAGTTTTCACCGCCGTTATCCCCGCAAAGAGTGGCCTGGGCGCGGTTTTCCTGATCAACCTGGAACAGCGCGAAGCTGGTATTGACCCGGCCGTCGAACAGCTCACCTTTCAGGCCCATTTCATAGTTGGAACCGACAATGGGCTTCAGCGGCGCGTTATCCACACTCAGTTCGGTCTGCGGCTTGAAGATGTCGGCGTAGCTCACGTAGGCCGACCACTGATCGTTCAGCGCGTAGATCAGGCCACCATACGGCGTGAACTCGCCGGACTCGCGCGCGTGGGCCGGGGTTGGCGATGTGCCGTTGAAACGGTGCAATTCATAGTCGTAGCTGTAATTGCTGCTGCGCCCGCCCAGCACCAGGGTCAAGGGATCGCTGAGCTTGTAACGGGTTACCGCATAGATGCCGCTCTGACGGATCTTGCCCTTGGAGGTACCTGGGTAGGTGTTGGTGCCTTCTGCGCCCAGCAACTGATCCATGCTCGGCCGCTGTGGCGAGACTGGGTCATAGATGTTCATCGGGCCCAGGTTGATGAAACCGCCTTGCAGGTCATCCGTCTGCAGGTCGCTGGCGTTGGCCCCCACCACCACTTCGTGCTCACGGCCGAACGCGCGCCACTTGCCGGTCAGGTTGATGTCGCCGCCCTTGTTGATGTTTTCGAAGTCATACAGGTAGGCACGCGAACGCATGCCGTCGCCAGTGGCCGGGTCCACGGAGCCACGGCCAAAGCTGTAGAGGATGTAGTTGGTTTCCCGCATGTAGCTGCCAGAGGCTTTCAGGCGCCAGTCTTCGTTGAAGTCATGGGTAACATCAGCAAAGTACGTAGTCTGCTTGTTGTCCCACTTGTTCCAGTCCGCGCCGGTGAAGGTCGAACGGCTGACGTTGACGCCGCTGCCGTCCTTGTTGCGCGGCAGGCCGCTGAAGAATGGCGTGGAATGCAGGTCTTCCACGCTGGCGCCCGCCGCTACCGTGGTGGCATCGCTGAGGTCGTATTCAAGAATGCCGTAGAGCATTTTCTTGCGGCTTTCGGCGGTGTCATAGTAGTAGTTCTGGTCTTCATGGCCGGCCACCAGGCGGCCTCGCAGCGAGCCATCGGCATTGAGCGGGGCACTGCCATCGATGGTCTGGCGGTAGGTATCCCAGGAGCCGGCGCTGGCCGTTACCGACAGCGATGGCTCGGCTTTAGGCCGCTTGCGCACCAGGTTGATCGCCGCGCCGGGGTTGCCGCTGCCCTGCAACAGGCCATTGGCGCCGCGCAGGATCTCGACCCGGTCATACAACAGGGTGTCGGAGGTGAAGCTGCTGCCGATGGCGTAGTAGCGACGGTCGAGCGGCACACCGTCGTACTGGATGGTTTCCACTTCAAAGCCACGTGAGTAGATGTACTTACCGCCTGACGGGCTTTGCAGGGTGGTGATACCGGTGGTTTTTTCCAGCACTTCGTCCAGGGTGTCGAGACGCTGGTCGTCCATGGCCTTGCGCGTGACCACGCTGACCGATTGCGGGATGTCCTTGAGGCGGTGGGTGCCCTTGCCGATGGTAACGGCGCCGGCGGTGTAGCTGCCCGAACCTTCGGTGGTTGCGTTGTCCTGGATACCGTTGATGTTCAAGGGCTCCAGGTTCAGGGCCTCACCACCGGAAGCGGCGCTCAGCGGCAGTGGCTGCAGGCCGTAGACGTTGTTGCCGCGACGCACCGCTTGCAGGCCGGTACCCGCCAGCAATTGCTGGAAACCTTCCTCGATAGCGTACTGCCCCTGCAGCCCCGGGCTGGACAGGCCACGGGTAAGCTCCGAGGTGTATTGCAGGGTAAATCCTCCCTCACTGGCAAAGCGAGCCAGTACCTGGGCCAGGCTGCCGGACGCGATGCTATAGGCCTGCGGCGCCTGCACGGGCGCGGCCAGGGCATGCACGCCGGCACCTTGCAACGCGATAGCCAGTGCACTCAAGGCGAGTACACGTCGGTAACCCGGCACACGCGCTTTGCCGATGCCGAAATCGGTCGTGGCGACCGGTGAAGAAGAGCGGATCATTGAGAAATTGTCCCTTTATGTGTGGCAGTTCCACAGGTAAGGACTGATGAGTTGCGAAAACGGGCCAATTCTCATTAACGTTGTTTTACCGTGACCCAGTAGCGGGTGCGGTAATCCACTTGCACCGGCAATGTGGCGGGCAGCGCAGCGAGAATGGCGTCGGTGTTTTCCAGCTGGAAGGCGCCACTGATCAGCAATTGCGCCGCATCGGGCTGGCAGCGCAGCCAGCCGGGTCGATAACGCCCCAGCTCGCCAAGGAACTCGCGCAAGGGCATCTCGTCGACCACCAGCTGACCGCGAGTCCACTGGCTGTCCTGCTCACGCGAAGGGGCAACGGCGCCCTCCCCGCTGCCATCGAACGTGACCTGCTGGCCGGCGGCAAGGATTTGCCGTGGCCCATGGTTTGGCGTAACCAGCACCGCGCCCTCAAATACGGCCAGCTGGGTCGCGCCCTCGCGCTGGCGGACCAGAAAACGAGTCCCCATAGCTTCCATCAGCCCCTGTTCGCTGGTAACCCTCAGTGGCCGATGCCGGGGGCTGCTGGTGTCCGGCCCACTTTCGATCAGGATCTCGCCACGGCGCAGGCTGATCAGGCGTTGCCGGGCATCGAAATCCACATCCACAGCGGTATCGGTATTCAGGTCCAGCAATGTGCCATCGGCCAGCGTCAGCTGTTTGTGCTGGCCAACACCGGTCGCGTAGGCGTACTGAGGCACGACCTGGCGATAACCCACGTAGCCAAGGGGCGCGACGATGGCCAACGCCAGCATCTGCTTCATCACCTGGCGGCGCTCGCGGTTCAAGGTGCCCATGGCCAGTTGTTGCGGCAGCAGGCCCAGCTGCGCTTGCACACGCAAGGCTTTCTGCCAGGCCCGTTCATGCTCGGGTGCGGCGGCACGCCAGCGGCTGCAAGCATCACGCTGGGCCGGGCTGACAGCGGCGTCGAGCATCAGCATGTGCCAGTTGGCGGCTTGCCTGGCCACCTCCGGGGTAATGCGCGGCTGCGGGCTGGCCATCAGACGTCTTCGTCGAACAGGATGCAGGCTTCCAGGGCGTTGGCCATGTGCCGCTTGACCGTGCGTTCGCCAATGCCCAGGCGGCGCGCCACCTCGATGTAGGTCAGGCCCTCCAGTTGCACCAGCAGGAACACCGAACGCACCACGGGTTTGAAGGTGTCGAGCAGTGCGTCCAGCTGCTGCAAGGTTTCGCGCATTTCCCATTGGTCTTCGGCGGACAGCGCGAACAACTCAGGCAATTGCGCGAGCATTTCCAGGTAGGCGCGCTCCAGTGACTGGCGGCGGAAATGGTCGTAGACCAGGCGCCGGCTGACCGTTGCCAGGTAGGCCCGGGGGCGTTGCAGGCTGAGGCTGGCGCCCGCCTTCTGCTGGGCCTGGAGTATGCGCAGGAAGGTGTCCTGTGCCAGGTCAGCAGCTTGCGCCGAACAGCCCAGCCGGCGGTACAGCCACTGCTTGAGCCACCCATTGTGCTCGGCATAGACCTGACTCAGATCGTCGTTAATCACGGGCATCCCTCCTGGCAAGGCTGGCACCTTAGATGATAACGATTATCAGATCAATTGTTCCTGTGCTGCCCCTATCGCCGGCAAGCCAGCTCCCACAGGGAACGCGCTGGGCCTAAGGTGTATGCGGTCGATGTGGGAGCGGCCTTGCGTCGCGAAAGGGCCGCATAGCGGCCCCAGAGATTTCAGCGTTGACCTCAAGACCGTGGGGCTGCTGCGCAGCCCTATCGCGACACAAGGCCGCTCCCACAAAGACCACATCGGCCATGAGCCTTGTGCAGTACCTGGGGGTGACTTGCCGGCGATAGGGCCAGTACAGGGAAAATTTGGCGGCACACCAATGGCTACAAGCGCTGCAGCCATATCCGCATTCTATTGGCCGCCCACCTGACTAGCACTTAAGCTGTCATTCGTCGGATATATGCCGAAAGTATTGTTAGCGTAATAGCACTTAGCCATAGTTGCGCTCCCATCCCACCACGCCCTGTGTGACACATGAAAACAACCGCGCCCTGTATGGCGGCAATGATGCTGCTCAGTGGGTGCAATGGAGTGCCAACGTCGTACGTTTCAGATCCCGTCTACAGCCAGGCTTTCGTGGTTACCTCCGGTGCCCCGCTGCCCATGTTGCTGATGGCCAGCGCCATCCAGTGGAACGAGGATTACGCAGTAACCGCCAAACACACCCCCTTCCTGCGCAACGTAGTCCACGAGGGCCTCGGTGACGTGGTGTTCTTCAAACACAAGGCAAGCAACGTGCCGCTCTGGCGCCAGTACGTGCCGGGGGAAGCCGTGACGGCGGTGGGTTTCAACAGCTTCATGATGCCGATGCAAGGCAAGGGCCATGCAATGCCAACGCTGGTAAGGCTTGAAGGCACGCCAGGCAGCGTCTTCTACTCGGTGCACGACGGCCCGATCACCAAAGGCATGTCGGGTGGGCCAGTGTTCGCCGATGACGGCAAAGTGGTCGGGATCAATGTCGCCATCATCCCTACGAGCGAAATCGATGCCGGCAAGCGCCCGGACCTGGCCGGCAAGGAGCGCATCAGCGTGTTCATGGCGTTCAACGAGATCGACAAGGAATGGCGGCGCTTCCAGTACCTGACAGCGCACAAGGGCAAGCCTCAGGCACCGGCTTCGGTCAAAGGCTACGTGGCGGTTGCCGCCAAGCCGTGAGGCAGGCCGGGTCGCGTTTGTGGATGGAAAGCGGCTTATGATGTGAGGCTGATGGCCTCTTCGCGGGTGAACCCGCTCCCACAGGTAGTGCACAGGCCTCAAATCCTGTGCAGGTCCTGTGGGAGCGGGTTCACCCGCGAAGAGGCCCTGACAGCCAGCGCAAGAAGGACCTGCCATGCACCTGAGCCACCGCCCCGTCCAGCCAGACGACATCCCCGCCATCTGCAGCTTCCCGCAAAGCCCGGACGAGCTGTTCTACATGTTCCCCAAAGCCACCTACCCCCTCACCCCGCCCCAGCTGAGCGAGGCCATCGCCCAACGCAGCGGCTCCACGGTGGTTGAAAGCAACGGCACGCTCCTGGCCTTCGCCAACTTCTACAAGGCCGAACACGGCGGCGTGTGCGCCCTCGGCAATGTCGTCGTGGCCCCCGCCGCACGCGGCCATGGCGTGGCGCGCTACCTGGTATCGGCCATGATCGACCTGGCCCGCCAGCAATACGCTGCCCGGGAGGTGTGGGTGTCCTGCTTCAACCACAATACCGCCGGCCTGCTGCTTTATCCGCAACTGGGCTTTGTGCCGTTCGGCATCGAGGAGCGGCAGGCCTGGGATGGCAAGCGGGTGGCGCTGGTGCAGATGAGGCAGGTGTTCAGCTAACGGGGCACGGCATGCGGCTGGACGAGAAGGTCGACACCCAAGGCTCGAATGACTTTCAAGACAGTGTCAAACCGCGGCTTTGCGCCAGGGCTCAGAGCCTTGTAAAGGCTTTCTCTGCCCAAACCGCTTTCAGCAGCGATCTGGGTCATCCCTCGTGCACGCGCGATATGCCCCAATGCTCGAATGATTTCCTCGGTATCACCATCTGATAGCACCTGGCTAAGGTACTCACTGATAGCCTCATCACTGCCCAACAGCGCTGCAATATCAAACGGAATCAGTTTTTCGCTCATTTCATCTCCTTCAGCAGCTTTCTGGCCTTGAGAATATCGGCAGCTTGTGTGGACTTGTCGCCGCCAACCAGCAAAACAACCAGCTTGTTTCCCTTTTGCGTGAAATAGACGCGATACCCGGCTGCCACATCGACACGCAGCTCACCAATACCGCCTCCAAGCCATTTGAAGTCACCTAGATTGCCCATCGCCGCTCGCTCCAGCCTGCGACCAATCGCAAGCTGAGCCCTTAAATCTCTCAAGCTGGACAGCCAAGCTGCAAAACTCTCCGTCTGTTCTACGAGAAACACCAAGCGCTCACCCAATCGTATCCGTACGGATACACCCTTTTCAAGTATTGAAGTGTTCAACTCTGTCGTTCCTCAGCCGTGATGGGAATTCAGGCACTTCTCATAACTCGGTCAGACTTTTCTTTTCACATAAGCGCCTAAATCCCTTGCAACATTCGGCATCCGAACCTTCGACGCCCCTCGACGTCCGATCCTGCATCCCCTGCATTCCGAGGTACCCCCGCGTGAAAGACGTCATCGCCCGCAAGTACCGCCTGGTGGTCAAGACCATCGGCTACATCGGCTGGTCGCTGTTCTGGCTGCTGATCTGGGATGTGCTGGTCACCATCGACTTCATGCTGTTCTTCAACAGCAAGTTCACCTTGCCGCTGATCCCGTTGACCTTGCTGGGCTCGGCGCTGGTGGTGCTGGTGAGCTTTCGCAACAGCAGCGCCTACAACCGCTGGTGGGAGGCGCGCACGTTGTGGGGTGCGCTGGTGAACAGCTCGCGCAGTTTTGCGCGGCAGACGCTGACCCTGATCGATGACCCTGACGACGGCCTGAACCCGGTCAAGGCCAGCCTGCTGCGCCGGCATATCGCCTATGTGAATTGCCTGGCGGCGCACCTGAAGGGTGAACCCTGCCCGGACGAGCTGATGGCCTTTATCCCGCCTGCGGAGTTCGAACGGCGCAACCGCTCGAACAACTTCGCCAACGACATTCTCGGTGGCTCGGCGGCCCTGTTGGCGCGGGAATACCAGGCCGGGCGGCTGGACAGCATTCGCCTGGCACGGCTGGAGTCGACGCTGGTGGACTTGTCCAATGCCCAAGGTGGCATGGAGCGGATTGCCAATACGCCGCTGCCCTATCCCTATGTGTATTTTCCGCGGCTGTTCATTACCCTTTTCTGTTTGATCGTGCCGGTGGGGCTGGTGGAGTCGCTGGGCTGGTTCACGCCGCTGGCTTCGACGGTGGTGGGGTTCATGTTGCTGGCCATTGAGCGGATCGGCACGGATTTGCAGAGCCCGTTCAGGTTCAGTGAGCACCAGATCCAGATGGACACCATTTGCGAGACGATCGAGCGCAACCTGGAGTCGATGCAGCGGGAGGCGCAGTGTGCCGAGGTTGTGGGGGCCTGATGGATTTTGGGGCTGCTTTGCAGCCCTTTCGCGACACAAGGCCGCTCCTACAGGGGATCGCGATCTCTTGTAGGAGCGGCCTTGTGTCGCGAAAGGGCCGCAACGCGGCCCCGGCTATCGGTCAGGCCCGCACATAACGCTGGCGCAACACATCACTCAACATGTCCACCAGCAACACCAGCACCAGCATGCCGATGATCACCGTACTGGCCTGGGCCTCCTGGAACAGGCTCAAGGTGGTGTACAGCATCTGCCCCAACCCGCCCCCACAAACCCCAGCACGCTGGCCATGCGGATGTTGTTCTCCCAGCGGTACAAGCTGTAGGCCAGCAACTGCGGCCACAGGTTGGGCAAGGTACCAAAGCAGAATGCCGCCACCTGGCTACCACCCTGTAACCGAATTGCCGCAGCAGGCTCCGGCGGCGCGTTCTCCAGCGCCTCGGCAAACAGCCGCCCCAGTACCCCGGCAGTGTGCAGCGCCAAAGCCAGGGTACCGGCATTCGGCCCAAGCCCGGCAGCCAGCACGGTCAGCGCCGCCCACACCAGCTCCGGAATGGCCCGCAAGGCATTCAGCAGCAAACGTGCAGCCCCCTGCAATGGCCAACCGAAACGGCCCGCCGCCGGCAGTGCCAGCAACATCCCCAGCACCATCGCCAGTAAAGTGCCCAGCCCGGACATGGCCAGGGTTTCCAGCGCCCCACGCCACACCGCCTTCAAGTGCCCGGCAGACAAGTCCGGGTGCAGGAAGCGCGCAGCATACTCGCCCATCTGCCCCAGCCCACCGTTACCGACCAGCGCGTGCAAGTCCAGCTCCAGATAGGCGAACGACGCCACCACCGCGACCACGATGGCGCCCAGCAGCAACAGGTTGATCGCCCGGTTCATGCCAGCCTCCAGCGCAGCAGGCGGCTGAGCAGGTCGGCCAGGATCACCAGCAGCAGGAAGGTCAGCAACATGCTCGCCACCTCCGCACCCGCAAACATGCGCATCGACAGGTCGATCTGCTGGCCCAGGCCGCCAGCGCCGACAAACCCCATCACCACCGAAGCCCGCACCGCGCATTCCCAGCGGTAAACGGTGTATGACACCACTTCGGAGGCGGCATTGGGCAGGATGCCGTAGAGAAATGCTGCCAACCGACCACTGCCCGCCTGCAACAAGGCATGTGCCGGGCGCTGGTCGACCGACTCGAATATTTCCGCGTAAACCTTGCCCAGCATGCCGCTATAGGTGATGGCGATGGCCAGTACACCCGCCGTCGGCCCCAACCCCACTGCTCGCACGAACAGCAACGCCCAGACAATCTCGGGCACGCTCCGCAGGAAAATCAGCAGCCCGCGCACTGGCAGGCGTAACACGCGTGACCACAACCCGGCTCGTCCGCCCCGGGAGGCGGCACGCAACGACAAGGCACGGCTGGCCAGCAGGCCGGCCGGAATCGCCAGCAACAAGGCCAGCGCCATGCCGGCAGTCGCCACGGCCAGGGTCTGCAAAGTGGCTTCGTACAACAGCGCAAGGAAATCGGCATCGTGTGCCGGTGGCCAGAAAGCGCTGGTGAAGCTCGCGATCTGCTGCCGGTTCTCCGCCTGCAGCAGTACACCGGGGTTCAGCTCGCTGAGCTGAATACCGGGCCACAACACCGCCACAGCCAGCACGGTCAGCAGCAACCGCGGCAATAAAGCCGGGTCGCGGGTATCAGCACTCAGCATCGCGGAATCTGCACGGTCAGGGTTGGCCCCTGGGTTGGCGGCGAAGCCAGTTTTTCGTTGGCGTACAGCGCATCCAGCATCTGCCTGGTCACCGCGCTGGCCGGGCAGTCGAACGCCACCTGCCCTTCGCGGACCCCGACCACACGCGGGAAATGCGCCAGTGCCAGTTCAACCGCATGCAGGCTGGCCACCAGGGTCACACCATTGGCCTGGGCATGGCGGTTGAGCAAGGCCAGGCTGTGGTCGGCCAGCACTGGGTCCATGGCTGACACCGGCTCGTCGGCAAGCAACAGCTGCGGCTGCTGATACAACACACGGGCAATACCCACCCGCTGCAACTGGCCACCGGACAATTGCCCACATTGCACGAACAGCTTGTCGGCCAGGCCCAGTTCGGCCAACACCTGACGCGCGCCTGCTACATCGCTGGGGTACAGCAGATTGAGTAAACCGCGCAGTACACCCCACTGCCCCAGGCGCCCGGCCAGCACCGCCGTGACCACCCGCTGGCGCGGCGGCAAGGGCGGCGCCTGGTGCACCAGGCCAACCCGCGCGCGCAGGCGTTGGCGCGCCCGGGCAGACAACGCCCAGGGCTGTTCACCCAGCAATTCCAGGCGCCCACTGCTGGGCTGGACAGCGCTGGCCATCAGGTGCAGCAAGCTGGACTTGCCCGCCCCCGACGGCCCGATGATGGCGACGCGTTCGCCCTGCCCGATGCGCAAGTTGACCGCGTCAAGCGCGCGCACCTGGCCATGGCGCAGGCTGGCGCCGTGCAGATGGATTGCCGCGTTCGAAGCGGTCACTTGAGCAGGCCGGCCTCGCGCGCAGCCTGTTCGGTGCCCACATAGTTCTCAGGCTTGGTCTCGATGAAACGGCTCGCGGCCTGCAGGTCAAGGATTGCCTTGTGCTCGGGGTTGGCCGGGTCGAGGTCAAGGAAGGCTTTCTTGATCTTCTCTTTCAACGCAGGGTCCATTTTGCCGCGCACGGTCCAGTTGTAGTCGAAGTAGGTCGGGGTGGTGGCGAACACCCTCACCTTGCTGGTATCGACTTTGCCGGCATCCACCAGCTTCTGCCACACGCTGGCATTCAGCACGCCGCCATCAACCTTGCCCGCCTGCACCCAGGCTACGGTAGCGTCGTGCGCGCCGGAGTAGGCCACGCGGCTGAAGTAGTCCTCAGGCTTGATATTGTCCTGCTTGAGCATGAAATAACGCGGCATCAGGCTGCCCGAGGTAGACGAAATGGAACCGAAGGCGAACGACTTGCCCTTGAGGTCGGCCAGGCTCTTCACATCGGGGTTGGCAGTGATGAACTTGGAGGTGAACTGCGCGTCTTGCTCACGCTGCACCAGCGGCGTGGCCGTCGGGTCTTTCAGGTGTACCTGGACAAAAGTGAACCCACCCAGCCAGGCCAGGTCCAGGCGGCCGGCAGCCAGCGACTCGACCACCGCCGGATAATCGGCCACCGGCACGAACTTCACCTCCATGCCCAATTGCCTGGCCAGATACTCGCCCAACGGCTTGAACTTGCGCTGCAACTCGGTCGGTGCTTCGTCAGGGATGGCGCTGACCCGCAACACTTCAGCAGCCTGGGCGACAACGGCACAGCAGGACAGCACGAGGCTGGCGGCGAGCGCCAAGGGGCGTTTGAGCATGGGTGGTCTCCGGTCCAATAGCGGGGGAATTGCCAACGAATCCGCCGGCATCTGGAATTATAAGAGGCCAAGGCCCAAAGGCCAGCTTTGCTACAATCGCGCAACAATTTGACCTGCCGAGGTACGTATGAGCGAGCCGATTCGCCTGACCCAGTACAGCCATGGTGCCGGCTGTGGCTGCAAGATTTCCCCCAAGGTGCTGGACGTGATCCTCGCCGAAAGCGGTACCCAGGCCCTGGACCCGAAACTGTGGGTCGGCAACGCCTCGCGTGACGATGCTGCCGTGTACGCGCTGGACGACGAGCGCGGCGTGGTCTCGACCACCGACTTCTTCATGCCGATCGTCGATGACCCGTACGACTTCGGCCGCATCGCCGCCACCAACGCCATCAGCGACATCTACGCCATGGGCGGCGACCCACTGATGGCCATCGCCATCCTCGGCTGGCCAGTCAACGTACTGCCACCGGAAGTCGCCCGCGAAGTGATCCGCGGTGGTCGCGCGGTGTGCGCCGAAGCCGGTATTCCACTGGCCGGCGGCCACTCCATCGACGCCCCCGAGCCAATCTTCGGGCTGGCCGTCACCGGCGTGGTCAGCAAGCGCCACCTCAAGCGCAACGACACTGCCAGCGCGGGCTGCCAGCTGTACCTGACCAAGCCACTGGGCATCGGCATCCTTACCACGGCCGAGAAAAAGGCCAAGCTGCGGGAACAGGATCAGGGCCTGGCCCGCGACTGGATGTGCACCCTCAACACCCCCGGCAGCCGCTTTGGCAAACTGGACGGGGTCAAGGCCATGACCGACGTCACCGGCTTCGGCCTGCTCGGCCACCTGGTCGAGCTGGCCGAAGGCAGCGGCCTTACCGCGCACCTGGACTACGCCGCCGTTCCGCGCCTACCCAGCGTCGACCACTACCTGGCCGAGGGTTGCATCCCGGGCGGCACCCTGCGCAACTACGACAGCTACGGGCACAAGATCGGCGCGCTCAGCGACGAGCAGAAACACCTGTTGTGCGACCCGCAGACCAGCGGTGGCCTGCTGGTGGCGGTTAGCCCGGAAGGTGAAGCGGAGTTCCTGGCCGTGGCCGCCGAGCTGGGCCTGCAACTGGCGCCGATCGGCAAACTGGTCGAGCGACAGAGCCACGCGGTCGAGGTGATCTGATGCGCCCCGACTGCACCGACTTTCGCCAGCTGTTCCTCGACGACGTGCCGATGATGGACATGCGCGCCCCCGTCGAATTCGCCAAGGGTGCCTTCCCCGGCGTGGTCAACCTGCCACTGATGAACGACCAGGAGCGGCAGAAGGTCGGCACCTGCTACAAGCAGCAGGGCCAGGTCGCCGCCATCGCCCTGGGCCACCAGTTGGTCAGCGGCGCCACCAAACAGGCTCGCCTGGAGGCCTGGGCGGCGTTCGCCCAGGCCCATCCTGAAGGCTACCTGTACTGCTTCCGTGGTGGCCTGCGCTCGCAGATCGTGCAGGGTTGGCTGCGTGAAGAAGCCGGTATCCAGTACCCGCGCATCAAAGGTGGCTACAAGGCTATGCGTACCTTCCTGCTGGAGACTACCCAGCAGGCGGTAGAGCAATGCGATTTCGTGCTGGTGGGCGGCCTGACCGGCACCGGCAAGACCGATGTGCTGCACCAGTTGGGCAATGTGCTGGACCTGGAAGGCCATGCCAACCACCGCGGCTCCAGCTTCGGCAAGCGCGCCACTGCGCAACCGGCGCAGATCGATTTCGAGAACCAGCTGGCCATCGACGTGCTGAAGAAGCGCGCCCGTGGGGTCGAGCAGTTCGTGCTGGAAGATGAAGGCCGCATTGTTGGCAGCTGCACGGTGCCGCTAGAGCTTTACCAAGGCATGCAGCACTACCCTTTGGTGTGGCTGGAAGACAGCTTTGCCAACCGCGTGGAGCGCATCCTGCGTGATTACGTGGTCAACCTGAGTGCCGAGTTCGTCAGCGTGCATGGCGAGGAAGACGGCCGCCGCTTGTTTGCCGAGCGCATGTTGCAGAGCATGGCCAACATCTACAAGCGTTTGGGCGGCGAGCGTTATCAGCGCTTGTCGCAGATCCTGCGCGAAGCCCTGGACGAGCAGCAGCGCAGCGGCGCGGTGGACCTGCACCGGGGCTGGATAGAAGGCTTGCTGAACGAGTATTACGACCCGATGTATGCCTACCAGCGGGCAGCCAAAGTCGAGCGCATCGAGTTTGCCGGGGATGCCGTGGAAGTGCGCGAATACCTCAAGGCCCGGGCGCAACGGGAGCGTCATCTTTAACACCGCGTGGTCTTCTTCGCGGGTAAACCCGCTCCCACAGGTATCGCACTGCCCTCAAGCGCGGTGCGGTCCCTGTGGGAGCGGGTTTACCCGCGAAGAGGCCGGTACAGACAACTCACTGCCCCGGGCTAAGCACCCGCTCCAGCTCCGCCGCGCGGTCGCGCGTCATGTCCATCAGGCAACTGCCACCTTCCAGCTGCGCCATGGTCCCGCCACTGGCCTGCACATGGAACTGGCAATTGCCATCGCGGTACGCCAGCCACTTGCGCTGCACATCGCGCAGGCTCTTCTGCTGCCCGGCATCCAGCTTGCCCATCAGTTGCTTGTACACCCGGTTCAAGCGCTGGTCCTGCACCTGTGTCTCGGCCTTGATGCAATCACTCATGTCTACCGTAGTGGAGGCCTTGTCCATGCACTGGCCATAGGCCGGTGTGTAGTCGTCCGCCACCGCCATTGGCAGCACGCAGGCCAGTGCCAGACCTGTCAGGTAATGCTTGATCATGCGAATCCTCCTTGTGGATATCACAGCATCTGCGGCTGTTCAGGCGGCATCAGCACCTTGCCCGGTTCGAAGCGTAGCGAGGGCATCTGCGTCGCCGTATACAAGGCCACACCCAGTGCCGCAATCAACGCCACGTCCAGCCAGCTCCAGCCCGGCATGTCGTCGGCGCTACGCGCCTTCCAGCAGTGCCACGCCTGGCCCATGCAGAACACCACCATTGCCGCCAGCCACAGGTAGAAGCCGGCACCGAAACCGGTCAAATCGTGGAATTCATACGTCTGGTTATCCGGCAAACGCGTGATGCCGAAGCTGCTGGCCGCCAGGTACACCGCCGCCAACCCGGCCAACAATGCCAGCCGGCGAAAGCGCCGATGGGCAAGGATAGCCATGGCCAGCAGCGGGTTGGCAAACCATTGGTGCAAACCGAAGGGCACGCCCCATGGCCCGTACAGCAACATCTGCAGGGCCGGCATGTGGCGATCGCCGCTCATCAGCGCGCCGTCGAAGAACAGGGCGAGCAGATACAGCAGCAGGCTGATGCTCAGGTAGAAAACAGGCAAGGGCTATTCCTGGGGAAACGGGACAGCCTACGACCTTAACCCAGGCCCTGCCCCGCTTCCAGCGCCTCAGTAGGTGCCGCGCAGGGTCACCATGAAGTTGCGGGGTTCGCCATAGTAGTTGCCATAGGTCGAAGTCCCCACGGTTTCGTAGTACTTCTTGTCGAACAGATTGTTGCCGTTGAGCGTGACGTTCCAGTGGTCATCGACGCGGTATTCGACCAATGCATTCCAGATTGCATAGCCGCCCTGGTCAAAATCAAAGGGCACGTTCTGCTGCACCAGCCCGCCATTGCTGTCGTAGCGGTTGACCAAGCCGGACGCGTAGGTAGCGCTTTGCACCTGCACGCCGCCGCCGACCTTGAAGTCGCTAAAGATGCCCGGCAGGCGGTAGGTGCTGTACAGCTTGAACAAATGCTTTGGCATCACCGTACTCAGCGGCGTATCGGCACTGCGGTTGCGGTTGAGGTTGAAGGTGTAGCCCCCCACCAGCATCCAGTCCGGCAGCAGCTCGCCGGACAGCTCCATGTCGATGCCCTTGCTCACTACCTTGCCGTTGGACACGTAGCAGCAGCTACCGGAGAAGCCGGCACTGGTCGCCGGGAAGTTCGGGTCCTGCACTGCCTCGTTTTCGCGGGTGGTGTAGTACAGCGCCACGCTGGCATTGAGCGCGCCGTTGAACAGCTCGCCCTTGAGGCCGGTTTCGTAGGTTTTGCCGGTCATGGGCTCCAGCGCCGTGCCGGTTTCGGCAGGGCCGCTGATCCTGCTGGACTGCGGTTTGTAGATTTCCGAGTAGCTGGCATAGGCCGACCATTGATCATCCAGGTCGTAGACCAGGCCGCCGAACGGCGTGACCTTGGTGCCGATACGTTGCTCTGGGCTGGAGATGCTGGCCGGCGTCGTCAGGTTGTTGGTATAGGTCTGCCAGAAGTGGAAGCGCTGCGCCCGCGCGCCGACTATCAGGTGCAGCGGCTCGGCCAGCTGCAGGCGCAGGCTGCCGTACAGGCCGTACTGGCGCTGCGAGTTGGGGCTGTAGTCGCGCTTGTAGTCACGCCCGTTGCCCGGGTCGCCGAACGGCGTGCTGTCGGGGTCGAACAGGTTGGCCGGCGCGCCCGATGCGGCGAAGGGTGCGGTCCCCAGCCAGCGGCTGTCGATCTTCTGGTAGTCGGCACCGAAGACCACTTCATGGTCCAGGCCAAAGGCCTGGAAGTGGCCGGAGACGTTAGCGTCATACAGGTGCTGCTCGTTCTCCTGGCGGGTCGAGGTGCCGTACCAGGTCGCGCCGGTGTTGGTTACCGGGTCAACCGCGTTCAGGGTAGTGGCGGTCTTGAACAGCCCGAGGTCCCAGGTGTTGGTGTAGCTGACGTTGAGCTTCCAGTCGTCGTTGAAGCGGTGGTCGACCTTGGCGAAATACTCACGCGCGGTGGCATCGACATAGGCCCATTTCTGCGTCAGGCCGGTGTGTCGCGGCAGGTTCAGGTCAGCACCGTCGCTGTAACGAGGCACCGAGCTGTTGCTGCCGGTTTCGTGGGACTTGTTGTAGCGGGCACCGAAGGTGAGCATGGTGTCGTCGGTAACGTCCGCCTCCAGCACGCCATACACCAGTGGCCGCTCGGTGGCGCGGTTGTCGGTGAAGTACTGGCGATCGGTGTTGGACATCACCAGCCGCCCGCGCAGGCGGCCATCCCAGCCCAGCGGGCCGGACAGGTCGAACTCCTGGCGGTAGTTGTCCCAGCTGCCGGCCGACAGGGTCAGTTTCAGCTGGTTAAAAGAAGTGGGCCGCTTGCGCACCATGTTGATGATGCCGCCCGGGTCGCCCGAACCACCGTACAGCGCAGCGGTACCGCGCAGCACCTCGATATGGTCGAACTCGGCCAGTTCGAAGATGTTCGACGAGTAGAACGAACCCATGGCGGTACCCAATGCCTGGGGCGCGGCGCCGTCGATCTGCAGGTTCTGGATGCTGAAGCCGCGCGAGAGAAAGTCCTGGGTACGGAAGGTGGTGCTCTGGGTGACGATGCCGGGCGTCACTTTCATCGCCTGGTTGATGTCGGTGAGTTGCTGGTCTTCGATCAACTGGCGGGTCACGGTGGACACCGACTGCGGCGTCTGGCGAAGGCTGGTCGGGGTCTTGGAGCCGACGCTGAGCAGGCCCGGGGCATAGGAACCGGTGTTTTCAGTACTCTCACCCATACCCTGCCCGGCTACCGTGGTCACGCCCAGCTCCAGCGCGTCACCGCTCACGGCCGCCTGCGGCTCGGCCACCAGCCGGTAGCCATTGTCGCTACGCTCCACTCGGTAGCCACTGCCGGCCAGCAGCACGGCAAAACCGCTGTCCACCGAGTACAGGCCGTGCAGGCCGTTGCTTTGCAGGCCAGCCAGCATCTGCGGGGTGAACGCCAGCGACACGCCGGCTTGCTGGGCATAGCTGCCAAGCGCCTGGGCCAGGTTGCCGGCGGGCACCTCGAAGCTACGGCGGGCGGCTTCCTCGGCCACGGCCGGCAGGGCCGCAACGGATAGGGCCAGCCCGGCACAGGACAGGCGCAAGGCCAGGGCTAGCGGGCTGAGGACGGGGTGGCCAGGGAATCGGCGCATGGTGGATCGGCTCCTTGTTCTTGATCGGTTGGCCTCTTGTTTGACGGGCCACTGCGCAGAAGCGGAACCACCTTGTTCAATTTTCTCGTGAAACGGGCTCGACCGTGGTCCACCAGCGGCCAACGCCGCCGATACGAATCGGCAACGCCTCGGCCAACAGGCGCAAGGCGCGTTCGCTGTCATCCAGCGGCAGCACTGCCGATACCTTGATCGCCTGCATCGCCTGGCGGTCGAAACGCAGCACGCCACGGCGTTGCTCGGCCAAGGCATCGAGCACCTGGTCGAGCGGCACGCCATCGGCCACCAGCTGGTGATGCTGCCAGGCCTGGTCGACCCGCGCCGGGTCAATGGCCGGCAGTTGGCCAAGCCCGTCGCGCGCCACCCAGGCCCGCTCGCCACGCCCGGCGACCAGATGATCGCCAGACACGGCGCTGCGCGCCTCCACACGGGACTCAAGCATGGTCAGTTCACTGCGGGCGTGCCCTTGGCTGACCACAAAGCGCGTACCCAGGGCCTTGAAGCTGCCCTCGTCGGTCTGCACCACGAACGGCCGCGCCGGGTCGTGGCTGACATCCACCAGCACCTGGCCCTGCAGCAGGCGGATGCGCCGCTCACCGGCACTGAACTCGACATCCACGGCAGAGTTGCCCGCCAAGGTCAGCTGCGAGCCGTCTTCCAGGGTTTCGCTGTGCCACTCGGCCGGCGCCGTGTGCAGGTCGGCCAGCCAGTGCTGCGGCGAGACCCCGGCAAACGGCAAGGCGCCAAGTAACGAAGCCGCCAAGGCCAGGCCAAGCAGCGTGCGCCGTGCAGCCGAGCGTGGCACCGGGGCCTGCATGGCGGCGCGCAAACCGGCGCCCACCGGCCCGCGTTGCTGGCGCAGCGCCTGCATCTGGCTGATCACCCCTTGCATGCGGCGCAAGGTGGCACCGTGGCGCGGGTCGGCCTGCAGCCAGGCATCGAACTCCCGCGCCTCGTCGGCATCAAGTTCACCCTCGCCCAGGCTCAGGGCCCATTCGGCGGCTTCCTGTTCGATACGCGACGGGTTCACGGTGCAGCGATGTCCAGCGTACGGTGGCAATGGATCAGGGCCTGGGCCAGGTACTTGCGCACCATGCGCGGGGAAATCTGCAGGCGTTCGGCGATCTGCGGCTGGGTCAGGTCGTCGAGGTAATAACCGACGAAAGCTTCGCGTGCATTTACATGCAGGCCTTCGAGCAGGAACGCGATCTGCTCCAGTGCTTCCAGGGTGATGAGAATGCTCTCGGGGGACTGGTGCCCTTCCAGCGCCTCGGCGGCCAGGGCCAGTTCACTGAGGTAGGCCGCTTCGATCTGTTGCCGGCGCACCCGGTCGATCAGCAGGCGCCGCGCCGTGGTGCTGAGGTAGGCGCGTGGCTCGCGCATGCCCAGCAAGGCATCACGCGAGGCCAGGATGCGCACAAAGGTGTCCTGGGCCAGGTCGGCTGCGCTGTGCGAGCAGCGCAGCTTGCGGCGTAGCCAGCTGAACAGCCAGCCGTGGTGCTCGCTGTACAGCTGTTCAAGCGGGTACTGGCTCGGTGAGTCGGCTACGGGCATGGGGCACCGGGACACAAGTGAGAATTGTTCCCGAATAGTAGCTATTCGCCGTAATACTATGCAACAGGTGGTTCCAGCAACAGGCCATAGATGCCCGAGTCGGACAGCTCACCGGCCACGCACCAGCGTGCCCGCAGGGTGCCTTCGAGCACAAAGCCCTGGCGCTCCAGGGTACGTGCCGAGCCTTGGTTACGCGGGTCGATTTCGCCTTCCAGGCGGCGCATGTGCAGGGTGTGGGCGAGGTAGTCGATGAAGCAGGTGAGCGCTTCATCCATGTAGCCCCTGCCCTGCACAGCGCTGGCCAGGCAGTAGCCGATTTCGCCGCGGCGGGACATGTCGTCGATGTTGAACAACTGGACCATACCGATCAGCTCGCCGTTGTCGCGGCGGTACATGCCGAGCTTGAGCTGGTCGCCATTGGCATAGGCTTCGCGGTCGGCGGCCAGGGC
Organism: Pseudomonas sp. S37; assembly: GCF_016658545.1. Classification (GTDB taxonomy): domain Bacteria; phylum Pseudomonadota; class Gammaproteobacteria; order Pseudomonadales; family Pseudomonadaceae; genus Aquipseudomonas. Next base: position 87,899 of record NZ_JACVZC010000002.1, on the reverse strand, counting down.
GCTTTCGGCCTCGGCCAGGTCTTGCCAGGGTGCATGGTGCCAATAACGCATGACCTCTGGGTCGGCCATGATCGCCAGCCATTGCGCAGCATCGGCATGGCGCATGGGACGCAAGTGCAGGCGCGGGCTGTCGAGGCAGAGGTCACTGGGGAAACTGCGGGGTGGGGTCACGCCGGATCTCCTGTCCATTGCTGGGGAGATGACAGTTTAACTTCATGTGCATGGTTCCGGCATCCCGGGGCTGCTTTGCAGCCCATCGCGACACAAGGCCGCTCCTACAGGGGATCGCGTACTCCTGTAGGAGCGGCCTTGTGTCGCGATGGGCCGCAAAGCGGCCCCAAAAATCGATCAGGCGCCGCGGTTCAAACCCACTTCCATATCATTGATCAGCGCCTTGGCCATGGCGCTCAGAATCCGCGCCGCACTGCCGGCAATCTTGTCGCCTTCCATCTCGGCCTCTTCATTCAGGTGCTTGATACAGCCGATCAGCACCGACAATTCATCGAACGCCAGGTCGAGTGGCACGCCCGGCTCTACCCGGTACAGCTCGAGGAATTTCTCCACGCCAGCGGTGGTGCGGGATTTCAGGGGGTCGCTCATGCCTTGGCCTCCTGCGCTTTCATGTGGGCCAGCAGGGCTTGTAGCAGGTCGGTTTGGGCTGACATCGCTTCCAGCAGGCTGGAGCGCAGGGCTGGAGCTTCGGCGTCGAGGTATTGGAGGATGGTGCCGGAGAGGTTGTCCATGACCTGGGTGGCTTGGGACTTGGCGGCTTGGTAGGTAAGTTCGGTAATGGGTGGATCAGGTAGAAGCTGTTTCATAGTCACCTCAAAATGTTTAGAGGCAACCACACTTATCCTTCTCACAGATTAGGTGGCAGCCGTACGCGAGGTGAGAAGACCGTTGAGGTACCACGGCCAGACCGAAGTCTGCGCGCGCACGGCTGCCATAGCTGGCAAGCCTCCTCATAAACCGGGCTTCTCACACCCGGTCGCCAATTGTGGCGACGCTGAAACGTTATCTCTGAGGTTCCTACTTGCCTATCAGACGCCATCCGACTGAGGTCGTAGGATAATTCCTAATCCCTGGCAACCTGAAGCATTTGGTTTCAGGTTCAGAATCTTCTTACAGCTGATGGCCCTTTCGCGGGTGAACCCGCTCCCACAGTGATCCCACAATGTTCAAACTGGTGCGGTACCTGTGGGAGCGGGTTCACCCGCGAAAGGGCCAGTGCAGGCGAGCAAAAATGCCTCAGGCCACCTCAGCCCCATCATCCGGCCAATGCGGCTCATTAGCCCCAGGCGGCGTCAGCGGTGGCAGCCCATACGCCGCCCGCGCATCATCACAGCTGGGGTTATGCACCCCACCCTCCCACGAGGCATCAAACTCGCGGCACGGGCTGGAACGGTTGGCATAAATGGTACAAGCCACCTCTTTGCCGATCTCGCCCTCAAGGCTGACACAGCGGCAGGGCTTGGCATCGGTGCCGATCATGGCAACGCGGGTGGGGTTGATCTGTACCACCAGGTCGTCCGGCACAACGCCCCCGGCAGACTGGCATTCGCCCCAGAAGAAGGACACACGGAAGTACCCGCAGCAGGCGCCGCAGTCAAGGCAAGGGTTATATTCAGACATGATGCCACGGAGGGGAAAGGTTGTTGTTATCGGGGCTGAGCCCGCGGCGCCATTTTTAATCCAAGCAGGGGCGGCTGGATAGAGGGGCAATGCAAAAAAAATCGCCGCTGATCCGGCCTCCTGCCATGGCTAGCAGATCGCGTTGTAAGTAGAGGCATCCCAACGCTGCAAAGCAAGGCCCGCGCTCGGGTCGTAGTCATTGCCCTGCACCTTGCTGAAGTGCGTACGGGCTTCGCCACAGTGCACCAGCCGATCGTGCTTTTCACCCTCGGTGAGTACGGTGTAGGACTCACTGCGCATGGCCTGATACTGCTTGTCAGCCGCCGCCATGAGTTGGTGATACTTCATCAACTGGCCGTCACCCAGGGCCAGCCGCTTGTTCAGCTGTACGCCCCAGCGCGCCAGGCACACTTCGGCAAAATGGCGAACGATCAACCCTGGTTCCGCCAACACCTTTCCCTCACCGGCGCCATCCGCCGAAGCATTGCCCACCAGCGTGGCATGCCGGCCCGGCATGGGATACACGCATATCCGCGTCTGTTGCGCGACGGCGGGGATTACGCAGGCAAACCCTTTGGAACGCTCATCGCGCGAGTAGAAGCCAACGTATTCCTTGACGTTATCAGCCAACGTGACACGTTCGCTTTGCACATTGCCCACCCCTGGTACCGGGTCAATGGCAAAGATGTTCACCGGTATGTCCCGCAATACCGGGTCTTGAGCCATGGCATTGGCCAGCATGTGGCAACTGATCCCTCCCCTGCTCCAGCCCACCAGGTTGACCTGGGTGGGCAGGCGCGGCTTGCGGAACATGCTGATGATGCGCTCCTGCAGCTCCTGCGGCGTTGGGTGGCGATCGCCGTAGTCATAGGTGCGCCAGAACCAGGAGGCGGTTGAAGAGGCGTCCGGGATGGGCACTCCAGCATCTTTCAGCCGCTGGTACTCCTCCTCGCTCAGCTTGGTGCGCTGCCAGCTGCTTTCGCCCTTGATCACCTGCAGCACATGGTTGACGTTTTCTTCCCAACCGCGGCCAAACAGTTGGCCGGTCCAGTTGAAATAGCCGCCGGGTTCGACGAACAGGTTGTCATCCTGCAGGTTGCCGCTGCCGGGGCCGTCGACGGCGATCCAGTGGGCGAATTCGCGGCCTTGGTCGTTGCTGGCCAGGGTCGAGACCAGTTCGCCATTCCAGAAGTTGGGGTTGGCGTCGTCGAAGCGGTGCGAGCCGGTGCCGCAGAAGTAGGCGGTGAAGACACTCATGGGGGATATCTTTGGTGAGAAATGAGTGCTGAAGGTAGGTTGGCTTTTAGGTGGAATGCAGACGGAAATGTAGCCTTTGAATCCGTCGGGGGCTGCTTTGCAGCCCATCGCGACACAAGGCCGCTCCTACAAGGGACCGCGTAACATGCACTGACGCGGTCCCTTGTAGGAGCGGCCTTGTGTCGCGATGGGTCGCAAAGCGGCCCCCATGGCCTTACTTGCGGGCCAGGCCGTCAGCCCGGAACATCTGCCGAATGCCGCGAATCGCCTGGCGGATACGGTCCTGGTTCTCGATCAGGGCAAAGCGCACATGGTCATCACCATAGTCACCAAAACCAATCCCCGGCGACACGCACACCTTGGCCTCGGCCAGCAGCTTCTTGGAGAACTCCAGCGAGCCCAGGTGTGCATACTCCGGCGGAATCTTCGCCCACACGTACATCGATGCCTTGGGGTTCTCGACCATCCAGCCAAGCTCGTGCAGGCCCTTCACCAACAGGTTGCGGCGCTGGCGATATTGCTCGGCAATGTCGCGCACGCACTGCTGGTCGCCTTCCAGCGCAGCAATCGCAGCCACCTGCAGCGGGGTGAAGGTGCCGTAGTCGTGGTAGCTCTTGATCCGCGCCAGCGCGCTGACCAGCTCGGGATTACCGACCATGAAGCCGATCCGCCAGCCCGCCATGTTGTAGCTCTTGGACAGGGTGAAGAACTCCACCGCAATATCCTTGGCGCCTGGCACCTGCATGATCGACGGGGCTTTCCAGCCGTCGTAGACGATGTCGGCATAGGCCAGGTCGTGAATCACCAGCACGCCGTACTGCTTGGCCAGCGCCACCACCCGCTCGAAGAAGTCCAGCTCCACGCACTGCGCGGTAGGGTTGGACGGGAAGCCGAGGATCATCATCTTCGGCTTGGGGATCGATTCGCGAATGGCCCGCTCAAGCTCGTTGAAGAAGTCCACACCCGGCACCAGCGGCACGGAACGCACCTGGGCGCCGGCAATCACCGCACCGTAGATATGGATCGGGTAGCTAGGGTTGGGCACCAGCACCGTGTCGCCCTGGTCGAGGGTGGCCAGCATCAGGTGGGCCAGGCCTTCTTTGGAGCCGATGGTAACGATGGCTTCGCTTTCCGGGTCGATGTCGACCTCGTAGCGTTCCTTGTACCAGTTGGAAATGGCCCGGCGCAGGCGCGGGATGCCGCGCGAGGTGGAATAGCCGTGGGTGTCTTCACGCTGGGCGACCTGCACCAGCTTCTCGACGATGTGCGGCGGGGTGGCGCCGTCGGGGTTGCCCATGCTCAGGTCGATGATGTCCTCGCCACGGCGGCGGGCAGCCATCTTGAGCTCGGCAGTGATGTTGAAGACGTAAGGGGGGAGACGATCGATGCGCGCAAAGCGGCGCGGCGAACCTGGGTTGGCCATGGCTTCCTCTGAGTACGTAAGCGCCCGGAACCGTCCGAGCGACGTTGGCCGATGTGGCGGCCTGGATCAGAAGATAGTGCTGAAACAGGATGCCTGTAAAGGACAATTTCCTGTTTTGTTAGAATTTTTCAGATGTATTTTTTGAAAATCAGGGATTTATATTTTCAGGCTTGGCTTCTTCGCGGGTGAACCCGCTCCCACAGGAACCTCCACAGGTTTCGAGGGTTGCGCTGTACCTGTGGGAGCGGGTTCACCCGCGAAGAGGCCGGCACAGGAAAACACCCATAAAAAAACCCCGACACAATGGCCGGGGTTTTCGTGAAACAGGCAGCTATTTCAGCGTGCGTAGGTCATCAGCACGTCCGCAGCGGTCTGGCTGTCCACACCCATCATCACGCTCAGGGCAGTGACGGTGAGGATGGAGAAGCCGAACACCTTGCGGGCCCACTTGCTGTCGTCCTCGGCCTTGTAGCCACCCCAGGCCATGTACAGCCAGTACAGGCCCATGGCAGCTGCCACGGCCAAGTAGCCGAGGCCGGCGTAACCGCCGAGGGTAAGCATCAAGGTGGCGAGCACGAAGGCCAGTACGTACAGCACGATCTGCTTCTTCGCCGCAAGCACACCACGTGCCACCGGCAGGACCGGAATGTTGGCAGCGCTGTAATCCTTGAAGCGGAAGATGGCGATGGCAAAGCTGTGCGGCATCTGCCACAGGCTGAACATCACCAGCAGGGTCACTGCAGCCAGGTCGAAGCTGTTGCTGACGGCGCAGTAGCCGATCACCGGAGGCATGGCACCGGACAGGCTGCCGACCAAGGTGCCGTGCACCGATTTACGCTTCAGCCACAGGCTGTAGAAACCGACGTAGACAATGAAGCCAATCAGCGCGCAGAACGCCGACAGCGGGTTGGCCTGGACATACAGCAGGCTGAAACCCGCCACCCCGAGCAGGGTGGCGTAGATCAGCGCGAGGGGCAGCGACATGCCGCCCTGCACCATGACGCGGTTCTTGGTGCGCTCCATCTTGTGGTCGATGTCACGGTCGATGCAGTTGTTGAACACGCATCCGGACGCAACCACCAGCGAAGTACCGATCACCACCGCCAGGAACAGGGCGAAATCCACATGGCCCTTCGAGGCAAGGAAGAAACCGCCTGCCACGGAAAGCACGTTACCGAAAATGATCCCCGGTTTGGTGATTTGGATAAAGTGCTTAACGGACATGCAGTCTTACCTCACTTGGCCAACATTTCGAAGTGGATGCTGAACATGATCCACAGCGACAGGCCGACAAGCAGAGCGATCACCAAGGTGGTGAACAGGAACGTCGATACGTTGTTGCGTTGCTCTTTCGAGCGGTCCATGTGCAGGAAGTAGACCAGGTGGACAACTACCTGGATCACGGCCATGGCAACAATGATCAGAACGGTCAGGTTCTTCGGCAGGCTGGCAGTCATGGCCAGGCCGAACGGGATCGCGGTCAGGATGATCGACAGTACAAAACCGATCATGTACGACTTGACGCTGCCGTGATTACCTTCGTGATGAGTGTCGTGTGCGTTAGCCATTACAGAACTCCCAGCAGGTAAACGACGGTGAATACGCAGATCCAGACCACGTCCAGGAAGTGCCAGAACAGGCTCAGGCAGCTCATGCGGGTCTTGGCGGTCGGCGTGATGCCGTGCTTGTTGATCTGGTACATCATGATTGCCATCCAGATCAGACCAGCAGTCACGTGCAGGCCGTGGGTACCTACCAGGGCGAAGAAGCCCGACAGGAAGCCACTGCGCTGCGGGCCGAAGCCCTCGCCGATCAGGTGATGGAATTCATAGATTTCCATCGCGATGAAGCCTGCACCGAACAGGAAGGTCACAGCCAACCAGCCCAGTACGCCTGCTTTCTTGCCGTCGAACATCTTCAGCATGGCGAAGCCGAAGGTGATCGAGGACAGCAACAGGAACAGCGTTTCAACAGCTACGAAATCGAGCTGGAAGATGTCGTGACCCGACGGGCCGCCGGCAAAACTGCCGGACAGCACCGCGTAGGTGGCGAAGAGCGACGCAAACAGGATGCAGTCGGTCATCAGGTACAGCCAGAAGCCCAGTACGGTCATCTGGCCCGAGTCGTGGTGGTGGTCGTCATGCCCATGGTCGTGACCATGAGCAGCGCCGCCGTGCATTACTTGACTGGACATTGATTACACCCGTTCAAACGATTCGACACGTGCGCCGGCAGGCAGAGCACCTGCTGCGGCCAGCGCTTTCATACGCTCGCCTTCGATGCGCGCCACTTCTTCGGCCGGAACCATGTAGCCCTGGTCGTCACGTGCAGCGTGGCGAACGAAGACTGCGATGGTTGCCAACAGGCTCGCGCCCACCAGCCACCAGATGTGCCAGATGAAGGCGAAGCCGAACACGGTCAGGAACAGGCCCATGAACAGACCGGTAGCAGTGTTGCTCGGCATGTGGATGGCTTCGTACTTGGCCGGGGCCTTGTACGCAACGCCTGCTTCCTTGGCTTCGTGCCAGCAGTCCAGGCCAACTTTCTCAGGCATGTGAGCGAAGTTGTAGAACGGAGGTGGCGAAGAAGTCGACCATTCCAGGGTACGGCCGCCCCATGGGTCGCCGGTCACGTCCAGGTTCTGGTTGCGGTCGCGGACCGAAACGAAGATCTGGATCAGCTGGCAAGCGATACCGAACAGGATCAGCACGGCGCCAACAACGGCTACGTACAGGTAGGGTTCCCACAGTGGGTTGTCGGAGTGGTTCAGACGACGGGTCATGCCCATGAAGCCCAGGGCGTACAGCGGCATGAACGCAACGTAGAAGCCCGACAGCCAGAACCAGAAGGCAGCTTTGCCCCACTTCTCGTTCAGGGTGAAGCCGAAGGCTTTCGGGAACCAGAAGGCGAAACCGGCGATGTAGCCGAATACCGCGCCACCGATGATCACGTTGTGGAAGTGCGCAATTACGAACAGGCTGTTGTGCAGGACGAAGTCAGCACCCGGAACGGCCAGCAGTACGCCGGTCATGCCACCGATGGAGAAGGTGACCATGAAGCCCAGGGTCCAGAGCATCGGTGCGGTGAAGCGCACACGGCCTTGGTACATGGTGAACAGCCAGTTGAACAGCTTCACACCGGTCGGGATGGAGATCAGCATCGTCGCCAGGCCGAAGAAGGTGTTGACGCTGGCGCCGGCACCCATGGTGAAGAAGTGGTGCAGCCATACTGCAAAGCCGAGAATGGCGATCGCGCCCGATGCGTAGATCATCGAGTGGTGGCCGAACAGGCGTTTGCCGGAGAACGTCGAAGTCACTTCCGAGAACACACCGAAGGCCGGCAGAATCAGGATGTAAACCTCAGGGTGACCCCACGCCCAGAACAGGTTGACGTACATCATCGGGTTCCCACCAAGCTCGTTGGTGAAAATGTGGAAGTCCAGATAACGGTCAACAGTCAGCAGCGCGAGTGCAGCAGTCAGGATCGGGAACGAAGCAACGATCAGTACGTTGGCCCAGGTGCAGGTCCAGGTGAAGATCGGCATGTCCATCAGCTTCATGCCAGGTGCGCGCATCTTCATCACGGTGACGAGGAAGTTCACGCCGGTAAGTGTCGTACCCAGGCCGGATAGCTGTAGCGCCCAGATGTAGTAGTCGACACCCACCCCAGGGCTGTACTGAATGCCCGCGAGGGGCGGATAGGCAACCCAGCCGGTCTTGGCGAATTCACCAACGCCCAGCGAGATGTTGACCAGCAGCACGCCTGCCAGCAGCAGGTAGAAGCTCAGGGAGTTCAGGAACGGGAAGGCAACGTCACGTGCACCGATCTGCAGAGGAACCGCCAGGTTCATCAGGCCGGTGAAGAACGGCATCGCCATGAAGATGATCATGATCACACCGTGGGCGGTGAAGATCTGGTCATAGTGTTCAGGCGGCAGGTAGCCTTCGGAGCCACCGGTTGCGGCAGCCAGCTGGGTACGCATCATGATGGCGTCGGCAAAGCCGCGCAGCAGCATGACCATCGCGACGATGATGTACATCACGCCGATCTTTTTGTGGTCGACCGTAGTCAGCCACTCGCTCCACAAGTAGGTCCACTTGCGGAAATAGGTGATAAGACCGACGACAGCGATACCGCCGAGCGCGATCATGGCAAGCGTCACCATGACTATCGGCTCGTGATAGGGTATCGCCTCCAGGCTTAGTTTACCGAACATCTCTTACTCCTCTGCACCGGCAGCTGGTTGCATACTCGATTCCACACCCTTGGTTGTGGCCAGATCTTTGCTGCCTGCTTCTTCGTGGCTACGACCGCGGTTCATGCCTTCGTACTTGTCGACGATCAGCTGGAACTGCTCTGGCGAGGCCTCGCTATACAGCGCGACTGGGTTGTTTTCGCTTGGTTTGGCCAAGGCGTCGTATTCGGCCTTGTCCAGCTTCTTCGGCGACTGCTTGACCTCGGCGACCCACTTGTCGAAGTCTTCCTGGGAGGTAGCAGTAGCCTTGAATTTCATGCCGGTGAAGCCAGCACCGCTGTAGTTGGCGCTGATACCGTCGAACTCGCCGTTTTCGTTGGCGATCAGGTGCAGCTTGGTGGTCATGCCGGCCATGGCGTAGATCTGGCCGCCCAAGCCCGGGATGAAGAACGAGTTCATCACGGCGTCGGAAGTGACGCGGAAGTTGACCGGGGTGTTAGCCGGGAAGACGATCTTGTTGACCGTGGCAATGCCCTGCTCCGGGTAGATGAACAGCCACTTCCAGTCCAGCGCGACCACGTCGATCTGAATCGGCTTCACGTCCGAATCCAGCGGGCGGTAAGGATCCAGCTTGTGGGTGGACTTGTAGGTGACGTAACCCAGGGCGATGATGATCAGGATCGGGATGATCCACACCGCGGCCTCGATCTTGGTCGAGTGCGACCAGTCAGGGGTGTAGGTGGCTGCCTTGTTGGAAGCACGGTACTTCCAGGCGAACGCCAGGGTCATGATGATGACGGGAATCACCACCAGCAGCATCAGGCCGGTTGCGATCAGGATCAGGTTCTTTTGCTCAATGCCGACCTGGCCCTTCGGGTCGAGCAGGGTCCAGTTGCACCCACTGAGTAAAAGCATGCCTAAAACGGGCAATATGCCAAACAGTCTGGGGTAACGCTTTTTACTCATCTCACGACCTCTAGATCAGCTTGCTTCAATGCAATTTGTGTTTTGGTAGCCAACACTTCGTCCTGCCAAGTGAGGCATTTCGCGCCCGTACTCGCTCCGGCCTGGGGTCCGACTGCAGGACCTTGGCTTCAAGCGTGTTAGCGGTGCTTATGGTTTCGTAGGCAACAGGCCTGTACTTCAGACCAAGTCCATTTGGTGCGGGAAAACGCGGAGGGGTGTCCGCCCGGTATCGCCGTTGGGCGAAACTTGACGAAGTCAGCAAAAAGGAGCGCTGGGGCTTCCTTCAATCCTGCGACTCGCAAGCAGTGCCGAACGGAAATTGGGGGCGATTGTAGTGAGGTCGCCAACCCTTGACTATGACTTATTGAGCAACAGTCTTTTACAGAATGCGTAACAATAGGACTGAAAAACTCAACTTCGCGACAGTTTGTCGCACCCCGCTTGCTAGCCCTCAAAGCCGCATTCTACAAGGCTTTGTGGTTGATCTGGATCAAGCGGAGGGCAACTTTTCGCTCTTCACATGCGCTGCAAAAGCCCCCATGCAATTCGGGACTTTTGTCTAAGCCTGGCGCCGGTTGCGGTAGATGCCGAGCGGAACCAGGATGGCGGTCAGCACGAACGCCACAAGCGCCCATTGAGCCAACGACAAGCCGAGGATCGGCGGGTACGGCGTGCTGCAGAAGCCATCGACCTGGAACGCCAGCGGCCACAGCTTGGCCAGCGGCAGGTCATCGACGATCGGCTGCAGGGTATCGATGCCGCAACTGACCATGGGGTTGGCGAGTATATACACATGGTTGCCGGCCGCAACGATTCCGCCAATGGCGCTGAGCACCACCAGTGCTTCGAAGAAGGTCAGGCTGCGGCGCCCCGGCATGGCGGCGGCAAGGAAGGCGAATACGGCAATGAACAGCAGCGCGTAACGCTGCAGGATGCACAGCGGGCAAGGGGCCTCGCCCAGCACCACCTGCATGTAAAGGGCGCCGCCGATCAGCGATATGCAGATCAGGCCCAGCAACACCAGAAAGCGCCGTTCCCGATTCAGGCGCGATGTTTGTTCGTTCATTACCGGTTCCTTCGATGGATAGTGGCAGCGTGGTCCGCCTGCCTTGGCGCAAGTCTACACGTTGGGGCAAGGCCAGTGAGTGTGCCGAGGAAGCGGCGAGATAGCGCTGCGCTGGGCTATCCGGTGTGGCTGAGACCGGCCGCAACGACGTCGGTTCAACGCCGGGCGGCAAAAAAGCGGCTGCCCGGCTGCCGCGCAGGGGCAAGCCCCTCGACACCCGGGAGTGAAGGATACCGTGATTAAAGGAGGATTAACGATGAAAGCTGCGCAGGTGCTTTCGTCCCTTCTTTATATATAGGCAGGAAGGTGTGCTGCGGCCCAGTGGGTGAGATGATTGCTTATGCTTGTACCGGCCTCTTCGCGGGTAAACCCGCTCCCACAGGTATTGCACCGGTTTTGAATGTGGTGCGGTCCCTGTGGGAGCGGGTTTACCCGCGAAGAGGCCAGTACAGGCGCTACATCACTCCAAGGCAGCCGCCGGCCCGAAGAACTCGTAACGGCTCTGCTGCTCCGGCACACCCAGGCCCTTCAGCTGGCGCTTGACCGCCGCCATGAACCCCTTCGGCCCAAGGAAGTAAGCATCCACATCCCGCTCACGCGGCAGCCACTCGGCCAGCAGGTCTTCGCTCAGCAGGCCCACGGCATCGGCCGCAGCGCCACCTTCCGGCTCGGCATAGCAATAAAAGCGCTTGAGTTGCGGATGACGCGCCGCCAAACCATCGATCCAGTCGCGGAAGGCATGCACAGCACCATTACGCGCGCAGTGAATGAAATGCACCTCGCGCCGGGTTTGCAGTGCTGCCTGCAGCATCGCCAGGGTCGGGGTAATGCCCACGCCACCACTGATCAGCACCAGCGGCTTGTCACTGCCCGCCAGGGTAAAGTCACCCGCTGGCGGGAACAGTTCCAGGGTATCACCCACCACCAGTTCATCATGCAGGTAGTTCGAGACCTTGCCGCCCTCTTCACGCTTGACGCTGATGCGGTATTCCTTGCCGTCGCACAATGCCGACAGCGAATAGTTGCGGCGCTGCTCGGCACCGTCGATGTCCAGCTTCAGGCCGATGTACTGGCCAGGCTCGGCCTTGAGTACCGGCTTGCCATCGACCGGGGCAAAGTAGAACGAAACGATTTCGCTGCTTTCCTGCTCGCGGCGCACCAGCCGGAACTCGCGCGTCCCGCGCCAGCCACCCTCGGCCTCTTCCTTCTGTTTATACAAACCTTCTTCAGCACCGATCAGGATGTCGGCCAGCTGACCATAGGCCGCCCCCCAGGCCTCGATGACCGCAGGGGTGGCGATTTCCTTGCCCAGCACTTCCTCGATGGCGCGCAGCAGGCAGGTGCCAACGATCGGGTAGTGCTCTGGCAGAATCTGCAGGGCAACGTGCTTGTTGATAATCTGCCCGACCAAGCCGCCCAACTGCTCCAGCTGGTCGATGTGGCGGGCATACATCAACACGCCGTTGGCCAGGGCACGTGGCTGGTCGCCGCTGGCCTGGTGGGCCTGGTTGAACAGTGGGCGTACTTCTGGGTACTCGCTGAGCATCATCTTGTAGAAGTGGGTGGTCAGCGCTTCGCCGCCGCTTTCCAGCAGGGGGACAGTGGCCTTGATGATTGCACGTTGTTCGGCATTGAGCATTGCAACAACTCCTGAGCCTGTGGCTTCAAATGACTGCCCTGGCTATTACAGCAATCGTGCCAACTTTTATCGCCAGCAAAATCAGGGGGTTGACCCAGGTCATGTCAAAACGACCTACCCCGGCGTATAGTCAAATCGACTTACAGGAGTCCATATGACCACAAAGCCGCTGCTCACCACCTTGCTACCGCTGGTTAGCGACCTGTCCCGCGATTTGCCTGATCAGGAACGCTACCGCCGCCTGTTGCAGGCCATGCGGGGCTTGCTGCCGTGCGACGCCGCCGCGCTGTTGCGCCTGGACGGTGAATGGCTGGTGCCGCTGGCTGTGGATGGCCTGAGCCCCGATACCCTCGGCCGGCGCTTCCGGGTCAGCGAACACCCGCGCTTCCAGATTCTGCTCAGCCGCCCGGAGCCCACCCGTTTCGCCAGCGACTCCGAATTGCCCGACCCATACGATGGCCTGGTCAACGCTCCGGATGCCGACCTGGAAGTGCATGACTGCATGGGCTGCCCGCTGATGGTCGATGAGCGCCCCTGGGGCCTGGTCACCCTCGACGCCCTCACCCCCGGGCAATTCCAGAGCATGGAGCTGGATGCCCTGCAGGCGTTTGCCAGCCTGGCCGCCGCGACCGTGACCGTGGCCGAGCGCATCGAGCACCTGGCCCTGCGCGCCGAAGACGAACACCACCGGGCCGAGATCTACCGCCAGGCCAGCGGCCAGGACAAAGAGCTGATTGGTCAGAGCCCTGCGCACAAACGCCTGGTGGAAGAAATCCGCCTGGTCGGCGGCAGTGACCTGACCGTGCTGATCACCGGCGAAACCGGTGTCGGCAAGGAGCTGGTAGCCCAGGCCCTGCACCAGGCCAGCAGCCGTGCCGACAAGCCGCTGGTCAGCCTCAACTGCGCCGCCCTGCCCGATACCCTGGTGGAAAGCGAACTGTTCGGCCATGTGCGCGGGGCCTTCACCGGCGCGCATGGCGAACGCCGTGGCAAGTTCGAGTTGGCCAACGGCGGCACGCTGTTCCTCGACGAAGTCGGCGAGCTGCCACTGACGGTGCAGGCCAAGCTGTTGCGCGTGCTGCAGAGCGGCCAGTTGCAGCGCCTGGGTTCGGACCGTGAGCACCGCGTGGACGTGCGCCTGATCGCCGCCACCAACCGTGACCTGGCAGCAGAGGTGCGCAACGGCAACTTCCGCGCCGACTTTTATCACCGCCTCAGCGTGTACCCGCTGCATGTACCGCCGTTGCGCGAACGTGGGCGCGACGTGCTGCTATTGGCTGGCTACTTCCTCGAACAGAACCGTTCGCGCCTGGGCCTGAACAGCCTGCGCCTGAGCAGTGAAGCCCAGGCCGCACTGTTGGCCTATGACTGGCCGGGCAACGTGCGCGAACTGGAACACCTGATCGGCCGCTCGGCGCTCAAGGCGCTGGGCCAGCACCCCGACCGGCCACGTATCCTCACCCTGGAAGCCATCGACCTGGACCTGCGCGTGTCGTCGCCAGGCACCGGCGCCCTGCCCTCCCCCATAGCCCCGCCACCGGTGGCCAAGCTGCCCGAGGGTGGCCTGCGCGAAGCCGTCGATATCTACCAGCGCCAGGTGATCGAAGCCTGCCTGCAACGGCATCAGGACAACTGGGCGGCAGCGGCGCGAGAGCTGGGTCTGGACCGTGCAAATCTGAGCCGTTTGGCCCGCCGGCTGGGGCTTCGCTGAGGTCTACCTACAAAAGGATTAACCCAGAAAGCCATCTGGTTGCTTCCCGCCTGGCTGCTATATCTCCCTAACCACCCAATTCTCGACTGCCTGGTCGAGACTGCGCGAAACACCCCTGCAAGGGCTCTGTTACGGCGGTTGTGGCCCGAACTGTTCGGGCGGGGATTCTGGATACCAGCAGGGAGCATCCATGGAAAACATCGTCGTCGCCGATAAACAATCCGAAGTCGCCACTCAGAGCGCCTGGGGCAATATCAACCTGAAAGGCCCAGGCGTCGTGCAGATGCCGGTGGCCCCCGACCAAGTGGCCACGGTCACCCAGCGCGGGCAAGACCTGATCATTACCCTGAAGTCCGGTGAAAAAGTCACCGTTGGCAACTTCTTTGCCGTGGACCAGGCCGGGGTCGGCAGCGACATCGTCTTCGTCGGCGAAGACGGCACCCTGTGGCACGCCCAGTACGATGCAGCGGCGTTCACCGGTTTCACTTTCGAAGACGTGGCCTCGCTGGATGAGCTGGTTGCCGGTATCGGTACCGCCGGTAGCGCCATGCCGACCTGGGCCATTGCCGGGCTCAGCCTGCTCGGCGTCGGTGGCGCGGCAGCGGCAGCCAACAACAGCAGTGGCGGCAGCAGCGGTGGCTCGGACCCGGACACTACCGCACCGGCCACGCCGATCGACCTGCTGGTGTCGCCAGATGGCCTGCGCCTGACCGGCCGCGGCGAAGCAGGCGCCACAGTGAATATCCGTGACGCCGCCGGAAACATCATCGGCAGCGGCACCGTGGCGGCCGATGGCAGCTTCGACGTGACGCTGAACCCGCCGCAGGTCAACGGCGAACAACTTGAAGTCACCCTGACCGATGGCGCCGGCAATGTCTCGGCCCCTGGCACTGTCACCGCACCGGACATCGACACCCCCGACACCACCGCCCCTGACCAACCGACCGACCTGGCCCTGGCCAACGGTACAACCCTCACCGGTCGCGGCGAACCGGGCGCTACCGTGCAAGTGCGCGATGCTGCCGGCAACCTGATTGGCAGCGGCGTGGTCAACGCCGACGGCAGCTTCAGCCTTACCCTTGCCCCGGCCCAGGCCAATGGTGAGCACCTGGATATCCGCCAGGTGGATGCCGCCGGCAACAGCTCGGTGCCGCTGGAATTCACGGCCCCGGACATCACCCCGCCCGATGCCGTTACCAATATCCTGGTCGGCCCGGGTGGTACAGCCCTGAGCGGTCGTGGCGAACCGGGCGCTACCGTCGAAGTGCGCGATGCCAACGGCAACGTGATCGGCACTGGCGTGGTGAGTGCCAATGGCACCTTCCTGATCGACCTTGACCCTGCCGTGCAGTCGGGTGAGCACCTGAGCCTGGTGCAAACCGACCCGAGCGGCAACATTTCGCCAGCGACCGAATACGATGTGCCGCTGACCAGCGCTCCGGACAGCCCGAGCAACCTGGCCATCGATGCTGACGGCACCACCCTCACCGGTACTGCGCCAGCCGGCAGCCGCGTGGAAGTGCATGACGCCAACGGCACCTTGATCGGTAGCGGTATTGCCAATGCCGACGGCACCTTCAGCATCGAGCTCGAACCGGCCCAGGCCAACGGCGAGTTGCTGGACGTGGTCGCGATCGACGACAGCGGCGTCTCCTCGCTGCCGGCCCAGATCACAGCCCCGGACATCACCGCCCCTGCCGCACCGACCGACCTGGCTGTCAGCGCCGACGGTACCGTACTTACCGGCCGTGCCGAGCCGGGCAGCACCGTGCGCATTGTCGCAGCCGACGGCACCGAACTGGGTACCGCCGTGGTTGGCCCGACCGGCGTCTTCACCATCGAACTCAGCCCGCCACAAGTCGACGGCGAGGTGTTGCAAGCCACTGCAACCGATGCCGCTGGCAATACCTCTACCGCCAGTTCGGTCACTGCGCCGGATATCGATGGTGGTGACACCACGCCACCCGATGCCCCTGTCGATCTGGTGATCGGGCTGGCCGGCAGCCAGCTCAGTGGCCGCGGTGAGGCCGGTACCACCGTGCAGGTGCGTGACGCCGCCGGCAACATCATTGCCACAGGCACCGTCGGCGCGGATGGCACCTTTGCTGTCACCCTCGACCCTGCTGTAAAAGACGGCAGTACCCTGCAAGTGACCCTGACTGACGCTGCCGGCAACGTGTCGGAGCCAGGTTCGGTCACCTCGGCCGACTTGCTGCCGCCTGCTCAACCCACCGACCTGGCCCTGGCAGACGGCGTGACCTTCACCGGTCGCGGCGAACCGGGCGCTACCGTGCAGGTTCGTGACGCTGCCGGTAACCTGATCGGCTCTGGCGTGGTCAATGAAGACGGCAGCTTCAGCCTGACCTTGTCCCCTGCCCAGGCCAACGGCGAAGCGCTGGACGTGCGCCTGGTCGATGCGGCCGGCAATACCTCGGCACCGCTGCAGTTCGATGCACCAGACATCACCCCGCCTGACGCCGTGAGCAACATTCTCGTCGGCGCCGGTGGCCTGGCCCTGAGTGGCCGCGGTGAACCGGGTGCCACCGTTGAAGTACGTGATGCCGATGGCAATGTGATCGGCACTGGTGTGGTGGGTGCCAATGGCACCTTCCTGATCGACCTCGACCCGGCCGCACAACCAGGCGACCAACTGAGCCTGGTGCAGACCGACCCAAGCGGCAACGCGTCCGTGGCCGTCGAGTACGACGTACCGCTGACCACAGCTCCTGATAGCCCAAGCAATCTGGCCATCGATGCTGACGGCACGACCCTCACCGGTACTGCGCCAGCCGGCAGCCGCGTGGAAGTGCATGATGCCAACGGCATCCTGATCGGCAGCGCCATCGCCAACGCTGACGGCAGCTTCAGCATCGAACTGAACCCACCTCAGGCTAATGGCGAACTGCTGGACGTGGTCGCCATCGATGACGGCGGCGTCTCTTCGCTGCCCGCGCAAATCACCGCCCCGGACATCACCGCGCCTGCCGCACCTACCGACCTGGCCGTCAGCGCTGACGGTACCGTACTGACTGGTCGTGCCGAACCCGGCAGCACCGTGCGTATCGTCGGTGCCGATGGCACTGAGCTTGGCACTGCAGTAGTGGGTGCCACCGGCGTGTTCAGCATTACCCTCAATCCGCCTCAAGTCGACGGCGAGGTACTGCAAGCCACCGCGTCCGATGCCGCCGGTAACACCTCTACCGCCAGCTCGGTCACCGCGCCGGATATCGATGGTGGTGACACCACGCCACCTGATGCCCCTGTCGACCTGGTAATCGGCCTGGCCGGCAGCCAGCTCAGTGGTCGCGGCGAAGCCGGTACCACCGTGCAGGTGCGTGACGCTGCCGGCAATATCATCGCCACCGGCACCGTCGGCGCCGATGGCACCTTTGCTGTCACCCTCGATCCCGCCGTAAAAGATGGCAGTACCCTGCAAGTAACCCTGACTGACGCTGCCGGCAACGTGTCGCAGCCAGGTTCGGTCGCCTCGACCGACCTGCTGCCGCCAGCGCAGCCAACCGAACTGGCTCTGGCCGATGGCGTGACCTTCACCGGTCGCGGCGAACCGGGCGCCACCGTACAAGTACGCGATGCCGCAGGCACCCTGATTGGCACGGGTATCGTCGGCGCCGACGGGCTGTTCAGCCTCACCCTGTCCCCTGCCCAGGCCAACGGCGAAGCACTGGATGTGCGTCTTATCGACGCTGCCGGCAACACCTCGGCCCCACTGCAATTCGATGCACCAGACATCACCCCGCCTGACGCCGTGAGCAACATCGTCGTCGGCGCCGGTGGCCTGGCCCTGAGCGGCCGTGGCGAACCGGGTGCCACCGTGGAAGTGCGTGATGCCGATGGCAATGTGATCGGCACTGGCGTGGTCGGTGCCAATGGCACCTTCCTGATCGACCTCGATCCGGCTGCTCAACCTGGCGACCAGCTTAGCCTGGTGCAGACCGACCCAAGCGGTAACGCCTCCGTGGCCGTCGAGTACGACGTACCGCTGACCACAGCTCCTGATAGCCCAAGCAATCTGGCCATCGATGCCGACGGCACCACCCTGACCGGTACTGCACCAGCTGGCAGCCGCGTGGAAGTGCATGATGCCAACGGCACCCTGATCGGCAGCGCCATCGCCAATGCCGACGGCAGCTTCAGCATTGAACTGAACCCTGCCCAAGCTAACGGCGAACTGCTGGATGTGGTCGCCATCGATGACGGCGGCGTCTCTTCGCTGCCCGCGCAAATCACCGCCCCGGACATCACCGCCCCTGCCGCACCAACCGACCTGGCCGTCAGCGCAGACGGTACCGTACTGACTGGTCGTGCCGAACCCGGCAGCACCGTGCGCATCGTCGGCGCCGATGGCACCGAACTGGGCACTGCCATCGTCG
The DNA here is from genome assembly GCF_016658545.1 of Pseudomonas sp. S37. Lineage (GTDB taxonomy): Bacteria > Pseudomonadota > Gammaproteobacteria > Pseudomonadales > Pseudomonadaceae > Aquipseudomonas. Next base: position 69,619 of record NZ_JACVZC010000002.1, on the reverse strand, counting down.
GTGCCACCGGCGTGTTCAGCATTACCCTCAATCCGCCTCAAGTCGACGGTGAGGTACTGCAAGCCACCGCGTCCGACGCCGCCGGCAACACCTCTACCGCCAGTTCGGTCACCGCTCCGGATATCGATGGTGGTGACACCACGCCACCACTGGCACCTACCGACCTGGTCATCGGCCTGGCCGGCAGCCAACTCAGTGGTCGCGGCGAAGCCGGTACCACCGTGCAGGTGCGTGACGCTGCCGGCAACATCATCGCCACCGGCACCGTCGGCGCGGATGGCACCTTTGCTGTCACCCTCGATCCCGCCGTAAAAGACGGCAGCACCCTGCAAGTGACCCTGACTGACGCTGCCGGCAACGTGTCGGAGCCAGGCTCGGTCACCTCGGCTGACTTGCTGCCGCCAGCTCAACCCACCGACCTGGCCCTGGCAGACGGCGTGACCTTCACCGGTCGCGGCGAACCGGGCGCTACCGTGCAGGTGCGTGACGCTGCCGGTAACCTGATCGGTTCTGGCGTGGTCAATGAAGACGGCAGCTTCAGCCTGACCTTGTCCCCTGCCCAGGCCAACGGCGAAGCACTGGACGTGCGCCTGGTCGATGCGGCCGGCAATACTTCGGCACCGCTGCAATTCGACGCACCGGATATCACCCCGCCTGACGCCGTGAGCAACATCGTCGTCGGCGCCGGCGGCCTGGCCCTGAGTGGCCGCGGTGAACCGGGTGCCACCGTTGAAGTGCGTGATGCCAATGGCAATGTGATCGGCACTGGCGTGGTGGGTGCCAATGGCACCTTCCTGATTGACCTCGACCCGGCCGCACAACCAGGCGACCAACTGAGCCTGGTGCAGACCGACCCAAGCGGTAACGCATCTGTTGCCGTCGAGTACGACGTACCGCTGACCACCGCACCCGACAGCCCAAGCAATCTGGCCATCGATGCCGACGGCACCACCCTCACCGGTACTGCACCCGCCGGCAGCCGTGTTGAAGTCCACGACGCCAACGGCACCCTGATCGGCAGCGCCATCGCCAACGCCGATGGCAGCTTCAGCATCGAACTGAATCCTGCGCAGGCCAACGGCGAACTGCTGGACGTGGTTGCCATCGATGACGGCGGCATTTCCTCGCTGCCGGCGCAAATCACCGCCCCGGACATCACCGCCCCTGCCGCGCCAACCGACCTGGCCGTCAGCGCAGACGGTACCGTGCTGACCGGTCGTGCCGAACCCGGCAGCACCGTGCGCATCGTCGGTGCCGATGGCACCGAGCTTGGCACTGCCGTTGTTGGTGCCACCGGTGTATTCAGCATCACCCTCAATCCGCCTCAAGTGGACGGCGAGGTACTGCAAGCCACTGCATCCGATGCCGCCGGCAACACCTCTACCGCCAGCTCGGTCACCGCGCCGGACATCGACGGCGGTGACACCACCCCGCCAGATGCCCCGGTCGATCTGGTGATCGGCCTGGCCGGCAGCCAACTCAGTGGCCGCGGCGAAGCCGGTACTACCGTGCAGGTGCGTGACGCAGCCGGCAATATCATCGCCACTGGCACTGTCGGCGCGGATGGCACTTTTGCTGTCACCCTGGACCCTGCCGTAAAAGACGGCAGTACCCTGCAAGTCACCCTGACCGATGCCGCCGGCAACGTGTCGCAGCCTGGCTCGGTGACTTCGGCCGACCTGCTGCCACCTGAACAACCTACCGAGCTGGCCCTGGCAGACGGCGTGACCTTCACCGGTCGCGGCGAACCTGGCGCTACCGTGCAGGTACGTGATGCCGCCGGTAACCTGATCGGTACCGGCATCGTCGGCGCCGACGGGCTGTTCAGCCTCACCCTGTCCCCAGCCCAGGCTAATGGTGAAGCGCTGGACGTGCGTCTGGTCGACGCTGCCGGCAATACTTCGGCACCGCTGCAGTTCGATGCACCGGATATCACCCCGCCTGACGCCGTGAGCAACATCGTGGTGGGCGCCGGTGGCCTGGCCCTGAGCGGCCGTGGCGAACCCGGTGCGACCGTCGAAGTGCGTGACGCCGATGGCAATGTGATCGGCACTGGCGTGGTCGGTGCTAATGGCACCTTCCTGATCGACCTCGACCCGGCCGCACAACCAGGCGACCAACTGAGCCTGGTGCAAACCGACCCAAGCGGTAACGCATCCGTGGCCGTCGAGTACGACGTACCGCTGACCACCGCACCCGACAGCCCAAGCAATCTGGCCATCGATGCCGACGGCACCACCCTCACCGGTACTGCACCCGCCGGCAGCCGCGTGGAAGTGCATGACACCAACGGTGTCCTGATTGGCAGCGCCATCGCCAACGCCGACGGCAGCTTCAGCATCGAACTGAACCCACCTCAGGCCAATGGCGAATTGCTGGACGTGGTCGCCATCGATGACGGCGGCGTCTCTTCGCTGCCGGCACAAATAACCGCCCCGGACATCACCGCCCCCGCCGCACCCAGCGAGCTGGCGGTCAGCGCTGACGGCAGCGTCATCACCGGCCGTGCCGAACCGGGCAGCACCGTGCGTATCGTCGCGGCCGATGGCACCGAACTGGGCACCGCCGTGGTCGGCCCGACCGGCGTGTTCAGCATTGCCCTCGCCCCACCACAAGTCGACGGTGAGGTGCTGCAAGCCACGGCAACCGATGCCGCTGGCAACACATCGCCCACCAGCGTGGTGACCGCGCCGGATATCGACGGCGTCGATACCACACCACCCGCAGCCCCGACCGATCTGGTCATCGGCCTGGCCGGCCAGCAGTTGAGCGGCCGTGGCGAGCCGGGCACGACCGTGCAGGTGCGCGATGCCGCCGGTAACGTACTGGCCACCGGCACCGTTGCGGCTGATGGCAGCTTCGCCATCAGCCTGGACCCTGCCGTGAACGATGGCAGCACCTTGCAAGTCACCCTCACCGACGCCGCCGGCAATGTATCGCCACCCGGCTCGGTAACCTCACCAGACCTGCTGCCGCCAGCGCAGCCAACCGACCTGGCCTTGGCAGATGGCGTAACATTCACTGGTCGCGGCGAACCGGGTGCCACCGTGCAGGTCCGCGATGCCGCCGGCACAGTCATCGGCACGGGCGTGGTGAATGAAGACGGCACCTTCAGCCTCACGCTCAGCCCTGCCCAGGCCAATGGCGAAGCACTGGACGTACGCGTGGTCGACGCTGCCGGCAATACCTCGGCACCGCTGCAGTTTGATGCACCAGACATCACCCCGCCTGACGCCGTCAGCAACATCGTCGTCGGCGCCGGTGGCCTGGCCCTAAGTGGCCGCGGTGAACCGGGTGCCACCGTGGAAGTGCGTGATGCCGATGGCAATGTGATCGGCACCGGCGTGGTCGGTGCCAACGGCACCTTCCTCATCGACCTCGACCCGGCTGCTCAACCTGGCGACCAGCTGAGCCTGGTGCAGACCGACCCAAGCGGCAACGCTTCGGTTGCCCTGGAATACGACGTTCCGCTGACCACTGCCCCGGACAGCCCAAGCAACCTGCTCATCGATGCCGACGGCACCACCCTGACCGGTACTGCACCAGCCGGCAGCCGCGTGGAAGTGCATGATGCCAACGGCACCCTGATCGGCAGCGCCATCGCCAACGCCGACGGCAGCTTCAGCATCGAACTGAACCCTGCGCAGGCCAACGGCGAACTGCTGGACGTGGTTGCCATCGATGACGGCGGCGTTTCCTCGCTGCCAGCACAAATCACCGCGCCAGACATCACCGCCCCTGCCGCACCAATCGACCTGGCTGTCAGCGCCGACGGTACCGTACTGACTGGTCGTGCCGAACCCGGCAGCACCGTGCGTATCGTCGGTGCCGATGGCACTGAGCTTGGCACTGCGGTAGTGGGTGCCACCGGTGTGTTCAGCATTACCCTCAATCCGCCTCAAGTGGACGGCGAGGTATTGCAAGCCACCGCTTCCGACGCCGCAGGCAATACCTCAACCGCCAGTTCGGTCACTGCGCCGGACATCGACGGCGGCGATACCACGCCACCGGAGGCCCCGACCAACCTGGTCATCGGCCTGGCCGGCAGCCAACTCAGTGGCCGCGGCGAAGTTGGCAGCACCGTGCAGGTGCGCGATGCTGCTGGCAACATCATCGCCAGCGGCACCGTCGGTGCAGATGGCACCTTCGCCGTTACCCTGGACCCTGCCGTGAAAGACGGCAGCACCCTGCAAGTCACCCTTACCGACGCTGCCGGCAACGTTTCGCAGCCAGGCTCGGTCGCCTCGCCAGACTTGCTGCCCCCTGCCCAACCCAGCGAACTGGCCCTGGCCGATGGCGTGACCTTCAGCGGTCGCGGCGAGCCGGGCGCCACCGTGCAGGTGCGCAACGCCGCCGGCACCCTTATCGGTAGTGGCCTGGTCGGCGCCGATGGCCTGTTCAGCATCACCCTCGCCCCGGCGCAGGCCAACGGCGAAGCGCTCGACGTGCGCCTGGTGGATGCCGCCGGCAACAGCTCCGCACCGCTGCAATTCAACGCCCCGGACATCACCCCGCCAGACGCCGTGAGCGACATCCTGGTCGGTGCGGGCGGCACAACCCTGAGTGGCCACGGCGAAGCCGGTGCCTCTGTGGAGGTGCGCGATGCCGATGGCAACCTGCTGGGCCGTGGCGTAGTCACCGCCAACGGCACCTTCCTGATCACCCTCGACCCGGCCGTACAGCCCGGCGACCAACTGACGCTGTTGCAGGTGGACCCAAGCGGCAACGCGTCGGTGGCCGTCGAATACGATGTGCCGCTGACCACCGCCCCCGTCAGCCCGAGCGGGCTGACTATCGATGCCGATGGCACGACCCTCACCGGTACAGCGCCAGCCGGCAGCCGCGTGGAAGTACACGATGCCAGCGGCGCATTGATCGGCAGCGCCACCGCCAATGCCGACGGCAGCTTCAGCATCGAACTCAACCCTGCCCAGGCCAACGGCGAGCTGCTGAATGTAGTGGCCATCGACGCCGATGGCGTTTCCTCCACCCCGACGCAGATCACCGCGCCCGACATCACCGCCCCGGCCGCGCCAAGTGAGCTGGCGGTCAGCGCGGACGGCAGCGTGATAACCGGCCGCGCCGAGCCCGGCAGCACCGTGCGCATCGTTGCCGCCGACGGCAGCGAACTGGGCACTGCCGTGGTCGGCCCGACCGGTGTGTTCAGCATCGACCTGAACCCGCCACAGGTAGACGGTGAAGTGCTGCAAGCCACCGCCACCGATGCCGCTGGCAATACCTCACCGACCAGTGCGGTCACCGCGCCAGACCTCGACGGTGTCGATACCACACCGCCAACAGCGCCTACCGACCTGGTCATCGGCCTGGCCGGCAGCCAACTGAGCGGGCGCGGCGAGCCTGGCGCCAACGTAGAAGTGCGTGATGCGGCGGGCAATGTGCTGGCGACCGGCACCGTAGGTGCAGACGGCAGCTTCGCCATCACCCTGGACCCGGCCGTGAACGACGGCAGTGCCCTGCAAGTCACCCTGACCGACGCCGCCGGCAACGTTTCGCAACCTGGCTCGGTGACCTCGCCAGACCTGCAACCGCCTGCGCAGCCTACCGACCTGGTGCTGCTCAATGGCGTCACCTTCAACGGCCGCGGCGAACCGGGTGCTAGCGTGCAGGTGCGCGATGCCGCCGGTACCGTGATCGGTACCGCCATCGTCGGTGCCGACGGGCTGTTCAGCCTGTCCCTGTCGCCCGCCCAGGCCAACGGCGAGGCGCTGGATGTGCGCCTGGTGGATGCCGCCGGCAACACCTCGGCACCGCTGGAGTTCACCGCCCCTGACATCACCCCACCGACCGCTGTCAGCAACATCGTGGTCGGCGCTGATGGCCTGGCCCTGAGCGGTCGCGGCGAAGCCGGCGCCACCGTCGAAGTACGCGATGCCAATGGCACCGTGATCGGCACGGGTGTGGTCGCGGCCAACGGTACCTTCCTCATCGACCTCGACCCGGCCGTGCAGCCTGGCGAGCAACTGAGCCTGGTGCAGACCGACCCGAGCGGCAATGCCTCCGAGGCACTGCAGTTCGAAGTACCCGCCACCACTGCCCCGGCCAGCCCGAGCGACCTGGTGGTCGCCGAAGACGGCAGCAGCATCAGCGGTACCGCACCAGCCGGTACCCGCGTGGAAGTGCATGACGCCAACGGCACGCTGATTGGCAGTGTCGTAACAGGTGCCGATGGCAGCTTTACCGTCACCCTCGACCCGGCCCAGGCCAATGGCGAACTGCTGGACGTGGTGGCCATCGACGGCAACGGCACCTCGTCGCTGCCAGTACAAGTCACAGCGCCGGACATCACCCCACCGGTTGCCCCAAGCGAGCTGGTCATCAGTGCCGACGGCAGCGTGGTCACCGGCCGCGCCGAAGCGGGCAGCACCGTGCGCGTGCTGGCCGCCGACGGCACCACCGTGCTCGGCACCGTGGTGGTGGGCGCCACCGGCAGCTTCAGCATCACCCTCGACCCGCCACAAGTGAATGGCGAGGTGTTGCAAGTAACCGCCACCGATGCCGCCGGCAATGCCTCCACCGCCGGCAGCGTCACTGCACCGGACATCGACGGTGGCGACACCACGCCACCGGAAGCCCCGACCGGCCTGCTGGTCGGCCAGGCCGGCAGCCAGTTGAGCGGCCGTGGCGAGGCAGGTGCCACCGTTCAGGTACGCGACGGCGCAGGCAATGTGATTGCCAACGGCACCGTCAACCCGGACGGCACCTTCACCCTTACCCTTAACCCGGCCGTCAATGATGGCAGCACCCTGCAAGTCACCCTGACCGACGCCGCCGGTAACGTTTCGCAACCAGGCTCGGTCACCACCCCCGACCTGCAGGCCCCGACCCAGCCAACCGAGCTGGCCCTGGCCGACGGTGTCACCTTTAGCGGCCGTGGCGAACCTGGCGCCACCGTGCAAGTGCGTGATGCCACCGGTACAGTCATCGGCAGCGGCCTGGTCGGTGCTGATGGCCTGTTCAGCATCACCCTGGCGCCTGCCCAGGCCAACGGCGAGGCGCTGGACATCCGTGTGGTCGACGCCGCCGGCAACAGCTCGGCACCGCTGGAGTTCACCGCCCCGGACATCACCCCACCCACCGCCGTCAGCAACATCGTGGTCGGCGCCGATGGCCTGGCCCTGAGCGGTCGCGGCGAAGCCGGCGCCACCGTCGAAGTACGCGATGCCAATGACACCGTAATCGGCACTGGTGTGGTCGCCGCCAACGGCACCTTCCTCATCGACCTCGACCCTGCCGTGCAACCTGGCGAGCAATTGAGCCTGGTGCAGACCGACCCGAGCGGCAATGCCTCCGAGGCACTGCAGTTCGAAGTACCTGCCACCACTGCCCCGGCCAGCCCGAGCGACCTGGTGGTCGCCGAAGACGGCAGCAGCATCAGCGGTACCGCGCCTGCTGGTACCCGCGTGGAAGTGCATGATGCCAATGGCACATTGGTTGGCAGTGTCGTCGCAGGTGCCGATGGCAGCTTTACCGTCACCCTCGACCCGGCCCAGGCCAATGGCGAACTGCTGGACGTGGTGGCCATCGACGGCAACGGCGTTTCGTCGCTGCCAGTGCAAGTCGCCGCGCCAGACATCACCCCGCCGGTTGCGCCAAGCGAGCTGGTAATCAACGGTGACGGCAGCGTGGTCACCGGCCGCGCCGAAGCGGGCAGCACCGTACGCGTGCTGGCCGCCGACGGCACCACCGTGCTCGGCACCGTGGTGGTGGGCGCCACCGGCAGCTTCAGCATCACCCTCGACCCGCCACAAGTGAATGGCGAGGTGTTGCAAGTAACCGCCACCGATGCCGCCGGCAATGCCTCCACCGCCGGCAGCGTCACTGCACCGGACATCGACGGCGGCGACACCACGCCGCCGGAAGCCCCGACCGGCCTGTTGGTAAACGCTGCAGGCAGCCAGCTGAGCGGTCGTGGCGAGGCAGGTGCCACCGTGCAGGTACGCGATGGCGCAGGCAATGTGATTGCCGATGGTTCGGTCAACCCGGACGGCACCTTCACGATCACCCTCAGCCCGGCCATCACCGATGGCAGCGCCCTGCAAGTGACCCTGACCGACGCCGCCGGCAACGTTTCGCAACCTGGCACGGTCAATGCGCCAGACCTGCAGGCCCCGGCACAACCGACCGAACTGGCCCTGGTCGATGGCGTCACCTTCACCGGCCGCGGCGAACCTGGCGCCACCGTGCAGGTACGCGATGCCACTGGCACCGTAATCGGCAGCAGCCTGGTCAACCCGGACGGCACCTTCAGCGTCACCCTGTTCCCCGCCCAGGCCAACGGTGAAGCGCTGGACATCCGTGTAGTGGACGCCGCCGGCAACAGCTCGACACCGCTGGAATTCACCGCGCCTGACACCACGCCGCCAACGCTGGTCAGCAATATCGTGGTCGGCGCCGATGGCTTGGCCCTGAGTGGCCGTGGCGAGGCCGGTGCGACCGTAGAAGTACGTGATGCCAATGGCAACGTCATCGGCACCGGCGTAGTCGAGGCCAACGGTACCTTCCTGATTGACCTCGACCCTGCCGCGCAACCGGGGGCTCAACTGAGCCTGGTGCAGACCGACCCGAGCGGCAACGCTTCCGAGGCCCTGCAGTTTGAAGTCCCGGTCACCACCGCACCGGCCAGCCCGAGCGACCTGGTGGTGGCGGCGGACGGTGCCAACATCACCGGTACAGCCCCGGCCGGCAGCCGTGTAGAAGTACACGATGCCAACGGCACACTGGTAGGTAGCGTGGTGGTTGGCGCCGAAGGCACCTTCACCGTCATCCTCAACCCGGCCCAGGCCAACGGCGAACAGCTGGAAGTGGTGGCCATCGATGGCAGCGGTGCGTCGTCGCTGCCGGTGCAAGTCACTGCACCGGACATCACCGCGCCGGTTGCCCCGAGCGAGCTGGTAATCAATGCCGACGGCAGCGTGGTCACCGGCCGCGCCGAAGTGGGCAGCACCGTGCGCGTACTGGCCGCCGACGGCACCACCGTGCTCGGCAGCGTGGTAGTGGGCGCCACCGGCAGCTTCAGCATCACCCTCGACCCGGCGCAGGTGAACGGTGAGGTGCTGCAAGTCACCGCCACCGACACCGCCGGCAACGCGTCTACCGCCGGCAGCATTACCGCACCGGACATCGACGGCGGCGACACCACGCCACCGGACGCCGCCAGCAACCTGGTCGTCGGCCTGGCCGGCGCCCAGCTCAGCGGCCGCGGCGAAGCCGGTGCCAGCGTGGAAGTGCGCGACGCCCAGGGCAACGTACTGGCCAACGGCACGGTCAACCCGGACGGCACCTTCCAGGTCACCCTCGACCCGGCAGTCAAGGACGGCAGCACCTTGCAAGTGGTGCTGACCGATGCCGCCGGCAATGCCTCTACACCGGCTTCGGTGGTAACCCCGGACCTGCAGGCACCGACCCAGCCGACCGGGCTTGACCTGGCCGACGGCGTGACCCTGACCGGTAGCGGCGAACCGGGTGCCACCGTGCAGGTACGCGATGCCGCGGGCAACCTGATCGGCACCGACGTCGTCAACCAGGACGGCAGCTTCAGCGTCACCCTGTCGCCGGCCCAGGCCAATGGCGAAGTGCTGGACATTCGCCTGGTGGATGCTGCCGGCAATGTCTCCACCCCGCTGCAGTACACCGCGCCGGACATCACCGCGCCTGAGCTGGTCAGCAACATCGTGGTCGGCGCCGATGGCCTGACCCTGAGTGGTCGCGGCGAAGCCGGTGCCACCGTCGAAGTGCGTGACATCACTGGCACGCTGATCGGCAGTGGCGTGGTGACCGCGAACGGCACCTTCGTGCTCGACCTCGACCCGGCCGCGCTGCCGGGCGAACGCCTGAGCCTGGTGCAGACCGACCCAAGCGGCAACACCTCGCTCGCGCTGGAATACGACGTGCCGCTGGTGACCGTACCGGCCAGCCCAAGCGACCTGGTGGTCGCCGAAGACGGTACCAGCATCAGCGGTTCCGCCCCGGCAGGCAGCCGCGTGGAAGTACATGATGCCGATGGCACCCTGGTCGGCAGCATCGTGGTTGGCGCCGAAGGCACCTTCACCGTGGTGCTCACCCCGGCCCAGGCCAATGGCGAACTGCTGGATGTGGTGGCCATCGACAACAACGGCGTTTCGTCGCTGCCGGTGCAGGTCACCGCGCCCGACATCACGCCACCGGTGGCGCCAAGCGAACTGGCCATTGCCCCCGACGGCACCGCGGTCAGCGGCCGTGCCGAACCGGGCAGCACCGTGCGTGTGCTGGCCGCCGATGGCACCACGGTGCTCGGCACCGTGGTAGTGGGCGCCAGCGGTGCCTTCGAAATCACCCTTACCCCTCCGCAAGTGGCGGGCGAGCAGTTGCAAGTCGTTGCCACCGACGAGGCCGGCAATGCCTCGCAAGCCGGCACCATCACCGCACCGATCGTCGACAACGGCGGCGATACCACGCCACCGGAGCCGGCCACCAACCTGGTGATCAGCAACGACGGGCGCACGGTATCTGGCCGCGGCGAAGTCGGCGCGACCGTTGAAGTGCGTAATGACCAGGGCGAAGTGCTGGTAAGCGGCACCGTGCAGGCCGACGGCAGCTTCAACGTGACACTGCCGACCCCGGTGGTGGATGGTTCGTCGCTGCAAGTGACCTTGACCGATGCCGCCGGCAACGTGTCCACCCCAAGCCCGCTGACCGCACCGGACCATGTGGCACCGCTGCAGCCGTCCGGCCTGGCACTGGTCGATGGCGTCAGCCTGACCGGCAACGCCGAGGCAGGTGCCCGGGTAGAGGTTCGCGATGCTTCAGGCAACCTGATCGGCAGCACCCTTGCCGAAGCCGATGGCAGCTTCAGCCTCACCCTCGACCCGGCCCAGGCCAACGGCGAGACCGTGACCGTGCGGGTGACCGATGCGGCAGGCAACACCTCGGTGCCGCTGAGCTACGTAACCCCTGACATCACCCCGCCAGCCATCATCAGCAACGTGGTGCTGGGTGCCGGCAGCCTGGTCGTCTCCGGCCGCGGCGAAGCCGGTGCCACAGTGGAAATCCGTGATGCCAATGGCACTGTGATCGGCAGTGGCGTGGTGGCGGCCAATGGCACCTTCCTGATCGACCTCGACACCCCGGTTGCGGCTGGCGACGCCATAGCGCTGCAGCAGACCGATGCCGCCGGCAACCCGTCGGTTACCCTCACGGTCATCGTACCGGCCGTTGCCGTGCCGGAAAGCCCGGCTGGCGTGGTCGTGGCTGCCGATGGCAGTTCGGTCAGTGGCACGGCCCCGGTGGGCAGCCTGGTGGAAGTGCGTGATGCACAAGGCAATGTGGTAGGCAGCGTGCAGGTCGGCAACGACGGCACCTTCACCCTCCCGCTCACACCTGCCCAGGCCAACGGCGAACTGCTGGATGTTGTGGCGATCGACGCCGATGGCAACAGCTCGCTGCCAACCCAGGTCAACGCACCGGACATCACCCCGCCCAACGAGGCCAGCGAGCTGCAACTGAGCAACGATGGCAGCGTGCTGACCGGCCGCGGCGAACCAGGCACCACCGTGCAGGTGGTCGATGCCCAGGGCAACGTGCTGGGCAATGCCCAGGTCGGTGCCGACGGCGTGATCAGCGTGGTCCTCAACCCACCGCAAACCGACGGCCAGGAGCTGGACGTGGTACTGCGTGACGCGGCGGGCAACAGCTCGACTGCCACCATCATCGCGCCAGACCTGGACGGCCCGCTGCAACCTTCGGGGCTGGCCATCGACACGGCAGGCATCCACCTGACCGGCCAGGGCCAGAGCGGCTCGACCATTACCGTGCGCGATGCCGACGGCAACGTGCTGGGTACGGCCACCGTGGGCGGCGACGGCCGCTTCGACGTGACCCTCAACGCGCCACAGCGCAACGGTGAAAGCCTGACCGTGGATGCCACCGACAGCCAGGGCAACAGCGCCGGGCCGGTGGACTTCACCGCGCCAGACCACACCCCGCCGCAAGCAGTGACCAGCCCGGCCATCGACGGCGACGGCATCACCGTCACCGGCAACGGCGAACCGGGTGCCACCGTGACCGTGCGCGGGCCGGACGGCAGCGTACTGGGCAGCGTGGTGGTCGGCGCCGAGGGTGCGTTTGAAATCACTCTCGATACACCTCAGACCAACGGCCAGGCACTGACCGTCGAGCAACGCGACCCAAGCGGCAACCTGTCGGCAGCAGTCGACCTGGCGGCACCGGATACCCAGGCGCCTGATACCCCGACCGGCCTGACCCTCGCCGGTGACGGCGCCAGCCTGAGCGGTAGCGGCGAGCCGGGTGCGCAAGTGACCGTCACCGGCACGGGTGGCACCGTGCTGGGTACTGCCACCGTACAACCCGATGGCACCTTCCAGGTCGCCATCGACCCGCCGCAACTCAATGGCCAGACCTTGGCCGTCACCCAGGCGGACGCTACCGGCAACACCTCCACTGCCGGCAGCGTAACCGCACCGGACCTTGAGGCGCCGGTACCGGCACAGGGCCTGGGCATCAACGACACCGGCACGGCGCTCACCGGCCAGGCGGAACCGGGCAGCACGGTTGAAGTGCGCAACGGCGCCGGCGACCTGCTGGGCTCGGCGGTGGTGGAAGAGGACGGCAGCTTCAGCGTGCCGCTCGCCCCTGCACAAACCAACGGCGAAACCGTGTCGGTGGTGGTGATCGACGCTGGCGGCAACACGTCGCCGTCCACCGCCTTCACCGCCGACGACACCACCGCACCCGACGCGCCGGCCGGCCTCACCATTACCCCGGGCGGCAACGCCATCCAGGGTACGGGTGAAGCAGGCAGCACCGTCGAGGTACGCAACGCCGCCGGCGACTTGCTCGGCAGCGTGGTGGTGCCGGCTGGCGGCAGCTTCACCGTGCCGATTGCCCCGGCGCAGCTGGACGGCCAGGCACTGCAAGTGACCTTGAGCGATGCGGCGGGCAACCAATCGGGCAGCACCCCGATCACTGCACCGGACATCACCCCGCCGGCACTGCCAACCGAAGTGGCAGTCAGCGAGGACGGCACCACCGTCAGCGGCAACGCGCCGGGTGCAGAAACCGTGACCGTGCGCGACGGCGCAGGCGTGGAAACCACGGTGCCGGTCAACCCCGACGGCAGCTTCAGCGTGACCTTGCCAACCCCGCAGAACAATGGCGAAACCGTGACCGTGACCGTCACCGACCCGGCTGGCAACAGCTCGGCACCGGTTACCGCCACCGCCCCGGACACCACCGACCCGGAACCTGCCACCGGCGTGACCGTGAGCCCGGATGGCAGTACCGTCGGCGGTACCGCCGAGCCGGGTAGCACCGTGGTCATCCGCGACCCGGTCACCGGCGACGAACGCGGCACCACTACTGCAGGCCCCGACGGTACCTTCGTGATACCGGTCAACCCGCCGTTGACCGCGGACGATGAAGTCAGCGTGGTGGTCATCGACCCTGCCGGCAACGAGTCCGACGGCGTTACCCTGACCGGCCCGACCGGCACCGAAGCGGCAACGCCTGCGGGCCTGGCCATCAGCGCCGACGGCTTCGTGCTGACCGGCACCGGCACCGCCGGCTCGCTGATCACCGTGACCTCCGGCGGTACCACGCTGGGCACCGCGACGGTAGGCAGCGATGGCACCTTCCGGGTGTTCTTCGGCAACGCCCAACTCAACGCACAAACGTTGCAGGTCAGCGCACGGATCGGCGCCGACGGCCAGCCATCGGTGCCTGCCACCGTGGTCGCCAACGACACCACTGCACCTGACGCGCCGAGCGCCACCATCGACCGTACCGGCAGCACGCTGACCGGCCAGGGCGAAGTAGGCGCAACCGTGCGGGTCACCGACGCCCAGGGCACGCTGCTCGGCAGTGCCGTGGTTGGCAGCAATGGCTTGTACAGCGTCAACCTCTCGCCGGCTGCGGCCAACGGCCAGAACCTGATCGTCACCCAGGCTGACGCCGCCGGTAATACCTCGTTGGCCGCCAGCGTGCAGGCACCCGACCTGCAGGCACCACTGGCCGCCAGCAACCTCAGCCTCAACGGTGCGGCCACCGTGCTCAGCGGCCAGGGCGAAGCCGGCGCCAGCGTCACCGTACGCGATGCCAGTGGCGCCATCCTGGCCACCGGCACGGTCAACCAGAGCGGCCAGTTCCAGATCACCCTGCCTAGCGCGCAGGTCACCGGCAGCCCGCTGCAGGTCACCCTCAGCGACGCGGCCGGCAACGTTTCCGGCCCGGCCAGCCTGGCCACGCCAGACCGCACACCACCCGCGGCTGTCAGCAACCCGGTATTGAGCCAGGACGGCCGACAGTTGTCCGGTAGCGGCGAAGTGGGTGCCACCGTCCAGGTGCGCAATGGATCGGGTGCTGTACTGGGCACGGCAACAGTGGGTGCAGATGGTCGCTTCACGGTGACCTTCGACACGCCACAAGTCAGCGGCCAGGCCATCGGCGTGACGCAAGTGGATGCCGCCGGCAATACCTCGCCAGCGATCAACGTGGCGACCCCGGACCTGACCCCGCCAGCACCGTTGACCAACGTGGTGCTGAACAACAACGGCCTGACCCTGACCGGCCTCGGTGAAGCCGGTGCCAGCGTGACAGTGCGCGGCCCGGACGGCACCATCATCGGCACCGGCCTGGTGGCGGCCAATGGCAGCTTCAGCCTCACCTTGACCACGGTGCAGCTCAACGCACAGCAACTGGGCGTGACCCAGACCGACGCGGGCAACAACACCTCCGCTTCCGTGGCGGTGACCGCACCGGACTTCACGCCACCGGCAGCGCCGACTGCACTGACCCTTTCGGCTACCGGGCTGCAACTGACCGGTAACGCCGAAGCCGGCAGCACCGTGACCGTGCGCGATGCCAGCGGCAACGTGCTGGGTACGGTGGTGGCCAGCAGCAACGGCACCTTCCAGGTCACCCTGGGCAGTGCCCAGACCAACGGCCAGACCTTGCAGGTAACCGCCACCGATGCGGCGGGCAACGTGTCGCAGGCTGCGCCTTACACCGCAGCCGATACCACGCCGCCAGCCGCGGTCAGCAACCTGGCGGTGTCCGCCGACGGCGCTACGCTGACCGGCCTGGGTGAAGCCGCAGCCACGGTCACCGTGCGTGCGCCGGACGGTACCGTGCTGGGCACCACCACCGTCGCTGCCGATGGCAGCTTCAGCGTGACCTTGTCGCCTGCAGCGTTCACCGGTGAAAACCTCAGCGTGGTGCAGGCCGATGCCGCACAGAACGCCTCGCCTGCGCAAAGCGTTACCGCGCCGGGCGTGCTGGCGCCAGCCACGCCAGACAACCTGGTGCTGGCCGCCGACGGCTTGTCGGTAACCGGTACTGCCACAGCGGGTAGCACGGTCAACGTGTACGGCCCGAACGGCGTATTGCTGGGCAGCAGCCCGGTGGCCAACGACGGCACCTTCACCGTCAACCTGGGCAATGCCCAGGCCAACGGTGAAGTGCTGCATGTAAGCGCGACCGGCAGCGATGGCACCGTATCGCTGCCGGCCACCTTGCAGGCGCCGGACACCACCGCGCCACAACCGCTGACCAACCTGGTGCTGTCCAGCGACGGCCTGGTCCTTACCGGCCGCGGCGAGCCTGGCGCCACCGTCACCGTGATCGGTGAAGGCGGTATCGACCTGGGTACCGCCCTGGTCGATGCCAACGGCAACTTCAGCGCCAACCTGAGTGCCGCGCAAATCAACGGCGAACAGCTCAGCGCCAGCCAGGCCGATGCGACCGGCAACGAGTCCAACAGCGTCAGCCTCACTGCGCCAGACCGCGTGGCGCCAGATGCGGCTGAGAACCTGGCATTCGCCGGGGGTGGCAGCCTGCTCAACGGTAGCGGCGAAGCCGGTGCCAACGTCTGGGTAATGGCCGCCGATGGCAGCGCGCTGGGCAGCGGCGTAGTCCGCGCCGACGGCACATTCCAGGTGAACCTCAATGCACCGCAGGCCAACGGCCAGCAGGTGCATGTGATACTGACCGATGCGGCCGGCAACCAGTCTGCTTCCAGCGCCATCACTGCGCCAGACACCACGCCACCGGTGGCGCCGAGCGAACTGGCGGTTTCCGGGGATGGCGTCACCCTCACCGGCCGCGGCGAAGTCGGCGCCCTGGTGACCGTGACCGACCCGAGCGGTGCAGAAATCGGCAGCGCCACTGTCGATGCCAGCGGCCACTTCACCATCACCCTCAACCCTGCCTTGGGCAACGCCGAACTGCTCAGCTTCACCCAGGCCGATGCCGCCGGCAACGTGTCGGCAGTGGCTACCCTGCTGACCCCGGACTTCACCCCGCCAGCCCCGCTGACGCAAGTGGTGATCAACGCCGACGGCAGCGTGGTCAGCGGCCTGGGCGAGGCCGGTGCAACCGTGATCGTCAGCAACGCTGCAGGTGTGGTACTGGGCACGGGTACCGTGCTGGCCGATGGCAGCTTCCGCGTCGAACTTACCCCTGCGCAAATCGACAACCAGGTGCTGTCGGTGCTGCAGGCCGACCCACCCGGCAACGTCAGCGAGCCGGTCACCGTACTGGCACCGGACCACACGCCACCGGCTGCGGCAACCGGGCTGCAGCTCAATGCGGCGGGCGATGTACTGGCCGGTACCGGCGAAGCGGGAACCACCGTGCGTGTGTACGTCGGTACCACTGAAATCGGCACCGCCACAGTCGCCGCAAACGGCACCTTCACGGTCAACCTGGACGCAGCCCAGCTCAACGGCCAGGTGTTGCAGGTAACCCTGACCGACGGCAGCAACAACGTGTCGCCGATCAGCTCGGTCACGGCGGTGGACATCACGCCACCGGCAACCGTGATTGCCACCATCAACGACAGCGGCACCCAGCTGATCGGTACCGCCGAGGCCGGCACTCGGGTCACCGTGATCAACAACAATGGCGACCTGCTGGGCCAGGTGACGGTCGACCCGGACGGCACCTTTGTCGTCGACCTGAGCAGCCCGCAGATCAACGGCCAGCAACTGACCCTGATCGCCCAGGACACCACCGGCAACCCATCGTCGCCATTGCTGGTGACCGCGCCAGACCTGACGCCACCGGTGCAGCCGAGCAACCTGCTGCTGCTTGGCAATGGCACGTCGATGACCGGTACCGCCGAAGCCGGCAGCTTCATCACCGTGCGCGGTCCGGACAACGCCATCGTGGGCCAGGTGCAAGTCGGTGCAGACGGCCAGTTCACCGTGCCGATCAGCCCGGCGCAGAACAACGGCCAGCTGCTCAGCGTGGTGTCCGCAGACGCGGCCGGGAACGTTTCGGTGCCTGCGCCTTACCAGACCGCCGACACCTCGCCGCCCGCCGTGGTCACCAACCTGGCGATCAACAACACCTTCAACGTGCTGACCGGCAAGGGCGAGGCCAATGCTTCGGTCACCGTCAGCCTCGCAGGTACGGTGATCGGTACCGGCACGGTGGATGCCGCCGGCAACTTCCAGATCACCCTTTCGCCGGCAGCAGGTTCTCTGGCAACCCTGGCAATCACGCAGTCCGACGGGTTCAACACGTCAGCAGTGGCGACCTATATCACCCCACTGATCGCACCGCCGGTACCACCGACCAACGTGATTCTGGGCAGCGACGGCCTTACCCTGTCGGGTAATGCGCCAAGCGGCGTCGGCATCCGCGTCTACGACGCTGCCGGCAACCTGATCGGCACCGGTGGCGCGACGCTGAACGGCACCTTCACGCTCACGCTCAGCGCAGCGCAGCTCAACGGCCAGCACCTCTCGGTAACCGCCGTGGCGCTGGTGGGTGGCGAATCGCAACCGACCTTCGTGCAGGCAGCCGACATCACCCCACCGGCCAACCCGGTGGTGACCAGCCTGTCGGCCAACGGCCTGGTGCTGAGCGGTACCGGCGAGGCCGGGGCCACGGTGACCGTGCGCGATGCCGGTGGCAACGTGCTGGGCAGTGGCCTGGTGAATGCCGGTGGCGTGTTCACCGTCAACCTCAACGCCGCACAGCTCAATGGCCAGGTACTGGGGGTGAGCCAGGCCGATGCCGCGGGCAACAACTCCGGCAGCACCAGCTACACCGCCGCCGACCTGCAGCCACCTGCGGTACCGACCAACGTCACCATCAACGGCACGGGCACCGTGCTGACCGGTAATGGTGAAGCCGGCGCCACCGTCACCGTGCAGGGCCCGAACGGCCAGGTCGGTAGCGGTGTGGTGCAGGCTGACGGCACCTTCAGCATCACCTTGACCTCGCCACAGAACGACGGCCAACTGCTGGTGGTGCGCCAGGCCGATGCGGCCGGCAACCTGTCTGCCAGCACCAGCCTGACCGCGCCAGACACCACCCCGCCAGCCGCACCGCTGGCCACCATCAACGCCAACGGCACCTCGGTCAGCGGTTCTGGCCAGATCGGCAGCACGGTCACCGTGCGCAACAGTGCCGGTACCGTGCTGGGTACCGCGACGGTGGGCAGCAACGGCCTGTTCGTGGTCAGCCTGACCGCCGCGCAGATCGACAACCAGGCGCTCAGCGTCACCCTCACCGACAGCGCCGGTAACGTGTCCACCGGTACAACACTGACCGCACCGGACCTGACCCCGCCTGCCGCGGCCGGCAACCTGGTGTTCAGTGCCGACGGCGGTACCCTGACCGGTACCGGCGAAGCAGGTGCCACCGTGACGGTGCGCAGCGCCAGCGGTACCGTGCTGCAAACCGCAACGGTGCAGCCGAACGGCACCTTCACCGTCACCCTGAGCCCGCCTCAGGACAACGGCCAGATCCTGTCGGTGACGCTTGCCGACCCGCGCGGCAACGTGTCGGGCAACGTCAACGTCACCGCGCCGGATGTAGATGCCAACGCGCCGGTCATCGCCAGCGACAACCTGGCCACGGCCACGGTCAACCTGGCACCGGTCACTGCCAGCAAAACCTATACCGACAGCTTCACCACACTGTTGTCGGGCTTCAGCAAGACCTACACCTGGACAGTGGCAGCCGGCACCACGGCCGACCCGACCCTGACGCTGACCACCAACAGCGTGCTGGCCCTGCTGAACAACACCAGCTTCGTCCTGCAGGTGAAAGACGCCAGCGGCGCCTGGGTCACCATCGCCAACGGCAACACCCAGGGGCTGCTTGACCTGATCGTGCTGCCAATCGGCCTGCAGGTGGACATCGGCGTGCTGCAAGCCGGTGACTATCGCCTGACCGTGGGCAGTGGCGGGATCGGCCTGATCACCAACGTGACCACCACGCTGGACATCACCTCCAGCAGCCTGACCCAGTTCACCGGTACCGGCACCGCCACCTCGGGCAACGTCATCACCGATGTGGGCACCGATGGCACCGTGGATGCCCGTGGTCCGGACAGCGGCGCCGTGCTGCAAGTGCTGAAAAACGGCAGCTACGTTGCCGCCGGCACCGCCACCACGGTGCAGGGCCAGTACGGCACTCTGGTGATCCATGCAGACGGCAGCTACACCTACACGCCGAACGGCAGCCCGAGCAGTGTCGGCAAGGTCGATGTGTTCAGCTACCAGCTGGTGCACCCGAACGGCGCGTCCGACACCGCCAACCTGTACGTGCGCATCGACAGCCCGCAGGCCAACGAAGTGTGGAGCAACATCAACTACGGCGCGCCGGCGACAGTGGTCGACGCCGTCAACGATGTCGGCTTCAGCCACCTCACCCTGGCCAACCGTGTGGATACCAGCAGCAGTACGCTGGGCTCGCTGACCCTGCCATTGATCGGCAGCCGCCAGGCCACCTACACCACCACGGTGGCGGCCGATACCACGGCCAACCTGCAGGTGGTGGTCAACTCCACCAACCTGCTGAGCCTGCTCAACGGCACCACCATCGAGCTGCTCAAGCTCAACCCGACCACCGGCCAGTACGTGCTGGTGCAAACGGTAAACGGTGGCTCGCTGATCAGCCTGCTCGGTGGCGGCGCGGGGTATACCTTCCAGAACCAGGGGGCCGGTACCTATCACGTACGTGTCACCGCCGGTGGCATTGGCCTGGCCAGCTCGATCACCACCAGCCTCAATGCCACCACCACGCACCTGACCGAGTTTGTGGTCAGTGGCGCGACGGCGGCGACCGGCAACCTGCTGGCCGACGACAACGTGGGCTCGGCACTGACCGTGCTGAGCGTGCTGACCGCGGCCAACACCTACACCATCCCGGGCTACAACGGGGTGACCGTGGCAGGCACCTACGGCAACCTGCTGGTGCACGCCGACGGCAGCTACACCTACACCCTCAAATCGGGCCTCACCTCGGCGGCGGTCGGCCAGCACGACACCTTCACCTACGAGCTGACCCACCCTAACGGCACCACCGACACGGCAACGCTGACCATCAACCTGGACAACGCTGCCGGCCTTACCACCTTCACGTCGCTGGTGGCTGACAGCGGTGACGAGGCGGTAGCACTGGCCAGCGTGGCCGCCGCCAGCGACGTCATCGCCGGCACCGACGGCAACGACCACCTGGTGGGCAGCCAGGGCGGGCACATCAGCCTGGAAGGTGGCGCGGGCGACGATACCCTGGTGATCGTCGACCAGAACTTCGCCAGCGTCGACGGTGGTACCGGCACCGACACCCTGCAATGGGGTGGCGGCGATGCCAGCATCGACCTGGGCAACCTGGTCGGTCGTGTACACGACATCGAAATCATCGACCTCAACGACACCAGTTCGGTGGCGCTGACCCTGAACCTGGCCGACGTGGTGGCCATTACCGAAACCGGCAACAACACACTGATCATCAAGGGGGACGAAAACGACTCGGTGCACATGACAGACAACTGGAGCCTGGTCGGGAACCAAACTGCCGACGGGATCGACTATAACCAATATACGGCGCAGGAGGATCCGAGCCACCAGCTCTGGGTGCAGAACGGTATCCACGTTGTCTGAGGCCGCTGCAAACCCGCCGGGCAAACGCCCGGCGGCATGGACGACCAGCAGTAAGGGAACTATGTGAAGCGAAGCAGTCCGCTGTCACCGCTGTTGCTGGGAGCCTTCGGGCTCCTGGCCCTCAACTTCCACCCGGTTGCCCACGCAGCCGATGATATAGACCCCCAACTGCGCCACATCGGGCCCTCGCTGTTACGCGATGCGCCCGACGCGGTGCCTGCCCGCCCCGCCATTGGCATGGCCCCGGTCGCCAGCGGCGAACGCCTGGGGCTGGCCGACGCGGTGCTGCAGGCCGCGCAATGGCACCCCAGCATCGCCGAAGCCATCGGCAACCTGTACAAACAGGGCGAAGGTATCAACGTCGCCCGCGCGGGGTACTACCCGCAGATTTCCGGCGGTATCCGCACCGGTTATGACACCGGCTATGGCGGCGACCGCAACAGCCAGGCCCTCAACCTGTCGCTCAAGCAGATGCTGTACGACTTCGGCAAGGTCGACAGCGCCGTCAGCGCAGCCCAGGCCGCCGCCGCCCGCGCCCAGGCCAACATCCTGCTGGTAGTGGATGACCTGGCCCGCGACACCGCCTACGCCTGGATCGAGACCCGCCGCTATGAACAACTGATGACCATTGCCCGCGACCAGGTCCGCGGGGTCGGCGACATTGCCGGCATGGCCCGCCAGCGCAGCGACATGGGCGCCAGCACCCGCTCCGACGTGGTACAGGCCGAGTCGCGGGTGGAAAGCGCCCGCGCCACGCTGGAGGAGTACCAGTCGCAATACGAGCGCTGGCGCTCGACTCTGGCGGCGCTGATGGGGCGCGTCACCCCACCGGCGCTGGCCGAAGAGTCACCCCCGGCATTGAACCAGGCCTGCAAGCGGCCCTCGCAAGGCGATGACCGCCTGCCTGCCGTGCTGATGGCCCTGGCCCAGCGCGCCCAAGGCCAGGCCGAACTGGCCCAGGCCAAGGCCGAGGCCTACCCGACCGTGTCGTTGCAACCGCAGGTCAACCACTACCTGGACAACGACTACAACCGCGACAACTCACGCATGGACCGCACCCAGGCGGGCATCTACCTGAATGTCGAGGTGCCGATCTACCAGGGCGGCGCCATCAGCGCCCGCAGCCGCGCCGCCGGTCATGCCCTGACGGCTGCCGACTCCGCCGAAGATGCCGCCCGCCTGCAAGCCCGTCGCGGCCTGGCCGAGGCCAAGGCGCAAACCTCCGGGCTGGGCCGCCGGCTGAGTTCGCTGGAAGCGCGCCAGGTCAGCATCCAGGAAGCGCGCATGCTGTATGGCCGCCAGTACCTGGACCTGGGCACGCGGCCCCTGCTCGACCTGCTCAACGCCGAGCAGGAGATCTACCAGTCACGCTTCGAACTTGCCGGCACCCGTTCCGACCTGCTGCGCCTGGATGTCGACTGCCTGTACAACACCGGCGCCCTGCGCACGGCCTTTGGCCTTGACGGGCGCAACCTGCAAGGTGTGGAGATCCAGCCATGAGCGATTCGATCAATGTAAGCCTGCCCAGTCAACCTGCGGCTCCCGCGGCCGAGCAGCCGCACCGGCCAGACCTTGGCCCCTGGCTGGAAGTCATGCTGCAGGTGGCGCACCACTACCGCCTGGACGTGTCGCCCCAGCGCATTCGCCTGGCTGCCGTCGAAGACGCTCGCCCGCTGGACGAAATCCTTCGGCACATGGCCCGCCAGGCTGGTCTGGCCCTGCGCTTCGTGCGCTTCGACGCCAAGGGCCTGCGGCAATGGCGCACGCCGCTGGTGCTGGAGCTGGACGATGGCCAACTGGCCGTGGTCGAGTCGGTTACCGAGGAAGATGACCTGGCAGTGGTGTTTGCCGGTGATCAGGGCCTGACCTCGCGCCTGCCCCGTGACAGCCTCAAGGGCCGCATCAACCGCGTTGCCCTGCTGCGCCCGGCGCGGCCGCTACGCGATGTGCGCACCGACGACTACACCGCGCCTTACGACCGCCACTGGTTTGCCCGTATCGTGCTGCGCGACCTGCGCCCGTATGGGCAAGTGATGGTCGCCTCGCTGGTGGCCAACGTGCTGGCACTGGCCGGGGTGTTGTTCTCGATGCAGGTGTACGACCGGGTGATCCCGGCCGAATCGCTGCCCACCTTGTACGTGCTGTTTGGCGGCGTGGTGCTGGCGCTGGTGTTCGACTTCAGCATGCGCCTGCTGCGGCTGAAGGTGACCGACCTGCTGGGCAAGCGCGCCGATTTGCGGGTGAGCGACCTGGTCTACGGCCATGCCCTGCGCCTGCGCAACTCGGTGCGGCCCAAATCTACCGGCTCGTTCATTTCGCAACTGCGCGAGCTGGAGTCGATCCGCGACCTGATCACTTCCAGTACCGCCACGGCCCTGGCCGACTTGCCGTTCTTCCTGCTGTTCCTGTTCGTGTTCTGGCTGATCGGCGGTGTGCTGGTGTTCATCCCGCTGGTGGCGCTGCTGGCCATGGTGCTGCCCGGGTTGCTGGCACAACGGCGCCTGGCGCGGCTGGCCAATGCCTCGATGCGCGAATCGGCGCTGCGCAACGCCATGCTGGTGGAAAGTATCCAGGGCCTGGACGAGATCAAGGCGCTGCAGGCCGAAGCGCGCTTCGAACGCCAGTGGAATCAGTACAACGCTGCCTGTGCACACACCAACCTGCGCCTGCGCACCCTCACCAACGGCCTGGTGACCTGGACCCAGAACGTGCAGGGCGCGGTATTTGCCGTGGTCATCGTGATCGGCGCGCCCATGGTGATCGCCGGCGACCTCACCACCGGTAGCCTGGTGGCGGCCTCCATGCTGTCGTCGCGGATGATGGCGCCGCTGGCCCAGCTGACCCACGTGCTGACCCGCTGGCAACAGGCCAAGGTGGCGCTGCAGGGCCTGGACAAGCTCATGCAGTCGCCGGTCGACCACCCCGAAGGTGAAGCCCGCGTTCACCTGCCGGCGATTCGCGGCGAGTACCGCCTGCGCCAGGCCAACTTCCGCTACAGCGAAGAGTCCCCACCGGTGCTCAACATCGGCCAGCTGGATATCCAGCCGGGCGAGCGCATTGCCGTGCTCGGCCGCAACGGCGCCGGCAAGTCGACCCTGCTGCAAGCGCTGGGCGGGGCCATGGACCTGGTGCAGGGCGAGGTCAGCCTGGACGGCATCGCCATGGCCCACCTCGACCCTGCCGACCTGCGCCGCGATGTCGGCCTGCTGCCGCAGTACGCGCGGCTGTTCCATGGCACCCTGCGGGAAAACCTCACCCTCGGCGCGGGCCAGGCCAGCGACCAGGAACTGGTGGCCGCGCTGGCCGCAACTGGCGCGCTGGACTTCGTCCGCCGCCTGCCAAAGGGCATGGACCATTTGATCCTCGAAGGCGGCCTGGGCCTGTCCGGTGGCCAGCGCCAGGCGCTGGTGCTGTCGCGCCTGCTGGTGCGTCAGCCGCAGGTCCTGCTGCTGGACGAGCCGACCGCATCGCTGGACGACATGACCGAGCGCAAGCTGCTGGATAACCTGGAGCGCTTCTGCCAGGGCCGTACCCTGGTGATCGCCACCCACCGCCTGAGCGTGCTGCAACGGGTGGACCGCATCGTGGTGCTCGATGGCGGGCGCATCGTCATCGACGACACGCGTGATGCCGCAATGGCCAAACTGCAAGGAGCGCAGGCATGAGCAACCATGAACTCCCGGCCTCCTACCTGGACGGGCAGGACGACCAGGCGGTATTCCGCGCCGGCCGCATCATCACCATCTGCGCGCTGATGCTGGCGGCGTTCCTCGCCTGGGCGGCGTGGTTCGAGGTCACCGAAGTGTCCACCGGCACCGGCAAGGTCATCCCCAGCTCGCGCGAGCAGGTGATCCAGTCGTTCGAAGGCGGCATCGTCGCGCAGATGAGCGTGGCCGAAGGCGACCTGGTCGAGCGCGGCCAGGTGCTGGCCCAGCTCGACCCGACCAAGACCGCCTCCAGCGTTGGCGAAAGCGAAGCCAAGTACCGCGCCGCCAAGGCCAGCCAGGCACGCCTGCAGGCCGAGGTGACCGGCAAGCCGCTGACGTTCCCCGAAAGCCTGCGCGATTCGCCCGACCTGATCGATGCTGAAACCGCCCTGTACCAGACCCGCCGCCGCGGCCTGGAACAGACCTTGGCGGGGATCCAGGACTCGCTGCAATTGGTGCGCAGCGAACTGAAGATCACCGAGAACCTGGCGAAGATGGGCGCGTCCAGCCGGGTCGAGGTGATCCGCCTTAACCGCCAGCGCTCGGAGCTGGAGCTGAAAGCCAACGAAGCCCGCTCCGACTACCTGGTGCGGGCCCGCGAAGAGCTGGCCAAGGCCAGCGCCGAGGCCGACAGCCTGTCGGAGGTGATCCGCGGGCGCAGCGACTCGCTCACCCGCCTGACCCTGCGCTCGCCGGTGCGCGGCATCGTCAAGGACATCGAGGTCAACACCCTGGGTGGCGTGGTGCAGCCCGGCGGCCAGGTGATGAAGATCGTGCCGATGGATGAGCGCCTGCTGATCGAAACCCGCATTGCCCCGCGCGACATTGCCTTCATCCACCCGGACCAAGCGGCCAAGGTCAAGATCAGTGCCTATGACTACTCGGTGTATGGCGGGCTGGATGGCAAGGTGGTGGGGATTTCGCCGGATACCCTGCAGGATGAGGTGAAACCGGAGATCTATTACTACCGGGTGTTCATCCGTACCGAACAGGACAGCTTGCAGAACAAGGCCGGCAAGCATTTCGCGATCGTGCCGGGGATGATTGCCACGGTGGATATCCGTACTGGCGAGAAGACCATCCTCGATTACCTGATCAAACCGCTGAACCGGGCCAAGGAGGCCCTGCGCGAGCGCTGACGGTTGGCCTGAGATAGAAATCCCTGTGGGAGCGGGTTCACCCGCGAAGGGGCCTGGCCTGCGATATGCATTGTCTGGCCCGGCCTCTTCGCGGGTGAACCCGCTCCCACAGGGGTCGGGGTGGCCTTCTTGATTGGCAACAGATCTTGCGCCCTAAAGCCCAGCCCGAACAGGCCGATAACCGGTTATCCCCAGTTCCCCACCGAAGGTCACCATGGCCACGCAAAAAGCCCGCGCGGACTCGCTGTCGCTGCTGCTGTTCACCCTGCGCAGCGGCAAGCTGATGGCAATCAACCTGCTCAAGGTCAGCGAGATCATCCCCTGCCCGCCACTGACCAAGCTGCCCGAGTCGCATCCGCACGTGAAAGGCGTAGCCACCCTGCGCGGCCATTCGCTGTCGGTCATCGACCTGTCCCGCGCCATCGGCGAGCGGCCGCTGGAAGACCCGCAAGGCGGCTGCCTGATCGTCACCGAGATCAGCCGTTCGCGCCAGGGCCTGCATGTGCAGGCGGTCAGCCGCATCGTGCATTGCCTGAGCACCGACATCAAACCGCCGCCCTACGCCTCGGGCAACCGTTCGTTCATCACCGGCGTGACCCGCGTCGACAACACCCTGGTGCAGGTGCTGGATATCGAAAAGGTCATTCACGGGATTGCCCCACCCGCAGCCGAAACTCATCACAGTGGCCTGAACGAAGAGGACGCCAGCCTGCTGGCCGCCAGCAACATCCTGGTGGTGGACGACAGTAACGTGGCCCTGCAGCAGTCGGTGCATACCCTGCGTAACCTGGGCATCGAATGCCACACCGCGCGCAGCGCCAAGGATGCGATCAACGTGCTGCTGGAGCTGCAAGGCACCGCGCAGGAGATCAACATCGTCGTCTCCGACATCGAAATGAGCGAGATGGACGGCTATGCCTTCACCCGCACCCTGCGTGAAACACCCGACTTCCAGCACCTGTACGTGCTGCTGCACACCTCGCTGGACAGTGCCATGAGCAGCGAGAAAGCGACCCAGGCCGGGGCCAATGCCATCCTCACCAAGTTCTCCTCGCCGGAACTGACCGATTGTCTGGTGGTGGCGGCGCGTACCGTGGTGTTCGCCGAGCACTGATATATTCGGTGACATAGTCCCCGGCTTGCCGCCGGGGGTGAGTCGGGCATAATTCGCGCCCCTCGGAAGAAAACTGCCGGAACCGCGTATGAAGTTTCTCAGCTCCATCCTGATCAGCTGCGCCCTCTTCAGCAGTGTCGCCCAGGCTTCCAGCAGCCAGGCCTGGAACGAGCAGCGCCAACAGATGCTCAAGGCCTGCCTGGCCGCCAGCCAGTTCAAGGACGCCCACGCCCGCGGCAAACCCGCCGAATTCGATGACCAGGTGGGCATGAGTGCCCTGCTGATCGAAGGCGTGTACCCGCAAAAGCACATGCAACAACGCACTGGCACCGAGCTGTGCCTGTATGATCGCCAGCACCAGCGTGCCTTCGTCAGCGAATGGAGCCCGGAGGCCAAGTGACCGACAGCTTGCGTTTTGGCTGTACCGGCTGCGGCAAGTGCTGCACCGGTCACCATGTGCCGCTGACCCTGGACGAAGCCCGGCGCTGGGCGGCTGACGCCGGCCAGGTGATCGTGCTGATCGAAGCGTTCGTCACCGATGGCCCGGGCATGCCGCTGGAGCAGCGTGAACATGTGCTGCGCCGCTCGCACCCGGTGCAGTGCGGTGAAGGTGAGGCGCGGGTGTCGGTGACCTTTGCCGCCTTCAACCCAGGGCGTTGCCGCAACCTTGACGACAACGACCTGTGCACCATCTACGAACAGCGACCGTTGGTTTGCCGCATCTACCCGGTTGAAATCAACCCGCATATTCCGCTGCGGCCCGAGAGCAAGGACTGCCCGCCGGAAGCCTGGCAACAGGGGCCAGCGCTGATCCACGGCACGCAGTTGGTCGATGCCGGGCTGGAAGCGTTGGTGCAAGCCTCGCGCCAGGCCGACCGGAACGACATTGCTGCCAAGGTGGCGGTGTGCCAGGCGCTGGGCATGACCACCAGTGCGCTCAAGGGCAACGGGTTTACTGCCTACTTGCCGGACATGGGCGCGTTTGCCGGGGCGCTGGCACAGGTGCCCGTGGATGACCGTACGCCGTGGAATCTGCATGTAGAGGATGAAGCGCTGGTGGCGAGCTTGCAGGGGCATGGTTTGCGCACTACCAACGAGGCCCCGTTGTACTACGCCTTTATCGGTTTCTAGCCATCTCTGCGCGACGCACCTGTTTTACGCGAAAATCTGCAACTGACGCGATCCCTGTGGGAGCGGCTTTAGCCGCGAACACCGGCACAGCCGGTGCCATGCACCGAGTTGGATTCTTCGCGGGTAAACCCGCTCCCACAGGAGCCGCAGCGCATTTACAGACTTCGTTGTCTGCGCGAAGGGCGAAACTGACACGGCTGTCAGCCAGCGGTCACGCTGCCGACCCGGTTCGGGGGCTATAAGATTGAATACTGACCACCCTTCCCTCTTCCCCTGGCCAAGGTGCCCGCACCGATGCGACGTCCGTCCCGTTCCGCTCTCCTCGCCGCCCTGGCGCTCTTCATCCTGGCGGTAGCAGGTGTCTGGTTCGCCCAGCGCCAGCCTGCGCCAACCACCCGCGCGCAAACGGCGGTGCCGGTGCGGGTGGTCAGCGTTGCCCAGCAGGACGTGCCGCGCTACGCCAGTGCCATCGGCTCGGTGCTGTCGCTGCACAGCGTCGAGATACGCCCACAAGTGGAAGGCGTGCTGACCCAGGTGCTGGTCAAGGAAGGCCAGTGGGTGAAGGAAGGCGACCTGCTGGCTACCCTCGACGACCGCGCCATCCGCGCCAGCCTCGACCAGGCCCGGGCGGAACTGGGCCAGAGCCAGGCGCAGATCCAGGTCGCCAACGTCGACCTGCAGCGCTACCGCCTGCTGAGCACCGACAACGGCGTGTCGAAACAGACCCTCGACCAGCAACAGGCACTGGTCAACCGCCTGCAGGCCACGGTCAAGGGCAACCAGGCGGCCATCGACAATGCCCAGGTGCAGCTGTCGTACACGCAGATCCGCTCGCCCGTCACCGGCCGGGTAGGCATCCGCAACGTCGACCCCGGCAACCTGGTACGCACCAGCGATACCCAGGGCCTGTTCAGCGTCACCCAGATCGACCCGATTGCCGTCGAGTTCGCCCTGCCGCAGCAGATGCTGCCTACCCTGCAGAGCCTGCTGAAGGCGCCGACCCCGGCGCTGGTGCAGGCCTACATGGACGCCGACGGCGAACGCAGCCTGCTGGGTGAGGGCCACCTGGCACTGATCGACAACCAGATTTCCGCCACCACCGGCACCGTGCGGGTCAAAGCCGAATTCGACAACAAGGACGGCCACCTGTGGCCGGGCCAGTTGGTCACCATTCGCCTGCGTACGGCGGTGGAAGAAAACGCCCTGGTGGTACCGCCGCCGGTGGTGCAACGCGGCGTCGATGGGCATTTCGTCTACCGCCTGGACGGCGACAAGGTCACCAGTGTGCCGGTCAAGGTGCTGTACCAGGACAGCGGCCTGAACATCATTGCCGGGGTCAAGCCGGGCGAACGGCTGGTGCTCGATGGCCAGTCGCGGCTCAAGCCGGGGGCGCGGGTCGAAGTCACCCCTGACGCCCCTGCGCCATCGGAAATGGCCGACCGCCGGAGCCAGCCATGAATACGCGCAACGGTGTTTCGGCCTGGTGCATCGACCACCCCATCGCCACCTTGCTGCTGACCTTTGCCCTGGTGCTGTTGGGCGCCATCGCCTTTCCGCGCCTGCCGGTGGCGCCGCTGCCCGAGGCGGACTTCCCGACCATTCAGGTAACTGCCCAGTTGCCCGGCGCCAGCCCGGAAACCATGGCCTCGTCGGTGGCCACACCGCTGGAGGTGCAGTTCAGCGCCATTCCTGGCATGACCCAGATGACCAGCAGCAGTGCGCTGGGCTCGACCACCCTGATTCTGCAATTCACGCTGGACAAGAACATCGACACCGCCGCCCAGGAAGTGCAGG
Organism: Pseudomonas sp. S37; assembly: GCF_016658545.1. GTDB lineage: Bacteria > Pseudomonadota > Gammaproteobacteria > Pseudomonadales > Pseudomonadaceae > Aquipseudomonas. Next base: position 39,822 of record NZ_JACVZC010000002.1, on the reverse strand, counting down.
CGGCGATCAACACCGCCACCGCGCGCCTGCCCCAGGACCTGCCCAACCCGCCGACCTGGCGCAAGGTCAACCCGGCCGACAGCCCGGTGCTGGTGATGACCGTCAGCTCCAGCCAGATGCCCGGCAACGACCTCAGCGATTACGCCGAAACCCTGCTGGCCCGTCAGCTGAGCCAGATCGAAGGGGTCGGCCTGATCAACATCACCGGGCAACTGCGCCCGGCGATCCGCGTGCAGGCGCAACCCGAGAAGCTCGCCGCCATCGGCCTGACCCTGGCCGACCTGCGCCAGGCCATCCAGCAGACCAGCCTGAACCTGGCCAAGGGCGCGCTGTACGGTGAGCACAGTGTGTCGACCATCGCCGCCAACGACCAGTTGTTCCACCCCGAGGACTACGCCCAACTGATCGTCTCGTACCGCGACGGCGCCCCCGTGCATTTGAAGGACGTGGCCAAGGTCATCAACGGCGCGGAAAACGCCTACGTCAAGGCCTGGTCCGGTGACCAGCCGGGGCTGAACCTGGTGATCTTCCGCCAGCCGGGCGCCAATATCGTCGACACCGTGGACCGGGTCATGGCCGCCCTGCCCAAGCTGCAGGAGATGCTGCCGGCCTCGATCGAAGTGTCGGTGCTGCAGGACCGCACGCAAACCATCCGCGCCTCGCTGCATGAAGTGGAGCTGACCCTGATGATCGCCGTAGCCCTGGTGATCGGGGTCATGGCACTGTTCCTGCGCCAGTGGTCGGCGACCATGGTGGTGTCCAGCGTGCTCGGCGTGTCGCTGATCGCCAGCTGCGCGCTGATGTACATCCTCGGTTTCAGCCTGAACAACCTGACCTTGGTGGCCATCGTCATTTCCGTGGGCTTTGTGGTGGACGATGCCATCGTGGTGGTGGAGAACATCCACCGCCACCTGGAGGCCGGCGACGACAGCCGCACGGCGGCGCTCAAGGGCGCCGGGGAAATCGGCTTTACCGTGGTGTCGATCAGCTTCTCGCTGATTGCCGCGTTCATCCCGCTGCTGTTCATGGGCGGCGTGGTGGGCCGGCTGTTCAAGGAGTTTGCCCTTACTGCCACCTCCACCATCCTGATTTCGGTGGTGGTTTCGCTGACCCTGGCGCCCACCCTGTGCGCGCTGTTCATGCGCCGCCCGCCGGGCGAGCACAAGGGCGGCTTTGGCGAGCGGCTGGTCAAGTGGTACGAAAAGGGCCTGAACCACGCCCTCGCCCACCAGCGCCTGACCCTCGGTGTGTTCGGGGTGACCCTGGCATTGGCAGTGGCCGGATACGTGGCCATCCCCAAGGGGTTCTTCCCGCTGCAGGACACCGGTTTCATCCTCGGCACCAGCGAGGCGGCGGCGGATGTGTCGTACCCGTCGATGATCGAGAAACATCAGGCGCTGGCAAAAATTATCGAAGCCGACCCGGCGGTGCGCGCGTTCTCGCATTCGGTGGGCGTGACCGGCAGCAACCAGACCATCGCCAACGGCCGCTTCTGGATCGCCCTCAAGCCGCGTGGCGAGCGTGATGTGTCGGCCAGCGAACTGATCGACCGGCTACGGCCCAAGCTGGCCCAGGTGCCGGGCATCGTCCTTTACATGCGCGCCGGCCAGGACATCAACCTCAGTTCCGGGCCTTCGCGCACCCAGTACCAGTATGTGCTCAAGAGCAACGACGGCGAGGCACTGAACCTGTGGACCCAGCGCCTGACCGAGCGCCTGCGGGAAAACCCGGCCTTCCGGGACCTGTCCAACGACCTGCAACTGGGCGCCAGTGTTACCCGCATCGACATCGACCGCCAGGCTGCAGCGCGTTTTGGCCTGACCACCACCGACGTCGACCAGGCGCTGTACGACGCCTTCGGCCAGCGGCAGATCAGCGAGTTCCAGACCGACACCAACCAGTACAAGGTCATTCTTGAACTGGATGCGCGCCAGCGCGGTAAGGCCGAGAGCCTGAACTACTTTTACCTGCGCTCGCCGCTAACCAGCGAAATGGTGCCGCTGTCGGCGGTGGCCCACGTGGCGCCACCCGGCACCGGTCCGCTGTCGATCAGCCACGACGGTCTGTTCCCGGCCGCCAACCTGTCGTTCAACCTGGCCCCCGGCGTGGCCCTGGGCGATGCGGTGAGCATCCTTGACCGCACCCAGCGCGAACTGGGCATGCCCGACTCGATCAGCGGCAACTTCCAGGGCGCGGCGCAGGCCTTCCAGAGTTCGCTGTCGAGCCAGCCGTGGCTGATCCTGGCAGCGCTGGTGGCGGTGTACATCATTCTTGGCGTGCTGTACGAAAGCTTCGTGCACCCGCTGACGATCATCTCCACCCTGCCCTCGGCCGGCCTCGGTGCGCTGATTCTGCTGTGGGCCATGGGCCAGGACTTCAGCATCATGGGGCTGATCGGCGTGGTGCTGCTGATCGGCATCGTCAAGAAGAACGGCATCCTGCTGATCGACTTTGCCCTCGAAGCCCAGCGCCACCACGGCCTGACACCTGAGCAGGCGATTCATCAGGCGTGTCTGACGCGCTTCCGGCCGATCATCATGACCACGCTGGCCGCCCTGCTCGGCGCGGTGCCGCTGATGTTCGGCTTTGGCACCGGCGCCGAACTGCGCCAGCCACTGGGCATCGCCGTGGTCGGCGGCCTGCTGGTGAGCCAGGCGCTGACGCTGTTCACCACCCCGGTCATATACTTGGCCCTGGAGCGCCTGTTCCACCGCCGCCAGGCTGCCCGTGCGGCAGCGCCAAGTGCCAGTTAGGACAAGACCATGCGTGTGCTGATCATCGAAGACGAAGAAAAAACCGCCGACTACCTGCATCGCGGCCTTACCGAGCAGGGCTTTACCGTCGACCTGGCGCGCGACGGCATCGACGGCCTGCACCTGGCCCTGGAGGGCGACCACGCGGTCATCGTGCTGGACGTGATGCTGCCGGGCCTGGACGGCTACGGCGTGCTGCGTGCCCTGCGCGCGCGCAAGCAGACCCCGGTGATCATGCTGACCGCCCGCGAACGGGTCGAAGACCGCATCCACGGCCTGCGCGAAGGCGCCGACGACTACCTGGGCAAGCCGTTCTCGTTCCTTGAACTGGTCGCCCGCCTGCAAGCCCTGACCCGCCGCAGCAGCAGCCATGAACCGCTGCAGGTGCAGGTGGCCGACCTGTGGATCGACCTGATGGCGCGCAAGGCCACGCGTGCCGGCCAGCGCCTGGACCTGACCGCCAAGGAGTTCTCGCTGCTTAGCGTGCTGGCGCGTCGGCAAGGCGAGATCCTGTCGAAGACGGCGATTGCCGAGCTGGTCTGGGACATTAATTTCGACAGTGACGCCAATGTCGTCGAAGTGGCGATCAAGCGCCTGCGCGCCAAGCTCGACGGGCCGTTCGACAACAAACTGCTGCACACCATCCGAGGCATGGGCTATGTCCTGGAAAACCGTGCGGGGTAACTCCATTGCGCTGCGTTTGTCGGCGCTGTTCATCCTGGTCGCACTGGGCGTGTTCCTGCTGATCGGCTCGGCGCTGTACCGCCAGGTCGACCGCAGCCTCGACCTGCTGCCGCAGGCAGAGCTGGATGCGCGCTTCAGCGTGCTCGAATCCACCCTCAACCGCTTTGGCACGCCCGAGCACTGGGCCAAGATCAACAACAAGCTCAACCTGCTCAGCGAGGAAGACAAGCGCATTCGCTTCTGGGTAGTCGGCAGCAACCCGGCTTATGAATACGGCCAGCCCAGCGAGCTGGTGCGCGCCTTCGCCGAGGGGCCGCAAGGCATGCGCGACCTGCGACTGCCCGACCACCCGTACCCGTACAAAGTGCTGGTCAGTGAACTGCCGGCCCTGGGCGAGCGCCCGCCACTGCGTTTTCTGATCGGCATCGACACCGAAACCTTCTGGCAGGCCCAGCACAGCCTGCTGGTGGCGATTGTCGGGCTGGCGGTACTCGGCGTGCTGCTGGCCTCGCTGCTGGGGTACTGGGTGGCGCGCATTGGCCTGCGCCCGCTGCTGGCGTTGTCCAACGAGGCCCAGGCGCTGGCACCGCCACGCCTGGACGGGCGCCTGCAAACCCAGGCGCTGGCCCCGGAGCTGGCGCAATTCGCCGGCGCCTTCAACGCCGCGCTCGACCGGGTCAGCCAGGCCTATTCGCGGCTGGAGGCGTTCAACGCCGACGTAGCCCACGAACTGCGCTCGCCGTTGACCAACCTGATTGGCCAGACCCAGGTGGCGCTGACCCGCGGGCGCAGCGCCGAGCACTACTTCGAAGTGCTGCAATCGAACCTGGAAGAACTGGAGCGCCTGCGCAGCATCATCAACGACATGCTGTTCCTGGCCAGTGCCGACCAGGGCAGCAAGGCCACCGCCCTGACCCAGGCTTCGCTGGCCGAAGAAGTGGCGACCACCCTCGACTACCTGGACTACATCCTCGAAGACGCGCAGGTCAGCGTAAGCGTCAGCGGCGATGCCCAGGCGCCGATCGAAAAAGCCCAGTTGCGCCGGGCCTTGATCAACCTGCTGAACAACGCCGTACAGCACACCGCGCCGCACCAGGTGATCCGGGTGCAGATCGATGCCGGGGCGGAGCAGGTCAGTATTGCCGTGAGCAACCCGGGGCCGGCGATTGATGATGAGCATTTGCCGTTGCTGTTCGAACGCTTCTACCGCGTGGATGCGGCGCGCAGCAACAGTGGTGGTGGTAACCATGGGTTGGGGTTGGCGATCGTCAAGGCGATTGCGCTGATGCATGGGGGTGAGGTGTTTGTGCGCAGTGGGGCGGGGTTCAATACCTTTGGTATCCAGTTGCCGATCCTGAGGGTTACGCGGTCCCTGTAGGAGCGGCCTTGCGTCGCGATGGGGCGCGCAGCGGCCCCAAATTCTGTGCAATAGCATCAATAGCCGGGGCTGCTGCGCAGCCCATCGCGACACAAGGCCGCTCCTACAGGGACTGCGTCTAGCACAAGGGTTTGCGGCGAAAGTACTATTGCTTTCTCAAGGATCGTTACCTTTTGCGCAACAGTGCTTATCGCACTTCGCTCTGTTTCCAGTGCATTGAAAGGACTAACTTTACCCCTGTCCTCATTAGCACTTGCACAGCAAGAAGGTAGTTTCAAATGTCCAACAGTATGGGTATTGCCAGCGTTTTCGTCCTGTCGTCCCTGTTGTTGTCGCCCCTGGCCATGGCCGAAGAATCCCCGGCTTTCGTCGCCCGTAATGCAGAGTTCGCCGCGGTCCATCAAGACGCCCGCGAAGCCGTAGCCGCACAGAAGGCCGATGCCGTAAAAGACGCAAACCAGACCGCTTCCAAGGTCTCTGTCGATGCCAATGCCGACAGCTGATCATACGCTGTTACTGCTCCCGTTTTCCCTTGGCTACGCCATGGGCACCACCGGTGCCGATATGTTAGCCTTTTAAAGCCGCTGCCGATCAGCGGCTTTTTTTATGTGCTGTAACTATCAGCCCGGCTGTAACGTTCACCTATAAGAAAGACGCACATTCAAAAATAAAAACTGCCCCACCGTCAGACCAAAGGAGCTAGTACCGGTGCCTTCCGCGTTTCGTTTTACCCCGCTTTTCATTGCGTTGACTGCAACGATCCCTTTCGCCGCCCAGGCAGATGAAGACAAGGCTGATGGCTTCATCGAAGGCTCGTCCTTCAACCTGCATTTCCGTAACGCCTACTTCAACCGCGACAACCACAACGCCGGCGTGCGCGACACCCGCGAGTGGGGCCAGGGCGCAGTGGCGCGCTTCGAGTCCGGCTACACCCCGGGCACCGTCGGTTTTGGCCTGGACTCCCATGCCATGCTGGGCCTGAAGCTCGACGGCGGTGGCGGCCATGCCGGCACCAGCATCCTGCCCGAGCACATCAAGGACGACGGCGAGCTGGGCGCTGCCCCACACGCGTTCTCCACGGCCGGTGCCGCGGTCAAGCTGAAGGCCTTCGACACCGAACTGAAAGCCGGTGACCTGTTCCTCACCAATCCGGTGATTGCCGGCGGTGAAACGCGCATGCTGCCGCAGACCTTCCGCGGTGTGAGCCTGACCAACACCAGCGTCGACGGCCTGCTGCTCGAAGGCGGCCAGGTGAGCTTCACCCACCCGTACAACCAGAGCGGCCACCGCCGTATCGACACCTACTACGGCTCGCTGGACGAGCACGACAAAAGCAAACACCTGAACTGGGCTGGCGCGTCGTGGAGCGGTACCCCGAACATCACCGCCAACCTGTACGCGGCCGAGCTGAAGGACATCTGGAACCAGTACTACGCTGACTTCGACTACACCTACGTGGTCAACGACCTGGTCAGCCTGAACCCGGGCGTGCATTTCTACCACACCCAGGACACCGGCCAGGCCCTGCTGGGCAAGATCGACAACAACACCTACAGCGTGCACTTCACCGTCAACGCCGGGTACCACAGCGTCACTGCCGCCTACCAGCGGGTCAACGGCAACACGCCGTTCGACTACATCAACCTGGGCGACAGCGTGTACCTGGACAACTCGCGCATGTACTCGGACTTCAACGCCCCGAACGAGCGGTCGTGGAAGCTGCAGTACGACTATGACTTTGCCGGTGTCGGCGTGCCTGGCCTGACCAGCTCGCTGTCGTACTCCCGTGGTGAAGCGGACCTGACCAAGGCCACGCAGAACACTGACCACTACGACTACTACCGTGCCGATGGCAAGAACGCCATGCACTGGGAGCGCGACCTGGACGTGAAATACGTGTTCCAGGAAGGTGACCTCAAGGACCTGTCGGTACTGGTGCGTTATGCCACCCACCGTGGCAGCCAGGGTTATGCCTCGATCGACAGCAACAGCGACAACGACGAAGTGCGGGTGATCGTCGATTACCCACTGAATGTGTTCTGATCCTCATCTGTAGGCAGCACACATAAACCCCCGTGGGAGCGGCTGTGGGAGCGGGTTCACCCGCGAAGAAACCAGCGCGGTGTTGGCACCGGCTTCGCCGGTGTTCGCGGGTGAACCCGCTCCCACAACCCGCTCACAGGGTTCGGCGTGAATCCAAAATGCAGCACAGCGTGATTCCGTCGGACAAATCTTGTCCGACAATCCCTGCTTCCCTAGAATGTCGCCGCCGCGAATGGCCCTGCCCTTGCAGTAGCGAGCATGCCCACCCAATCCCCGCGTTCAGCACTCTACAGGTCGCACCCCGAGCTGATCCTCAACCTGGGCAGCTGCCTTGCCGTGCTCGCGATCGTGGCCATCGTCAGCTACCTGCTGGCCCGTGAGCGCGATAGCGTCGAGCAGTCGGCGGTGCGCGCCTCGAACAACATCGTGCAGCTGATCGAAAGCGACATCCTGCGCAATGTCGAACTCTACGACCAGTCGCTGCAAGGGTTGATCTGGGCGGTCGGGCGCAAGGAACTGCCGGAAATCCCCGGCCCGCTGCGCCAGCGGCTGCTGTTCAACGAAGCCTTTGTCGACCGCAAACGCGGTGATGTGCTGTGGCTGGACCCGCAAGGCAACGTGGTCGGCGACTCGAGCAGCAGCGTGCCGCGCAAGGCCAACTTCGGCGACACCGGTGTGTTCAAGGCGCACCGGGACAATGCCAACCTTGGCCTGCTGGTAGGCCCGCCGTTCAAGGCCAGGCTCGGCGGCCTGGACTGGTGCATCAGTTTCAGCCGGCGCATCTCCGGCCCCCATGGCGAGTTTGCCGGGTTGGCCGCCGGGGCGCTGCGCCTGTCGTATTTCAGCGAACTGTTCAGGCGCCTGGACATTGGCGACGACAGCAGCATCAACCTGTTCAATACCGACGGGCAGTTGCTCGCCCGCCAGCCGTCCCGCGCGCAAGACCCGCTGATCGGCACAAACTACGCCGAACGGCCGAACTTCAAGCGCATCCTCAACGAGCAAAGCGGCAACTTCACCGCCCGTTCCACCAGCAGCGGCAAGCCGCGCATGTACACCTTTGCCCGGGTCGCACAGCTGCCATTGATCGTATTGGTGGTGCACTCGGCCGACGAGGTGTTCCAGTCATGGCGCCGCACCGCCATCCTGGTCAGCGTCGCCACCGGCGTGCTGTGTGTGGGCATTCTCTGGCTGACCTTGCTGCTGGGCCGCGAGTTGCGCCGCCGCCATGAAGCCGAACAAGGCCTGGCGACGTTGGCCGCCACCGACAGCCTGACCGGCCTGGCCAACCGTCGCCGGCTGGACCAGGTACTGCGCCAGGAATGGGCGCGTGCCCAACGTAACCGCAAGTCGCTGGCAGTGCTGATGGTGGATATTGACCATTTCAAGGCGTTCAACCAGCGCCATGGCCATGCCGGAGGCGACCATGCCCTGCGCGAAGTGGCCAAGGCGATCGAGGCGTGCATTCGCCGCCCGGCCGATCTGGCTGCGCGTTATGGTGGGGAAGAGTTCCAGGTGGTGTTGCCAGAGACTGACCTGGCTGGCGCCCAGCTGTTGGCCGAACGCATACGTGTTAGCGTCGAGGCTCTGGCGCCGTTTGCCGATGATGCCCACGCGGTCACGGTGAGCATCGGTATCGGCCTGTCCGGCACCCAGCACGACCTGAGCAGGCTGCTGGGTGCCGCGGACGAGGCGCTCTACCGGGCCAAGGCCAAGGGCCGTAACCGGATAGAGGGCCCTGAAGCTTAAGAGCGGGCGCGGGCGGCGTTGCGCAGCGCCTTGACCTGGTCGTGGTTGCGCTGCACGCCTTGCAGCTGTTTTTCCACCAGGCTGTAGCTGGTGTCGCTGGCGGTGCGGCCCAGTTTCACCAGTTTTTCGCGGGCTTCCTTATAGGCCTTCAGGGCGTGGTCTTCACCGCGCTCCACTTCGTTGAGCACCGCTTCTTCGTCCTTGCCGGTGACCATCGACTTGAGGTTGACCCAGCCGCGGTGCAGGTCGCCGCTGATGCTGGTGGAAGTTTCCGGGTCGCCACCCAGGCGGCGCACTTCGCTCTGCAGTTCACCGGCAGCGTTGGCGCATTCGCCAGCGCGCTGAACGAAGAACGCTTTCAGCTCCGGGTTCTTCACATCATCGGCCGAGGCCTTGAAGCCTTTCTCGCCATCCTTGCTGTACTCGATCAGGTCGTTGAGCACATCGATCACGTCTTTGTTGGGATTGCTCATGGTACAAACTCCTTGGCAGGTGATAGTCATCTGTAAGGGAGCAGTGATCGTGCCAATCCTGACATAAAGTAAAAATGCTTTTAAATCAGATAGTTATGAAGAATCAAGCGAAGCCTGATCGAGGCTTTCTGCATGATTGCCGCTTGGGGCTTCGTGCAGATTGCAGTATGGTCGGCGCTTTTCCACTACCAGATGCGCGAAGATGAAGCCGGAAACCCTCGAACTGCTGGTGACCCGCAGCATGCCGTTCGGCAAGTACCAGGGGCGGATCATTGCCGACCTGCCGGGGGATTACCTGGCTTGGTTTGCACGCAAGGGTTTCCCGGCCGGGGAGCTGGGTGGGTTGCTGGCGTTGATGCACGAGGTCGACCATAACGGCCTGGGTGACCTGCTGGTGCCGTTGCGGCAGAAGCATGGGCGTTGAACTGTTCCGGCCTCTTCGCGGGTAAACCCGCTCCCACAGGATTACCTCAGGTTCGAGCCCTGTGAATTCCCTGTGGGAGCGGGTTTACCCGCGAAGAGGCCAGTGAAGCCAGCTGAAATCGCTAACCTTTCACCGGCGCCACGGCCAACTCCACCCGCTCACTCTTCTTGATCACCGCATACACCACCGCCGTCAGCAAACTGCCCGCCACGATCGCCAGCAAGTACAGCAACGCATGGTTGATGGCATTGGGGATCAGCAGCACGAACAACCCGCCATGCGGCGCCATCAGCTTGCAGCCGAAGTACATCGACAACGCCCCGGTCAACGCACCACCGACGACACTGGCCGGGATCACCCGCAGCGGGTCCTTGGCGGCAAACGGGATCGCCCCCTCGGAGATGAAGCACAGCCCCAGTGCCAAGGCCGCCTTGCCCGCCTCGCGCTCACTCTGGGCGAACTTGCGCCGGGCCATGAACGTGGCGATGCCCAAACCGATCGGCGGCACCATGCCGGCCGCCATGGTCGCCGCCATCGGTGCATAGCTCGACGACGCCAGCAGGCCCACCGAGAACGCATAGGCAGCCTTGTTGATCGGTCCGCCCAGGTCGACGCACATCATGCCGCCCAGCAGCAGCCCCAGCAGAATGGCATTGGTGGTGCCCATGCTGTCGAGAAAGTGAGTAAGGCCTTCGAGCATCGCCGCCACCGGCTGGCCGACCACGTAGATCATCACCAGGCCGGTGAACAGGCTGGCCAATAGCGGAATGATCAGGATCGGCTTCAGCGCCTCCAGGCTGCTGGGCAAACGCGCCCAGCGGGCAATGGCCTTGGCGCTGTAACCGGCGAGGAAGCCGGCAATGATGCCACCGATGAAACCGGCACCCAGGGTACTGGCCAGCAGGCCGCCGATCATGCCGGGGGCCAGCCCTGGGCGGTCGGCGATCGACCAGGCGATATAGCCCGCCAGCAGCGGCACCATCAGTTTGAACGCCGCTTCACCACCAATCTGCATCAGCGCCGCCGGCAAGGTACCGGGCTCTTTGTAGGCTTCGATGCCGAACACGAACGACAGGGCAATCAGCAAACCGCCAGCCACCACCATCGGCAGCATGAACGACACGCCGGTCAGCAGGTGCTTGTACACCCCGGTCTTCTCACCCTTGGCCGCCGTGGTTGCCGCTGCGGCGTCGGCGCTGCTTTCCACCTTGGCTTCGGCCAGGGCCTTGTCCAGCGTGGCGCGGGCCTGCTTGAGAGCGATGCCGGTACCGCAACGGTAGATACGCTTGCCCGCGAAGCGCGCGGTGGGCACTTCGATGTCGGCGGCCAGCAACACCACATCAGCCTCTGCGATGGCTTCGGCCGACAATGGGTTGCGCGCACCGACCGAGCCCTGGGTCTCGACGGTAAGCTGGTAGCCCAACTGTTGGGCGGCCTGCTGCAAAGCTTCCGCCGCCATGAAGGTATGGGCGACGCCGGTCGGGCAGGCGGTGACTGCAACAATGCGCGCGGCTGAGCGGTCAGCAACCGCAGGGCTGTTCGGCACATCGGCCAGCAAGCGGGCGTTGGCCGCGGCTTCATCAAGAAAGCCCTCGCGGTCCGCCAGGGCCTGCGACGGCGTGCTCTGATACAGGCGCTTGCCGACAAAGCGGGCCAGGTCCACCGGGCCGGTGCTGACCACCAGCACCCAGTCAGCCTCGGCGATCTGCGCAGCGCTCAGTTGCCGTTCGGGGTGTTCGGCATCCTGCACCTCGACGCTGGTACTCCAGCCACGCCGCTGGGCAGCGGCAGACAGCAAGCGGGCACTCAGGACACTCGACACCTGCCCATTGGGGCAGGCGGTGACAATGGCAATGTTCATCGGCAACCCTCTTGTTGTTCTGTCAGTTGCACAGCGGCCTCCAGACGCGCCAGTTGTTCGCGGTCGCGGATGCCGAAGCCGACCTGGGTAACGGCCTGGGCGGCGATGGCGGTGGCGCGGGTCAGGGTTTGCGCGGGCGCTTCGCCCAGCAGCAGGCCATGGACCATGCCGGCCACCAGCGAATCCCCCGCCCCGACCGTGCTGGCGACCCGTACCTTGGGCGGGCTGGCATGCACGCCCAGGTCGCGGGTGAACCAGCTGACCCCCTGCTCGCCCGCCGACACCACCACGTGCTCGACGCCACTGGCCAGCAGGCGCTCGGCAGCGGCACGCTGTTGCGCCGGGTTATCCACAGCCAGGCCAAGCACCTCGCCCAGTTCTTCGGTATTGGGCTTGACCAGCCAGGGCACGCACTGCAGGCCGGCACGCAGGGCTTCGCCGCTGCTGTCCAGGGCCACCTTGAGGCCTTGGGCCTTGAGTTGTTCGAGCAACTGGCGGAACCAGTCGGCACTCACCCCGCGTGGCAGGCTGCCAGCCACCACCACGGCATCGTGGCCTGGGGCGACCTGCTGCAGCCTGCGCAGCAAGGCACTGCGGGCGGCCTCGTCGACTTCCGGGCCTTGGCCGTTGATGTCGGTGACGCGGCCATCGGCCTCGACCAGCTTGATATTGCTGCGGGTTTCGCCCGGCACGCGGACAAAGCAGTCGGCAAAGCCGCGCCATTCAATCAGCGCCTCGAACGGTTGCAGGTTGTCGCAACCGAGGAAACCGCCAACGGTCACGCTGTGCCCCAGGTCGGCCAGCACTTGGGCAACGTTCAGGCCCTTGCCGGCGGCGTGGCTGTGCTGCGCCTGGCTGCGATTGACCTGCCCTGCGCGCAAGGTGTCCAGGCCGATGGTGATATCCAGCGCCGGGTTCAGGGTAAGGGTGAGGATCTTGGCCATTCAGTAACGCTCCACCAGCGCGCGTACCGCCGCGGCGCTGTCCTGTTGCAGGGCCTGGCGCGCCAGGGCGCGGGCCGTCTGGTGATCGGCCTGGCGGACCAGGGCCTTGACTTCGGCAATGCTGCGCGCGGCGACGCTGAGTTCGTCGACGTCCAGGCCCAGCAATACGGCGACCGCCTGCGGGTCGGCGGCCAGCTCACCGCACACGCCAACCCATTTGCCATGGGCATGGGCGGCGCGCACGGTCATGTCGATCAGGCTGAGCACCGCCGGGTGCAGGCCGTCGGCCTGGGCCGAGAGGCTGGGGTGACCACGGTCAATGGCCAGGGTGTATTGGGTCAGGTCGTTGGTGCCGATGCTGAAAAAGTCCACTTCGCGCGCCAGTTGCGGCGCCAGCAGGGCCGCCGAAGGGACTTCAACCATGATGCCCAGTTGCAGGTCGGCTACCGGGGTATCGACACGCAGGCGTTCGACCATCGCCCGCGCCGCGCGCCACTCGTGGGCCTGGCCAACCATCGGGAACATGATGCGCAGCGGGCGCCCTTCGGCAGCCCGCAGCAAGGCGCGCAGCTGGTCTTCCATCAACTGTGGGCGCTGCAGGGTCAGGCGTATGCCGCGCACGCCCAGGAAGGGGTTTTCTTCAGCGGCGATCGGCCAGTATGGCAATGGCTTGTCGCCACCGACATCCAGGGTGCGCACCACCAGCGGGCGCCCGTCGAGGCCGTCGAGCACGCGGCGGTACTCGGCCTCCTGGGTGGCTACATCCGGGGCTTGCGGGTGGGCCATGAAGATCAGTTCGGTGCGCAGCAGGCCCACGCCTTCGGCGCCCTGCTCCACCACCTTGGCGATGCCGCTGCTCTCGCCGATATTGGCAAACACTTCGACCGCGTGCCCATCACGGGTAACGGCAGGCTCGAAGCGATTGGCCCAGGCTGCCTGCAAGCGTTGCTCTCGCAGGTCGCGCTCGGCCAGCGCCCGTTGCAGTTCATCTGCTGGCGGCGCCACGCTGACCACACCGCGCTGGCCATCGAGCAGCAGCGGCGTGCCGCTTTCCAGCAACAGTATCGCGGCACCCGCACCGACCACGGCCGGGATACCCAGCGCGCGGGCAACGATGGCGCTGTGGGCCGTCGCGCCGCCCTGGGCGGTGACGATACCGGCGACGCGCGCCGGGTCCAGCCGGGCGACATCGGACGGGCCGACCTCGGCCATCACCAGCACGTAGGGTTGTTCGGGCTCCACCTGCGCTTGCACACCGCACAGCTGCACCAGCACGCGCCGGCCAATGTCGCGCAGGTCGGCGGCGCGCTCGGCGAGCAAGGCATCGTGCAACGACTCCTGCTGACGGGCCGCGGCTTCGATCACGGCCATCCACGCGGCCGCAGCGCTTTCGCCCTGGGCCAGGCGCTGCTCCACATCGTCGCCCAGGGCCGGGTCGGCGAGCATTTCCTGATGCGTGACGAAGATCTCGCCGATGGCCTTGTCGCTGCGCTGGATTAACGCCTGCAGTTCGCCGTTCACGATAGCCAGGGCTTCGCGCAGCTTATGCCGCTCCTGCGCGCAGGACTCGCCGCGCAGGGGGTAGTCGAAGTCACGCTCGACACACACGTGCGCCGGCCCGCTGGCGATGCCGGGGGCGGCGCCCACGCCCTGAATGCGGCTGCCGGTTTGCGGGGCTTGCAACACGTCGGGCGCTTCGCGGGCTTCAACGGTAGTGCTCTCCGGCAGCGGCTCCACTTCCTCGCCCAAGCCCTGTTCAATGGCGGCCAGCAGGACCGGCAAGGCATCGGCGGCAACGCTTGGCTCGGCCAGCAATTCCAGCACCTGGCCACGCCGGGCGCCGAGGCTGAGCAGCTTGCTCAGGCTCTTTACCGACACGGCCGGCTGCGCGCTGTCGAGCAGGCGCACACGGATTTCTCCGTCAAACCCTTTGGCCAATTGCGCCAGCACCTTGGCCGGGCGGGCATGCAGGCCATGGGGGTTGGCCAACACGATACGCGCGCTGGGCCAGTCTGCCGGTGCCTCGCCGCCCAGCACTTCCAGCACCGCACGGCTGCTGGTGGCCTGGTAGAGCATCTGCCCGCGGCCTTCGATCAGTACTTCGCACAGGCGCTCGAGCAGGGCCTGGTGGGCAGCCCCCAGGCTGGCCAGGCAGAACAGGCCATTGAGCGGCTGGTCACGGTAACGCAGCGGCTGCTGCGGCGTAATAAAGGCCAGGCCCGGCTGACGCACCTGGCGCTCGCTGTGCAGCCACCACAGGCCCTCGCCCAGCGGCAGCGGTTCGGCCTGCTGCAGTACCGCGGCAAAACCGCTGTCGACACAGCCGGCGCGCTGCAACAGGCGCGCACCGCGCCAGGCCAGTTCGTCAAAATCTTCAGCCGGCAGGTTCAGGCCGACCAGTTGCGCGTCCAGCGCCAGCGCCTGTGGCGCGCCTTGTAGCAGCTTGAGCATCGCCTCGGCGGAGCTGGCCCGGCGCAGTGCTTCGGCCAGGTCGGTCTCGCCCAGGGCGCGGGTCAGCAGTTGCAGCAGGCGCAGGTGTTCGTCGGAACGGGCGGCAATGCCGATGGCCAGGTAGACCCTCTGCCCATCGCCCCAGTCCACGCCCTCGGGGAACTGCAACAGGCGCACGCCAGTGGCATACACCAGGTCACGGGTTTGCGGCGTGCCATGGGGGATGGCAATGCCCTGGCCAAGGAACGTTGAGCCTTGCGCCTCGCGGGCCTGCAGCCCTTGCAGGTAACCGTCGGCGACCAGGCCATCGGCGACCAGTCGCTCGGCCAGCAGGCGCAGTGCCTCGGCTTTGTCGGCGGCCACCTGGCCCATGGCTATCTGCTCCTTGGCGAGCTCGAGCATGACCTTCTCCTTTTGCAGTTCCCGGTCGGGTACTGGAGTATTTTTGTGAAATTCACAGGAAAGGCCAGTCATTCAGCCGTGCACGGAGCGCAGCCGAGGCAGAAAATTCGGCAGCTGAAACGTTTAATCTGACCAAGCGGCCACGTTACTCGATAATCTTCCGGTTAAAAAGCCCCATCCTGTCGGACAATTGCGACAATGGTCGTCTGCGCGTACAGCCTGTACCGGGTCAAACTACCCGGTCCGGCTTTACAGCCAGCCCCGGAAATAACAAGGAAAATTCGGTGAAACTCAGCGATATCGCCCGTCTGGCCGGTGTGTCCGTGACCACTGCCAGCTACGTCATCAATGGCAAGGCTGAACAGCAACGCATCAGCAGCAGTACTGTCGAGCGGGTACGCGCGGTGGTCGAAGCACACGGCTTCACCCCCAACCCGCAAGCAGCTGGCCTGCGCAGCCGGCATACCCGCACCTTGGGCTTCATTCTCCCGGATCTGGAGAACCCCAGCTACGCCCGCATTGCCAAGCAACTGGAGCAAGGCGCCCGCGCCCGCGGCTATCAGTTGCTGATCGCCAGCAGCGACGACCAGCCCGACAGCGAACGCCAGTTGCAACAGCTGTTCCGCGCGCGCCGTTGCGATGCACTGTTCGTTGCCAGCTGCCTGCCGCCAGAAGACGACAGCTACCGCGAGTTGCAGGACAAAGGCCTGCCGGTGATCGCCATCGACCGCCGCCTTGACCCTGCGCACTTCTGCTCGGTGATCAGCGACGACCGCGATGCCAGCCGCCAACTGGCCGCCAGCCTGCTCAGCGCCGCCCCACGCAGCATCGCCCTGATCGGCGCCCGCCCGGAGCTGTCAGTCAGCCAGGCGCGTGCCGGCGGTTTCGACGAAGCCCTGCAAGGCTATGCTGGCGAAGTACGCCGCTACCAGGGCGAAGCCTTCAGCCGCGAGTGCGGCCAGCGCCTGATGCAGCAACTGATCGACGACCTCGGAGGCCTGCCGGATGCCCTGGTGACCACTTCGTATGTGCTGCTGCAAGGGGTGTTTGATACCCTGCAGGCGCGCCCTGCCGACTCGCGCCAGCTGCAGTTGGGTACCTTTGGCGACAATCAGTTGCTCGACTTCCTGCCACTGCCGGTCAATGCCATGGCCCAGCAACATGGCCAGATCGCCGCCATCGCGCTGGAACTGGCACTGGCCGCCATCGAGGAAAAACGCTACGAACCCGGTGTGCATGCAGTCGGTCGAACCTTCAAGAAACGCATTCCAATGGCCTGAACATGCGCCTGATCGACACCCACACCCACCTGGACTTCCCTGACTTCGACGCCGACCGCCCACGCCTGCTGGCCAACGCGGCGGCACAGGGGGTGGAGCGGATGGTGGTGCTGGGGGTGTTCCAGGCCAATTTCCAGCGGGTATGGGACCTGGCCTGTGCCGAGCAGCACCTGTTCGCCGCGCTGGGCCTGCACCCGGTTTACCTCGACCAGCATCGCCCGGAACACCTGACGCAATTGCGCGAGTGGCTGGAACGCCTGCACGATCACCCGCGGCTGTGTGCCGTGGGCGAGTTCGGCCTGGACTATTACCTGCAAGACCTGGACAAGGCACGGCAGCAGGACCTGTTCGAAGCACAACTGCAGATGGCCTGCGACTTCGAATTGCCGGCGCTGCTGCACGTACGCCGCAGCCATGCCCAGGTCATCGCCACGCTCAAGCGCTACAAGCCGGCGCGGGCGGGGGTGATTCATGCGTTTGCCGGCAGTTATGAAGAAGCCCGCGAGTACATCAAGCTGGGCTTCCGGCTTGGCCTGGGTGGCGCGGCAACCTGGCCGCAGGCGCTGCGGCTGCGCAAGACCTTGGCGCGGCTACCGCTGGACAGTGTGGTGCTGGAGACCGATGCGCCAGACATGGCGCCAGCGATGTACCCGGGGGTAAGGAACAGCCCGGAGCATCTGCCGGAGATTGCCGCAGCGCTGGCGCAGGTGATGGCCGTAGAGGTTGGCGAACTGGCGCAGGCCAGTACCCGCAATGCTTGCGAGTTGTTTGGCTGGTAACCGCCAGGTGACCGCGCCCCTGCCCTGCTTTTGATCTGGCTTTTGATCTTGATCTTGATCTTGATCTTGATCTTCGCGACTTCAGGAGGCCGAACGCAGGCCTTGCGGAGGGAGGTGACGGGCATGGATGCCCGTCAAGCGCTGGGCCCCAGGATGGGGCCTGCAGCGCGGTCCTGCCGGGAGCAAGGCCGGAGAGAGGGAACCCCGGAGCGCAGCGTAGGGGCCGGATGACGGGAGCGCAGCGTTTTTTGGTTACTTTTTGCCGCGTTTGGCAAAAAGTGACTCGCCGTAAGGGCGAAAAGGTGAGTAAGCGTCGCCATCGCAAATGGAGTTTTCGCTACATCAAAACCGGCGCCCAAGCTTCACAGCCTTGAAGGATGTGGGCATTCACACCGAGCAGGTATTCGTACGCGCAGGTGGCGCACAGTCACCTTTCCGCCCTTACGGCGGGTCCCTTTTTGTCGTGGCAAAAAGGAACCAAAAACCGTCGGCTCCCATCATCCGGCCCCTGCGCTGCGCTCCGGGGTCCCCTCGCTACGGGCATGCTCCCGGGAGTACGCGCTGCAGGCCCCATCCATGGGGCCTCAGCGCTTGACGGGCATCCATGCCCGTCACCTCCCTCCGCAAGCCCTTCGCTCGGCCTCCTGAAGTCGCAATCTGCGTCGCCTGGACTATCGCGCGCTTAGAAGCAAAATCAAAAGCCAGGCAAAGGCTAAGGATGGATCAGACCAGCACCGTCCACAGCGCAAACCCGGCATACCAAAGCACCGCACAGCGCAGCAGCAACTCCCACAGGCTGTCCAGCCGCCCCAGCCCGCGCTGGCTGTCTTCTTCTTCGGGAATGTCGTCGGCAATGCGCCCGACACGCGCCACCAAGTGCGCGGCGCTGATGTGCCAGTTGAGCACTTCGTGCAGCATCACCCGCGTTACTGCCAGGAAGTTGCCCACCAACGCAAAGCTCAATGCCAGCACCCGCACCGGCAGCCAGTCCATGATATGCCGCAACTGTTCCGCCCGCGCCTTGAGCGCCGGTTGTTTACTGTACTCACCGGTCAACGCCAACAGCCGGTAAGCCAGCGCCGCCCCCGGGCCCAGCACGAAGTACCAGAAAATCACCGCGAAAAAGCCCTGGTACACCTGCCACAGCAAGTTACCCTGCACCCGTACCAGCAGGCTATGTGGCTCATCGGCGGCAAGGCCCAGGTCACGCTCGGCCACGTGCAGCGCGGCCTGGTCATCACCACGCCGCCAGGCATCGCGGAACGGCCCCAGCGAGGCGTTGGCATCACCACGGCCGAGGCTGTAGATCAGCACCAACAGGTGCACCGGCAAGGCCAGCAGGCCGTAGGCCACTGGTTCCAGTACATGCAGCAGCAACACCAGCAGCGCTACCGGTGCCAGTACCAGGATGGCCAGCGTCCACCCAGGGTGCACCTTGCCACTGCGCTCCAGGCGCACCAGTTCGCCAAGGAAGAACCCGTCACGCTGTACCTGATGGCGCAGGGCCGAGAACTTCTCGACCCACAGCGCCAGCAACAACACCAGAAAACTCATGCCTTGTCCTCGTTGTGCTGCAGCGCTTGGCGGTAGCGCGGCCAGTCGAAGGCCGGGCCAGGGTCGGTCTTGCGCTGCGGGGCAATGTCGCTATGGCCCTGGATACGGCGCTGGTCGATGGCCGGCCAGGCATCGCAGATGTGCCGGGTGAGTTTCTCCAGCACCGCATACTGGGCATCGGTGTAAGGCAGCTCGTCGGTGCCTTCCAGTTCGATACCGATGGAAAAGTCGTTGCAGCCTTCACGCCCGTCGAAGCTCGACACACCCGCATGCCACGCGCGGTCGCACAACGACACGAACTGGGTTACCGCGCCGGTACGCTCGACGAACAAGTGCGCCGAAACGGTCAGGTGGTTGATGCTGGCAAAGTATGGGTGTTCATCGGGGTCCAGGCGGTTCTGGAAGAACTGCTGGACTTTGCCGGTACCAAAACAGGCCGGCGGCAGGCTGATGTTGTGGATCACCAGCAGGGAAATCGATTCGCCTTCGGGGCGGGCATTGAAGTTCGGCGAGGGGCAGTGGGTGATTCCGATTCCGTGGAACCAGCCAGTGGCACGGTCCAATTGCATGGGGCAGATCCTGAAAACGCCGTTAACAGAGCAACAGTATGCCTTGTGGCCAATGTGGTGTGCATGTGAATCATTGTAATGCGTGCGACCAGAGGTTCTTCACATCCTCCTGATTAGCGCTGCCCCTGTGGGAGCGGCTTTAGCCGCGAACACCGGCAACGCCGGTGCCATCCACCACGCTGGATTCTTCGCGGGTGAACCCGCTCCCACAGGTATCCCGAGTTCTGCATGAACTCCCACAGGGGTCCGGGGTTCTGCATGAAACTGTTGCGGCTATGCGCGCAGGCCGTCGAGCACGGCCTCCAGCGCCCGCTCGAACAACAGCCCGTCATCCAGCACCCGCACTTCACCGCGTTGCAGTGCCTGGGCCAGGCTGGTGCTGCTCCACTCGCGCACTTTCATGCCGGTGCGGTTGGCGAACACCAGCCTGTCGCTACTGTCGATACGCGCCACCAGCTTGCAGCGCAGCGGTTGGTCTTCGTCAAACACCTCGACCCAGGTGCCGATGCGCAGGCGCTGCGCCTGAAGCAACGCCGCAGCTTGCCCATCGTCTTGCCACAGCGGTGCGCAGCCTGGCTCTTCGGCGATTGCCAGCACAATGTCATCGGCCACCAGCACTTCAGCCAAAGGCGGCCCTTCGCCACCCGCGCAAGCGCGCAGGTGCAACTGCTCAAGTTGCAGGAAGAATTCACGGGTCGCCAGCGAATCCTGTGCCACGCCGGCCAGGCCATCACGCAGAGCCTTGAGCAAACCCGGCACTTGCTGCAGCAGGGCTTGCGGCTCATGGGGCGGGGTGATGCTGAACAGCAGTGCGTCCATGGCCTGCACCGCATCGCACCAAGCCTGGGACCCTTCGCCCTGCTTCAACCAGGCCAGCAACAGCACCTGGCTCCAGGCCTGCACCAGCATCTGCACCACCACCTGTGGCAATACTCGGCCACGCAGGCGCTGGTTAAGCAGCTGCTGAACCTGTTGCCTGGCCTGCAGGGCGCGGGCCCGGCCTTGTTCGGCGTCGCGGGTGCGTTGTTCGAGCAACTCGTTGCGCCGCTGCTCGTCCTGGTTGAAGGCGAGGAAGTCGTCGAGCAGTTCGGCAAACAAGCCGGCATCTTCGGCAAAATCGTTGAGCAGCCGCTGGACGATACGCTCTACCCGCAATTGCAGGCTGTCACGCACGCCATCGCGGCTGCACTCCCAGCCAATCGCTGCGCCGGCAAGCTCGTTGAGCAAGCGGCGCGCCGGGTGGCTGGCCCGGCTGAACAGCCCTTTGTCCAGCAGTGCCACCTTGAGCAGGGGAATCTGCAGGCGGGCAATCAGCGCCCGCAGGCTGGCGGGCAGGTTGTCATCGCGCTGGATATACGCGAACAGCAGCCCCACCAGGTTGATCATGTCTTCGTCGGCCACCGCGATGCGCCGACGTGTACCGCTGCGCACGCTGACCCGCAGCAGCAATTGCTCAAGCTGTTGGCCAAGCTCGAAATCATCCGCCTCATGGGTGGCGGGCACGTAGTGCTGCAAATGCGAAAGCAACCGCAGCAGGTCGGCGGTACTGATCGGCTGGGCAGCTGTCACCGCCTGCAAACGCGGGGCGAACTGCCCTCGCACCGGCGCCAGCAACGTTTGCAACGAAGTAAAGAAAGCCTGCCCCGCCGTGTCCGCGCCCAGTTCCCCGCCAAGCTTTGCCGGGCCACGCCGTGCGCGCATGCGCCGGTCCTCGGCGCGCCGGCGCGGTGCTGGTTGCAGCTCGGGCAGTACCCCGGCGGCGGCCAGCAGTTGGTTGGCCTCGCCATAGATCACGTCGGCATCGCGAAGCACATAGCGCTCGAACAGCTTGAGCAGCACCAGCTTGACCCGCAGGCAAACCCCCAGGTTGCGCCCGGCATCGAGGAAATAACCACACAATGCCGCCGGCCCCAACGGGTTGTGCTGCTCGTACAGCGGGCGGTCGAGCAACGCCTGCAAGCGCAGGCTCAGTTGCTGCAGGGCCATGCCGTCGCGGGACAGTACGCGCCCCACCATGCCTTCGACAGCGACTGCGCGCTCTATCTGGGCCTTGCCACCCGAGTTGTCCGGCTCAACCAGATGCGCCAGCAGGTCAACCTGGCCAATGCGCGCGAAGGTTTCATGGAAGGTATCCAGAAAGCCACGCTCGATACTCTTGCGCTTGAGGCGCAGGTCGCGCATGGCTTCAAAGTACAGGCTCTGGTCACCCCGGTCCAAGGCCTTGTCGGCCATTTCAAAAAGGGTGTCGTCGGCGTTGTCGAACAAGTCCTGCAAGCCTTGGCGCAACTGCAGCGCGGCCTTGTCGCGGACCTGCAGGAGCAATACCGGAAGGCAAGGCAGGGGCGCACGCCCGCCCCGGTCGATGGCCGCCGCCAAGGGCACCACCTTGCCTTCTTTTTGCATCCTGGACTCCTTGCAGGGTGTGTTGCCGGATGAGGCAGCATTCGTCAAAGCTATGACGCCAAATACTGGGCGCCATTATCGGTAAAAATTCGCAGCGCTGCCAGCGCCGTTTCACCGACGGGTTAATGACCCTGAATCAGGCCGATTGCTCACCACACTCCGACCAAAGGTCATCGCCAAGGCGGCTGTACACACCGGCCCCCTGCCCTATAATCGCGGGCATCTAGCTTGTGGAGCCAACCATGCCGAACCTACGCCTTGCCGACCTGACCGCTGAAATCGAAGCCAACGTGCGCCGTGCGCTGTTGGAGGACATCGGCAGTGGCGATATCACCGCGCAGTTGATCCCGGCCGAGCGCCTGGCCAAGGCGACCATCATCACCCGCGAAGACTGCGTGATCGCCGGCACTGCCTGGGTCGATGCCGTATTCCGTCAGCTCGACCCGCGCGTAGCAGTGCACTGGCAGGTAGCTGATGGCGAGCGTGCCACCGCCAACCAGCCACTGTTCCACCTGGAAGGCCCAGCCCGTTCACTGCTAAGTGGTGAGCGCAGTGCACTGAACTTCCTGCAGATGCTGTCGGGGGTCGCCACCCGTGCGCGCTTCCTTGCCGACCTGGTGGAGGGCACTCAGGTACGCCTGCTGGACACCCGCAAGACCCTGCCGGGCCTGCGCCTGGCACAGAAGTATGCGGTGACCTGCGGCGGTTGCGACAACCACCGCATCGGCTTGTATGACGCCTTCCTGATCAAGGAAAACCACATTGCCGCCAGCGGCGGCATAGCAGAGGCGGTGGCGGCAGCACACCGTATTGCGCCGGGCAAGCCGGTAGAGATCGAAGTGGAAAGCCTGAGCGAACTGCGCGAGGCGCTGGCGGCGGGTGCCGACATCATCATGCTTGATGAGCTGAACCTGGATGAAATGCGCGAGGCAGTGGGCATTACTGCCGGGAAAGCCAAGCTGGAAGCCAGTGGCGGGGTTAACGAGAGCACCTTGCGGGTGATTGCCGAGACGGGTGTGGATTACATCTCGATCGGGGCCATGACCAAGGATGTGAAAGCGGTGGATTTGTCGATGCGACTGAGCCTGTGAGCAGATAGCAGACAACAGAAAACCGGCCATTGAGCCGGTTTTTTTGTGCAGATCTGTGAGGTTTTCTTAGCCAGTTCCGGCCTATTCGCGGGTAAACCCGCTCCCGCATGTCCTCCGTTTCCCCAGGGAACGTGCTATCCCTGTGGGAGCGGGTTCACCCGCGAAGGGCTGCGAAGCAGCCCCTGCTGGAGATCAAAACGAGGCGTTGGCCAGCCCGTCCAGGTAGCGCTCGACGTCCAGCGCCGCCATGCAGCCGGCACCGGCCGAGGTAATGGCCTGGCGGTAAACGTGGTCAGCCACGTCACCGGCAGCGAACACGCCTTCGACGTTGGTGGCAGTGGCGTTGCCTTCGCGACCACCATGGACAACCAGGTAGCCGTCCTTCAGGGTCAGCTGGCCTTCGAACAGCGAAGTGTTCGGGGTGTGGCCGATGGCAATGAACACGCCGTCGACCTTGATTTCGTCGCTGCTGCCGTCGTTGTTCTTCAGGCGCGCACCGGTCACGCCCATGTTGTCGCCCAGTACTTCGTCCAGGGTGGCGTTGAGCTTGAGCTCGATCTTGCCTTCGGCCACGCGGGCGTTCAGCTTGTCGACCAGGATCTTCTCGGCGCGGAAGGTTTCACGACGGTGTACCAGGGTTACCTTGCTGGCGATGTTGGCCAGGTACAGTGCTTCTTCCACGGCAGTGTTGCCGCCGCCAACCACGGCTACCGGCTTGTTGCGGTAGAAGAAACCGTCGCAGGTCGCGCAGGCCGAAACGCCCTTGCCCATGAAGGCTTCTTCCGACGGCAGGCCCAGGTAGCGGGCGCTGGCGCCAGTGGCGATGATCAGCGCGTCGCAGGTGTACTTGCCGCTGTCACCCTGCAGGGTGAACGGCTTGTTGGCCAGGTCAACGGCGTTGATGTGGTCGAAGACGATTTCGGTTTCGAAACGCTCGGCATGCTCTTGCATGCGCTGCATCAGGGCCGGACCGGTCAGGCCGTGGGGGTCGCCCGGCCAGTTGTCGACTTCGGTAGTGGTGGTCAATTGGCCACCGGCCTGCATGCCGGTGATCAGCAGCGGCTTGAGGTTGGCACGGGCGGCATACACCGCGGCGCTGTAACCGGCAGGGCCGGAACCGAGAATGATGACGCGCGAATGACGTACTTCAGACATGTCGAACTCCTGTCGGGCGGGCCGGTATGGGTACACCGGCGGCGCCAGCTGGAAAATAAAAAGGACCCACGCAGCACTTGGGGAAGGCTACAACGCGCAGGCCCAGAAAGCGGAAAGTTGAGCGCACTGTAGCGAGGTCGCAAAGATTAAGGAAATATCCTTCGACAATCCACCTCATAGGCATCGTCTATGCTGCGATTTCATCGGCAGCCAAGCTGCGGGTGCTTTTGTTACAGCCGGTTTCGCGCCCGCCAGGCGCCTTTCGTCGGCGCGACAAACTCGGTAAGGTCAGCGCGTTTTCCTTGTCTGCGGAGTACCTCGATGCAAGCCCCTGTCCTCTCTGGCCCCCAATACCTGCGCGAAGGCCTGAAACTGGTGCTGAGCCCCAACCTGCGCTTGTTCGTGCTGCTGCCGCTGGCGGTCAACCTGCTGTTGTTCGGTGGCCTGATCTACTTCGCCGGCCATCAGTTCAGCCTGTGGGTAGATGCCCTGATGCCAAGCTTGCCGAGCTGGCTGAGCTTCCTTACCTACATCCTCTGGCCGCTGTTCGTCGCCTTGGTGGTGTTGATGGTGTTTTTCACCTTCACCCTGGTGGCCAACGTCATTGCCGCACCGTTCAACGGCTTCCTGGCGGAAAAGGTCGAAGTGGTGGTACGCGGAGAAGACACCTTCCCGGCCTTCAGCTGGGGTGAGCTGGTGGCCATGGTGCCGCGCACCCTCAGCCGTGAAATGCGCAAGCTGGGCTACTTCCTGCCCCGCGCCATCGGCCTGTTCATCCTGTCGCTGATCCCGGTGGTGAACGTGGTGGCGGCGCCCCTGTGGCTGGTTTTCGGCGTGTGGATGATGGCCATCCAGTACATCGACTACCCGGCGGACAACAACAAGATGAGCTGGCAGGACATGCTGGCCTGGCTGCGGCAGAAGCGCTGGCAGTCGATGGGGTTTGGCGGCATTACCTACCTGGCGTTGATGATTCCGCTGGTGAACGTGCTGATGATGCCGGCGGCGGTGGCGGGGGCTACGTTGTTCTGGGTGCGGGAGCGCAACTGATCCCTGGGCGTTGCGCGATCGCTGTAGGAGCGGCCTTGTGTCGCGATAGGGCCGCAAAGCGGCCCCAACAATTTGTGCATTTACTTTGAGATCCTGGGGCCGCGTTGCGGCCCCATCGCGACACAAGGCCGCTCCTACAAAAAGCAGACCAGGTCAGGTTTGGGCTTTATTGCCCCAACCGGCTGGAAAACTGCCCCACCACATCCACCACCCGCTTCGCCCCGTCCTGGATCTCGACAATCACGCTACCCGTCTCATCCGCCAGCGCCAGCCCCTGTTCGGCCTGGCGCTTGCTGGTGTCGATGATCGCCACCGCCGCCTGGGCCAGTTGCTCGTTCTGCTGCACCACCCGGGCGATTTCCTCGGTGGCGGTGCTGGTGCGCGAGGCCAGCTGGCGCACTTCGTCGGCCACCACGGCAAAGCCACGCCCCTGCTCGCCCGCGCGGGCTGCTTCGATGGCGGCATTCAGCGCCAGCAGGTTGGTCTGCCCGGCAATGTCGCTGATGGTCTTGATGATCGAGCCGATCACCCGCGACTGGGTATCCAGTGCCTGAATACCCTCGGCCGCCTCTTGCATCGAGGCCTCCAGGCCGCGCATCACGCTGACGCTCTGGGTCACCACATCGGTGGCCTTGCGGGCGCTGGCATCCGTCCCCAGTGAAGTGGTGTAGGCAACATCTGCCGCCTCGGCCACCGCCTGCTCCTGGTTGACCTGATCGGTGATCACGGTGGCGAACTTGACCACTTTGTACAGCACGTCATGGGCATCGAAGATCGGGTTGTACGAAGCCTCCAGCCAGATCACCCGGCCATGGGCATCGATGCGCTTGAAGCGCTCGGCCACGTACTCGCCCCGGCGCAGCTTGTCCCAGAACGCCTGGTAGCCGGTCGAGTTGGCCTCTTCCGGCTCGCAGAACATGCGGTGATGCTTGCCGCGAATCTGCTCCAGGCGGTAGCCGACGGTGGCCAGGAAACGGTCATTGGCGGTGAGAATATTGCCATTGAGGTCGAACTCGATCACCGCAGTGGAACGCATCAGCGCCTTGATCAGGCTTTCATGTTCGCGCGAGGCCTCGATGGTGCGGGTGAGGTCGCTGGAGTGCAGGGTGAAGTACTTGATGCGCCCTTCGCTGTTCTTTACCGGTTGCAGGATCGACCGCAGCCAGGCTTCCTGGCCATTGCCGCGCAGCAGGCGGAACGCGCCGTTCAGGTGCTCGCCACGGCTGATCGCGCTTTTCATGCGCTGGTAGAAATCCAGTGATTTGACATGAGCAGGGACGATGTCCTCGATGTTGCGTCCAAGCAATTGTTCGGCACGGTAGAGCATCTCGCTCTCAAAGTTGCCATTGACCATCTCGATCCGTCCCTGGGGGTCGAGTTGCAGTACCAGCATCTCGCTGTCGAGGCTGCTCTTGACCTGTTGAATAGACAACAGGTCTTCGCGCAGTTGCCGGATTTCTTGCTTGAGCTTGTTGTTGAACATCACCGCTCTCCTATGGAGCGCATCAGCTAGTCGAATGCATCTTCATCGGCTGCCGGTGACACCTTCTTGAGTGCCGTGCCAGGAAATATTCGTGGGTCGGTGGTCAGGCGTCATCTGTACGTCACATGGCAGTCATATTGGCGCAACCGAGCAGGCGGAAACTTTTTGTCATGAATACACCCGCCCTACGCATCACCCTGGTCAGCGAAACCTTCCCACCCGAAATCAACGGCGTGGCCAACACCCTTGGCCGCCTCAGCGAAGGGCTGCGTCAACGTGGCCATGAAGTTGAAGTGGTGCGCCCGCGCCAGGCCGGCGAAGGGCCGGTGCACAGCGACCCGCAGCTGATGCTGTGCCGGGGCTGGGCCTTGCCGGGCTACCCCGGTTTGCAGTGGGGCGAGGTGTCGATGCACAAGCTGTTGCGCCGCTGGCGCCGACAGCGCCCGGATGTGCTGTACATCGCCACCGAAGGGCCGCTGGGGCTAAGTGCTTTGCGTGCGGCGCGGCGCCTGGGTGTGGCGGTGGTCAGTGGTTTCCATACCAACTTCCCGCAGTATTCCGGCCAATACGGGCTGGGCCTGCTGGCGCGCATGCTCACCCACTACCTGCGCTGGTTCCATCGGCGCACGGCGATCACCCTCGTCCCTAGCCTCAGCCAGCGCCTGGAGCTGGAGCGGCGTGGTTTCGAACGCCTGGAACTGCTGGCCCGGGGTGTCGATGCCTGCCTGTTCAACCCGGCGCGGCGTAGCCAGGCGTTACGCGATAGCTGGGGGCTTGGGCCGGACGATATCGCCGTGCTGCATGTCGGCCGGCTGGCGGTGGAAAAGAACCTTGGCTTGTTGCGGCCCTGCCTTGAGGCACTGCAAAAGACTTACCCACAAAAGCGCCTGCGCCTTGTTTTTGTCGGTGACGGCCCACAGCGCGCCACCCTTGAGCAACAGTTGCCAGGCGCGGTGTTCTGCGGCGCCCAGCGCGGCGAGATACTGGCTGAACACTATGCCAGCGGAGATCTGTTCCTGTTCCCAAGCCTGACCGAAACCTTTGGCAACGTGGTACTCGAAGCCATGGCCTCGGGGTTGGCGGTAGTGGCTTATGACGAGGCCGCTGCAGCGCAGCATATTCGCCATGGCCATAGCGGCGCGCTGGCCATGCCGGGGGACCAGGCGGCGTTCATTGATGCGGCTTGCTGGTTGCTGGAAGAGGAAGAGACGCTACGCCGGGTACGCTTGAATGCTCGCCAGCATGCCAGCCGCCAGGGGTGGGCGGCGATTGTCGAGCAGTTTGAGGGGTATTTGCATAGTGCCTGCCGGCAAATCGGGGGCGCGGCTGAGGGTTCGACGCAATATGTGCAGCGCCTGTGAGATCGAGCGCCGTGCGCGCGGCGCTCGATCTAACAGGCGCTGAAAATACTGTGCCAGGCACTACTCAGGCCAGCGCCTTCTCGATTGCCTGCACCACCGCCGGGTCATCCGGCGCCGTACGCGGCGAGAAGCGCGCCAGCACCCGGCCATCCTTGCCGACCAGGAACTTCTCGAAGTTCCAGCTGATGTCACCCGGGAACTCCGCGCCCTCGCCCGCCAGCAGGCGATACAGCGAATGGCGCTGCGGCCCGTTGACTTCCAGCTTGCCACCCAGCGGGAAGCTCACCCCGTAGTTCAGACTGCAGAAGTCCTGAATTTCCTTTTCGCTACCCGGCTCTTGCCCGGCAAACTGGTTGCACGGCAGGCCAAGCACATTGAAGCCCTTGTCCTTGTAAACCTGATAGAGGTTTTCCAGGGCCTTGTATTGCGGCGTGAGACCACACTTGGAAGCGACGTTGACCACCAGCACCACTTGGCCCTTGAACGGTGCGAGGGGCAGTTCCCCGCCGTTCAGCGCGTCCAGTTTCAGCTCGTGAAATGCACTCATGACGAATCCCCTCTCAGCTTCCCGGGTGCCTCACAGGCGAATTACGCCCACTAAAAAGGCGCTCGTCCAAACCGTTCACCTCCCGTAGGAAGGCAAATCGGTTTGCCCGAGCGCCTGGCGACTTTCTGAGCTTAGCGCAGAAAATCAGTGGTGATGGCCACCTTCACCGTGGATGTGACGGTGAGCGATTTCTTCGTCGCTGGCGTCACGCACGTTGACCACCTTGACCTGGAAGGTCAGGCGCTGGCCGGCCAGCGGGTGGTTGCCGTCAACGGTGACGTCGTCGCCGTCGATGTCGCGGATGGTGACGATCTGCATCTGGCCGTCCGGCGCCGAAGCGTGGAACTGCATGCCGACTTCCAGCACGTCAACGCCTTCGAACAGGCTGCGGTTCAGGGTGCTGACCAGCTCGGCCAGGTATTCGCCGTAGGCGTCTTCCGGCTCGATGGAAACGTTCAGTTCGTCACCGGCTTGCTTGCCTTCCAGGGCTTTTTCCAGGCCCGGGATGATGTTGCCGGCACCGTGCAGGTAAACCAGCGGCGCACCACCGGCGGAGCTGTCGATGGTCTCCCCGGCGTCGTTGGTCAGGGTATAGTCGATGGAGACAGCCTTGTTGGCGGCGATCAGCATGGGGCAAGACCTTTTGCAAAAGAATGTAGAGCGCACAAGTGTAACCAAGCCATCGCCCGATTGCGAACGCACTGGGGACCAGCAGCGGCCCATCAGTCGGATCACCGGCTTCCATCAGGACGAAGAAGGCCACTGGGTGGCCGAACTATCCTGCGGCCACACCCAGCACCTGCGTCACCAGCCACCGTGGCAGTCACGCCCCTGGGTGCTTGACCCGGTACAGCGCGCACAACGCATCGGCCAAGCTTTCGCGTGCGGCTGGTGCGCACAAGGGGCCGATAGCGCTACCCTTGGCCGTTAATTTCTTGCACCGCTTATTTCGAGAAGCACGCATGCAGACATTTTTCATTGCGCCGACCGACTTTGGTGTCGGCCTGACTTCGATCAGCCTGGGCCTGGTGCGCACCCTTGAGCGCGCCGGCCTGAAAGTCGGCTTCTTCAAGCCGATCGCACAGCCTCACCCGGGTGACACCGGCCCCGAACGCTCCAGTGAACTGGTCGCCCGCACCCACGGCATCAAGCCGCCCGTGCCATTGAGCCTGGCCCAGGTCGAACGCATGCTCGGCGACGGCCAACTGGACGAGCTGCTTGAGGAAATCATCCGCCTCTACCAGCAAGCCTGCGTCGGCAATGACGTGGTGGTGGTTGAAGGCATGGTGCCCACGCGCCACGCCAGCTATGCGGCGCGGGTCAACCTGCACCTGGCCAAAAGCCTGGATGCCGAGGTGATTCTGGTCTCCGCGCCAGAAAATGAAGTGCTTAACGAGCTTTCCGGGCGCGTGGAGTTGCAGGCCCAGTTGTATGGTGGCCCACGCGATCCGAAAGTGCTTGGCGTCATTCTGAACAAGGTGCGCACCGACGAAAGCATGGCCGATTTCGCCACGCGCCTGCGGGAGCACTCGCCCTTGCTGCGTGGCAATGACTTCCGCCTGCTGGGTTGCATCCCTTTCCAACCGGAGCTGAACGCACCGCGCACACGCGATGTGGCCGACTTGCTCGGCGCCCAGGTACTCAATGCCGGCGATTACGAGCAGCGGCGCATGAGCAAGATCATTATTTGTGCGCGTACGCTCGCCAATACCGTGCCGCTGCTCACCCCCGGGACTCTGGTGGTGACCCCGGGCGACCGGGACGACATCATCCTTGCCGTGAGCCTTGCCGCTATCAATGGTGTGCCGCTGGCGGGGTTGCTGCTGACCAGCGATACCAAGCCCGATGCACGCATCCTTGGCCTGTGCCGCGGCGCGCTGCAGGCTGGCCTGCCGATCCTGTCGGTCAGTACCGGCTCGTACGACACCGCCAACCAGCTCAATTCGCTAAACCGCGAAATCCCGGTGGATGACCGCGAACGTGCTGAGTTCATCACCGACTTTGTCGCCAGCCACCTCGATGCGGCCTGGCTGCACCAACGCTGCGGCACGCCGCGTGAACTGCGCCTTTCACCCGCGGTGTTCCGCTATCAGTTGATCCAGCGTGCGCAGCAGGCCAACAAGCGTATCGTCCTGCCAGAAGGCGCCGAGCCTCTGCTGGTGCAGGCTGCGGCGATTTGCCAGGCCCGTGGCATTGCCCGCTGCGTGCTGCTGGCCAAGCCCGAGGATGTCGACGCCGTAGCCCGCGCCCAGGGCATCACCCTGCCGCCGGGCCTGGAAATTCTCGACCCAGAGCTGATTCGCCGGCGCTACGTAGAGCCGATGGTCGAGCTGCGCAAGAGCAAGAACCTCAATGCACCGATGGCCGAGCAGCAACTGGAAGACCCGGTGGTGATCGGCACCATGATGCTGGCCCTGGATGAAGTGGACGGGCTGGTTTCCGGCCTTGTGCACTCCACCGCCAACACCATCCGCCCTGCCCTGCAACTGATCAAGACTGCACCGGGTTCGAGCCTGGTGTCGTCGGTATTCTTCATGCTGTTCCCCGAGCAGGTGCTGGTGTACGGCGACTGCGTGATGAACCCGCACCCGAGCGCCGCCGAACTGGCCGAGATTGCCCAGCAGAGTGCCGAGTCGGCGCAGGCTTTCGGCATTGCGCCACGGGTGGCGATGATCAGTTATTCAAGCGATTCAGCCAGCGATGAAGAAGTCGGAAAAGTGCGCGAAGCGACACGCCTGGCACAGGGCGCGACGCAGGGGCTGCTGATCGATGGGCCGTTGCAGTATGACGCGGCGGCCAACCCGGCGATTG
Source organism: Pseudomonas sp. S37 (assembly GCF_016658545.1). Lineage (GTDB taxonomy): Bacteria > Pseudomonadota > Gammaproteobacteria > Pseudomonadales > Pseudomonadaceae > Aquipseudomonas. The sequence continues at coordinate 8,577 of NZ_JACVZC010000002.1, read as the reverse complement.
CCCGTGAGTTGGCGCCGGGCAGCCCGGTGGCCGGGCGAGCCACGGTGTTCGTGTTCCCCGACCTGAACACCGGCAATACCACGCACAAGGCTGTGCAGCGCAGTGCCGACGGGGTCAGCCTGGGGCCGATGCTGCAGGGGTTGCGCAAGCCGGTGAACGACCTGCCGCGCGGGGCTCAGGTGGACGATATCGTGCACACTATTGCCCTGACGGCGATTCAGGCAAGCGTAGCGCGCTGAAAAACCGGGACTGCGTTGCAGCCCTGTGGGGGCGGCTTTAGCCGCGAAGAATCCAACACGGTGCATGGCACCGGCTACGCCGGTGTTCGCGGCTAAAGCCGCTCCCACAGTGTCCGTGCCAATTCAATGAGTTATGTGCATTTCCATGAGAGCGGGCATGCCCGCTCCCACAGGGCCGCAAGGCGGCCCCGGCGGTCAATCAGGGATACTGCTGAACCTGGCCCTGCTGCTGGTCATATTGCTGCCCCGGAATAGGCTTCAGGTTCACTTCCACACGGCGGTTCTGCGCACGGCCATTGGCATCGGCGTTGCTGGCGATCGGCTGGTCCGGGCCCATGCCACGTACCGACAGGCGCGAGGCGTCCACACCCTGCGAAGTCAGGTAGGTGCTGACTGCCTGTGCCCGGCGCTGGGACAGGTCCATGTTGTGCTGGCGGCTGCCGGTGCTGTCGGTGAAACCAACCACTTCGATGGTGTTCTGGTTGAACTGCTTGAACGACCCGGCCAGGTTGTTCAGCGGCTGGTAGAAGCTCGGCGCGATGTTGGCCGAGTCGGTAGCGAAGGTGATGTTGCCCGGCATGATCAGTTTGATCTGGTCACCCTGACGCTGCACTTCCACACCGGTGTTGGCCATTTGCGCACGCAGTGCGGCTTCCTGCTTGTCGGCGTAGTAGCCGTAACCGGCAGCCGCTGCACCCACTGCGGCAGCGCCGATCAGTGCACCCTTGCCACGGTTGTTGTGGTCGATGGCGGCACCGGCGACAGCACCCGCCAGCGCACCCAGGCCGCCGTACTTGGCAGTCTTGCTCATCCCCGTGGAGCCCTGTGCCTGACCCTGGTTGTCATAAGGGTTCTGGCCGGCACAGCCGGTCATCACGGCAGCGGCAGTTGCGACGATAATCAGACGACGCATGGTGAACATGGACAAGCTCCTACTGAATTCATGAATGCGGCAGATCACAAAGGGATCTATGCCAGCCTTGGAACACGCGGGCAATGAAAAATTCCATGAAAGTGCCTTCATGTGCCATCAGGCCCGCACGAAGGGGTTTTCGCGCATTTCGTCACCCAGGCGGGTATCAGGCCCGTGGCCGGTCACCACGATGGCCTCCTCGTCCAGCCGGTACAGCCGCTCCTTGATGGAACGCACGATAGCCCGCTGGTCGCCACCCCACAAATCGGTGCGGCCAATACCACGACGGAACAGGGTGTCACCGGCGATCAGCAGCTTGGCATCGGCAAACCAGAAGCTCATGGAGCCTGGCGTATGCCCCGGCGTATGCAAGGCTACGCCGCAACCGCAGGCCAGTGCTTCGTCGTCACCCAGCCAGCGATCAGGAGCCGGCACCGGGGTGTAGGGCACGCCGAACATCTGGCACTGCATTTCCAGGTTGTCCCACAGCACCTGGTCATCCTTGTGCAGGTGCAGCGTGGCGCCCGTCAGTTCCTTCAGCTTGCCCGAGGCGAGGAAGTGGTCGAAGTGCGCGTGAGTGTGGATGATGCTTACCAGCGTCAGGCCGTGGGCCTGCAGGCGCGCCAGGATCTTGTCCGGGTCCCCGCCCGGGTCGACGACGATGGCTTTTTTGGTCAGCGGGTCGCCGATGAGTGTGCAGTTGCACTGCAAGGGGCCTACGGGGAAGGTTTCGCGGATGAGTGCTGGCGGGGTTTGGGTCATTACACGTCTCATGGGAATAGCGAAGAGCACAGGTAGTTTTGAGCCTGCCTGTTTGATCAAGCATACGTACAAGCTCGCACTCTTATACAAGCGGAAAACCGGCCAGTTGGCCGGTTCTCAGAGTAATACGAGCGTACCGTAAGGCGCTTTGGATTCCGAGCTGCTAACCCTTAGGACGCAGCGCCTGCAAGAGGACCTGCCGGCTCGAACTCTGCCCCCTTTGTCTTCGCAACCTGTAGGAAGCGCAGCTGGTTACTGGAGACTCGACCTGCAAGGCGTCTTGCTTCAGCCTCGAATCTGGCGATAGCAAGCATCTCCACTTGTCTCGTTTTGGATCGCATGGTCACCTCCAAAGCTTGATCAATTATCGATCGATGTTATTAGGGATCAACCTGAATCACAAGCCGCCCTTCTGCAGTCCAGGTGAAGCCAAGCGCCTCATATACGGACCTCGCCCCCTCCAGAGGGTCTTGGATTTCAATCTGTTTACATTCCAACATGCGAGCGTAGAAGTCTACCGATGTCAGCGCCAAAACCGCGACCTCTCCCCTGAGTGGATGCGACTTGCGAGGACTACCTTGTAGCAGTATGACCTTGATACATAGGCGGCTCTTTCTAGGGCTTGCATAGCAGAGGCCACAAAGCTCGCCTCCGTACCAGATGGCAACATCGATCCCCTTGGGGTCGGCATCCTTCCACCCGACAATCTCCTCCCATGGAAACTGACAGCTACTTTCTGGCCATTCAAGGCATTCGGAGATGGCTTCGTGCGTTATCGGTTCTATCCGTACCTGACCCGCCTCGACACCCCCTCTCAACAGATCTGGCTGGCGACAGAGCAACTCATGCGTGAGGATCCGGGCCTGCGAACGAAAAATCTGATATCGAAGCTTGCTGATGCGCCTTCTCATGCCGGGACCGCATTCAAAATGAAGTCTCCCCCCATTCAGAACTCACGACCCACCGGCCGCATGAGGTCCCACGCCTGCAAGTCTCTCGGCTGTGGAGCGCTGAAGTCGCACAGAGCGAGGAGCGATGCAAGGTCATGGCGCTTTACGCCGGCACCTGCTTCTGGCTGAAGCGCATCCATTCGTAAGCTTTCAGCGGGTGAGAGGTGTTTAGAGTTCGGGGTAGATGTCTTCATTGCTGTGCATGCCAGTAGTCGGTGAATACCTCATAACTACCAGCATGAACAGCAATGAAAAAGAGCTCAGCAGCTCATTTGGCGGTCATCAGACGGCTCCTACAACACACAATGAACTTCCGCTCCCCAACTGGGCATAAGCGTTGCGCAATGTGTCAATCCGCACTGTGTTCTGCACGCTTATCTCAAGGCAGGAACAACCTGAACAACCCTCCCCCAAGCGCCCCGCCGTTGGAAATTTCGATCCGCCCGCGCACCCCGCCGCTTTCATGCAGCGCCGCAATCCGCGCCGCAAAGTACAGCCCCAAGCCGGTACTGCCACTGGTCGAATCGATGCCCTGGATGTACTCCTGCTGGCGCTCGAGCATGCGTTGTGGGTAACCTGGGCCGTCATCGTTGACGCAAATGGCCAGTTGGTTGTCAGCCTCTTCAATACTGATCAACAAGGCGTGCCCGGCAAAGCGGGTAGCGTTGGTGATGACGTTGGCAATCACCGAGGCCACCAGTTCGCGGTCGAAAAAGCCCAGCGGGTTGTCGGTGTCGATGCGCCAGGTGGCGAGGATGTCGTTGTGCTTCAGCACTTCTTCATGCGCGGCCAGTTGCGCTTCGATGAAGTCATCCAGTTCATGGTAGTCCGGGCATACCGGCAACTGGTTCACACCGAGTTTGTACAACCCCAGCAACTGCACCAGCATGCCGTTGAGGTGGCGAAACTCGTGCTCCATCATCCCTTGCTCGGCACCGCCGCGCAGCTCTTCGGGCAAGCGTTCCACCCACTGGCTATGGGACTGGATCAGCGCCGCCAACGAACTTTTGAGGTCGTGCACGGTGGAGGCGATCACCGTGGAAAAATCCAGCCCCTGATTGTCTTGATTCATGCGCCGAACACTCGGATGTGCAGTTTGCGGTAACGGTCATAGCGATTGTCGCTGACAGGGATACCAGCCACGCTGGTCAAGGCGTCGCGGCACTCCTGCATGATCGCGGGCTGAGGGTTCTCACCACCAATGCGCAGCAGCGCCTGGGCGGTGTTGAGGGCGATGCTGATGTTCTTCGGCTGTAAACCCAATGCCTTGCGGAACAATTGCAACGCCTCGCCGAGCTGCCCTCCCTGGTAACTGCGCACACCCTGGCGATTGAGGGTGACCGCTTCGGTAATGGCGTTGAGCACGCTGGGGTCGTCGGTCAGCTTGCCCACTTTCTCCATGACCTTGGGGTCATCGCCATAACTTTCCACACAGCTCTTCAGTACGCCGATGGCGGCGGCGTCCTGGCCCATTGCCTGCAACTGCGCGGCAACGGTCAGGGCCGAATCGACCGAGAAGAACTGGTTCATCTTGTCCAGGCGCTGGATCGCCTGCTCGGTCAGCTTGGCTGCCGTTTCCGGGTCGCCGGCCTGCTGCAGGCTGGCGGCTTTCATCATCCGCGCACGCACCTGCAGGCCCTGGTCCTCGGGGTTTTCCTTGGCCACTTCACTGAGCGTGGTGTTGATTTCGACCCGGGTACGGGCGTCCAGGCCAAAGCCTGCGTTCTTGCTCATCAGCGCCTGCACCAGGCCAAGGTTGTTTTCGGCATCCTTGTAACGCGAGCTCTGCCCTTGGTTCACTGCATGGCGGAAGGCTTTCGAGGCGCTCTCGAAATCTTCGTTTTCCAGCGCCAGCTTGCCCAGCGTCGACTGCCTGCGCACCGACAGTGGCGACAGGCGTACGGCCTCTTCAAGCAGGCTCTGCGCGCGCTTGGTTTCGCCTTGGGCGACCAGCACTTCAGCCATACCATCGTACAGACTCGGCATGATCGGGAACGCCTTCAGCGCTTGCTCGTACACACCCTGTGCCTGGGCATTCTGCCCACGCTTTTGCATCAGCGCGCCCAGTGCGGCATACACCCACGGCTGCGGGCGGCTGGCCAGGATGGCCTTGAGGAACTTTTCCAGTTCGTCGAAGCGGTTGAGGTTGCGCAAAGCATCGGCCCGATAGCGCAGGCACAGCGGTGCCAGGCGCGGGTCCTTCTTGCACAGCTCGGCGCACGCCGCCAGTACTTCGGCCGGGCGGTTACGGTCCAGGGCCTGCAGGATCGGCTTGAGCAGCGTCTTGCGCTGGAACAGTTTTTCGACGCGCTGGGCCAGCCCGACCCGGTTGAACGGTTTGGTCAGGTAGGCATCGGGCTCGTGCTCGATGGCACTGAGGACAATGGCCTGGCTGCTCTCGGCAGTGACCATGATGAACACGCACTCATGGCTGATGTGCTTGTCGATGATCAGGTCTTCGAGTACCTGCTGGCCGTTCTTCTTGCCGTCGCCCAGGTGGAAGTCCTGCAGGATGAAGTCATAGCGCTTCTGCGCGCACATGCGCAGCGCCTGCTCGCCGCTGTCAGCGGTGTCGACGTCACGCACACCCAGCTCGCGCAACATCGAACGGGTCGACGTGCGAAAGTCGGTAAAGTCGTCGACGATCAGAAAGCTCTTTTGCCCGTACTGCAGCATCAACACGACCTGCCTTGGAATGATTGAAAAATCGCGCGAGGCGATGCCACCGATCGCTGTATCGGCAGCCGGTCGGGAAAGATGAGGGTAGAGCATTACCGGCCACAAACCATGGCCTCAGGCCATTACTTTAACGGGCCAGGAACGCCAGGGCCAGCCTCATGCCAGCAACCCCAGGGATTTGGCCTTGGCCACTGCCTGGGTACGCCGCTCTACCCCCAGTTTGCTGTTGATATGGCTGGCGTGGGTTTTCACCGTATGCAGCGAAATGAACAGGCGCTCGCTGATCTGCTGGTTGGAGCAGCCTTGGGCAATCAGTTCCAGCACCGCCAGTTCGCGACCACTCAGCGCCTCGCCGCTGCCCATGCTGGCGCTTGGCAGCGGCGGCAGGCGCCTGAGCAGTTCGGCCTGAACCGGGCTCGCAGCAGCTGCCTGTAATTGATCGTGAAGCCACTGCGGGTGTTGCTCCAGCAGCGGCTGGAACGGCTGCAGCACACCGCCCGCCGCGGCCTCCAGCAAGCCGGGCAGCAACTGCGCAGCCTGCCCTTCCCGGCCTTCGTGCAGCAGCAGGGCAAGCCACTGGCACAGCGCGTTGACCGTGAGCATCATGCCGCCACTGGCACGGCCACGCTCGACCAGGCCGGCCAGGCGCTGCACGGCGGCGTCACCCTGCAACTGGATGCGTTCGAGCTGTGCCTGCTGCAAGGCAATGTGCAGCGGCAGCAGCGGGTGGAACTCTGGCGCCGCCGCCGGCTGCTCGCCGCCATAGGCCTGGCCCAGGCGCAGCAACCAGGACTCGGCCAGGTCGATGCGGCCCTGGGCCAGCCACAGTTCGCATTTGACCAGGGTGATCATGGCCAGGTAATAGACCGGGGGCACGTCCCAGATGTGCATCAGCCGTTCCGCCTCGGCCAGCTCGGCAAACGCCTCGGCAAAGTGCCCTTCCCGGCCATCGAGCGTGGCTATCACGCAATGGCCGATAAGCACGCTGATATCCCGGCAGGCACGCGCTTCGCCCAGCCCTGCGCGCAAGCGCGCGCGGCCCTGGGCCGGTTGCAGGCGCGAGACCAGCAGGTAGCCTTCATACAGCGTCAGGCGTGCACGTACCGCATACAGCCGCTGCGCCGAAAGCCCTTGCAGGCGCTGCAGGCCCTGACGCACTTCATCCAGTGCGCGCAATACCTCGCCACGGGCGTGCAGCACACGTGCCCGGTCGTAATGGGCCAATGCTTCGAACAACGGGTTGCCGACCCGCTGGGCCAGTTCCAGGGCCTCACGGTTCCAGCCACGGGCGCGCCAGAAGTCGCCATCGGCAATGGCCAGGTTGGACAACGTCGACAAACACACCAGGCGCTGGCCATAACGCTTGCCGGGCAGGCTCTGCAGCGCTTCACCGCAATAGGCCAGGGTGCGCTCGCGGTCGCCACGGCCCCGGGCAATGACCCCGCTCAGCGCCAGCCACTGGGCCAGCATGGACTTTTGCGCAGTCGCCGAGGGCGCGGGCAGGAAGCGGCTGAGGTAACCCGCCAGTTCTTCGGCCGCATCCAGCTGGCACGCCAGGCCCAACGCCCAGCTGTACAACACGATCAGCCGCGGCGTGCTGATCAGCAGGCTGTCGGGTAGGTCCATCTTCCAGCGCAGCAGCATGCCGACATTCTGCTCGGCCAGTAGCTGCTCCTCGGACAGGCTCTGTACCAGGTCGGCGGCCACATCGAGATGGCCGGCACGCAGCGCCTGCTCCACCGCCTCATCCAGCAGGCCCTGGCGCTGGAACCAACGGCAGGCACGCAGGTGCAGGCCCGCCAGCGGCTCACTGGCCTGGCGGCTGCGCAGCAGGTCGGAGAACAGGTGGTGATAGCGAAACCAATGGCCATGCTCGTCCAGCGGCACCAGGAACACCTGGTGCGCCTGCAGGAAACGCAAGATCGAGGCGCTATCATGGCGACCGCGCACGGCATCGCACAGCGAGGCGCAGAAGCGCTCCTGGCAGGCGGTTTCGTACAGAAATGCCTGTACATCGGCGGGCAACATGTCGATGACTTCTTCAAGCAGATAGTCGCGGATCAGGCCTTCACCACCGTGCAACGCCTGGGGCAAGGCCTGCTCGTCAGCGCTCTCGCTGGCGGCCAACTGCCAGAAGCGCAACCCGGCCACCCAGCCATCGCTGCGCTGGATCAGGTTGTCCAGGGCCTGGCCACGCAGCGCGGTGGGCTGGCGACCGATCACCGCCAACGACTCTTCGGCAGTGAGGCGTAAATCCTGTTCGTTGAGCTCGACCAACTGCCGTGACAGGCGCAGCCGGGCCAGGTGCCAGTCCGGCCGCTGGCGACTGGTGACCAGCAGCACCAGACCAGGGGGTAAATGATTGAGGAAAAACTGCAAGCAACGGTCGAGCACCGGCCCCTGGGCAAGGTGATAGTCGTCCAGCACCAGCAGCAAGGGCGTGTCGGCACGCAGGTACAGCGCAAGCTCGTCGAGCAAGCCATCCAGCCACTCTTCAAAGGCGAATGGCTGATGGCGCTGGCGCATTTTCAAAAGGCCCATGGCCTGGCCGCCCAAGGCCGGGCAGTACTGCTGCAGGCCCTCGAGCAAGCGCTCGAGGAAGCGCCCAGGGTCGGCATCGCGCTGGCTCAGGCCCAGCCACAGGCTGCGCCAGTGCTCTGGCAGTGCTTCGCAAAACTCGATGGCCATGGAGCTTTTGCCGAAACCTGCCGGGGCATTGACCAGCAGCAACCGCCCGCCAAGGCCGGCGTGCAAACGCTGGCACAAACGCAGGCGCGGCACGTGGCCGTCCGGTAGCGGCGGCCGGAAGAAACGCCCGTCCAGCAGGCCAAGGGCCTGGGTCGCGAATCCATGCGTACGGGACAGATCTGTCATGGCCGGCTCGTTCTGGGTGGAAGACTACGGCGATATGGATGATTGCGAGACTAGCCGGTAACGCTGCGCATTTGAAGATGATGGGCACAATTGCCGTGGAAAAGACTGCGACAAAAAGCAACATGGCTGATGGACAGGGGCTGGGGCGGGGGTTTGGGGA
>NZ_JACVZC010000029.1 GCF_016658545.1 Pseudomonas sp. S37 | reverse complement strand
TGTAGGAGCGGCCTTGCGTCGCGATGGGCTGCAAAGCAGCCCCAAAATATCAGCCCTTAGGCTTGTCAGCAGGCTGCCACAACACCTCAGCCACCCCCTGGCGCCGGCCAATGATCCGCGCCGCCACAAACAGCAGATCAGACAACCGGTTGATATACGCCAAGCCAACCCCCTCCAGCGGCTCCAACGCATTCAACTCCTGACACCGCCGCTCGGCACTGCGCGCCAGGCTGCGGCATACATGCGCCTGCGCCACCAGCATCGAGCCACTGGGCAAAATGAAGTTCTTTAACGGCCCGAGCTCTTCGTTCCACACATCGATGGCCGCCTCCAGGCGCTCCACCTCTGCCTGGTTCAGCGCCTGGTAGCTGGGCATCGCCAGTTCTCCGCCCAGGTCGAACAAGCGGTGCTGGCACGGCGCAAGCACTGTACTCACCTCATCCATGCCGTGCTCGGCCAGGCCCGCCAGCAGTACGCCCAACTGGCTGTTAAGGCTGTCCACCTCGCCAATCGCTTCGATCCGCGGGTGGTCCTTGGGCACCCGGCGGCCGTCGCCCAGGCCGGTTTCGCCCTTGTCGCCGGTACGGGTGTAGATCTTCGAAAGGCGGTAGCCCATGTCATTGCTCCGTTTTGGCCGGCGCCACCGCTGCCGGCTGGCCGAGGGGCAGGCGCAGGGTGAAGCAGGTGCCCTGGCCGGGCGTGGACTGCACTTCCATCTGCCCCTTGTGGTTGTTGGTGATGATGAAGTACGAAACCGACAGGCCCAGCCCGGTACCTTGGCCGATTTCCTTGGTGGTGAAAAACGGCTCGAAGGTGCGCTTGCGCACGGCTTCGGGCATGCCGACGCCGTTGTCCTCGACCTGGATTTCCGCCCATGGCGGGTTCAGCCGGGTACGCAGGGTGATGCGCCCGGGCTCACAGGGTTGTGGGCGCAGGTGGATGGCCTGGGCGGCGTTCTTCAGCAAGTTGAGCAGTACCTGTTCCAGCTCGTTGGCGGTGCATGGCACCGGCCCCAGCGCGGGGTCGAACTGGCGCACGATGGCCTGGCCCTTGAAGTCGAAACCGATGGTCAGGTCGAAGTCATTGCCGGCAATTTCCAACGCCTGGTCGATCAGTGCCGGCAGCTCGCATGGCACCAGCTGGCGGTTGCTGCGGCGGCTGAAGCTGAGCATGTGGGTCACGATCTTTGCCGCACGCGCGCCGGCTTGCTGGATGCCATCGAGCAGTTGCGGCACCTCGCGGCTGCCCAGGTAGCGATTGATCGTAGCCAGGTCGATACCCAGCTCCTGGGCCTGTTCCAGGTTGCGTGGCAGGTCCGGCGAGAGGCGCCGACGAATGTTCTGCACGTTGTGCAGGATGGCGCCCAGCGGGTTGTTGATCTCGTGGGCCATGCCGGCGGCCAGGCCACCGACTGAAAGCATTTTCTCCGACTGCACCATCATCTCTTCCAGCGACAGGCGCTGGGTGATGTCGTCGATGCGTATAACCACCCCACGGCCGCCGCCACCGGTCAGCGGGTAGAAGGTGAGGGCATAGTGGCGCAGGTCGTCGCCCTTGGGCCAGGTGACCCGCTCGATCTTCGCCACCCGGTGCTTTTCCACGGTTTCCTTCAGTTGCGGCAGGAACGGCTTGAGTGGCTCGAAGGCAATGAACACCGGCTGGTTCAGTGCTTCATCCAGCGGCGTGCCGGAAAGTACCGTGGCTTCGTGGTTCCACTGGGTCACGTAGAGTTGTTCGTCGAGGGCGATCAGTGCCGAGGGCATCGAGTCGATGATGCTGTTGAGGTAGTTCTGGAAGCCGGTGAGCTTTTTCTCGATCTTGCTGCGCACCTGCACTTCCAGTTCCAGCTTGCGGTTGGTGTGGCGGGTTTCCTCGGCCAGGCCCTGGGCTTGGTCGTAGGCGTCCTGGAACTCGTCGCGCGCGCGCTTGAGCTGCTGCTCACGGGCCTCGATACGCGACAGCATGGTGTTGAAGGCCTCGGCCAGGCTGCCGATTTCATCGTCGTTGCCGCGCTGTGCGCGCAGGGCATAGCTCTCTTCGCGCGTGACCTGGCGGCTGAGTTCTTCCAGCTGGTTGATCGGCCGGGTGATCAGGCGCTTGATCTGCCGGGCAACGACAATCCAGAGCAGGATGCTGAACACCAGGATGCCCAGGCTGGCGCTGAGCGTGCCGGTGTAGAACGCCGTGGGCAGCTCGCTGCTGGCCACCAGCAGCAGGTGCGCCGGCGGGTTGGCGTCGCGCGGGATGCGGATCAGCTGGGTGCTGCGAAACTCCATGAGGCGCCAGCCGTCGATGTTGCGAAAACGCTTGGGCAAGGCCATGGGGTCGCCATGCTGCAACTGCGCCAGCATGCGGCCATCGCCACCGTAGACGGCAGCAGCGCGCAATGGCGTGTAGCTGTCCAGCTCCTTGAGCAGGGCGCTGGCGGTTTCCGGGGTGTCGCCAGCACGGGCCGCCAACTGCGGGTTGGCCACCAGCCGGCCGATGGTCTGCAACGCCTGCGGCGCCATGCTTTCCTGGGTGATCCAGTAGGCGGCGCTTATGAAGGTGAGGTTGGCCACCAGCAGGATGGTCACCAGCAACACCAGCAGGGCCGCCAGCAGTTTCTGCCCGACCGGGAGGTTTTCCAGGCGTTGGCGCAAGGTCATGGGCTAGGCAATGTCCGTATCCGGTTGAAGGGGCCGCGTCAGTCGCAGGGCAAGTTACGTACACGCAGGTTTTCGACCAGGCGCTGCAGCAGGTGTTCCAGTTGCGGCAGGTGCAGGCCATGGCGTTCGGCCGCGCGGCAGGCATGGCCGAGCAGGTAATGTACCTCGGTGCGTCGGCCCGCGCGCACGTCCTGGTACATGGAAGAGTAGTTGGCTGCAGTGGCAAGGATCACCCGCTGCACTTCTTCGTCCAGCCCGTCCGCTGCTTGCGGCTGGCCGCAGCGGCGCAGCAACTCGGCCAGTTCCACGCACAAGGCCTCCACTTCAGGCAGATGCCCCAGCAGCCCGCCGTTCTGGCAGTCGTGCAGCACGGTCAGCGGGTTGATCGCGCAATTGAGCGCCAGCTTGCGCCACAGGCGGGTGAGGATGTCTACCGTCCACTCGGCGGGGATGCCGGCCTGGTGCAGGTCGTCGAACCAGGCAGGCGGCTCCGGGCTGCACGGGTCGCCCAGCCAGTTGAAGCCATGGCCGGCAAAGCGAACCTGCCAGTCGCCCTCACGGAATGCGCCTTCAGTGCTGGAGGCAAAGATGCAGCGTGCGTGCGGCACCAGGTCGGCGACTTCGTCCTGGCTGCCCAGGCCGTTCTGCAGCAGCAGCACTTCGGCGCCTTCGGCCAGTCGCGGTGCAATACCGGCAATCGCCGGGGCGGCGTCATAGGCCTTGCACGCCACCAGCAGGCGGTGAATGGGGCCATGCGCTTGCGCGGTTTCAGCTGGGATGGCGTAGTGCCGGGGCTGGTCCTGTTCGATCAGGGTCAGGCCGCCGGCCTGTTGATAAGCCTGCAGCCGCTGCCCATCACGCAGGATCAGGCGTACGGCCTTGCTTGCGCGTGCCAGGCGGCAGGCCCACAGGCTGCCCAGGCTGCCGGCGCCGAGAATATGCCAGGTGCTGCTCATATGCGTTTCGCAACCCGTTATAATGAGCCCGCATTTTAACCGTCAAACCCAGCGCGCTCCATCTTCAGCCTGAGCGCGCTTTTATTTTGGGAGAACAACCATGCCTTCGTTCGACGTGGTATCGGAACTGGACAAGCACGAAGTGCAGAACGCGGTCGACAACGCCATCAAGGAGCTGGACCGCCGTTACGACCTCAAGGGCAAGGGCAGCTTCGAGTTCAAGGACAAGGATCAGACCGTGATGCTCACCGCCGAGGAGGAGTTCCAGCTTGAAGCCATGCTGGAAATCCTGCGCCTGGCGCTGGTCAAGCGCAAGATCGACGTGAAATGCCTGGAAACCAAAGACCCGTACCCCTCCGGCAAGGAAAAGAAACAGGAAGCCAAGTTCCGCGAAGGCATCGACAAGGACCTGGCCAAGAAGATCGTTGCCACCATCAAGGATGGCAAGTTGAAAGTGCAGGCCGCCATCCAGGGCGAGCAAGTGCGTGTTACCGGCAAGAAGCGCGACGACCTGCAGGAAGCCATTGCCCTGCTGCGCACCAAGGAATTCGACATGCCGCTGCAGTTCAACAACTTCCGCGACTGATGCGGGTGCGACCCGGAACCCCGATGGCCAGATGATGTCCATGGGGGCCGGGGCTGCGCAAACGCGCGTGGCCTGTTCTACCGTGTACTTGCCGCTCGGCATCAGGAGATGAATATGGATTTGAACGCTGAAGTCGATCAGCTGGTCCGCCAATCGCAAACCTGGATCCCCTTGATCATGGAATACGGCAGCCGTGTGCTGCTGGCGCTGCTGACCCTGGCGGTCGGCTGGTGGGTGATCAACAAGGTCAGCGCCCGTCTGGGCAAGCTGGTGGGCATGCGCAATGCCGACCTGGCGCTGCAGGGTTTCATCAGCACCCTGGCCAATATCGTCCTGAAAGTGCTGCTGATGGTCAGCGTTGCCTCGATGATCGGCATCGAGACCACCTCGTTCGTCGCCGCCATCGGTGCCGCAGGCCTGGCCATTGGCCTGGCCTTGCAGGGTAGCCTGGCGAACTTCGCCGGCGGTGTGCTGATCCTGATGTTCCGCCCGTTCCGTATCGGTGACTGGATCGAGGCGCAGGGCGTGGCCGGCACCGTCGACAGTATCCAGATCTTCCACACCGTGCTGCGCACCGGTGACAACAAGACCGTGATCATGCCTAACGGCAGCCTGTCCAACGGCATCATCACCAACACCAACCGCCAGCCGACCCGCAAGGTGGTGTTCGATGTGGGCGTGGATTACGAGGCCGACCTGCAAAAGGCCCGTAACGTGCTGCTGGAACTGGCCAAGGACCCGCGTGTACTGGCCGACCCGGCGCCGCAGGCGGTGGTGGCGACGTTGGGTGACAGCTCGATCACGGTGTCGCTGCGCTTGTGGACCAAGACGTCTGATTACTGGGACGTGATGTTCATGCTCAACGAGCATGCGCGTGACCGGTTGAAGGCCGAAGGGATCGACATTCCGTTTCCGCAGCGGGTGATTCGTGTGGTGCAGGAGACTGCTGCGCAGTAAGGCTTTAGAGAGCCGGGGCCGCTACGCGCCCCATCGCGACACAAGGCCGCTCCTACAGGGGTTACGCGATCCCTGTAGGAGCGGCCTTGTGTCGCGATGGGGCGCGCAGCGGCCCCGGCTTTTTTACACTTGTTCACAGCAAAACCCCGCCATTTCTGGCATATACCCTGACCCCACCTGCCACACCCGATACGCCATCATGAAACCACTGCTGTACATCACCCCCCTGCGCGCCCTGCTGTTCGGCCTGACCCTGGCCCTGTTCGAGCTGCTCACCTACCTGGCCAGTGACGCAGTCATGCCGGCCATGCCGGTCGTGGTCGGCGACCTGAACGCCAGCCCGGAATACATCCCCCATGCCCTCAACCTGTACCTGCTGGGTGGTGTGGTGCTGCAATGGCTGATCGGCCCGCTGGCTGACCGTTACGGGCGGCGCCCGCTGCTGCTGGTCGGCTGCACGTTCTTTGGCCTGGCTTGCCTGGCCACGTTCTGGGTTCACGACATTGGCCTGTTCAACCTGCTGCGCCTGCTGCAGGGCATCGGCCTGGGCTTTGTGGTTACGGTCAGCTACCCGGCCCTGAACGAAGCGTTCAGCGAGGCGGACGCCGTGCGCATGATGGCCCTGCTGGCCAACATTGCCTTGCTGTCGCCGCTGCTCGGGCCGCTGGTAGGCACCTTGCTGCTGCAGTGGCTGGACTGGCGCTGGCTGTTCGTGGCCTTCGCCATCGGGGCTGTGCTGTGCTGGGTGCTGTTGTACCGGCTGATGCCGGAAACCCTGGGGGTGGAGCGCCGTGACGGCTCACGCCTGGCGTTCACGCCAATCCACCTGCTGCCACTGCTGGCAGGCTACGGCCAGTTGCTGGCCAACCGCCGCTTCGTTGCCGGCAGCGCCGCCCTGGGCCTGGTCGGCTTGCCACTGATTGGCTGGATCGGCCTGTCGCCGGTGCTGCTGATTCACGACGAGGGGTTGAGCACGATGGCGTACGCCTTGTGGCAGTTGCCGGTGTTTGGCGGGCTGATCCTCGGCAACCTGATCATCAACCGTATCGCCGACCGCTACCCGCTGCCGGCGCTGGTGCGTGGCGCGCTGTGGCCGTATCTGTCGGGGTTGAGCCTGATGGTACTGGCGACCTGGTACTGGCCGAGCGTGACCAGCGTGGTGGCAGGCATGTCGCTGTATGCACTGGGCCTGGGTGTGGCCAACGCGGTGCTGTACCGCATGACGCTGTTTTCCAGCGAACAGAGCAAGGGGCTGGTCTCGGCGATGCTGGGGATGATCACCATCGCCCTGCTGGGGCTGGGCGGTGCGCTGTTGGCGATGATTGGTGCCGGTGCCAGCTTGCTGCACTTTGCCTTGGCGGCGGGTGTGGCGGGGGCTCTGGCGCTGTGGCCGCTGTGGTTTGTGGTGGGTGGGCGGCCTGGGGAAGGGGCTGTGGCTGGTTAATCTGTATTACTTGTACCGGCCTCTTCGCGGGTAAACCCGCTCCCACAGGATCACCACAGACGTTGAAAACTGTGCGATCACTGTGGGAGCGGGTTCACCCGCGAAGAGGCCAGTACAAGCGCTAAAAACCTGTCAGGGCCGCTCGGCCGCTGAATTTTCCTCTGTCACCGGCGTACCCCGCCCGGCCTCCTGCCGCCACTGCAGGGCAATCAGGATCAGCGTAGGCACACCCAGCAGTGCGGTAATCAGGAAGAAGTCGTGGTACCCGAACTTCTCCACCATCACCCCCGAATACCCGCCAATCAACCGCGGCAGCAGCAGCATGATCGAGCTGAGCAGCGCGTACTGGGTAGCCGAGAACTTCAGGTTGGTCAGGCTCGACAGGTAGGCGACGAAGGCCGAGGTGGCCATGCCGGAGCTGAAGTTGTCCAGTGAGATGGTCACCACCAGCATTTCCAGGTTCGGGCCCATGTCGGCCAGCATCAGGAACAGGATGTTGGTACCCGCCGAGGCCACGCCGCCAATGAACAGGATCGGCATGATGCCGAAGCGCACGATCAGCAGGCCGCCGACACCGGCACCGACCAGGGTCATGATCAAGCCGAAGATCTTGCTGACGCTGGCAATCTGGTCCTTGGTGAAACCCATGTCGATGTAGAACACGTTGGCCATCACGCCCATCACCGTGTCCGACATGCGATAGGTGGCGATCAGGCCCAGCAGCAGCAGGGCCTGCCAACGGTAGCGGGCGATGAAGTCGTTGACCGGTGTCAGCACCGGGGCGAGGCCGCGGCGGCCCAGGCTCGACAGGCACGCCCAGCTCAACAGCACGTAAAGGATCAGGCGCAGGAAGGCGCGGTCTTCCAGCAGCAGGTCGAGCGGCGTGGCATCACCGGATATGACTGTCGACCAGCCGGTATTGAACATCTGGGTGAAGCTGGCCGGTACCGACACCAGCAGGATGATCAGCACGAACACCGAGGCCATCTGGTGCACCAGCCCGTAGCGTGCTGCAGACAGCTGGGTGCGCAGCGGCACGGGTGGCTCACGCATGATCAGGGTGGTGAACAGCGCGGGCAGCATCATGACCCCGAACATCACGTAGGTGCCGGCCCAGGCTTTGTGCAGGTAGCTGAAACCGGTGGAACCGAACCACTCGGCAAAGAACAGGGCACCGGCCGTGGCGAGCAGGGCGGCGACCCGGTAGCCGGCCATGTAGCTGGCAGCCAGCGCGGCCTGGCGCTGGTCGTCGGCGATTTCCAGGCGGTAGGCATCGACCGCGATGTCCTGGGTGGCCGAGGCAAAGGCCACCAGTACGGCCATGGCGATCAGCCACGACAGATGTTGCTGCGGGTCGCACAGGCTCATGCCGACCAGGCCGATGACCACCAGTGCCTGCGACAGCAGCAGCCACGAGCGCCGCCGCCCCAGGCCGCCGAGCAACGGCAGGCGCCATTGGTCGAGCAGCGGCGACCACACCCACTTGAAGGCGTAGGCCAGGCCGATCAGGCTGGCGTAACCAATGGTCTCGCGGGCCACCCCGGCCTCGCGCAACCACACCGACAGGGTCGAGAACACCAGCATGTACGGCAGGCCGGCGGCGAAACCGAGCAGCAAAAGTACCAGGGTTGACGGGCTGGCATAGGCAGCAAGCGCAGCGCGCCAGGTTTTACGGGGCATGGGCCAACATCTGCCTCAAGTATTCGAAAACAAAGCGCGCACTCTAACCGCTGTGCTCCATCGGGCGCCAGCCATGGCGCGTCATATCCACACGATTATTGGTTACATTCACACCCTCCGCGCGCAGTCGCGCCCGTTGTTCATCCCCCGACGGGGTACCCAGTGCCAGGCTCAGCCGGCCCCCCGCACCAAGCACCCGGTGCCAGGGCAGGCGGGTTTCTGCGGGCAACTGCCCGAGCGTGCGCCCGACCCAGCGTGCGGCGCGGCCAAGCCCCGCCAGTTCGGCCAGTTGGCCGTAGCTCACCACCTTGCCCGCCGGTACCTGGCCAAGCACCGAATACAACGCCGTTCGTCGGCCTTCGGCAGTTTCGAGGGCGTGTTCATATCCTTCAGACATCACGCCCCCCTTGGGCTGTAGATGAAACCGGACCGATGGTCGGGCAAATGAGAGTTGAACTCAACGGCAGGCTCCCGGTCTGTCCTTGCTCTGGTCGTCGGTATCTGGATAATGCCCGGCTTTTTCGTCAAATCGAACCCGTAGTGCGTTTATGTATTCTAGATCCTTGTTGTGCCTGCTAGCTGCTTCCCTGTGCGCCTCACCGGTGTTTGCCGATACCGTGTGGATGAAGAACGGTGACCGGCTCAGTGGCAAGATCAAAGTCTTCGATGGCGGCAAACTGCTGCTGGAAACCCCGTATGGCGGCTCCATTGCGCTGGACTGGAAACAGGTCCAGACCCTGGAAAGCGACCAGGAGATGCTGGTCAAGCAGGACGCCTACAGTGGCGAGAAAGCCAAGTCGTTGAAGGCCGCCGAGCCTGGCAAGGTAACCCTGGCCAACGGTGAGGCGCCGAAGACCGTGGAGCTGGCCAGCATCGAACAGATCATGAAGCCAAGGCCACTGGTCGAAGACTTTGTGTGGAAAGGCAACGTCGATGTGGCGCTGGACTACAAGCGCGCCGAAAACAATACCGACGATTACGACGTCAGCTTCAAGACCACGGCCCGTCACGGCCGCTGGCGGCACAACGCCGAAGGCGAGTACAACCGCGAGACCAAGGACGACGTCACGACCACAGACAACTGGAGTGCCGAGTACGCCCTGGACCGCTTCCTCACCGAGAAGTGGTTCTGGCAGGGGCGGGCGGAATACAAGCGTGATCGCATCGAAGACCTGGCCCGCCAGCGCACCGTGGGTACCGGCCCGGGTTACCAGTTCTGGGACGACGAACTGGGCGCGTTCTCGCTGGGTTCGCTGATCAACCGCACCGACTTCGAATACCAGGACGGCAGCAAGGACAACTTCTATTCTGCCGCGGTGAAGTGGGATTACACCCGTTACCTGATCGGCAAGAACGTGCAGCTGTTCACCAACGGCGAGTTCGCCAAGCCGCTGGGCGGCGTGGCCGACTACTCGCTGGATGCCGAGGTGGGCCTGCGCTACAAGGTGACCGAGTGGGCCTCGCTCAACCTCAAGGCCGAGCGCGACATCATCAGCGGTACGCGTGACAGTGACCTGGAGAAGACGCGCTATACCGCCGGGTTCGGCGTTACCTGGTAAATCGCCGGGGGCGCTTTGCGCCCCAATCCGACCGGTCCGGCGCCCCGGCAAGGCCGCTCCTACAGGGTTACGCGATCCCCTGTAGGAGCGGCCTTGTGTCGCGATGGGCCGCAAAGCGGCCCCATTGGCACTGGAACTGATAATGCTTATCTTGTCTCCTATCCAGCCATCCACCAGGAGCCGCCCCCAAGTGAGTACCAACGCCATCCGCCCCGCCCGGGAACTGCTGCTCAAGGAATACCGCGGCGTACTCTCGACCCATTCCAAGTCGATGCCCGGCTTCCCGTTCGGTTCGGTCGTTCCCTACTGCCTGGACGCCCAGGGCAACCCGTTGATCCTCATCAGCCGCATCGCCCAGCACACCCACAACCTGCAGAAAGACCCCAAGTGCTCGCTGCTGGTCGGGGAGCGCGAAGCCGAGGATGTGCAGGCCGTAGGGCGCCTGACAGTGATGGCCGAGGCACACAAGCTGGTCGACGAAACCGCCATCGAGACCGCTGCCGAGCGCTACTACCGCTACTTCCCGGATGCCGCCAACTACCACAAGGCCCACGACTTCGACTTCTGGGTCCTGCAGCCGGTGCGTCACCGCTACATTGGCGGCTTCGGCGCGATTCACTGGCTCGACCAGGTGACCCTGGCCAACCCCTTCGCCGGTAAAGCCGAGGTGAGCATGGTCGAGCACATGAACAGCGACCACGCCAATGCCATCGCCCATTATGTGGAACTGACCGACCTGCCACGCCATGTGCCAGCGCAGATGGCCGGTGTAGACAGCGAAGGCATGCACCTGCGCATCGGCCAGGCGGTCTACTGGTTGCCCTTCCCGAGTACTTGCAACACGCCGACACAAGTTCGCGAAGCCCTGGTTTTGCTGGCGCGCGCCGACCAGTGGCCGGCTACGACAGAAGTCGAGGGTTGAAAAAACGCGCACCGGCATCCACCTGTAGGTCTTACAGGAAGGTTCTCTTCCGACGAGGAATGCTTTGATGCGTGCTTTTCTACTGTTGCTTCTGCTGTTTCCGGTGCTAGAGCTGTTCGTTTTCGTAAAGGTCAGCGCGGCCATCGGGTTCTTCCCGGCACTGCTGCTGATCATCGCCGGCTCCGCCCTGGGTGTGCTGGTCATGCGCGTGGCCGGCCTGGCCACCGCCCTGCGTGCCCGCGAAAGCCTGCAGCGTGGCGAACTGCCCGCCGAGGACATGTTCCAGGGCATGATGCTGGCGGTCGGTGGTGGCCTGCTGCTGCTGCCGGGTTTCATCAGCGACGTACTCGGTGTGCTGTGCCTGCTGCCACTCACCCGTCGCCTGGCTGCGCGCAAGATGCGTGAACGTGCCGAGGCCCAGGCCATGCGCCAGCGGGCGTTCCAGGATGACCCCTTCCAGGCTCAGCCGCGTGATGGCGGCCATCGCCCGAATGTGATCGAAGGCGAGTACGAGCGCCGCGACAAGTAACAACCTGGGGCGCGAAGCGGCCCCAGCTTTTTGCAACATCCACCGCCTACAGAAAAATTTTGTATATCAAGCCTTGTAATTGAATATGGCGGCCTCATGTATGTGGTCACCGCAAGGTTTCTGGTGGAAACGCCAGACATGACACAGGTGGTTCGCCCTTTGCGGGCCACCTCCCGGCAACGCCGGACAGCATCAACCCGCCGGTTTCGATACCGGCCGATGAAAACCACAATTTGGGAGAGATCGACAATGAAGCTTCGTCCTCTGCATGACCGCGTAGTCATCCGTCGCAGCGAAGAAGAATCGAAAACCGCTGGCGGTATCGTCCTGCCGGGTTCGGCCGCTGAAAAACCAAACCGCGGCGAAGTCGTTGCTGTTGGCACCGGTCGCGTTCTGGAAAACGGCGAAGTACGTGCGCTGGCCGTCAAAGTCGGTGACAAAGTGGTTTTCGGCCCTTACTCGGGCAGCAACACCGTGAAAGTCGATGGCGAAGACCTGCTGGTCATGGCCGAGAACGAAATCCTCGCCGTTATCGAAGGCTGATTTCCCCGACTTCCCGTTACTCCAAAGAATTCCAAGGATTAAACGATCATGGCTGCTAAAGACGTAAAATTCGGCGATTCCGCTCGTAAGAAAATGCTGGTTGGTGTCAACGTTCTGGCTGACGCGGTAAAAGCGACCCTCGGCCCGAAAGGCCGTAACGTGGTGCTGGCCAAGAGCTTCGGCGCGCCGACCATCACCAAGGACGGCGTTTCCGTCGCCAAAGAAATCGAGCTGAAAGACGCTTTCGAGAACATGGGCGCCCAGCTGGTCAAGGAAGTGGCTTCCAAGGCCAACGACGCTGCCGGTGACGGCACCACCACCGCTACCGTCCTGGCTCAAGCCATCGTCAACGAAGGCCTGAAAGCCGTCGCTGCCGGCATGAACCCGATGGACCTGAAGCGCGGTATCGACAAGGCCACTGCGGCCGTTGTTGCCGAGCTGAAAAACCTGTCCAAGCCATGCGCCGACTCCAAGGCCATCGCCCAGGTAGGTACCATCTCTGCCAACTCCGACAACTCCATCGGTGAAATCATCGCCGAAGCCATGGAAAAAGTCGGTAAAGAAGGCGTGATCACCGTTGAAGAAGGCTCGGGCCTGGAAAACGAACTGTCCGTCGTAGAAGGCATGCAGTTCGACCGTGGCTACCTGTCGCCATACTTCGTCAACAAGCCTGACACCATGGTTGCCGAGCTGGAAGGCCCGCTGCTGCTGCTGGTTGACAAGAAAATCTCCAACATCCGTGAGCTGCTGCCAGTTCTGGAAGCCGTTGCCAAGGCCGGCCGCCCACTGCTGATCGTTGCTGAAGACGTTGAAGGTGAAGCGCTGGCTACCCTGGTAGTCAACAACATGCGCGGCATCGTCAAGGTTGCTGCGGTCAAGGCACCGGGCTTCGGCGACCGCCGCAAGGCCATGCTGCAGGACATCGCCGTCCTGACTGGCGGCCAGGTCATCTCCGAAGAAATCGGCCTGTCCCTGGAAACCGCTACCCTGGAGCACCTGGGTAACGCCAAGCGCGTGATCCTGTCCAAGGAAAACACCACCATCATCGATGGTGCTGGCGCTGACACCGAGATCGAAGCACGCGTCAAGCAGATCCGTGCCCAGATCGAAGAAACCTCCTCGGACTACGACCGTGAGAAGCTGCAAGAGCGTCTGGCCAAACTGGCTGGCGGTGTTGCCGTGATCAAGGTCGGTGCCGGTACCGAAGTTGAAATGAAAGAGAAGAAAGCCCGCGTTGAAGACGCCCTGCACGCTACCCGTGCAGCCGTTGAAGAAGGCGTGGTGCCTGGCGGTGGTGTTGCCCTGGTTCGCGCCCTGGCAGCCATTGCCGACCTCAAAGGCGACAACGAAGACCAGAACGTCGGTATCGCCCTGCTGCGCCGCGCTGTTGAAGCCCCGCTGCGCCAGATCACTGCCAACGCCGGCGACGAGCCAAGCGTTGTGGCTGACAAGGTCAAGCAAGGTTCGGGTAACTTCGGTTACAACGCTGCTACCGGCGAATACGGCGACATGATCGAGATGGGTATCCTGGACCCGGCCAAGGTCACCCGTTCGGCGCTGCAAGCTGCTGCTTCGATCGGCGGTCTGATGATCACCACCGAAGCCATGATTGCTGACGCTCCAAGCGAAGCCCCAGCTGGCGGCGGTATGCCAGACATGGGCGGCATGGGTGGCATGGGCGGCATGATGTAAGCCAGCCTTACCCCCTGCAGCATAAGAAGCCCCGGTTCGCGAGAACCGGGGTTTTTTTATTTTCCTTGTGGGGGCCATTGGGGCTGCTGCGCAGCCCTTTCGCGACACAAGGCCGCTCCTACAGGTAACGCGCTCTCCTGTAGGAGCGGCCTTGTGTCGCGAAAGGGCCGCAAAGCGGCCCCTCTGTCAGGCAACGCTGCGTTCGACGGCTGGCACTTCTACCATCCCCCGGCGATACAGGATCAGGTAATACGACCCCAACCCGATCAACCAGCAGAACACCCCAGTCCACACGTTGTGTGACAAAAAGTGCGCCCCCTGCATCATCCGCCCCACGCCAAGTACCGAGCCGGCTACCAACGCCACCACAAACGCCACCCGCGCCAGGCGTGGCTTGCGATCACGCAGCATGAAGAACAGCCCGAACAGGCAGAACCCGGTCGCTGCATGCCCGCCCGGCCAGCACAGCCCTGGCTTGTCGGTAGCCGGCCGCGGTTCCAGTAGTTTGCTGTAGGTTTCCGTGCCGCCAAACTGGGTCAGGCTCCACGGGCACTGCACCTGGGTCACCTTCTTCAGCGGCGTGACAAACGCCGTGGACAAGCCCAGCGCCAGCACCAGGCAACCCAGTTCGCGACGCCAGCCATACAGGCGCTTCACGAAAAAGCTCGCGGCAAAGGTCAGCAGCGATATCAGCCCCAGCAGAATCACCCCTTGCTTGACCCGGTCATGCAGGATGTTCTCCAGCCAATAGCTGTGGCGGCCAATGAACTGCCCGGCAGCCGGGTCGAAGAACAGGTTGGCGACATCCATGTCGACTGAAGTCAGTTCCAGCAGGATCAAGGCCAGCGCAGTCGCCAGGGGGATCCCCAGGTACAGCCAGTAATTGATCGGGCGAGGGCGGGTGCGTTGCTGCATGACGGCTCCAGGGCACGAAAAAGATCGGGCATTGTCGGCTTCCCGCTATCCTGTGTCCGTGAAGGATCAGTGAAAAAACCGTCAAGTGCGGTGAATTTTCCCGGGGGCTGGCACCGTGCAGGCATAGGCCTTAAGCTGCGCCTGCCGCGCACCACAGCGAGAAGCGCCGCACAGGAGAAACCGATGCGCATTCTTTTGGTTGAAGACAACCGCGATATCCTGGCCAACCTGGCCGATTACCTGGGCATGAAGGGCTACACCGTCGACTGCGCCCAGGATGGCCTGTCCGGCCTGCACCTGGCTGCCACCGAGCACTATGACCTGATCGTGCTCGACATCATGCTGCCCGGCATCGATGGCTACACCCTGTGCAAGCGCCTGCGCGAAGACGCTCGCCGTGACACACCGGTGATCATGCTCACCGCCCGCGACCAACTCGACGACCGCCTGCAAGGTTTCCGTTCCGGCGCCGATGACTACCTGCTCAAGCCGTTCGCCTTGTCCGAACTGGCCGCACGCATCGAAGCGGTGCTGCGCCGTGCCCAGGGCGGCGGGCGCCGGACCCTGCAGGTAGCCGACCTCAGCTACGACCTCGACACCCTCGAAGTGACCCGCCAGGGGCGCCTGCTCAAACTCAACCCGGTCGGCCTCAAGCTGCTGCAGGTACTGATGCAGAAGAGCCCGCACGTACTGCGCCGCGAAGTCCTGGAAGAGGCCCTGTGGGGCGATGACTGCCCAGACAGCGACAGCCTGCGCAGCCATGTGCACCAGCTGCGCCAGGTGATCGACAAACCGTTTGAAAAACCGCTGTTGCATACCGTCCATGGCGTCGGCTATCGCCTCGCCGAGGGCCGCGATGGAGTTTAAGCAAAGCCTTGCCCAGCGCATCATCATCGCCTTTGCCCTGATGAGTGCGCTGGTGGCCGGGGCCTTCGCCTTCGGCATCGTCGCCACCGTGCACCTGGTTGAAGAGCGGCTGATTTCCTCGGTACTCGGTGGTGACCTGCAGCGCCTGCTGCGCATGGACAGCGTCAGCGACTGGAGCCACCGGCCACGCCCCGACCAGCTGTTCTACTTCAGTGGCGGGCGCGACGACTTCGAGATGCCCAAGGACCTGCGCCACCTCGACCGTGGCTTCCATGAGGTGTTCCGCGACCAGCTGTCGTATCACGCCATGGTCGAGGTTGTCGATGGCCGCCGCTACGTGCTGCTGCAGGACCAGAGCGACTTCGAAGAGCGCGAGCGCGTGCTGTTTGCCGTGGTGGTGGTGGGCTTCGTGCTCAGCCTGGTGCTGGCGGTGATCCTCGGCTGGCTGGTCGCGCGCCGGGTGATGGCACCGGTTATCCGCCTGGCGCGCCAGGTGCGCCACCGCGACCAGCTGCTGGGCCTGGCCCCGCCGCTGGCGCCGGACTATGCCGCGGACGAAGTCGGCCAGTTGGCGGTGGCCTTTGATGACACCCTGGGCCGGCTGCGCGACGCACTGAACCGCGAGCGGCTGTTTACCAGCGACGTCAGCCACGAGCTGCGCACACCGTTGATGGTGCTGGCCACTTCCTGCGAACTGCTGCTGGAAAACCCCAACCTCGACACCCGCGCGCGCAGCCAGGTAGAGCGCGTGGCGCGGGCCACCGAAGAAATGCGTGAACTGGTCAAGACTTTCCTGATGTTGGCCAGGGCCCAGCGCGACGAGGGCGCAGTAGCATCGCAGGCAACCCTGCGCGAGGTGGCCGACGAGTTGGTCGGGGTGTGGCGCGACACGATCGAGCAAAAGGGCCTGGCCCTGTATTTCGATGGCCATGCCAGTGCCAGCGCGGTGCTGTACAACGCAACGTTCCTGCAGTCGGTGATGGGCAACTTGCTGCGTAACGCAGCGCATTACACCGATGGCGGTTATATCCGCCTGAGCCTGGAAAGCAACGGCTTCAGTGTGGAAGACAGCGGGGTGGGCATCCCGGAAGAACAGCGCGAAGCGATGTTCAAGCCATTCGTGCGCGGTGACGAGCGGCGCGGCGAAGGGCTGGGCCTGGGCTTGTCGCTGGTGCAGCGGATCTGTGACGACCAGGGCTGGCGGGTCACCTTGACCTCGGCGGTGCCACACGGCTGCCGTTTCCACGTGGACCTGAGCAATACAGTGGTCAAGGGGGACCCGGACGTACTGATTGAGTAATGTGTTGTTACAGCTGTTACGGCGCCCAACATATTTTTCACATCGGCATGACCTGATTCCCACGCTTGCCTGCCTAATGTGGGCGCAATGGAGTCTGGAGATGCCCAATGCGTAGCCCCATCAAGCTTGAATTTTCCGAGAAGTACGACAAAGACCACGCCCGCGAGTACTTTCTCAAGCACCAGGACGGCTTGGCACGACGGTTGTCCCACAAGCGAGATGAGCAGCTGGCGCGTCGCGCCTTGGCATTGGCCGGCGAGCCTGGCCTGGTACTGGACCTGCCGTGTGGCGCCGGTCGCTTCTGGCCGCTGCTGGCAGAAAAACCCAACCGGGTGATCATTGGCGCCGACAATTCCGAGGCGATGATCGAGACCGCCTGTGCCGCGCAACCGCCAGAAGTGGTGGCACGGGTACGGCCTTTGCAGACATCGGCATTCGACATCGACTTACCGGACAACTCGGTGGACAGCATTTTCTGCATGCGCCTGTTCCATCACATTGGCGAGTCGGCTCACAGAAAGACAATTCTCTCGGAATTTCAACGAGTTAGCCGTGATAGTGTGATTCTGTCGCTGTGGGTTGATGGCAACTTCAAGGCCTGGCGGCGGAAAAACCTGGAACAGCGCCGCAGCGCCAGGGCCGAGCAGGACAATTACCAGAACCGTTTTGTGTTACCGGCCGAAACGGTTGAAGAAGAATTCAGGGCCGCCGGCTTCAGAATCCAGGAACGCCTCGACTTCCTGCCGTTCTATGCCATGTGGCGGGTCTATGTATTGCGTAAGGGGTAGTGTTTGATGGCTGTAGCCCAGAAAGGGGAGTCGCGGTTCGATTTTTACTGGCGCCAGCAAGGCGAGTGGGTCGAGGAGCCTAACCAGCGCCGCGGCGGCGAGAGTGGCGTGCAACGCCTCAATGATGCCAATGGCAAGCTGCTGTATGCCAAGCGCCAGGTCGGGCACATCTACCGCAGCCTTTTGCACCCTTTCGGCCGGCCGACTGTATTGCGTGAGCTTGATGCGCTGACCAGCTGCGAGCAACTGGGCGTACGCGTTCCACGTATCGTCTTCTGTGGCGCTGAGCGCGATCCCGACCACCAGTGGCGTGCGCTGCTGGTCAGCGAAGCGCTGGACGGTTTTGTCGAGCTCGATAACTGGCATGCCGAAGGTGCCCGCGAGCGTTACCCGCAGGTGGTGCATGAGCGCATGCTCAAGGACCTGGCGGACAACCTGGCGCGCATGCACCTGGGCCATTGGCAGCACGGCTGCCTGTACGGCAAGCACGTATTTATCAAGGTGATCGGCGAAGGCGAGCAGGCCCGCGTCGAAGTGGCCTTGCTCGACCTGGAAAAGTGCCGGCGGCGCATCAGTTGCCAGCGCGCGGCGGGTAACGACCTGCGCCAACTGCGCCGCCATTCGTCGCTCAATGACGCGGAATGGCAGACGCTGCTCTACTTTTACAAGATGGCGTTTGGCAGCGCTGTCAAAGGGTTAGGGTAATGAAACTAGAAATAGCTCGAGCTTTGTTCCTGATTGCAGGCCTGGCGGTGACCACCGTGGCGGTCGCTGCCTGGGAAGAGCCGAAGCCGACGGTGTTCAGCAAGGCTGAGATGGCCGACCAATGTGCGCTGCCGCGGGAAGCGAAACCGCAGCAGGCACAGGTGGCGCCCGATCAGGACTTGTTGCTGTTCCTGTTCGGCCTGCGTCAGGGGTTGCGACCGTTCGGTTGACCCCGGTGTGAGCTAGAAATCCCAGAGGCCCCGCAATCGCGGGGCCTCTGGGATTTATTCCTTAGTCGCGCGGGCCTCTTCGCGGGTAAACCCGCTCCCACAGAGGCTCCCACAGGGATTGCTGTGCCCAGGCCCTGTGCAGTACCTGTGGGAGCGGGTTTACCCGCGAAGAGGCCAGATCAGGCAATAGCGGAATTTCTGGCGTCGGACTTGTGCGCCAACAAGGTGTAAATACAAGGCAGCACAAACAAGGTAAACAGCGTACCAATCGACATCCCGGTCGCAATCACCGTACCGATGTCAAACCGGCTGACCGCCCCGGCCCCGGTCGCGAGGATCAGCGGCACCATGCCGAACACCATCGCCGCGGTGGTCATCAGCACCGGGCGCAGGCGGATCGCCGCGGCTTCCTCGATCGCCTCGCGCACGCTCAACCCACGCTCTTCACGCAACTGGTTGGCAAACTCGACGATCAGGATGCCGTGCTTGCTGATCAGCCCGATCAGGGTCACCAACCCGACCTGGGTGTAGATGTTCATGCTCGATATGCCGAGGAACAGTGGCAGCAACGCGCCGCAAATCGACAACGGCACCGTCACCAGGATCACCAGCGGGTCGCGGAAGCTTTCGAACTGCGCCGCCAGCACCAGGAAGATGATCGCCAGCGCCAGGCCAAAGGTGACCCACAACGCGCTGCCTTCCTGCACGTATTGGCGGGCCACGCCGGCGTAGTCGAAGGCGAAACCTTCCGGCGCCTCTTCACGGGCGATGTCCTGCACGGTCTTCAGCGCTTCGCCCAGGCTGACCATCGGCACGCCCTGGATGATGGCTGAGTTCAACTGCTGGAACTGGTTGAGCTGGCGCGGGCGAGCGCGGTCGGTGAGGGTGATCAGGGTCGACAGCGGCAGCAGCTTGCCCTGGTCGTTCTTCACGTAGTAATTGTTCAGCCAGCCGGGGTTGTCGCGGTACGGCCGCTCGACCTGGGCAATCACCTTGTAGCTGCGCCCTTCGAGGGTGAAACGGTTGATTTCTGCTTCGCCCAGCAAGGTCGCCAGGGTGCTGCCGAGGGTGTCCATCGACACGCCCATCTGCGCCGCTTTGGCCCGGTCGATATCCACCACCACCTCGGGCTTGTCGAAGGCCAGGTCGACATCGAGGAAGGCGAACTTACCCGAGTCCTGGGCGCGGGCCTTGATACGCTGGGCCACATCCAGCAACGCCGGGTAATCGCCCGCGGTATTGATCACGAACTGGAACGGCAGGCCCTCGCCGGTGCCCGGCAGTGACGGCAGGTTGAAGCCGAAGATCTGCAGGCCGGCGATTTCTTCAAGCTTGGCCTGCACCAGCGGCAGCAGCTCCATTTGCGTGCGCTCGCGCTCGTTCCAGGGCTTGAGCAGGAAACCGCCGATGCCGGTCTGCACGCCATTGAAACCGTTGATCTGGAACGACGAATAGTACTCGGGGAAAGCCTTGAACAGCGGCGTGAACTGGTCGGTGTAGGCGTTGAGGTAGTCGAGGTTGGCCGGCTGCGGCGAACTGCTCATCATGAAGATCACCCCCTGGTCCTCGTTGGGTGCCAGTTCGTTCTGGGTGAACTTCAGCAGCACCGGGATCAGGCACAAGATGATGACCGCAAACACCAGCACCATTGGGCGGCTGTCGAGGGTGGCGTGCAGCAGGCGCTGGTAGCGCACCTTCAACCGGTCGAACAGTTGGTCGAGGCGGTGGGCCAGGCCACTGGGGTTCTGCTCATGGCGCAGCAGCAGGGCGCACATCATGGGTGACAGGGTCAGGGCGACGATGCCGGAGATGATCACCGCGCCGGCCAGGGTCAGGGCGAACTCCTTGAACAGCGCGCCGGTAAGCCCGGTGAGGAAGCCGATGGGCGCATACACGGCAGCCAGGGTGATCGTCATCGACACCACCGGCATGGCGATCTCGCGCGCGCCTTCCAGGGCTGCGTCGAACGGTGACTTGCCTTCTTCCATGTGGCGGTGGATGTTCTCCACCACGACGATGGCATCGTCCACCACCAGGCCGATGGCCAGCACCATGGCCAGCAGGGTCAGCAGGTTGAGCGAGTAGCCCATCATCTGCATGAAGAACAGCACGCCGATCATCGACAGCGGAATGGTCACTACCGGGATCAGTACCGAACGCAGGGCGCCGAGGAACAGGAACACCACCACGATCACGATCAGCACCGCTTCGCCGAGGGTCTTGATCACTTCGTCGATGGAGGCCTGGATGAACAGCGTGGCGTCGTAGGCAATCGACACTTTCAGCGCCGAAGGCAGCTGGCTTTCCAGCTCGGGCATGATCCGCCGCACCTCCTTGATCACGTCCAGCGGGTTGGCGGCGGGGGTGGCCTTGATGCCGATGTACACCGACGGCGTGCCGTCGAACGAACTGACCGTGTCGTAGTTTTCCGCGCCCATCTCCACCCGCGCCACATCGCCCAGTAGCACGCGGCTGTCGCCGCTGGTCTTGACCGGCAGGGCGGCGAACGCTTCGGCCGACTTCAGCTCGGTGCTGGCGTTGATGCTGGTGACCACGTATTCGCCCTTCACCTCGCCGGCGGCGGACAGGAAGTTGTAACGGCGCACGGCATTGGTCACGTCGGTGGCCGACAGGCCGAAGCCGGCCAGTTTTACCGGGTCCAGCCACAGGCGCATGGCAAACACCTGGTTGCCGAGGATCTCCGCCTCGGCCATGCCTGGTAAGGTGGCCAACTTGGGCTGGATCACCCGCGACAGGTAATCGGTGATCTGCGGGTTGCTCATTTCCTTGCTGTAGAAGCTGATGTACATCAGTGCCGAGGCATCGGCGGCCTCTTTGCTCAGCACCGGGTCTTCCGAGTCCTGCGGCAGTTTGTTGCGCACTTCGTTGGCCTTGGCCAGCAGCTCGGTGAACAGCCGGTCGCTGTCGGCGCCGATGCGCGCGTAGATGGAAATGATCGAAAAGTTCTGCCGGCTCACCGAGGTCATGTAGTCGATGCCCTCGGCGCTGGCCAGGCTTTGCTGCAACGGCTGGGTGATGTAGCCCTGGATGGTTTCGGCATTGGCCCCGGGGTAGGCGGTGGTTACCGTGATCAGGGCGTTTTCCATGCGCGGGTACTGGCGGATCTGCAGCTTGCTCCAGGCCTGGAAGCCCAGCAGCAGGATCAGCAGGCTGACCACGCTGGCCAGCACCGGGCGGCGGATGAACGGGTCGGTGAACGCCATGCCAGCCTCCTGTCAGTCCTTGGCCGCTGCGCCCGGTTCGGGCTTGAGGGCCTGGTCCTGGCCGATGCGGATCGCGGCGCCGGGGGTGAGCTTCAGTTGCCCGGCAGTGACCACCTGTTCGCCGGCCTGCAGGCCTTTGCTGACCACCACCACACCGTCGCGGCGCTCGCCGGTCTGCACCGTGCGTTGTTCGGCGACCAGCTGCGGTTGGCCTTTGTCGTCGTTCTCCGGCTTGCCGTCCTTGTCCTTTTTCGGCGTGGCGACATACACCGAGTTGCCATACAGGGTGTAGGTAATGGCACTTTCCGGCACTACCACCTGTGGCTGCGGGTTGGGCAGCAGGATCAGCAGGCTGGCGAACATGCCCGGCAGCAGTTTGCCGTCGGGGTTGGCCATGGTTGCCCGCACCAGCAGGTTACGCGTGGTTTCTTCGACTTTGGGGTTGATGGCGCTGAGGCTGGCGGGGAAGGTCTGGCCGGGGTAAGCGGCCACCTGCACCAATACCTGCTGGCCCAGACTCAGCTGTGGCAGGGCCTGTTCCGGTACGTTGAAGTCGACGTACAGGCTGGAGGTGTCCTGCAGGGTGGCGATCACGGTGCCGGCGGCCAGGTAGTCGCCGACGTCAACCTGGCGGATGCCGATGGTGCCGCTGAACGGAGCGCTGATGCTCTTCTTGGTCTTCGATGCCTTGAGCTGGTCGACCACCGCCTGGTTGCGCAGGTACTGGGCGTTGAGGCGGTCATATTCGCCGCGGGAGATCGCCGAGTCGCCAACCAGCTGCCTGCCACGGCCGAAGTCGACCTTGGCCAGGCCCAGGTCAGCTTCGGCTGTGCCGAGCAATGCGGTTTCCTGGTCGTCGTTGAGCCGCAGCAGCAGTTGCCCGGCTTTTACCTTTTGCCCAGAGTCGAAATACAGGGTTTTGACGATGCCTTCGACTTCCAGGCTCAGTTCCACGCCTTGCAAGGCCTTGAGGCTGCCGACGGCAGGCAGGCGCTGTTGCCACTGGCGCTGTTCGGCCATGGCTGCCGCCACGGTGATAGGCGGCTTGGGGGCAGTGAACATCTGGATCTGCTGGTAGATCGAGAAGGCCTTGTAGCCCCCCAGGGCCAGCACGATCAGCAGAACCACGGCCAACATGATGAGCATGCGGCGGCGCAGCATAGTTCCGGTTCCTTGGATTCGGTTGTTATTCGCTTAGACACGACAACGGGCGATCCTGCCCACGTGTGGATGGGGGAAGTATTGACTGTTTTTTGGTTGAAGGGGAGCGAAATGCCTGTGAGGGCCCTTTCGCGGCTAAAGCCGCTCCTACATCGACCGCGCAGTCATTGGGTTGCGCGGTCGATGTAGGAGCGGCTTTAGCCGCGAAAGGGCCGGTACAGGCAACAGAAAAATCAGACCAGATGCAGGTGATTGTCCCAGAACCCGGACGGCAGGTTCATCGGTTGCCCGACCAATTCTGCCTTGGTGCAATCATAGAATCGGCACCGGCCCTGCCCGGAGGTGACGACAAAACCGTCCTTCACCGCGCCAACCCCCGCACAATCGGGCATTGGCGCATCCAGCCGCACCGCACCGCTGTCCAGGTCCCAGACAAACAGGCGGTTGGCCCGTGGCGCCGTCAATGCCACCAGGCGCAGCTCGCTGTGGATGGCAACGCTGGCGGTGTACTGGGCCATGGCCTGCAGTTGCCGCTCCGGCACCGGGAAGGCCTTGAACGGCTCACCCGGGCGCTTGATCGCCAGCAACTCGGCCGTTTCATCGGCATCACCCATGAACTGCTGGCAGGCGGCGATGGTGCCATCGCTGCCCACTGCCAGGTGGCGCACGCTGTTCATCTGCTGGGCCAGGGTTTCCTTGCTCAGCAGGGTGCCGTCGCGTTGCATCAGCACCAGGCTCGGTTCCATGGCATTGAGGTTCATCTCGACCCGGCTTTCGGCCTCGGTACGGATGCCGCCGTTGGCCACGATCAGCGTTTCGCCGTCGGGCAGCCAGGCCACCTCGTGCGGGCCGATGCCATGGGTCGGGATCTCGCCGGTGTGCACCAGGCGTTCACCTTCAAAACGGTACACGCCCAGTACACCGCGGCCTGGGTCGGTGGTGTCGTTCTCGGTGGCGTACAGCCATTCGCCGCCTTTGTGCACCACGGCGTGGCCGTAGAAGTGCCGGTTCGGTTGCGAAACCACCGTTTGCAGCAGCCGCCCGTCACGCAAGTCGACCAGGTAGCTTTCGGTACCTGGGCGGCGGGCGACGAACAGGGCGATTGGCTGCTCGGGGTGGTGGATGATGGCATGGCAACGCTGGGCAACCTGGGTGCTGAACACCTGGCTGCCGTCCAGGCGGAAACCGACGGCATAGTGCTTGCCGTCGCCGTCGTCACGCGCCGAGAGCAGCAGGGGTTCGCTGCCTTTGTTGCGGAACAGGCTCCAGCCGCCCAGGGTCAGGGCGCTGAGCAATACGCTACCGAGTTTGATGGCCTGGCGTCGCAGCATGATCAGTCACCGTCGTTGGCATTGAAGCCCAGCTGGATGTTCAACGCCTTGGCCAGCTCGCCCTCGTGCAGGCGGTGGACGGCGTTCAGGCTGTCGTAGATCTGGTTGAGGGTTTGCTGGCCAGCATCGTCGGCCAACAGCTCGCCGAGGGTCTTCTGGTTGTCGGCCAGCAGTTTGAGCGAAGTAGCGTAGGCGGCGTCGATCTTGTCCGCCAGCGCTTTCTGATCGCTGGGCAGCAAGCCGCGCAAGCCCTGGTTGTCGACCCCGACCCAGACGGTTTCGGCTGCCTTGAGGGTGGCTTGCAGGCTGTTCAGCGAGTTGTGGCTGCGCCAGGCTTCGGCCTGCAGCGGCTGCGGGATGCCCTTGCTCTGGCGACCCATGGGCGCCCCCAGCTTCTTCTTCAGGGTATCCAGGGCGGTGACCTGGGAACGCAGCAGGTCGGCGATGGCCTCATGGGAATCGGCGTAGCGCTGGTTGGGGAACTTGGTCATCTGCGACAGCATGCCGTCGGTGCTGTTCCAGCTCTTGAGGATATCCTCGGCGAGGACCTTCTGGTGCTCACCAATGGCAACCAGCAGCGGGCAGTAACGGGCTTTCTGCTCGGCCGTGGCGATGTCCGGCTTGCTGTCGAACAGGATGTACTCGTAGGCCGACAGGCCACGTACCACAACGCTGGACTTGCCCAGGGCGGCGGCATCGACCGGCTTGTCGCCGTTGACCAGTTGTTCGACCTGGCGACCGACCAGGTTCTTCTTGTCGGGCCAGAACTGTACCTGCCAGGCGCGGTTGCCTTCGGCCAGCGGGCCGACCAGCAGCGGTTGCAGCTCGGCCCAGGCTTTTTGCGCGTTGAGGAAGTCGGCGCGGGCCTTTTCCAGGTCTTCCTTGCCTTCGCAGTAGGCCAGGGCGCTGGCGGCCAGGGTGCGGTCGGCTTCGACCCAGCGGCTGTAGGTGGGCAGGATCACCTGCTTGGCAATGGCGGCGGAGGTCACGGCTTGCGGGTCCTGCGGCGAGCAGGCACCGAGGGCGAGTGCGGCGAGGCTGGTGAACAACAGTTTGGGTCGGAACATGCCCGGCTCCTTAGCGCGTTTTAAAGTGAGTTCAGGAACGCCAGCAACGCAGCGCGCTGCTCGGCATTGAAGGTGAGTACGAAATTGCGTGCCGCCTCGGCCTCGCCACCATGCCAGAGTACGGCTTCAAGCAGGTTGCGGGCGCGGCCATCGTGCAGGAACTGGCTGTGGCCACTGACCGTTTCGCTCAGGCCGATGCCCCACAGTGGCGCGGTTCGCCAGTCCTGGCCGTTGGCGGCAAATTCGGTGCGCTCGTCGGCCAGGCCCGGGCCCATGTCGTGCAACAGCAAGTCGCTGTAGGGGCGGATGACCTGGTTGGCCAGCTCTGGCTCGGCGGTATCGGCGGCGGTGGTGAACTGCGGGGTGTGGCAACCCTGGCAGCCGGCCTGGTAGAACAGGTTCTTGCCCGCCAGTACCTGCGGCGCACCGACGTCGCGGCGTGCCGGCACGCCCAGGTTACGGGTGTAGAAGGTCACCAGGCGCAGGATGTTGTCGCTGACTTCCTTTTCGCCATCGGCACCGTCGCCATTGGGCGCGGCCAGGCAGTCGGCTTGCGCCGGGGTGCAGTCGTCGTTGGGCAGCAGGGTGCTTGTCAGGCCCATGTCGCCGGCAAAGGCGTGCACGTTCTGCTGGTTGACGTTGGGCTGCCCGGCTTTCCAGCCGAAGCGGCCGATCACGGTCTTGCCCTGGGCGTCGTCCCACACCCGGTTGGCCCGCCCGCGGATGCCGTCACGGTTGCGGTCGTCCGGGTCTTCGTTGGCCAGCAGGGCGGCTTCGGGGATAGCCTCGAGCAGACCCAGGCCGATCATCGGCGGTGCAATGCGTGCCGAGAAGCGTGTATCGGGGTGCATTACGCCATAGCCGAGCTGGGTGATCTGCAGGCTTGGCTTGCGCAGTTCGACCTGGTGGCCGTCCTTGAACGTGACCGTTTCGTGGCTGTAGCTCACCCGTACCTTGCCTTCCGGGGCAACGCCGGGGATGGCCATGTCTTGCAGTTGGGTGCCGTACACCGGTTCCGGCACCACGCCAAGGCGTTCGATCACCTTGGCCAGGTAGGGCTGGTCGGGGATCGACAGGCGCACCAGCATGCCTACGGCATTGCTGTCACCCGGCGCTGGTGGGTGGCCGCGGCCATCGCGTACGTGGCAGTTCTGGCAGGCATTGGTGTTGAACAGCGGCCCCAGGCCGTCACGCGCGGTAGTGGTGGAGGGGGCGATTACCCAGGGGTTGCGGAAGAAGCTGTTGCCTACGGCAAAGTCCAGGCGCCGCTCGGGCGAAAGGTTGGCCGAGGGCAGGGAATAGGCGTTGCGGTCGCTGCGCTGCACGGTCGCCTTGCCGGCCGACAACGCTTCGCCAGGCTCGGCCTGGGTGAAACGCGGGGCGTCGTCACAGGCGGCAAGGGCCAGGGTCAGCAGCAGAAGGGGAAGTCGGGACAGCGACGAGGACATGCAAAATCCTGGGCGTGGACGAAAAACCGGCGTGCAAGCTTAGCAGGCCAGCGTTTTTTGAATAAGAGCAATTTGCAATTGCTTGGGTGAAAAGGTTGTGAAATGCCAGCATCTTCATGTGCAGCGCCGGCCTCTTCGCGGGTAAACCCGCTCCCACAGGGACCGCACAAGGTCGAAACCTGTGGCGATCCTGTGGGAGCGGGTTTACCCGCGAAGAGGCCAGAAGCAAAAAAGGCGACCCGAAGGTCGCCTCTTTCAAAAACACCGCTACAGCAAGATCAGAATTCGTGATCCGCGGTATCCGGGTTCAGGTTGGCAATACCCAGCTTGCCTGCCGCCTGCTCGATCGAACCGGTCTGCTTGACCAGCGATGCAATGGCGTCACGCACGATCTGGTTGCCGGCAGCGTTGTCGGCGGCGATCAGTTGGTCGTAGTGCTCGCCTTTCAGCGCGTGGTCGACCATCACCTGGATCTTGGCTTCGGTGGCTTCCAGGTCGGCCTTGAGGGTGGCGTCGGCAGCCGGGTCGGCCTTGGCCACCAGCGAGGACAGGCTTGGGCCGGTCAGCTTGGTGCCATCGACACGGGTGTACTCGCCCAAGTAGACATTGCGGATGCCCTTGGCGTCGTAGAAGTGCGAGTAGTGGGTGTTGTCGCTGAAGCAGTCCTGCTCGTCTTCCGGCGAGTTGGCTTCCAGCGAAACCTTCATGCGCTCGCCCGCCAGTTCACCCAGCGACAGGCTGCCCATGCCGAACAGCATCTTGCGCAGGCCGTCGTTGACAGGCTCCGCTTCCAGCTTGGCGCGGTAGTTGTCGGCGACATTCGGTGCCCAGTTGCCGACCATTTCTTCGAGGTCGCTGACCAGCAGGTCGGTGACCGCTTTCAGGTAGGCACGGCGGCGGTCGTTGTGGCCGCCAGTGGCGCCCTGGCCTTCCAGGTAGTCGGAAACCGGACGGGCGCCGGCGCCTGGGCCGGTACCGTTCAGGTCCTGGCCCCAGAGCAGGAACTCGATGGCGTGGTAACCAGTGGCGACGTTGGCTTCGGAACCTGCCAGTTCGTTGAGGCTGGCCAGCTTCTCGGGGGTGATGTCCTTGACGTCGACCTTCTCTTCGCCGACCTGGATCTCGGTGTTGGCGATGATGTTGGCGCTGGCGGCCGGGTTGCCCAGGGCGTGCTCGTAGCTTTTATCGACGTAGTCGATCAGGCCTTCGTCCAGCGGCCAGGCGTTCACCTGGCCTTCCCAGTCGTCGATGATGGTGTTGCCGAAGCGGAAGGCTTCGCTCTGCAGGTAAGGTACGCGCGCGGCAAACCAGGCTTCCTTGGCGGCCTTCAGGGTTTCATCGTTGGGCTTGGCGAGGAACGCGTCGACAGCGGTCTGCAAGGTTTTGGCGGTGCTCAGCGAGTCGCTGTACACGGCGTAGACCATTTCGGCGTAATGCTTGACCACGGCTTTGCCGGCAGCTTCGTCGACAGCCCCTGGCGCCGCAGCGGTGGTGCTGGCGGCAGCAGGTGCCTGGGCTTGCGGAGCGGCAGCCTTGTCATCTTTTTCGCCGCAACCGGCGAGGGCGATGGCGATGGCCAGCAGACTGGCGGAGGCCAGAGGCATTCGAATCATTATTGGTTTTCCTGCGTCGTGTGGTTGGACAGTGCGCCGAGGCACGCGAAACCGCAACATCATGCGAAAGATTTGCATTTGCTGTAAAGGGGCGGGCGCGCAATTCATGTAAATGCCGGTCATGGGCTGTAACCGGCAGTCGCTTTCAGAACATTGACACCTGATTACGCTGTGCCTGTTTCAGGAAGTGTGTCAGCTCACGGGCCGACAACGGCTTGCTGTAGTGGTAGCCCTGGCCCTCATGGCAGCCCTGGGCAACGATGTAGGTTTCCTGCTCGGCGGTTTCCACGCCCTCGGCGATTACCTGCATGCCCAGGCTCTTGCCCAGCTGGATGATGGCGCGAACGATGGTGGCGTCGTCATCGTCGTCGAGCAGGTCCTGGACGAAGCTCTTGTCGATCTTGATCTTGTCCAGCGGCAGCGACTTCAGGTAGCTGAGCGACGAGTAGCCGGTGCCGAAGTCGTCGATGGCAATCAGCGCCCCGGAGCGGCGCAGGCTCAGCAGGTGCTGGGCAGCGGTGCTGATGTCTTCCATCAGGCCGGTTTCGGTCACTTCCAGCTCCAGGCTGCGCGGTGGCAGGCGGTAGGCCTGCAGCAGGTTGTTCACCACCCGTGGCAGTTCGCTGTGGTGCAACTGCACGGTGGACAGGTTGACTGCCATGCGCAGGTCGCTGAAGCCCAGGTCGTGCCATTCGCGCAATTGCCGGCAGGCCTGGTCGAGCACCCATTCACCAATGCTGATGATGCTGCCGTTCTGTTCGGCCAGCGGGATGAACTGGTCGGGCGGCACCATGCCCAGTTCCGGGTGCTGCCAGCGCAACAACGCCTCGACGCCCACCACTCGGTGGTCGCGGTAGCTGATCTGTGGCTGGTACACCAGGTACAGCTGGTTGCGCGGCAGGGCTTCGCGCAGGTCCTTTTCCAGCTCGCGGCGGCGGCGCATTTCGCTGTCGACACTGGCAATGTAGAACTGGTAGCGGTTGCGCGAGCGGGCCTTGGCCAGGGTCATGGTCTGTTCGGCTTTCTGCAGCAGCTTCTCGGTGCTGTCGCCGTCTTCGGGGAACAGGGTGATGCCGATGGTGGCGCGCAGGCGGATCTGCTGGTGGTCGAGGTCGAACGGTACTTCCAGGTCGTCGAGGATGCTTTGCGCCAGTTCGGCGGCTTCGTAGGGCTGCTCGATATTGGCCTGCACCAGGGCGAACTGGTCGCCGCCCAACCGTGCCAGCGCGCCCAGGCGGCCGCTGTGGGCGCGCAGGCGGTCGGCCAGGGCCAGCAGCAGCTGGTCACCGACCTGGTAACTGAACTGCTCGTTGATGCCCTTGAAGTCATCCAGGCCCACGCACAGCACCGCCACCCGGTGTTGCAGGCGGCCGCCGTCGACCAGGATCTTGTCCAGTTGCTGTTGCAACTGCTGGCGGTTGGGCAAACCGGTGAGGAAGTCGTACTGGGCCATGCGTTGCAGGCTGTTTTCTGCTTCGTGGCGCAGGTGGGTGTTGCGCTCGATCGAGGCCAGCAACTGGTTGGCGGTGTTGACCCACAGGCCCAGCTCGTTTTTCTCGTGGCCCTTGAGCAATGGCAACTGATGCTGGCTGGGGCGGTCTGGGTTGATCTGGGTGAGGTGCTCGATGATCTTCGACAGCGGCTTGGTCAGCAACCAGTGGTAGACCAGGTACAGCACCAGGCCCATGGCCAAGGCACGCAGCACGCCGGAGATGAAGATGATCACTGCATTGATCAGGAAGTCTTCACCGTAGGACGAGGTATCGAGGGTGATGCTGAGGTCGCCGTAGTACTCGCTGTAGGGGCCACGGCCGACCAGTTGGGTGGTGTAGGTGCGTTCCTGGCCAAGGATCAGGTCGGTGAGCCAACGCATCGACATGTCCTGCAGCGGTCGCGATTTTTCTGCCAGCATGGTTTCGTTGGGGTGGCCGATGGAGGCCATGCGCACCGATTCGTCCTGGAACAGGCCTTCCATCACCTGCATGCCCATTTCGCGGTCGAGGCTGTATACCGCCTGGGTGGACGGGTCGCGGAACATGTCGAGGATGCGCTGGGCATCGTTGTTCACGGCCTGGCGGGTCTTGTAGGTGTCGTAAACGATTTGCGCACAGCTGAGCACGACGCCGACCGCCAGCGCCGACAGCAGCACGACCCTGAGCAACTTGACCGACAAGCTGTTCCGCAATTCCAGCTTCAATGGGGTTTCCTTAATCCATGCGCATGGCATCATTTTGCCATCAACGATGACGATACACTACCGGCCGACCATGAGCAGTGTATCGGTTGCCTGACCCTGCAACTTGAGTGCGCTGTATCAATCTTCCAGAGCTTTGATGTTAGCGTGCTCTGCGGGGTGAGCAAGCAAAACCGTGCCGGCCGCTTCGCGGGTGAACCCGCGCCCACAGGCATAAAAAAACCCGGCACATGGCCGGGTTTTTCGGGTCAGGGCTGAATCACTCAGGCCTTGAAGGTCTTGCCTTCGAACTGCTCGGCAACGAATGCCCAGTTGACCAGGTTCCAGAACGCCTCGACGTACTTCGGACGCACGTTGCGGTAGTCGATGTAGTAGGCGTGTTCCCAGACGTCGCAGGTCAGCAGCGGGGTGTCGCCGCTGGTCAGCGGGCAGCCGGCGCCGATGGTGCTGGCCAGGGCCAGGGAACCGTCAGCTTTCTTCACCAGCCAGCCCCAGCCGGAACCGAAGGTGCCAACCGAAGTCTTGGTGAACTCTTCCTTGAACTTGTCGAACGAACCGAAAGCGGCGTTGATGGCGTCAGCCAGTGCACCGGTCGGCTGGCCACCGGCGTTTGGCGCCAGGCAGTTCCAGTAGAAGGAGTGGTTCCAGACTTGAGCGGCGTTGTTGAAGATGCCGCCCGAAGAGGCCTTGACGATTTCTTCGAGGGTCTTGCCTTCGAATTCGGTGCCTGGGACCAGGTTGTTCAGGTTCACGACATAGGTGTTGTGGTGCTTGTCGTGGTGATACTCCAGGGTTTCCTTGGAGATGTGCGGCTGCAGGGCATCGTGGGCGTACGGCAGCGGCGGCAATTCAAAAGCCATGGTGGATCTCCTGATTCAGGTCTGTTTGCGGTTTGCGCAAGGCCGATCACGGGCGGCCCGATAAGCGTCGGCGAGTTTGTACTCTTTGCGACGCAAGGGCTGGATCATAGCACCGGGCCCGGCGCATAACCACGCAACAAACATAGGGAATAGAGGTTCCAGAGCGGTTGTCGGGTGCCGACCAGTGGTGGTCGTTTCCAGCCTGGCGGACATACACAGGGCCCTGTAGGAGCGGCCTTGCGTCGCGATAGGGCTGCGAAGCAGCCCCAGGATTTCAGTCGCGGTGCACAAATTGCTGGGGCTGCTTTGCAGCCCTATCGCGACGCAAGGCCGCTCCTACAGGGACCGCGCAGACCTGAAAATCAGTTGAAGACCAACTGCGCCGCCACCGCAAACATCATCACCGCCACCATCAGGTCGAGCATGCGCCAGGTCGCCGGCCGCGCCAGCCATGGGGCCAGCCAGGCCGCGCCGATTGCCAGGGTCGAGAACCACAGCAGTGAAGCACTGGCTGCCCCGGCCACATAAGCCCCAGGCTCGGTCTGCTGGGCGCCCAGCGAGCCAATCAGCAACACCGTGTCGAGGTACACGTGCGGGTTCAGCAACGTCACCGCCAAGGCACTGAGCAGTACCGCGCGACGCGAACGCGTGCCTTGGCCTTGCTGGTGCTGCAGGCTTTGCTTGGAACAGGCGCTGCGCAAGGCCTTGGCGCCGTACCAGATCAGAAACACCGCGCCGCCCCAGCGGGCGATCGCCAGCAAGGTCGGGTTGTGCGCCAGCACGGTGGCCAGGCCGAACACCCCGGCGGCCACCAGAATGGCGTCGCAGACAATGCACAGTGCCGCCACCGGCAGGTGGTGCTCACGGCGCAGGCTCTGGGCGAGGACGAAGGCGTTCTGGGCGCCGATGGCCATGATCAGGCCGAAGGCCACCAGCATGCCGTTGAGATAGCTTTGCCACATGGCCAGGCTCTCCGAAAAAGGTCACAAAAGATGCTGGCTATTGTGCTGTTCGAAACTGTATAAGAAAAACAAATAAAGCTGATCCCTCATTAGGAAAATCGATGTTCGACTACAAGCTGCTGGCCGCCCTCGCGGCAGTGATCGAACAGGGTGGTTTCGAGCGTGCCGCGCAAGTGCTGGGCCTGTCGCAATCGGCCATTTCCCAGCGCATCAAGCTGCTCGAAGCGCGGGTTGGCCAGCCGGTGCTGGTGCGCGCTACGCCGCCCAGCCCGACCGACGTCGGCCGGCAGTTGCTCAACCATGTGCAGCAGGTGCGCTTGCTTGAACGCGACCTGCAGCGCCAAGTACCCGCGTTGGACGAAGAGGGCATGCCGGAACGCCTGCGCATTGCCCTCAACGCCGACAGCCTGGCCACGTGGTGGGCGGGCGCAGTGGGTGACTTCTGTGCGCAACAGAATGTGCTGACTGACCTGGTCGTAGAAGACCAGGACGTAGGCTTGAAGCGGATGCGCGCCGGTGAGGTGGCGGCCTGCCTGTGTGGCAGCGAGCGGCCGGTGGCCGGGGCCCGCAGCCTGCCTTTGGGGGCCATGCGCTACCGGGCGCTGGCCAGCCCAGGGTTCATGGCGCGGCATTTCCCCCAGGGCTTTGTCGCCAACCGGCTGGCCCGCACCCCGGCGATCGTGTACGGCCCGGACGACTTCCTGCAGCATCGCTATCTGGCTTCGCTGGGCATCGAGGACGGTTTTTTGCATCACTTGTGCCCATCGTCCGAAGGCTTCCTGCGCATGACCGAAGCCGGCCTGGGCTGGGGCCTGGTGCCCGAACTGCAGGCCCGTGAACAACTGGCCGGCGGGCAGTTGGTGGAAATTTGCAGCGATACCCCCATCGATGTGCCGCTGTACTGGCATCATTGGCGCAATGGCGGGCACTTGCTCGCGCAACTGACCGAGCATTTGCGGCATGCCGCACGGCAATGGCTGGTGCCCTTGTAGCCACGGCTGGCGTCAGTTGCATCTGAAATCTGGCAAGACGGAGTGTTACATGCGAATTCTGGTCACCGGCGCGAGTGGCTTCATTGGCGGGCGCTTTGCGCGCGTTGCCCTGGAGCAGGGGCTGGACGTGCGGGTCAGCGGCCGCCGTGCCGAAGGCGTCGAGCACCTGGTCAAGCGCGGCGCCCAGTTCATCCCCGGCGACCTCGGTGATGCCGAGCTGGCCCGGCGCCTGTGCCAGGGCGTCGAGGCGGTGGTGCATTGCGCTGGCGCGGTGGGTAACTGGGGGCGTTATCAGGATTTCTACCAGGGCAACGTGGTGGTCACCGAGAACGTGGTCGAGGGCTGCCTGAAAGAGCACGTGCGGCGCCTGGTACACCTGTCGTCGCCGTCGATCTACTTCAATGGCCGCTCGCGCCTGGACATCCGCGAAGACCAGGTGCCGCGCCGTTTCCATGACCACTATGGGCAAACCAAGCACCTGGCCGAGCAGAAAGTGTTCGGCGCCCAGGAGTTCGGCCTTGAAGTGCTGGCGCTGCGCCCGCGTTTTGTCACCGGCGCCGGTGATGCCAGCATTTTCCCGCGGCTGATGCAGATGCAGCGCAAGGGCCGCGTGGCAATCATCGGCAATGGCCTGAACAAGGTCGATTTCACCAGTGTGCACAACCTCAACGAGGCTTTGCTCAGTGCGCTGTTCGCCGATGAGCGGGCGCTGGGCCAGGCCTACAACATCAGCAACGGCCAGCCGTTGCCATTGTGGGACGTGGTCAACTACGTGATGCGCCAGATGCAGCTGCCGCAGGTGACCCGCTACCGTTCCTACGGCCTGGCCTACAGCCTGGCGGCGGTGAACGAAGCGGCCTGCATGCTGTGGCCGGGGCGCCCGCAACCGACCTTGTCACGTTTGGGCATGCAGGTGATGAGCCGTGATTTCACCCTGGATATCAGCCGTGCCCGGCAATACCTGGACTATCAGCCCAAGGTCAGCCTGTGGACGGCGCTGGATGAATTCTGCGCCTGGTGGAAACATCAACCGCTGGGGCAGTGAACCTGGCGCGTTGATGATGGTCATCAGTGCGCCGCGCGAGCGGTTTATACTCCTGTCTCTTTGCTACTACCGCGGTTGAACTTACCCATGCGCAACGATGCTCACGACGATTTCGATGATGTGCCTGCCTTGCGGGCCGGTACCCCTGATGATGACGAGCTGTTGCCGGCGCATGTGTCACGCAGCCGCCAAAAGGCTGCCAGGCCAGCCAGTACCGGGGCGTTGTGGGTGCTGCTGGGGGCTTCGTTCATTGCCCTGGCAGGGCTGGGCTGGTGGAGCTTCCAGCAGATTTCGCTGATGGAGCAGCAACTGGTGGCGACCCAGGAAAGCTTTGCCCGCATCAGCGAGGACGCGGCAGGGCGCCTGCAGGCAATCAGTGGCAAGGTGGCGGCCAGCGAGTCGTCGGTCAACACCGGCAGCGAAGCGCTCAAGCTGCAGATCCGCCAGTTGCAGGCCAGCCTGGCCGAGCAGGGCAAGCAGCAGCAAGGCGTCGCCGGCCAGGCGGGCGACCTGGGCAAGCGCCTGGAGCAGGTGCTGGCCGATACGCGTGAGCAGCAGAAGGCCGTGACC
This sequence comes from Pseudomonas sp. S37, assembly GCF_016658545.1. Taxonomy (GTDB): domain Bacteria; phylum Pseudomonadota; class Gammaproteobacteria; order Pseudomonadales; family Pseudomonadaceae; genus Aquipseudomonas. The sequence goes on along the minus strand of NZ_JACVZC010000029.1, from coordinate 20,090 downwards.
GAACTGCAGGGCCAGTTGCAGGCGCAATTGAAGGCCGTGAATGCCGAGCTGGCGGCGTTGAAGTCGGGCCAGGTGGATGGTGGCAAGCTGGATGGCCAGCTCAAGAGCCTGAGTGACGAGGTGGCAGCGCTGAAGAAGCAGGGTGGCCAGAAGGCAGCCATCGAGAGCCTCGAGCAGGACATGCTGGTGCTCAAGACGCAGATGGAAAACCGCCCGGCGGCGTCCAGTGGGGCCTCGGTGCAGGAGTTCGATGCGTTCCGTGGGCAGACCACGCGCAACCTGAACACCCTGCAGAGCCAGATCCAGAACCTGCAGCAGCAGATCAGCGCCCGGCCCTGAGATCACCTTAGCCTTCTTCGCGGGTAAACCCGCTCCCACAAGAACGCTCCCACAAGAATGTAACGCTGTCTCTGTGGGAGCGGGTTTACCCGCGAATGGCCCTCAATCAAAGGCGCGGATAGTCGATGTACCCCACCGGCCCTTTGCCATAGAACGTCTCGGGGTGCGCCTGGTTCAACGGTGCATCCGCCGCCAGCCGTGCCGGCAAGTCAGGGTTGGCGATAAAGGGCACACCAAACGCCACCGCATCCGCCTTGCCGCTGGCCAGCGCCGCATTGGCACTGGCCTTGTCGAAACGCTCGTTGACGATGTACGGGCCACCGAACGCCTCCTTGATCAGCGGGCCAATGCTGTCGTCAGCTTCGCGCTCGCGTGAGCAGATGAAGGCGATGCCACGCTTGCCCAGCTCACGGGCCACATAGGTGAAGGTTTCGGCACGGTCAGCATCGCCCATGTCATGGGCGTCGGCACGCGGCGCCAGGTGCACGCCGACACGGTTCGCACCCCATACTTCAATGGCTGCGTCGGTCACTTCCAGCAGCAGGCGCGCGCGGTTTTCCAGCGAGCCGCCGTAGCGGTCGGTGCGCTGGTTGGTGCTGCTTTGCAGGAACTGGTCGAGCAGGTAGCCGTTGGCGCCATGGATCTCCACACCATCGAAACCGGCCGCCTTGGCGTTTTCCGCGCCGCTGCGGTAGGCCTCGACGATGTCGGTGATTTCTTCGGTTTCCAGTGCGCGCGGGGTGGGGTAGTCACTCAGCGGGCGTACCAGGCTGACATGGCCCTTGGCCTGGATCGCGCTGGGGGCCACCGGCAGTTCGCCATTCAGGTAGCTGGGGTGGGAAATACGGCCCACGTGCCACAGCTGCAGGAACATGCGCCCGCCCGCGGCATGCACGGCCTTGGTCACGTTGTTCCAGCCGCGCACCTGTTCATCGTTCCAGATACCGGGGGTGTCCGGGTAGCCGACACCCATGGCGCTGACTGACGTCGCCTCGCTGAGGATCAGCCCGGCGCTGGCGCGCTGTACGTAATATTCGGCCATCAGTGCATTGGGCACGCGGCCTTCGTCGGCGCGGCAGCGGGTGAGCGGCGCCATGATGATGCGGTTGGGCAGTTGCAGGTCGCCCAGGGTGATCGGATCGAAAAGCGTGGTCATATCGGTTACCTGCTGGTCAAAGCGCTTGGCGCAGTTGTTCGAGGAACGCCTGGATAGTGGCTTCATCACGTTTGAAGAAATGCCATTGGCCAATCTTCTGGCTGCTGATCAGCCCGGCGCGCTGCAAGGTGGCCAGGTGGGCGGAGACGGTTGACTGCGACAACCCGCAGCGTTGGTCGATCTGCCCGGCACACACACCGTTTTCGGTGCTGTGGTACTGGTTGGGGAATTGGGTTGCCGGGTCTTTCAGCCAGCTGAGGATTTCTCGCCTGACCGGATGGGCCAGCGCTTTTATGATTTCGTCGAGATCGAGTGGCATGGGTTGGGGCTCGTTGTAGCGGTATATCGCGATAGGGCGAAATGTAAATCGCTGAATCCCGATATACAAATATGAAGATATTCTGAGCTGAGCACGAATCGCTATATCGCGTTATGACGATATAGGCCGGTGCGGTGCTAGACTGCGCTCATGAACTACCTCGCACACCTGCACCTGGGCGGCCCGGCGCCGCAACAATTGCTTGGCAGCCTGTATGGCGACTTTGTCAAAGGCTCGCTGGAAGGGCGCTTTGCACCTGCGCTGGAGGCGGCCATTCGGCTGCACCGGCGCATCGACAGTTACACCGATCAGCACCCTTTGGTGCTGGCGGCGCTGGCGCGTTTCCCACGCGAGCGACGGCGCTTTGCCGGCATCGTGCTGGATGTGTTTTTTGATCACTGCCTGGCGCGGCATTGGCACGATTATGCTGACCAGCCGCTGGCGCAGTTCACCGGGGATTTTTATCGGGTGCTGCTGGCAGAGCCAGAGTTGCCGGGGCGTTTGGCGCGGATTGCACCGTTCATGGCGGCGGATGACTGGCTGGGGGCGTATGGTGATTTTGCCACGCTGGAGCAGGTGTTCAATGGCATTGGCCGGCGGTTGTCGCGGCCGGAGGGGATGGTTGGGGTGATGGATGAGCTGGAGCGGTTGTATGAGCCGCTGATGGCGGATTTTCGCGCGTTTTACCCCGAGTTGCAGGCGTTTGCGGCGGCGGGGCGGGTGTCTGGCAGTTAGTGTTGTGTTGGCAGTGCCGGCCCTTTCGCGGGTAAACCCGCTCCCACAGGGACCGTGCAAGCTTCGGGATCACATTATCCCTGTGGGAGCGGGTTTACCCGCGAAAGGGCCATAACAGGCAATGCAAAAAACTCAGGCAGCCCGCGCCTGCCGCCGTGGCGCCATCTCGATATCTTCAACCCCGAACAACGCCAGGTGAATCGCCTGCTGTGCCTGCACCGCCAGCACTGCACGCTCCTTGCCCACGCTACCTATCGGCGGCAACAGGTGAATGCACACCTCACCCCGCGGCTGGGCAAACAGGCGCATCAGGTGCGACACCAGATCGTCATCGCCGATAAACGGTGCAACCGGGTCGATCTGCCCTTCACGCAAGTACTGGATAGCCACTGGCTGCACCGCCACGCCCCGGTCGATGGCACCCGCCAGCAGGCGGCCATGGAAGGTGCGCAAGGTGCGACCGCTGGTGGTGGTGCCTTCGGGGAAGATCAGTAGCGGCCGGGCCAGGCCCAGTTGCCCGGCGATCTGCTCGCGCAGGCGCTGGCTGTCACCGCCACCACGGCGAATGAACAGGGTGCCGGCCTTTTCCGCCAGCCAGCCAGCCACCGGCCAATGGCGCACTTCGGCCTTGGACAGGAACGACAGTGGCAGCAGCATGCCGAGCAGCGGGATGTCAGTCCAGGACACATGGTTGCTGACCCACAGCATCGGCCGCTGCGGCAGCTCGCCGACTACCCGCACATCGAAGGGCAGGGTCGCGACCAGGCGTTTCATGAACAGGCAGGTCCAGCGCTGGCGGCGTTCGATCGGTGCCTTGAAGCCCAGCCGTTCGCCCAGGGCGATCACGCTGGCCATCAGCATGCCCAGCAGCAATACCAAAAGCAGTCGGGAGAGGCGGGCCAGTACCCGCAGCTTCGGCATCAGACCGCCGCCTTGAAGTGACGGGCGTAGCGTGGGCACAGTTCGTCGCGCTTGAGCAAGATGAACACGTCGGCCACCTGGAAATCCTCGTCCCAGCACGGTTCGCCGCAAATTTTCGCGCCCAGGCGCATGTAGGCCTTGAGCAGCGGTGGCATTTCGGCAATGACGTTATTGGGCAGCGGCAGGTTCGGCAGCGGGTTTTTCGGTTCGGCGCGCAGGTGTTCGGTGCACAGGTAGCGCTCGCGCAGGCGCTGCATCACTGCATGGGCCTGTACGCCGCCGTCTTGCATGGGGATGCTGGCACAGCCCATCAGGTAGCTGTAGCGGCCTTCGTTGAGCACTTCGGCCAGTTCGCCCCAGAGCACGGCAATGGTGCCGCCATTGCGGTAGTCGGGGGCTACGCAGGTGCGGCCCAGCTCCAGGATCGGGCCCTGCAGCTGCAACAGACCGTGCAGGCTGAATTCTTCTTCGCTGTAGAAGCGCCCCAGGCTGCTGGCAGCCTGGTGGTCGAGCAGGCGGGTGGTGGCAACCAGCTTGCCGGTGCTCAGGTCGCGAACACCAATGTGGCGGCAGTGCACGTCGTAGTCGTCCATGTCCAGGCCGTGCTCGGCACCTTTGAGCTTGGCCTTGAATTCTGCGCTGAATACGTTGTAGCGCAGGGCCTGGGCCTCTTGCAGCGCCGCGGCGCCAACCAGGCGTTCGGCTTGCAGACGGCGTTCAGTGCTGTTGTCGCCAGAGTGAGCGATCCGAGTCATTACGAGTCTCCATAAGCCAGCCATGAAGGGTTGCGGCCGGTCGGCTTTGTTGTGCAAAGTCAGCCTAGGTAGACGGGGTGTCACCCCTGTGAATCTTTGGTGATGCTTGCGTGACACCCCCCTGAGCCCTAACTGAATGCCCCCGGCAAGGAGCTGTGCCATGGCCTGGTTGCAACGCATCAACGACCCGCTTCGCCAAGCACTGGCGGGCACCCTGGGCGAAACCTACGCCGCGCTGCTCGAGCGCCTTGGCCCGGTTGCGCCGTTCGAACTGGCGGTATTGGGCGGGCGCGCAATGGCCACCCCGGGCCTGGCCTTCCTGGTCGGTTACCAGGCGGCCTTGCGCGTGCTGTGGCCCAGTGCGCCGCCCAGCCTTGGCGCGCTGTGTGCAACCGAACGGCGCAGCGTGCGGCCGGCTGACATGCACACGCGGCTGGACGGTTTGCGGCTGACCGGTAGCAAGGATTTCGTCACCGCCGGGCTTGAGGCGGAGTGGCTGCTGGTGGCGGCGCGCAGCGAGGCGGCAGGCGCAGCGCCGCAGTTGAACCTGGCGGTGGTCTACCCCGGTGAGCCGGGGGTTACGCTGGAGCCACTGCCGACCTTGCCGCTGATGCCGGAAGTGGGCCACGGCCGGTTGGTGCTGGAGCAGGCGGCGTGCGAGTTGTTGGCCGGTGATGGCTGGGATGCCTACGTGAAGCCGTTCCGCTCGCTGGAGGATTTGTATGTGCTCACGGCGTTGACGGCCTGGCTGTATGGGGTGGGGCAGGCGTGTGCCTGGCCGCAAGGTTTGCGCCTGCAGTTGCTCGGGCTGCTGGCTGGGTGTGCCGAGGCTAGCCGGCAGTGCGCCGATAGCACGGGGTGCCATTTGCTGCTGGGCGGGTTGTTTGCGCAGTTCCAGGCGCTGCGCGGGGAAATCGATGCAGCACTGGCGGCTGGGCCGGCGCAGTGGGCCGAGCTGTGGCAGCGCGATCAGGGGGTGATGGCGCTGGCCATGGCGGCGCGGGAAAAACGGTTGAACAAGGCTTGGGCTGCTGCGGGATTGTCATGAATGGCGGGTAGGGTGGTGTGATTCGATGAATCCCGGGACCGCGTTGCGGTCCTTTCGCGACGCAAGGCCGCTCCTACAAAAGCAAGAGCGGCGCCGGTCCTTGTGGGAGCGGCCTTGTGTCGCGAAAGGGCTGCGCAGCAGCCCCAAAAATCGCGAGCCAGAACCAGAATGCTGAAAAGTCTGCTGCTGCTTTTTTGCATGACCATGACAACCGCCCAGGCTGAAGACTGGCCTGATCCCGACTGGCACAACGACCCTGCCGCCTTCGACTGGCAAGCCGTCGACGCCTACGCCTTCCCCGCATCCACCCCTGCCGACCGCAACGGCATCCGCACCGACGCCCTACTGATAATCCGCGATGGCCGTATCCTCCACGAGCGCTATACCGCCCCGACCACTGCGGCCACTGCACACCTCACCTGGTCGATCAGCAAAAGCGTACTCGCCACACTGCTGGGCGTGGCCCAAGGCCAAGGCCGCTTCCAGCTGCAAGACCCGGTCAGTCGCTTGTACCCGCCGATGCGCGCCCACCCTGGCGTGCGCATGGCCGACCTGCTGCACTGGGCCAGCGGCCTGGACTGGCAGGAAGACTACGAATACGCCCCGCTGAAATCCTCGGTGGTGGCCATGCTGTATACCCGTGGCCGCGCGGACATGGCCGCCTACACGGCGGCGCGGGGCATGGCAGCCAGCCCCGGCCAGCGCTTTCTCTACTCCAGTGGCGACAGCAACCTGCTGGCCGCCGCACTGCGTGGCATGCTCGCCCCCGGTCAATATGACGACTACCCCTGGCAGGCACTGTTCAGCCCCTTGGGTATCGAGCGTGCGGTGTGGGAGCGGGACCGTGCGGGCACTTACGTTGCCTCCTCGTACCTGTACCTCACGGCCCGCGACCTGGCACGTATCGGCCTGCTTATGCAGCGCGACGGGCGCTGGCAGGGCCAGCAACTGCTACCCCAGGCCTGGGTGGCCTTCAACCGTACGGCATTTACCCAGGCCGAGTCGCTGCCCGGCGAGGCCAACCCCGGCGGCCACTGGTGGCTCAACCAGCCGCTGGCCGGCGCCGAACGGCCTTGGCCGAATGCACCTGCAGACACCTTCGCTGCCCTGGGCCATTGGGGCCAGGCGCTCTATGTGTTGCCCGCGCAAAAGCTGGTGATCGTGCGCTACGGCGATGACCGTGACGGCAGCTATCGTCATGACGAACTGCTGAAGCGGGTGCTGGCGGCGTTGGCCAAGGAGGGTTCATGAAGCGTGTCCTGTTGCTGGTGCTGGTCGGCCTGCTCGGCTGGGCATGGCTGGAGCGTCAGGCGCTGGCAGACTTCCCCGGCATCCTCTCGGCCTACTCGGCCAAGGAGTACTGCTCGTGCCGCTTTGTCATGGGCTTCGACGAGGGGTATTGCCGAGGCTATGTGAAGCAATGGCTGCCGTTGAGCCGGTTGGTGGAAAACACCCCGCAGCGTCTGGTTACCGCAGAAGGCCTGGGCCAGCGCAACCAGGCCGCCTGGCAAGGCCCGCGCGCGGGCTGCCGCTTGCTGCCGTGAAGGCGGGCGGGTAAGGTTGGCGGCCTGGTTTCACGAGATCTGTCATGTTCAAGCTGCCCCGTCTGCTCCCCGCCCTGTTGCTGGCTTTGTGCCTGCCCGCCCATGCCAACTGGCACCTCGATGGCGAGTCTTCACGGCTGTCGTTCATTACCGGCAAGAACGGTGATACCGCCGAAGTGCATCGTTTTCTGGTGTTGCATGGCTCGGTCGACCGCAAGGGCATGGCGGGCTTGCGCATCGAGATGGACTCGGTGAGCAGCGGCATTCCGCTGCGCGACGAGCAGATGCGCGACCACCTGTTCGAGGTCGAGCGGTTCGCCGAAGCCAGCGTGAAGGCGCAGATCGACCTGCGGCCGATCAACGACCTGGCCGACGGGGCACAGATCGAGCTGCGCCTGCCACTGACGGTCACCCTGCATGGCCAGTCGCACAGCTATAACGCGCTGTTGCTGGCCACGCGCCTTGATGCGCGACGCTTCCAGGTGGTAACCCTTGAGCCCCTGGTGCTGCGTGCCGAGGATTTCGGCCTGCTGCCGGGGCTGGAAAGCCTGCGCAAGTTCGCCAAGCTGAAGTCCATCAACCCATCGGTACCGGTGAATGCGGTGCTGATCTTTACCGCCCGCTGACATGGCGGGGCCGGTCTTCCCCTGGCGGGATGGCAACCAGTTCGAACTGCTGATCGACGGCCCCGAGTTCTTTCCGCGCATGCTCACTGCGATCGTGCGCGCCGAGTTCCAGGTCGACCTGGAACTGTATCTGGTCGAGGCTGGCGCCTGTGCCGAAGCCGTGGTCGAAGCGCTGGAGCAGGCCGCACGGCGCGGCGTGCGGGTTCGCTGTCTGTTCGACGACTACGGCTCATTGGCCTTCAACAGCAAGTTGCGCCAGCGCCTGCTGGATGCGGGTGTGTACCTGCGCTGGTACAACCGCCTGCGCTGGAAGCGTGGCCTGCGCAACCTGTACCGCGACCATCGCAAGCTGCTGCTGGTGGACGAGCGCTGGGCCGCGGTGGGCGGCACCGGGGTTACCGACGAGTTCTGGACGCCGGGTGAGGCCACCAGTGACTGGCACGAAGTCATGGTGCAGATGGAGGGGCCGGTGGTGACCGACTGGCAACTGCTGTTCGACCGCCAATGGCACGCCAACAACCGCCGCACCGCCTGGCGCCCCGCCGAAGGCTTCGGCTTGCCGCGCCTGCCCAAGGTGCCTGCACAGGGGCAGGGCCTGGGCCGGGTAGCCTATGCCGACGCCCGTCAGCACCAGGACATCCTGCATGCGCTGGTGCGCGCACTGAACAGCGGCAAGCAGCGGGTATGGCTGGCCACGCCGTACTTCTTGCCGACCTGGAGCGTGCGCCGCTCGTTGCGCCGCGCCGCCAGCAAGGGCCTGGACGTGCGCCTGCTGCTGACCGGGCCACGCACCGATCACCCTTCGGTGCGCTACGCCGGGCACCGTTACTACCCGCGCCTGCTGCGCGCCGGGGTGCGCATTTTCGAATACCAGCCGTGTTTCCTGCACCTGAAAATGGCCGTGGTGGATGACTGGGTCAGCGTCGGTTCGTGCAACTTCGACCACTGGAACCTGCGCTTCAACCTTGAGGCCAACATCGAGGCGCTGGACCCGCCGTTGACCGCTGCCGTGGTCGCCAGCTTCGAGCGCGACTTTGCCCTGAGCGAGGAGGTTGACCTGGCCCACTGGCATGCCCGGCCGCTGTGGCGGCGGGTCAAGCAACGGGTGTGGGGTTGGCTGGACCGCCTGGTGGTGAACGTGCTCGACCGCCGTGACTGATAGCGGCTATCGTGCAATGACTGTTCACGGGCAATGGAAGGGGTGGATGCGATGACGGCTAAGAAAATTCTCATGTTGGTCGGTGATTACGTCGAGGATTACGAAGCGATGGTGCCGTTCCAGGCGCTGAGCATGGTCGGCCACACGGTGCACGCAGTGTGCCCGGAAAAGCTGGCGGGGCAGACGGTGCGTACCGCGATTCATGACTTTGAGGGTGAGCAGACCTACAGCGAAAAACCTGGGCACAACTTTGCCCTGAACTACGATTTTGTGCGGGTACGGCCCGAGAGCTACGACGCGCTGCTGATCCCCGGTGGCCGCGCGCCGGAGTACCTGCGCCTGGATGACAAGGTGCTGGAGCTGGTGCGCGCGTTCGACCAGGCCGGCAAGCCAATTGCGGCGGTGTGTCATGGCGCGCAGTTGCTGGCGGCGGCCGGGGTGCTGGAAGGGCGGGAATGCAGCGCGTACCCGGCGTGTGCGCCGGAGGTGCGGCTGGCCGGTGGCACGTTCATCGACATTGCCGTGGACCAGGCGCATGTGGATGGCAACCTGGTGACCGCCCCGGCCTGGCCAGCGCACCCGGCGTGGCTGGCGGCCTTCCTCAAGGTGCTGGGTACCCGCATCGCCTGACCGGGCCCTTTCGCGGGTAAACCCGCTCCCACAGGTTTAGCGAAGGTTTCAAGACCTGTGGAGTACCTGTGGGAGCGGGTTTACCCGCGAAGAGGCCAGTACAGGCAATACACCCCTGCCAGGCTTAACCTACCTGCTCAACCCAGTCATTGAGGTTGTAGTAGTTGGTCACCCGGGCAATCTTGCCGCAGTGAATGTAGAAAAACGCCCCCGCCGGCAACACGTAAGTCTGCCCGTTGGCCGCCGGCAACCCCTCATCATCGGCCAGGTACTCGCCATGCACGGTGAACTCCGCCGCTGCGCGGCTGCCTTCGGCGTTCTGCATTACCACGATATCGGCCAGGCGCTCGCGGTAGCAGCGGTTCATCTTGTCCATGAACGCCGCAAACCTGGCCTTGCCCATCTGCCGCTCACCCTGGTTGATGTCGTGGATCACGTCCTCGCTCAGCAGTGCCAGAAAGCCCGGCATGTCACCCGCGTTGAAGGCGGCGTAGTAAGCATTTACCAGTTCGGTAGCGGTCATGGAACAATACCTGTCGTGTAGGGAAAAGGCGGGTCGTTGCCCCGGATGATAGGGTTTCCCCTCAAGCCCGGCTTAGCCGAGCGCGTCATCCACATCGACAAAACGACCGCCAAGCATGGAAATACGCCTGTTGCACGGCGCCGCTATCGCGCCATACATCGATGACCTCGCTCGCCTGCGCTTAACGGTGTTTCGCGAGTTTCCCTACCTGTACGACGGCACCCCGGAGTACGAAGCCGACTACCTGGCCAGCTATACCCGTTCCGGGCGCAGCCTGGTGGTGCTGGCGCTGGACGACGGCAAGGTGGTCGGCGCGTCCACCGGCCTGCCGCTGGTGGACGTTGCACCGCAATTCCAGCAGCCATTCCTGGCCCAGGGCCGCGACCCGGCCAGCGTGTACTACTTCGGTGAATCGCTGGTACTCCCTGCATACCGTGGCCAAGGCCTGGGGGTGCGCTTCTTTATCGAGCGCGAGTCCTACGCACACAAACTGGCCGAGTTCGATTACTGCGCGTTCTGCGCCGTGGAGCGGCCAGGCGTGCATCCACGGCGGCCAGCTGACTACAAACCGTTGCACGGTTTCTGGCGCAATCGTGGTTTCCTGCATGATCCATCGTTGCGCACGAGTTATGCCTGGCGTGACCTGGACGAACAGGAAAGCTCCGAGAAACTCATGTCGTTCTGGACCAAGGAGCTGCCGATTTGATCCGCCTCGCGGCCTGCCAGTACGCGATCGAGCTGCATGAAACCTGGGACGCCTACGCCGACCACCTGCAAGGCCTGTGCGCCGAAGCGGTGGAGGCGGGGGCGCAGTTGCTGTTGCTGCCGGAGTATGCCGGGTTGGTGCTCAGCGGCCAGTTGTGTGCTGAACAGCGGGGCGACCTTGAAGCGTCGATTGCCGGTATACAGCCGCTGATCGAGCCGTGGAAGGCCTTGTGCGCCAGCCTTGCCCGGCGCTGGGGGATCTACCTGCAACCGGGTAGCGTGCCGGTGCTGGACGGCGACGGGCGCTACCGCAACCGGGCCTGGCTGTTTGGCCCCAAGGGTGTGCTGGGCTACCAGGACAAACTGATGATGACCCGCTTCGAGCGCGAGCAGTGGGACATTGCGGCAGGCCAGGGGCTGAAGGTGTTCGATACCGAGCTGGGGCGCTTGGGCATATTGATCTGCTATGACAACGAATTCCCGATGCTGGCCCGGCATTTGGCCGAAGCGGGTGCCGACCTGATCCTGGCACCCAGTTGCACCGATACCGAGGCGGGTTACCACCGGGTGCGCATCGGTGCGCAGGCACGGGCGCTGGAGAACCAGATAGCGGTGTTGCAGAGCCCTACGGCGGGGTTGGCGCCGTGGTCGCCGGCGTTGGACGAGAACATCGGGCGGGCAGGGTTGTTTGTGCCGCCGGATCACGGGATGCCGGGGGGTGGGGTGGTGGCGTTGAGCGAGGCGTTGAGCCCGGTGAGCAGCCAGTGGCTGGTGTGCGAGGTGGATCTTGAAGAAGTGAGGCGGGTGAGGCGGGAGGGGCAGGTGTTTACCCGCAGGGATTGGCCGGAGCAGTTTGACCGGATTTTGTGAAAACAGGGAGGGCCTATTCGCGGGTGAACCCGCTCCCACAGGATCACCTCAGGTTTAGAAACCTGTGGGGTCCCTGTGGGAGCGGGTTCACCCGCGAAGCAGGCGCCGCTGTTATATCAGGCTTACTTCACTTCAACTGCCAGGCTCTCGGCAATCTTGCTCTGCCACAGGGCAGGGCCAGTGATGTGCACCGACTCACCGTTGCTGTCTACGGCAACCGTTACCGGCATGTCCTTGACCTCGAACTCGTAGATCGCCTCCATGCCCAGCTCGGCGAAGGCCAGAACCTTCGACTTGCGGATAGCCTGGGCTACCAGGTAGGCAGCGCCGCCCACGGCCATCAGGTACACGGCCTTGTTGTCCTTGATCGCTTCGATGGCGGTCGGGCCACGCTCGGACTTGCCGATCATGCCCAGCAAGCCGGTCTGCTCAAGAATCTGGCGGGTGAACTTGTCCATGCGGGTAGCGGTGGTCGGGCCAGCCGGGCCTACCACTTCGTCACCAACCGGGTCGACCGGGCCAACGTAGTAGATGAAGCGGCCTTTCAGGTCTACCGGCAGCTGTTCGCCACGGTTGAGCATTTCGACCATGCGCTTGTGCGCAGCATCGCGGCCGGTCAGCATCTTGCCGTTGAGCAGGATGGTTTCGCCCGGCTTCCAGCTGGCGACTTCTTCCGGGGTGATGTCGTCAAGGTTGACGCGACGGGCGCTTGGCCCTGCTTCCCAGACGATTTCCGGGTAGGCGTCCAGCGACGGCGCTTCCAGCTCGGCCGGGCCGGAGCCATCGAGCACGAAGTGGGCGTGGCGGGTGGCGGCGCAGTTGGGGATCATGCACACCGGCAGCGAGGCGGCGTGGGTCGGGTAGTCCATGATCTTGACGTCGAGCACGGTGGTCAGGCCACCCAGGCCCTGGGCGCCGATGCCCAGCTGGTTGACCTTCTCGAACAGCTCCAGGCGGATTTCTTCCAGACGGTTCTGCGGGCCACGGGCTTTCAGCTCATGGATGTCGATGGACTCCATCAACACTTCCTTGGCCATTACCGCGGCTTTTTCGGCGGTACCGCCGATGCCGATGCCGAGCATGCCAGGCGGGCACCAGCCAGCGCCCATGGTCGGCACGGTCTTCAGCACCCAGTCGACGATCGAGTCGGACGGGTTGAGCATGGCCATCTTCGACTTGTTCTCCGAGCCGCCGCCCTTGGCTGCGACATCGACCTCGACCTTGTCGCCGGGGACGATGGAGTAGTGGATCACTGCCGGGGTATTGTCCTTGGTGTTCTTGCGGGCACCGGCCGGGTCGGCCAGGATCGAGGCGCGCAGGACGTTCTCAGGCAGGTTGTAGGCGCGACGCACACCTTCGTTGATCATGTCGTCGACGCTCAGGGTGGCGCCGTCCCAGCGCACGTCCATGCCCACGCGCACGAACACGGTGACGATACCGGTGTCCTGGCAGATCGGGCGGTGGCCGGTGGCGCACATGCGCGAGTTGATCAGGATCTGGGCGATGGAATCGCGCGCAGCTGGCGACTCTTCACGCAGATAGGCCTCGTGCATGGCCTGGATGAAATCGACGGGGTGGTAGTACGAGATGAATTGCAGGGCGTCGGCGACGCTCTGAATCAGGTCGTCTTGCTTGATCACGGTCATGCAGCGCGCTCCTCTTAAAGACGGGAACATTCATAGAGACGCTCGACGGTGCCGACCAGCATGTCGAAACGCCTTGCAAAGGCGCGCCGGCAGCATGGCCGACGCAAAAGGGCGCGGCAGTATAGCGTGCCTCACCGCGTGAAACACCTGCGAGTGGTCTGGACCATGGTCGGTTGGTGGCCAGGCATCCTTTTTGCTGCTGACTCCTGTGCTTGGCCTTAATATCGATGGGGGCTGCTGCGCAGCCCGATCGCGACACAAGGCCGCTCCTACAACTGGAACGCGATCAACTGTAGGAGCGGCCTTGCGTCGCGATTGGGGCGCGAAGCGCCCCCGACAACCTGAAGCGGGAAGAGATACCTGAACATGCCCGAACTTTGCGTGGGCGAGCGCCGCTGGGCGGTGCCGACCGGCAGCAACCTGCTCGATGCCCTGAACGAGGTCGGGCTGAACGTGCCCTACAGTTGCCGCGCCGGCAGCTGCCATGCCTGCCTGGTGCATTGCCTGGCCGGGCAACCGCTGGATGCCCTGCCCGAGGCCCTGGCCCTGGACAAGCATGCCCAAGGCTGGCGCTTGGCTTGCCAGTGCCGGGTGGTCGAGGACTTGCAGGTTGCGTTGTTCGACCCGCGACGCGATGGTGTGCCGGCCAGGATCAGCGGGCTGGACTGGTTCGGCGATGTGTTGCGATTGCGCTTGAAACCCGAGCGAGCGTTGCGCTATCAGGCCGGTCAGCATGTGGTGCTGTGGCTTGGCGACGTCGCACGGCCGTATTCGCTGGCCAGTTTACCGGGTGAGGATGATCAGCTTGAGTTCCACATCGATTGCCGCCGACCTGGGGCTTTTTGTGACAAGGCACGTGGGCTGCAGGTGGACGATGAAATGCGCCTGGGTGAGCTGAGAGGTGGTGCGTTGCACTACGACCCCGACTGGCAGGAACGGCCGCTGTGGCTGCTGGCAGCGGGCACCGGGCTGGCGCCATTGTGGGGCATATTGCGCGAGGCCTTGCGGCAGGGGCATCGGGGGGAGATTCGGGTGCTGCATGTGGCGCGGGGGCAGGCCGGGCATTATCTGGCGGAGCCGCTACGGAAGCTGCCAGGCGTGAATGTCGAGTTGGTGCTGGAGGAGCAGATGGATGAAGCGCTGGCCGGGTTGCGGCCGTCGTCACGGCAGACGGTTGCGTTGTTATGCGGGGCACCGGGGAGTGTCGAGCGGTTTGCCCGGCGGCTGTTCATTGCCGGGGTGCCGCGGGGGCAGGTGTTTGCTGATGTGTTCGTTGAGCATGTTTGAGTGAGCAGGGGAGGGCTTTGCCCTCCTTTCGCGACACAAGGCCGCCCCCACAAGGGACGGTGTACATTATCCCTTTGTGGGAGCGGGCTTGCCCCGCGAATGGGCCGCAACGCGGCCCCCCGTCTGCAGCAGATCAACCAACCAGCGGATCACCCACATGCAGGATCTTCATGCCATTGGTGCCACCGATGGTGTGGTAGCTGTCACCCTTGGTCAGGATCACCCAGTCACCTTGCTCCACCAGGCCGCGCTTGAGCAGCTCGTCGACGGCTGCCTGGCTGACCTTGTCGGCCGGCAGCGAAGCCGGGTCGAAGGCAATCGGGTAGACGCCACGGAACATGTTGGCCCGGGCCTGGGTGGCGCGGTGCGGCGACAGCGCGAAGATCGGCACGTGCGAACGCAGGCGCGACATGATCAGCGGGGTGTAGCCACTTTCGGTCAGGGCGATGATCGCCTTCACGCCCGGGAAGTGGTTGGCGGTGTACATGGCCGCCAGGGCGATGCTCTCGTCGCAGCGCTCGAAGGTGGTGTGCAGGCGGTGGCTGGACTTCTGGCTGGTCGGGTGCTTTTCGGCGCCCGAGCAGATACGGGCCATGGCCTGTACGGCTTCGATCGGGTACGAACCTGCAGCACTCTCTGCCGACAGCATTACCGCGTCGGTGTTGTCGAGCACGGCGTTGGCCACGTCGGACACTTCGGCACGGGTCGGCATCGGGTTCTGGATCATCGACTCCATCATCTGGGTCGCCACGATCACCGCCTTGTTGTTGCGGCGGGCGTGCTGGATGATCTTCTTCTGGATGGCGATCAGCTCGGCGTCGCCGATTTCCACGCCCAGGTCACCACGGGCAACCATGACGGCGTCGGAGGCAAGGATCAGCTTGTCCAGGGTCTCGTCGTCGGCGACTGCTTCGGCGCGTTCGATCTTGGCCACCAGCCAGGCGCTGCCGCCGGACTCGTCACGCAGCTTGCGCGCGTATTCCATGTCGCTGGCGTCACGCGGGAACGACACGGCCAGGTAGTCCAGGTCCATTTCCGCAGCCAGCTTGATGTCGGCCTTGTCTTTTTCGGTCAGGGCCGGTGCGGTCAGGCCGCCACCTTTGCGGTTGATGCCTTTGTGGTCCGACAGCGGGCCACCGATGATCACCACGCAGTGCAGGGCATCGGCGGTGGCGGTTTCGACGCGCATGACCACGCGGCCATCGTCGAGCAGCAGCTCGTCACCGACGCCGCAGTCCTTGACCAGGTCGGGGTAGTCGATACCGACGATGTCCTGGTTGCCTTCGGTCAGCGGGTGGGCGGTGGAGAAGGTGAATTTGTCACCGATCTTCAATTCGATGCGCTTGTTGGCGAACTTGGCGATGCGGATCTTCGGACCCTGCAGGTCGCCCAGCAGTGCAACATGGCGGCCGTTCTTGGCGGCGATGTCACGGATCAGGCGCGCGCGGGCCTTGTGCTCGTCCGGCGTGCCGTGGGAGAAGTTCAGGCGTGCCACGTCCAGGCCGGCGAGGATCAGCTGTTCGATCACTTCCGGCGAGTTGCTGGCGGGGCCAAGGGTGGCGACGATTTTGGTACGGCGGATACTCATGCACAGACTCCTATAGTGAAGCGCAGCGAAAGGCTACTCCTGAATCTCGCTGTAGTCATTGTTCCGTTGCACTACCTGCGACCAAGGCAGGGTGGCATTTGAACGGGCAAGGTATCCTTGCAAAAGGGTGTGAAGATTTGCAGGCAGACGCCGATACACTGGCATCAAAGGAGATCCCCATGCGAGCCCTGATCGTTTTAGCCCTGGCCGTCAGCGCCACCGGCTGCACCCGCTGGTCCATGGACCACCACCTGAACAATGCCTACCGTGCCTACGACCGTGGCGATTGTGCGCGGGTCATGCTGGAACTGTCGCAGGTCGACCGCACCAGCCGCGCACGACCGTTCATCCACCCCGAAGTGTCGCTGCTGCGTGGCCAGTGCCTGGAACGCCAGGCCTTGTATGTGGATGCTGCGCAGACCTACCAGTACCTGATCCAGCAGTACCCGCGCAACGAGTACGCCTATCGGGCCCAGGCACGCCTGCAGACGCTGGAAAAACTGGGCCATTTGCGCGGCAGCGAAGCGGCTGTGGCCAGCCCGGTGACGACCGCACCTTGGCGCTAACACCAAGGTGTGGTTTATTTCACGAGATTTGCAGCGCGCGCTGCGCTAATCTGTAACTCAGCTGTTACAACAACCGCCAGTACCTTGTATTCCTGGCATCAGGTACGGAATACACTCGCGATCATGTTCAACAAGCGCCATATCGAACGCCATCAGCTGCCTTGTGTGCTCAAGGTATTCAACCGCTTTACCGGTCAGGAGATCGGCCAGCTGGGCAATGCCTCCGAAGACGGCTTGATGGTCATCAGCCAGCTACCCGTGCTGGTCGGGCCCGACTACGAGCTGCAATTGCGCATGCCGCTGGTCGGCGGCGGCCACCAGTTCGTCAACCTTACGGCCAGCTGCC
Source organism: Pseudomonas sp. S37 (assembly GCF_016658545.1). Taxonomy (GTDB): domain Bacteria; phylum Pseudomonadota; class Gammaproteobacteria; order Pseudomonadales; family Pseudomonadaceae; genus Aquipseudomonas. The sequence continues at coordinate 3,327 of NZ_JACVZC010000029.1, read as the reverse complement.
TGTGGTGCAGCGAAGACCAGACCCCCGGGCATTACGATTCGGGGTTCATGCTGCTGCAGGCACCGCGCGAGTACGATGATTTCGTCCGCTCGCTGCGCGACTATTTCAGCTTCCGGCCGGCTAACGCCTCTGCCTGAGCCTTGGCGTTGCAGAATCGCGCTAGAATCGGGTCGACCTCGATACAGGACGACCCCGTGACCTCCAGCATTTTCTGGCACGACTACGAAACCACCGGCATCAACCCGCGCTGCGACCGGCCGCTGCAGGTGGCCGGCCTGCGCACCGACTTCGACCTCAACGAGATCGACGAGCCCATCAGCCTTTATTGCCGGCCTTCGGACGACATCCTGCCGCACCCGGCGGCCTGCCTGGTGACGGGTATCACCCCGCAGTTGCTGGCCGAGCAGGGCCTGTGCGAAGCCGAGTTCATGACCCGGGTGCACGCGCAACTGGCGCAGCCGGGCACCTGCGGCGCCGGTTACAACACGCTGCGCTTCGATGACGAAGTGACCCGCTACAGCCTGTACCGCAATTTTTTCGACCCCTATGCCCGTGAGTGGCAGGGCGGCAACAGCCGTTGGGACCTGATCGACATCGTGCGTACCGCCTATGCCTTGCGCCCTGATGGCATTGAGTGGCCGCAGCAGGACGGGCGCACCAGCCTGCGCCTGGAGCTGTTGAGCAAGGCCAATGGCATTGACCACGGGCATGCCCACGAAGCGCTTTCCGACGTGCGGGCAACCATCGCCCTGGCCCGCCTGATCCGGCAGAAACAGCCCAAGTTGTATGACTGGCTGTTCCAGTTGCGCAGCAAGCATAAAGTGATGGAACAGATTCGCCTGCTGCAGCCGCTGGTACATATATCCGGGCGCTTTTCGGCGGCGCGTAATTACCTGGGTGTGGTATTGCCGCTGGCCTGGCACCCGCGCAATCGCAATGCACTGATTGTGTGCGACTTGCATCAGGAAACCCTACCGTTGCTAAGGGAAAGTGCTGAAGTTCTGCGTCAGCGTTTGTACACCCGGCATGATGAGTTGGCCGAAGGTGAATTACCGGTACCGTTGAAACTGGTGCAGATCAATCGTTGTCCGGTACTGGCGCCGCTGTCGGTGTTGCGCCCGGTCGATCAACAGCGATTGGGCCTCGACTTGACGTTGTTACAATTGCGCGGCGAACAGTTGGCCAATCAACAGGCGCAATGGCAAGACAAGCTGGAGCACATCTACGGCAAGGAAGACTTTGCCCCCAGTGACGACCCGGAACAGCAGTTGTATGAGGGTTTTATCGGTGACCGCGACCGCCGCTTGTGCGAGCAAGTTCGTACGCTGGAACCCGCACAGTTGGGCAGCGGGCATTGGATGTTCGATGATCCGCGGTTGCCGGAACTGTTGTTCCGTTATCGGGCGCGTAACTTCCCTGACACCTTGAACCACGAAGAGCGGCAGCGTTGGCATGGCTTCTGCCAGCAGCGCCTGAGCGACCCGCAGTGGGGCGCGCCGAATACCCTGGGCGACTTCGAACAGGCGCGTCAGCAAGCGTGGGAGGGCGCCGACGAGGCGGGCAGGCGAGTACTGGATGCCTGGCAAGTGCATGCCCGGCAATTGCAGCAACAGTTTGCTATTGGCTGAAGGCCAGACAAACAAAAACGCCGGCAATGTGCCGGCGTTTTCTTTTGCGAGAAGCAAAGGCGATGGCGGACAATCAGTCCAGCAGGGTAGCCCAGCTTTCAACCACGTCGCCGCCCCAAGTGGCTTTCCACTCTTTAAGGGTCTTGTGGTTGCCGCCTTTGGTTTCGATCACTTCACCGTTGTGCGGGTTTTTGTATTGCTTGACCTTGCGCGCACGCTTGGTGGCAACAGCCTTGACCGCGCCACGTGGTGCTTTGCTCAGTTTCGACTCTGGGTCGAGCAGGGCAATTACGTCGCGCAGCGACTTGGAGTACTCGCCCATCAGGGTGCGCAGTTTGCCTTCGAACTCCAGTTCTTTCTTCAGCTTGTCATCCTGCGACAGGTTGGCCAGGCGGGCCTGAAGTTCCTTGATGGCTTCTTCGGTAGCGCGGTACTCGTTGATCAGGGACATGGAGTGTTCCTTAATGCGTGTTCGGAAATGTGTGGGGCAATAATAGACAGCCGATACTCGCAAGTAAACATAATATTGGCCAGTTAACTGTTAATTAAGCTGTGACAATATTTCTCAGGTGAACAAAAATTTACATACGCGCCGCGACGTTCGTCATGTCTGTCAGACATTGCCCGCAGTGCAGCGCGCTGGCTACACAGGCCGCGCTCGCTGCAATCAATACTGCGTTTTTCCTGGCGTGCCGCTAGAATGAGCGCCTTTGCGAAGTTCTGGAGTCTCATTCATGCGCACCTATCGTCTGGTGATCGCCTGCCCCGACCGTGTAGGCATCGTGGCGAAAGTCAGTAATTTCCTGGCCTTGTACAATGGCTGGATCAACGAAGCCAGCCACCACTCCGATGAGCAGAGCGGTTGGTTCTTCATGCGTCATGAAATCCGCGCTGAATCACTGCCGTTCGGTATCGAAGCCTTCCGCGAGGCATTTGCGCCGATCGCCGAAGAGTTTTCCATGACCTGGCGCGTAACCGACTCGGCGCAGAAAAAGCGCGTGGTATTGATGGCCAGCCGTGAGTCGCACTGCCTGGCCGACCTGCTGCACCGCTGGCACACCGACGAACTGGACTGCGAGATCCCTTGCGTGATCTCCAACCACAACGACCTGCGCAGCATGGTCGAGTGGCACGGTATTCCGTTCTTCCATGTACCGGTCGACCCCAAGGACAAGGCCCCGGCGTTTGCCGAAGTGTCGCGCCTGGTCGAGGAGCACGCGGCCGATGTTGTGGTGCTGGCCCGCTACATGCAGATCCTGCCGCCGCAACTGTGCCGGGATTATGCAGAGAAGGTAATCAACATTCACCACAGCTTCCTGCCGTCGTTTGTCGGTGCCAAGCCTTACCACCAGGCTTCCCTGCGTGGTGTGAAACTGATCGGTGCAACCTGCCACTATGTCACCGAAGAGCTGGACGCCGGCCCGATCATCGAGCAGGACGTGGTGCGTGTCAGCCATGCCGACAGCATCGAGGACATGGTTCGCTTTGGCCGTGACGTGGAGAAGATGGTGCTGGCCCGTGGCCTGCGTTATCACCTGGAAGACCGCGTTCTTGTACATGGCAACAAGACGGTGGTTTTTGACTGATACAGTCGGGTTGGCTGTGAGATTCTGGGGCTGCTCTGCAGCCCATCGCGACGCAAGGCCGCTCCTACAAGGGGCTGGTGTACGCCGCGCTTTGTGTAGGAGCGGCCTTGCGT